>PAUC01000031.1 GCA_002712585.1 Dehalococcoidia bacterium
AATGAACTCTCGAGCTCCTCTTGCCAGACGGTGTCTTGACTGAAGCTATGGCCTTGTGATATTTCTCTCTCGGCGTACAAATCTAGTAATTCCTTAGCCATTTTTTGTGTTGATGCCTTAACTCTGGCTTTTGCCCTTGACCAATCTGCTGTGTGCAGACGACTCAACCTAGGGGGGGTATCACTATTAGATAGATATGCACTTATGAGATCCAGATGATCCGTTGGTAAATAAAGTTTATCGTTTTCCGCATACTCCAGGACTACATATTCCCTAATTTCTCCATTAGTTTCCATATTGGCAGTACCTGTAAATTTGGCTATACCATGATTTTCATGGACTATGTAGTCACCTGTGTGGAGTTCCATAGGGATGAGAGCTTTCTTGAATTTTTTTCGTTTCTGGTAGGTAGGTTGTCTTGTAATTCCAAATAGCTCTAAGTCTGTCAGAAGCATAGTCTTATTCTTATCTGAGCCAAACCGCCACCCTTGATGTAACGATCCCGCTATAATGTGGACTGCCCTTTTGTCCAAAAGATCGTTCGGATAAGTATCTATGATATTTGGTATAGAGTGATCTGTAAGAATTTCCTGAATACGTCTGGGCGACCGAGTTACCATTATGGTTAAGGAATCTTTCTCTACGGATTCGCTAATGGCATGACTAAGGTCGTCGGTTCTACTGATAAATTCAGGTGTTGACCTAAATCCCATATTGCTAGCGGTTGCGCTAAGTGAGCCTAAATCAATCTGTTGGTAACTTGATAAATCCTTAATTAACGTGTTCCATTTGAAGTAAGGATCTGGAAAGTTTTCTGGTATATCTCCTCTGATCTCCCTATCCAGTTTTAGCTTTTCATTACGCAAGTCGAGCGAGTTTCCCGATAATGAGATATGGGTTTCGTTATCGAAGATCACTATATGGTTATCATAGAGGTGATTAAGGATGGATTCGGTGTTGATAAGCCCGTTGTATAGATATGCCTGACTCTGGGTATTACCAGAAAATATTTCTGTGATATCCTCCATAACTCTACTCTTAGTGAATGTGCTACATCGCTTGAAATCCATGTCAGAAATGTAGGAGTCAATTCGTTGGGGGGAGGATTCCAATGGCAATATTTCTAAGGCTGGGCTAATAAGAACGGATTCTACAGAGTTTATAGATCGTTGGGTTGATGGATCAAAATTATTTAATACATCTATTTTGTTGCCCAACAATTCCACTCGTACTGGCAATCTCAAATTGGATGGAAAGATGTCTAGTATCCCACCGCGCTGACTGAAAGTTCCAGGGATTTGCACAGAATCATCCTTCCTATAACCCATTCTTGCCCATTGTTCTTGTACATCTGTTGCTCGTATCGTTGCATCCTTGGCTAATTTCATGGAATGTTTCTTCAAGACAGTTTTTGAAATAGTTTTGAAGGTTAAGCCCTCAATTGACGTAACAATCAACGGTGGATATTTATGGTCGGGACTCATCAGAGAAGTTAAGACTGTCAGTCTATCATTACTAGTGGAGTTGTCGGCCCAAAGTCGCTCGTAAGGCGTAAGATTTGTTTCTGTAAAGATCGAAACATATGAGTCATTTTCAAGGTATGTTCCAATTTGTTCAGATAGTTTTCGTGATTCGTCACCACTTGACGTCACAATTAAGAAGGGTCGTTTTAGGTGTTTCCATAATGCGGCTATGAAAAGTGGTTTTGCCCCAGGAGGCAATCTAACGGACGTGCGACGCTGATGGGTCATTCTCTTTGTAAGGGACATAAACCCAGGAGTTTTTTCTAATATGTTAGAGAGGCTACCTAGGATGGCAAGAACTCCTCTTTCTAAGAAAGAAGTATAAATCGGTTAGAAAATAAGCATCTCTGCGACCAATTCTATACGTATTATAAGGATTAGTTCAATGTTCTTTCTCCTGGGATCTAGCACTGTTAAAATTAAACCGGGGCTAAGATAGTCCCGCGGAGCTTGTAAACGTGGATAAAAAGGTTTAGCAGAGGATATTTTTTTGGTACGTTACAAAAGGTTAGTTGTGAAGGCTGGAACCACGGTTTTGACTGGTGGAACTAGTAAACTAGACGAAACGATAATGGGCGGGTTAGTCAAACAAATCGCCCTGCTTCATGGGAGTGGGGCAGAGATATTATTAGTAACCTCTGGTGCCATAGCNGCTGGTAGAGAATTCTTAGNAGAAATAGGGGATCTACCTGACGTCCACNACAGGCAGGTTTTAGCCGCNGTTGGGCAAAATCATCTCATGAATACNTATAGCNANCTCTTTGCGAAACAGGGGCTAGGTATAGCNCAGGTNTTGCTTACACGCGATGATTTATATGATAGGCAAAGATCNCAATTTGTTTTGGANACCTTGCAAACTTTACTTAAACGAAGNATAGTTCCGATAATTAACGAAAACGATGTCGTTGCTATAGACGAGATTGGTGACGTTTTCGGGGATAACGATATGCTTTCTGCTATCGTATCTAGTCTAGTGAAGGCTAATCTTCTAGCAATCCTAACCGATTCTGATGGATTCATGACTAAGGATCCAAGGTTGGATTCTAGTGCTAAACGTGTGCCAGTCGTGAAGGTCATAGATAACATACATGAATCCATAGTAGGTGAACATAGTAATCCATGGTCACGAGGTGGTATGCGTACCAAGATAGAAGCGGCTAGAATAGCGACGAAGGCAGGTACTACAGTAATAATATGTGATGGTCGTATGCCAGATGTGATTTGCAGATTGGATAAGGGTGAAGATATAGGAACTATTTTTGTTTCTCATTGATGGAGTTGTTATGCTGTGCTACTACTTGATACAGGCCATGATTCCATAAGGACTACAAGAATTCTCTAGAAGGAGATCGGTTGGTATGGGAAGTTTATCGTCAGGGTCAAACGATTATGGTAGGCGAGCTCGTGTTGCTTCAAAGGAAATTGCCAGAGCTGGAAGTGAGCTAAAGAATGAGGCTCTTTATGCGATTGCTGACAATCTATTGAATAACAAAGAAGTTATAAAGGAACAGAATCTAAGAGATATTCAAGGGGTAGAGTCATTTGGACTTTCAGAATCCGAAAGGGATCGGATTGTCTTAACAGATAGTCGTATAGATTCCATGGCACAAGGGGTACGGCAGATAGCTACGCTACCCGATCCTGTAGGAGAACTGTTTGATATGGATACTCGGCCCAATGGGATGGTGATTGGGAAAAGGAGAGTTCCTTTAGGAGTAATTTGCTCGATATTTGAAAATCGACCTAACGTTACAATCGATATTTCTGCTTTGAGTTTAAAGGCGGGTAACGCTTGTATATTGAGAGGTGGTAAAGAGGCGATTAACTCCAACAGAATATTGACACGTCTAATACAAGAAGCGATTTCTCGAACCGGATTGTCCAAAGACGTAGTGCAGTTTGTAGATGGTACGGATCGTTCATTGGTAGATGAATTGTTGGAAATGAGTGATTATATAGATCTTATGGTACCTAGGGGCGGAAGCGAATTTATCAACTTTGTTAAGAATAATGCCAGGATGCCGGTTCTTTTGGGTGGCATTGGAGTTTGTCATACTTATGTAGATAGAATAGTAGATGAGTGTAAGGCTCGAAATATAGTAATGAACGCCAAGGTAAAGAGACCCTCAGTATGTAATGCTCTTGATACCTTACTAGTACACTCTAAATCTGCTCCCACCTTTCTTCCGGCTATTGCTAAAAGATTGGGGGAGGCAGGAGTTGAAATGCGATGTGATAATAGATCATTGGCAGTACTAGGGCCATGCAACGATCAAATTCGTCTAAAAGAAGCTCAGCCAGAGGATTTTGGAAAGGAATTTTTGGACCTTATAATAGCAATTAAAGTAGTGGATTCTTTAGAAGAAGCTATCGGGCATATTGATGAATTTGGGTCTGGCCATTCCGAGGCTATAGTTACTGAAGATTATTCGGCAGCCATGAAATTCCTAGATCAGGTTGATGCAGCAGCGGTGTTTGTTAATGTAAGTACGTATTTCCATGATGGTGGACAATTTGGTCTGGGGGCAGAAGTTGGGATTAGCACTCAGAAACTTCATGCTCGAGGGCCACTAGGATTAAAGGAAATAACTAGCTATAAATGGATAGTTTTTGGTGATGGTCAGGTGAGAGAGTAGTTAGGACGCACCGTCAAAAGTAATCAAGGTATCAACAAATTGTTTGAGTATAATTTTATGTAATATGGCCAAAAACAAAAAAACGATACGCCTGTTGATTAAATAACTGGGACAATATTGTCTGCGGCCTAGTCCTTTGACATTTCTTGAGGTACAGTGTGCTCATGGATACGAATATTCCAGCTCCAAAGCCCGTAATAAAGTTAATTGAAGCGTTTAATAGGCTGCCTGGCATTGGTCCCAAAAGCGCTCAGCGTCTTGCTTATTACATTATACGAATGCCTAAAGAGGAGGCTCGCCTGTTAGCTGACTCTGTTTTGGGGGTAAAACAAACTATTATTTTTTGTTCCAGGTGTCAAAACCTGACGGAAATAGATCCATGTGTAATTTGCAGTAGTTCCACTCGTGATCACTACACAATATGTTTGGTTGAAGAACCCTTGGATGTATTAGCACTGGAACGGGCCGGATTTTACAAAGGACAATACCATGTTTTGCACGGGCTTATATCGCCTATCAATGGAATAGGGCCTGACGATTTAAAAATCAGAGATCTGTTATCTCGATTAGAATCTGATCATATATCCGAGATTATTATTGCTCTAAATCCTACGTTAGAAGGTGATGCTACTGCTATGTATATACATCGTTTACTGTCACCCTTTGGTGTTGTGATCACTAACTTGGCCCGTGGTCTTCCAGTCGGTGGGAATTTGGAATATGCCGACGATGTGACATTGAGCAGAGCTTTTCATGGTCGTAGGGAACTGTAAACTCCCACATGCTAAAAAGGCATCACAAGACAGAGGCTTTAATATTGAAAGCTTCGCCATATGGCGAGGGACATACAATCGTAACTGCGCTCACATCAGGTGGAGCTCAGCTGAAGGCTATGGCGTATGGTTCCAGGAAACTTACAAGTAGGATAGGAGGGCATTTGAGCCCGCTGACCAGGGTGGAACTTGCTCTGTATAAATCAAGGGATATGGATATTATTAAACAGGCCCAAAATTTAGAAAGTTTTTCGGAATTGAAAAATGATCTTTCACGCATGACTAAAGCTTTTTTTGTTATGGAGTTGATAGAAGGATTTTCAAATACTGGAGTTGGGAATCGACCCCTATTTGATCTGAGTTTAATGAGTCTTAGGGGGTTGCAATCGTCTAGTAATCGAGATATCGAGGATTTGACGATCTCATGTTTTCAACTTAATTTGCTTAAGGTGACGGGATTTATGCCTGAGCTTTATACTTGTGTAGAGTGTCGCTCTAGTCTAAATAGTGACAACTACAATTTCATTATTGATATTGGTGGTCTTTGTTGCAGCAAGTGTCTTAATGGTCACCGGGGACGAGCCATCAATATTTCCTCTAAATCCGTAGAGATTCTTAGACAATTTGATCAGGGTGGTACATTGTTTTCAGAATTGCCATTAGGTTCTACTGTAGAACTAAGACGACTTTTGGACAGTTCTACAGGATTTTGGTTAGATAGAGAGATACGGTCCAGACGATTTATGGAGCATATGAACTCACGTGATATTCGTGAACCCATGAGTGCTATAGATATGGAGAGTGTATAATCTATAAGATGTTCAAAAAGATACTTATTTCTAATAGAGGGGAAATAGCCTGCCGGATAATCCGGACTTGTAAAAAACTTGGAATCAGCACTGTATCGATTTACTCGACAGCTGATACTAAAGCGATGCATGTTCAAATGGCCGATGAGGCTTATCTTATTGGACCCGCTCCACCGTCTGAAAGTTATCTAAATATTGTTAAAATCATAGAAATAGCGTTGTTAGCCAAAGTTGACGCTATTCACCCTGGATATGGTTTCCTGTCAGAAAATGCTGCTTTTGCAGTAGCCTGTAGGGATAATGATATAAAGTTTATAGGACCGACACCCGAGGTTCTGGAGAAATTGAAAGATAAGGTCATAGCCAGACAGATAGCAAAAAAGGCAGGCATACCGGTTTTGCCTGGTACCAACACTGCTGTGGGGGATAAAAATGCACTGAAACGTGCGGTTAAAATAGGATTTCCACTGATGGTAAAAGCTGCTGCCGGAGGCGGGGGTATCGGCATGCAGATTGTGAGATCCGCCCAGGAATTAGATAATACAATTCAGCGAGCCAGGTCCCAAGCAGCCAGTTCTTTTGGAAGTACGAGGTTATATTTTGAACGATATCTAGAACAAGCTTCTCATATAGAAGTTCAAATTCTAGCTGATGAAAAGAAGAATACAGTTCATTTTTTTGAACGGGATTGTTCTGTACAAAGACGCAACCAAAAAATTGTAGAAGTGACTCCTACGGTAAAAATTAAGTCAAAACAGCGCAAGGCATTAATAAAGAATGCGTTGAAGTTGGTAAAGAGCGTGGGGTATACAAATGCCGGCACAGTGGAATTTCTAGTTTCTACTGAAGGCGACATTTATTTTCTAGAGCTTAATAAACGCCTGCAGGTAGAGCATGGTATAACTGAAATGATTACTGGCTTTGATCTTGTTGAATTGCAAATCTGGATTGCCAGCGGCGAAAGACTTCCGTTTAAACAGAAGGCAATACAAGAGCGTGGTTTTGCGATGGAGGCACGGATAAATGCTGAAGATCCATATACATTCTTTCCTTCACCAGGGATGATTTCGAGTGTTTCCCAACCCAAAGAGAACCATAAGGTTAGAATAGACGGAAGTATAGTTCAGGGCCATGAGGTAAGTCCCTTTTACGATCCTCTTTTAGCCAAATTAATGTGTTGGGGGCCTACAAGAGAGGCAGCTAGGTTAGAATTAATTAAGGCGCTTGGTAAATTTAGAGTGAAAGGGGTGGAGACAAATATACCCTTTATAAAGCGTGTTTTGGCAAGTGCAGAGTTTGTAGAAGGCATTTACGATACAGGTTTGGTAGAGAAGCTCTTGACTGAACCTTCTGCAGAGACTGTACCTATCAGCAAGGATGATGACAAACGAGGGAGGGAGATTGCTGCTGCTACTGCAGTAGCAATGGTGACAGCCCAAAATGGGAATCAATCGAGATATCATGAATTTAGTGGTTCAAGCCCATGGAAGATCTTTGCGCGTTCTCAACAACTATACGATCGTGTTGGTCTGAGGAGGGGTTGGCGTTGAAACAGGTCAGAGTAAAAATAGGAGATAGGTGGTATACAGTAGATATTGAAGAACCTATAGGTTCTATTGCTAGAGTTACCGTTGAAGGCGAGGTGTTCGAGGTGCAGGTATCTCAGCCCGAATCTGCTTCCCAGAGTGTTTCAAAAGATTCGAGGCCAATAGGCTTGGAGCATACTCGAACTACTGCAAGCAATGGATCTAGTGTGATTACCTCCCCTATGTCTGGAAGAATTTTGTCTATTAGGGTAAAGCCAGGTGATGCTGTAAATTCAGGGGATGAAATGTGCGTTATAGAAGCAATGAAGATGGAGCAAACTATTAAAGCGCATCGTGATGGAGTGGTAAAAAAAGTTTTCGTTAAGCCGTTGGACCAAGTGGCTATAAACGCTACGTTAGTAGAATTAGAAGCGATTTAGGAGAAAACAGCTAGATCAAAAGGAAATCCAAGCCGAGAGGATTGTTCTAACCAAATTCAGATCGTCAATAGTATCTTCCCGAATACGTTTCGTTTAGTTAGTCTTTCGTGGGCGGCTCCGGCCATTTTTAAAGGAAAGCTCCTTTCTATAATTGCCTTCAGCTTTCCCAGATTCAACAATGTGACGATTCGATCCATATCGATGTTTGTACCCATGAATATTCCATGAATGCTTATTTGTTTTGTAAATATCAATCCCATTTGCAATGAAACTTCATATCCATCTGTTACCCCGCAGTTTCCATATCTGCCATTAGGCTTTAAGGAGGCTAATGCAGGTTTAAAAAACTTGCCGGCGACATGATCTACTACAACGTCTACGCCTTTACCATTCGTGAGGGACTTCACCTCGCTAAGAATATCCTCTTGGTTGTAATTGATTACGTGATCTGCCCCCAAATTCTTTGCCTTCGTCAACTTAAAATTGTCACTAGTAGTGGCTATGACAGTCGCTCCTATTATGTTCTTAGCCACCTGAATTGCCGCGCTTCCGACCCCGGACGATGCAGATAAGATTAAGACGGTTTCCCAAGGTTGCAACTTGGTTTTATTGCATAACATGTTCCAAACCGGCAAGAAAACCGTTGGTATGCTTGCAGCTTCTTCAAATGATATGGCATTGTCTATAACATGCACGTTTTCCGAATTAACAACTAGATATTCGGCATAACTTCCTTGTAAATCACTACCTATGAATTGGAATCTGGGTTTATTGTTCGACCGAAGCATATGATGGTGCCAGTTATCTATTAATGGATTGACTAACACTCTTTGATCTATGCGTTCGTTGCCCACACCTTTGCCTATCTCCACGATTTGACCCGAACAATCCCCTCCTAATATATGTGCTGGTGGAAAGGTTTTGCGTTGACCACGAACACCTGCTCTTGTGTACAAATCCAATCGATTAACTGCCGCGCATCTAACTCGTATTTTTACCTGACCAGGTCCGGTTATGGGCTCAGGTTGGTTTCCGAATTGTATGACCTCAGGCCCCCCGTGTTGTTCTATAAATGAGGCTTTCAAGTAGAATTATTCCTCGGTTTCTTTTAAGCAGTTGTGGCATATGTATGCGATCGCAAGCATTTCCCCCAAACTCATTATGCGTCCGCAATTGACCTGTTTAGCGTCAACCTTTGGTTGGTGGAACTTATTACCGCAGTAATGGCAAGTAGCGGCTTGCAGTGCTCCAATATTTTCGGTGCATACCGAGCAGGAGATTTCCATTGTTATGTCCTCTTTTGTGATTTCAAATAAGCTTGAGCGAGTTGGATCTCTTCTGGGAGTGTTGATATTGTCCCGTTTAATCTGCCTGCTAATATTTCTTTTAGTACTATTTGAATATCAGGGCCTTCAGGGACGCCTAGATTCTTCAGGCGATCGCCATTAATAGATGGGTGAATGTGACGATACTTATCCAGGTATAAACAGATATTCTTGCGAGTGGTTTTAAGGTTTGTTGAGTGCTTGAAGGCGTTTAAACTATGGATAGATCTATTTTTCAAGATTAGATATATCTCTATGGGTTTGAGTGACAGGGCATTTAAAGTCGTTTCTTTTTGAGAAAGATATGACATATCTTTTAGCACTTTGGCCCAGTCTTTCGGTGCATTAATCATTGATATGAAACTATCAGTTTCGTTTGACGATAACTTATATGCTATTGTCGATATATACGTTAGCTTGTCCTCGCCAGTTTTTTTCAGAGACTTAACCCAATCCCCACATGATAAGGAACTGTGTAGTGAACATAACACACCTAGCCTGGAGGCTCTAAGGAATATTGATGCTCGTTCTGGTTCATCCATTATTAAATCTATCTCGTTACGTATGCGATCACCGCTGACCGTAGACAGTGTTTGGGCTTTTACAGCTTGTAGGAGTAAATCTCGGGTGTTGGTGTTGATCGTGAATTTGAGGCGTTGTTCGTATCTAATGGCTCTAAGGATTCTAGTCGGATCATCTAGAAAGCTTCTACTATGTAGTATTCGGACCACCTTGTTGGCTATGTCTGTAAGTCCTCCAGTTGGGTCTAGTAGACAAGGTTTTTTCGGATCAGTTAGCTCAAGCGCTATTGAATTGATAGAAAAATCCCGTCTGTATAAGTCCTCTTCTACAGATGCATCGTGTATTCTGGGGAGTACGCCAGGCTTGTCATAAATTTCAGTACGTGCCCGAGCGAAATCGAATCGTAGGCCATCTATCGTTATGGTTGAAGTTTTGAATTGGCTATAATAGGCTCTATTGGCTCGAAGTTTTGGACAAAGATCGTCAATAAAATCCTTTGGATCATTGTCAATGATAAAATCAAAGTCACGTGGTTTAAGCTTGAGGAGTAGATCTCTCACAGTACCACCTACCAAAAAGATCCTCGAGCCACGCTGCTGGGATAATTTAATAGCCGCATCTATGATATCTTTGACTCTTTCGGTTGTTGAAGCGTGCAACAGAAAGAGTAGATTTCTTGCTACGTGTTTGGATAGATTAGGCATACCCGAAATTGTATCATGGTAATGAAAGATCTTTGACACTGGAATGTGGTCGCGAATACAATTTTCTCGAAGGGAGGTGAGTATGGATAATAAGAATATTACAATTTTTTTTGATTATACCTGACCATTCGTTTATAACGTGACTGTTTGGTTGCGAAGAGTTAGAGAATCTGGTGTAGCCTTGCCTAGAATTGAATGGCGGCCTTTCATGCTTGCTCAGATAAACAGTAATGAAGATGGGTCTGAGTGGAAAGCTTGGGAACAATCCGATAAGGATACGCGGGGGCTGCTTGCGTTTAAGGTTGGCATATCGGCTATGAAACAGAACGATGGTTTGTACGATCAGTTTCACATAAACGTTCTGGAAGCAAAGCATGAGGCGAGGGAAGACATTGGTGACCTTGAAATTCTCATGGATTGTGCAAAACGGGCTGGTCTAGATACAGAACGGTTACGCATAGAGATAAATGATCCTAGTTTGATTGAATACATAGGTCGTAGTCATGTTGAAGCCGTTACTAGATATGGAGCATTTGGGGTACCAACTTTCGTTTTCCCCAACGGCAACTCGGCCTTCCTGAAATTGATCTATCCACCTAAGGAGAAAGCAGCGGATATTTACGAAGACCTTATGAAAGTAATGTCCACTTGGGATAATATTGGTGAAATCAAGAGACCACAGCCGCCTTGGCCCTCAGGTGTAAAACGAGATTAAGGGAAAGATGTTAATGACCGACGGGTTTGAAGAAAAATTAGATGTGCGATTTGCAAATCGCAGACTGTTAGATGAGGCTTTGACTCATTCGTCGTACTTTCATGAGTTTCCAGACCACGATATACCATGTTATGAAAGGTTAGAATTTCTTGGAGATTCGGTTCTAGGCTTTGTTATTGCAGATGAGCTTTTCCGACGATTTCCTCTGATGAATGAGGGACAGCTCACGGAACTTCGCGCACATCTTGTAAGAAGAGAAACCCTTGCTGTAGTGGCTAAAAAGCTTTGCTTGGGTTCATTCTTGCTGATGGGACGTGGAGAAGCTTTAAGTGGAGGCCGTGGGCGTGATTCTAACCTTTCAGCGGCACTTGAGGCTGTTATAGGAGCAGTTTATTTAGATAAAGGGCATGAACAATCGAGGGCTTTAGTTTTGCGATTATGGCATGACTACGTACAAAATATTGGTGAAAAAGCTATTCCTAAGGACCCGAAATCTGAACTGCAGGAATTGATTCAAGCCCAAGGGTCTGATGCTCCAGTATACAATCTGGTTACTGAGGATGGACCTCCTCACGACCGGCACTTTACGATAGAGGTCAAAGTTAATGGAAAAGCCTTGGGCACTGGTGTTGGTAGACGTAAATTAGACGCAGAACGTGGTGCTGCTAGGGTTGCACTCGCCAATTTGAGGGTATGAATAAGTGAAGACTTATTGCGTGGACAATGGTTGTGCCCATCCGTTTTTAACGAGAGGGGATGAATTTTCACAAGTAAGTGTTGGTAGATGAATATGCTAAATTTTCTGAATCGTAATAAGCAAGAAGTTCGTTCTAAAACGAGAGAGGGGACCCAAAAAAGCCGTTTGGCTTGGCTTGGCCCAATCATGAGGATAGTTAGATCTGGTAGGCCACAAGAGATACTTTGGGAAGATTTGGAGGAAGTGTTGATATCTGCGGATATAGGAGTGGAAACCTCTATCGATTTGATAGAAAACCTGAAGAAACACTGTAGCCAAGAATCCTTAACCGATTCAGAAAAGATTATTGAAGCTCTGAAATCGATGCTTTTTACCTGCCTGACTCATCCGCCGTTAGAGGACTATCTTAGTACAAGGGGCACTTCGAGGTCCTCTCCGTACGTAATACTTGTTGTGGGGGTTAATGGGGTTGGTAAAACTACGACAATAGCGAAATTGGCTCATTACTATAAAAACATGGGAAACAAGGTCATATTAGCAGCGGCAGATACGTTTAGAGCTGCCGCAATAGAACAATTGCAACTCCATGGTAGTGCTATAGGAGTAGATGTCATAGCTCATCGACATGGAGCAGATCCTGGTGCTGTGGCATTTGATGCCTATCAGGCCAGTAACGCGAGATCGGCTGATATTTTGATCATAGATACTGCTGGAAGATTACATACAAAAACTAATCTCATGAAAGAAATGATTAAAATAAAGTCTGTTATAACCAAATTAGACAATAGTGCACCTCACGAAACTCTTTTAGTTCTGGATGCCACCACTGGAGTTAATGGTCTAGATCAGGCAAAATCTTTTACTAAAACTGTTCAATGTCAGGGTGTAATATTAAGCAAAATGGATGGTACTTCGAGAGGCGGGATCGCCATTCCAATTCAGCGAGAACTGAATTTGCCAATTCTTTATTTAGGGACTGGAGAAAGCATCGAGGATCTTGTTGGGTTCGATGCATGGGAGTTTATAGAAGCCTTATTGGGGCCCGTTAACTAAATTAACGGAGGCAGTACTTTTTTTGGATAATATCTTCCTCTGGATTATCTCAGTTTATGTTATAGGGCTAATTTTCTTTCCATTTGTGTTTTTGCTATTTAAGCGTTTGCCTGATAGGGGGGCTTCGTTAAGTAAAGTTTTTGGTCTCCTCCTTTTCACATATATGTTGTGGATTCTTGGGTGTACTCAAGTAGTTCCCTTAGTTCAGACCACAATAATTTGTGTCACGTTTGTACTTGCTGTTCTCGCAGTAATAGCGTTTAGGGCCCAAAGATTTGAAATCGTAAGTTTTGTCAAAGCCGAGTGGTTGCATTTATTGTTATCTGAAATTGTTTTCCTGATGGTGTTCTTTGGTTGGATTTGGGTAGTATCCCAGGCTCCTGATATTAACCATACAGAAAAGCCTATGGACTTTGGCTTTCTAAATGCCATCATCCAGAGTAGCTCATTTCCGCCTGAAGACATGTGGTTATCTGGTGAACCTATCAGTTATTACTACTTTGGTCACATGATTATGGCTAATCTTTCAGAGTTGACCTCGATTCCGTCTAACATAAGTTACAATCTTTCCTTGGTTTTAGTGCCTGCGTTAGCCTCGATAGTGATTTATGGTTTGATGTACAACTTGATCAGGATTTCTGGTGCGAACAGATGTAAAGCCATAGGGTTCTCTCTATTGGGGCCAATTTTCCTTGGATTCTTCGGGCATTTAGTAGGTGGTTTGGATTTTCTTCAGGCAATAGGGTGGGGTTCGGATAATTTTTGGGAATGGGTGAATATAGATGGATTAATTCGTTCTTCGCAACACTCCAGTTTCTTTCCGCAAGAGCTTAACTGGTGGTGGCGAGATACTAGAGTTATAAATACTATTGTAAATGGCCAGAGCTTAGATTATACGATAACCGAATTCCCTTTCTTTAGCTTTCTACTCGGAGATCTTCACGCCCATGTTATGGCACTTCCCTTTTTGGTCTTGGTAATTTCCTTAGCTCTTAACATGTTTTTGGGAAGACATGCTATTGGATTACGTTGGTTTGGTGCCAACTATTTGGAATTCTTTTTTCTTTCTTTAGCGTTGGGTTCTTTGGCGTTTTTGAATGCATCTGATTTTCCAGTTTTCGCTACATTAATTTTTTCTGTTTTGTTTATACAGGGGTTAAGACAAAATCAACTAAGTTTGTCAAAAGCCACGACTCAAGCGCTTATAGTAATGATTCCAATTTTAATTCTCTCGATTGTAATGTACTTGCCGTTCTATATTACGTTTAGGAGCCAGATCTCAGGAATTCTCCCTTTGGTAGACGTTAGTACCAGAACATTGCATTTTCTCTTAATTTGGGGATTTTTCCTTTTGGTTGGCGTTATATTCCTAGTAAAGCAACTTAGTTCGCTTCCAGCTGACTGGAAAGATAAAACGCGGCTCCTCAGAGCCACTATAGTCCTCACAATGGCTCCTTTTTTTTTATGGCTAGTTATGACTATTATTGCTGGTTTTAGAGAATATGACCTTGCTCATACTTTGTCGTTAATTAGCCTACGTAGCATTAAATTGTTGCCTCTATTCATTATCCTTTGGATTTCGATGTTTAGTGGTTTAGTTAGATGTTTAGGTGACTCAAGTGCTACAGGCTTTGTATTAATTTTAATGAGCCTAGCTTCTTATCTGCTGATAGGAGCGGAGATATTTTACGTAGACGATTTTCTATTCTTGAGGATGAATACAATTTTCAAACTGTACTATCAAGTCTGGCTTTTATTTGCGGTGGTTGTCACCTACGCGATATATTATTTGCTTTCGAACCCCATCAGATGGCGTTTAACCTACAGTCCATGGAGGTACGGTTTGGTTGGATTTGTCATTGTCTTGTTCCTTACTTCGCTTTATTATCCCGTGGCTGCAACTAAGGACAGGATCGAGAGCTCTGACGCCGTGCCTACATTAGACGGGTTGGCGTTTCTAAACAATACTGATCGAGAAGATGAATATGAGTCTATTCGTATTCTTAGAGATAAAATGCCTAGGGGTAATTTAGTGGAGGCAGTAGGGAGTGGTTATACTGAGTTTGGTAGGATATCCGCTGCTACGGGGTTTCCGGCGCCGTTAAATTGGCCTGGCCACGAACTGCAATGGAGAGGCTCGACCGGTCCATTGGGGACTAGAGAATTGGACGTTAAGACAATATATACAAGCAATGATTTAGTAGAGGTCTCGAATCTGTTGGATAAGTACGATGTTAGATATATTTATGTTGGATTAAGGGAAAAATATAAGTACGGAACAAGGGGCTTGGACAAATTCAACGACTTATTGGTGGTGTCTTTTGAAATGGGAGACGTAGTAGTTTATGAGAGGATAGATTGATAAGCTTGGTTTCATGAAGTCAAGAATCTCGAAATTCATTCTTCCAGAAAAAAAACGTGTCTTGCGTGTGTCTTACAGGCCGACTTGGGATCAAGGGATATTCTTTGGTCTTGTTTTACTATCATTATCCTTTAGGTTGTGGGAATTAAGTGATCGTCCCTTTCATTATGATGAAAGTCTCCACGCCATCTATTCCTGGGAACTTTTTACAGGCATGGGATATAGATATGAAGCATGGACTCATGGCCCAATGCAATTTTTCCTGAATGCTCTAAGTTTTTCAATTTTTTCGGATACTGATTTTAGTGTCCGCCTACCATATGCATTAGCTGGTTCTGCACTCGTTGGGCTGCCTTATTTTTTGCGTAAAAGCATTGGTCTCCTTGGGTCTGTCGCGGCTTCTTTGATGCTAATGTTTTCCCCGTCTTTACTTTATTTTAGTAGATATTCTAGGAATGATATTTATGCCGCCTTCTTTGCGTTAGCCCTTTTTATTTTGCTTTGGAGATATATGCATGAGCGTAAAGATAGGTATCTTTACTTAACTGCAGCTGTTTTAGCGGGTTTGTTCATCACGAAAGAAACGACGTTCATTTTGTTGGCAATATTCTTTTTGATGTTGACTGTGATCTCATTGACCGACTTGATCCCGTTAATTCAAAGGAGAATAAGACTAAAGGATTTAAATGCTCCAGGATCTTTTCTTATATTGATGATTACATTGACCTTGCCTCAATGGTCAGCTATATCGGCAGTTTTTGTTACCATGTTTGATTCTGGAATTATCTTGGCCAATGATGTTGGTGGCTCTGGTTCCCCTATAGGTCTTCCTCTTTGGCAGTCCCCCTTTTGGAGTATGAATTTGGTAAAACTACCGCTTTTTATGGATTTATTCATAATTATTGGCATAATAATTTCTGGGATTATCGCATTGATATTTAGTAAAGATATTCCCGAAATATTTGCTGTTATTTTGATCGGAATTGCGTTGCTGTTGATAGGATATTCTTTGTTAGCTTTCGTTGAGACAGAGTTTCCTCGCAACTACTGGATCGCTGGATTTGTTATTGGCAGCTCGTTTTTATTATCTGCATTAATTGGGATTACTTGGCGCTTGAAGGTGTGGGCTATCAGTGCCGCCATATTTTATGGAATATGGCTTACTTTTTACACGAGCTTTTTTGGTCTTTTCGCCAAACCATATACCGACTGCCCAAATACTCTTAGTGGATTGACTGGGCACCTCTGTGCCCACCTAGGAGGCGCTTTCACCGGCATTTGGCAGAGCCTGGGATATTGGGTTGTACAACAAGATGTGGCTCGTGGCAACCAGCCTTGGTATTACTATTTTGTTTTAGGAAGCCTTTACGAATTTCTACCACTAATCCTTGGTTCTATCGGTCTGATTTATTATATAAAGAAGGGTAATATTGCGGGTCTTTTTCTAGGGTTTTGGGCTGGGGCTACATTTTTAATGTACACAGTGGCAGGAGAAAAGATGCCGTGGCTTATTGTGAACATAACGTTGCCGTTTATCGTTTTAAGCGCGTACTTTATTTCAGACCTTTTTAGAAGTGTAGCTTTTAGTAGACCTCGTCCAATTCCAACTGTAATCATAGTGGTTCTGACACCTGGCATTTTTGTGTTAGTAGCCTTTTTGTTCGAACAGTACTTAGATAATAACTCCTTTAGGGGTTTATCTATCTGGCTTGGTGTAGTCGCAGCAGCTGCTGGAATATTAGCGCTAATATATTCTTTACTAAAGGTGCAGTTAAAAACTGGGATGAGTTTGATTATTCTAACTTCATCAATCTTGTTATTGATTGCTACAGGATTTGTGGGATATAGAGCGACCTATAATTATGATGATGAGCCTGTGGAAATGTTGGTCTACGCAGGTGGTAGCTCGGATGTAAGATTTATTGCTGAGAAGTTGCGGGACAATATAGATTTGAGTCAATCAAATCAAAAGGCTATCATTGATTATGACGTTTGGTACCCTTTCAATTGGTATTCCAGAAACGATGAATTCATCACGTATAGATGCTTCAAGAATATCGGAGATGATGGGTATGCGTCTTATTGTGATCCCCTACACATGACTCCTGATGCCCAGGTCTTGGTTATGTCAGAATCCCATGGTCAGCGAGACGATAGATATTTGGCCGGTAGCCATAGTCGTGAAGGCCCTTACCGCAATTTAATTTGGTTTCCTGAAGTTTATCGAAGACCTGGTGAGGCCAGAGAAAGTACAGATATAAGGGATCAAATGGGTCAGGATATTGCTTATGGTTGGGATGTATTTACAGATCAGGATTCTTGGAGAAACATAGTCAATTATCTGTTTCACAGGGAATTGACAGAAGAGTGGTTTGACTCTACGTTCTACGCGTTCTTTCCCAAATCCCCCTAATAGGTGTTTGTTCTATGAGCTTTCTTGTGGCTATGGCTCCCTATCGGTATACTCTGTGATCCAGCTTGGCAAATAAGGAATAAGTTGTTTAAAAATCGCGGGTTTGTCTTCGGACTTCTTATAAGTGTTACATTTATTGGTCTATTTTATTTCACTGTAGATCTTGGCGAAATGAAAGCTGCGTTGATTCAGACTGACTACCGTTTCTTGGCTCCAGGCATCGCATTGTATTTTGTGTCAGTGGGCTTTCGAGCTATAAGGTGGCAGTATATTCTGGCTCCATTGCGGAGAATCTCAGTTTTGCAGCTATATTCAGTAGTGGTGGTAGGGTATATGGCAAATAATCTCCTTCCCATGCGGTTAGGTGAAGTTGTTCGTGCTTATTATCTCTCCAAAAAGACACCTATAAACACTAGTAGCGCTCTCGCAACAATTGGCTTGGAACGGATCTATGATGGGCTGGTACTAGTATTATTCGCAGTTACAAGTTTGCTGTTACTGACAGTATCCAACATTACCGAAGGCGTGGGCGCTGTTACGGTTTGGACATTGTCGGTTATGGCTATTGTATCAGCCTCGATTTTTTTAGGCATGATTATTCTTTTCACTTTGATAGTTGTAAGACCTAGTCTTTCCTCAATCCTATACAAAATAATTGATTATTTCCCTTGGCAAGTAAGACAGAAAATTAAGGACTTTGTTGGGCAATTTATATACGGTCTACAAAGATTGAAATCTCCCAAGAATCAGTTAAAACTTTTGCTACTTTCTTTGCCCGTTTGGATTTTCGAAGGAGGCATGTATTTGGTGCTAGCTTACTCCTTCGATATTCCCGGGCACTTTGCCCCCCACATATTGATTATTCCTGTTATCCTTATGGTTACAGCTGCTTCTAATTTGATTACAGCCGTTCCGGCCTCACCAGGAGCGGTGGGGCCTTTTGAATTTTTTGCAAAGGAGTCCTTGCTATTGGTTGGGATACAGTCAGGAATCGCAGGAGCTTATGCGATATCGTTGCATGTGGCCTTGTTATTACCAGTGACATTTGTGGGGTTATGTATTCTTTGGATTGGCCCTGGTTCTTTTTCAAATCTCACTAAAGGGGCAAAAGATCAGATGTCGTCTCGTTCTGGTTGAGGTACCATTAGCATAAGAGGAAGAGCAGAATGAAAATAGGTATTATCGGGGCAGGAGCCTTGGGGCTCACTGCCGCTTATGAATTGACAAAGTTGGGCCACCAAGCCGATATTTTCGAGAGAGCTCCGTTTATTGGAGGCCAGGCTTCCACATTCGAAATTGGCACTGGGCGTTTAGAGCGAGGCTATCACCATCTCTTTAGAAGTGATGTCGATATTGTAAATCTCATCAATGAGATTGGTCTGGGACATAAACTTCGATGGATAGAATCAAAGGTGGGCATTTTCCATGGTGGGAAGATATGGGATTTTGCTTCTCCAAAAGATTTGTTGTCATTTGGGGGGTTGGGATTTTTAGATAGATTACGTTTGGGATTGGTTACGTTTTATCTCCAGAAAACCAATAACCTGAGTTCGTTTGAAGGTGTTACGGCAAAGGAATGGTTAGAACGTAAAGTGGGACGAAAGCCTTACCAGGTTATTTGGGAACCCATGCTTAAAGGGAAATTCGGGCGTTATTATGACCAGGTGAGTATGGCGTGGCTTTGGAACAAAATTCATTTGCGGGTGGCTTCTAGGGAAAGATTGTGGGATAAAGAAAAACTTGGGTATCCGATGGGAAGTTTTGGGGAGGTTTTTGACGTCCTCGAAAAAAAAATAAGAGAGCAAGGAGGTCATGTCCACCTATCTTCGGGTGTAAACAAGATAGTAGTCGAAAATAATAAGGCGGTTGGGCTAGAATTAAATATTGAAGGAAAAGGAATCGTTACAAAAGAGTATGACTCTATAATTGCGACGACGCCCTCATATGTTTTTGGTAGATTGGTACCCAATTTACCTGAAAGTTTTCTGCACAATCTGAAAAAAACTAGTTATCTATCTGCAGTTCTGATAATACTGGTGTTAGATAGGCCTCTTACAAATAAGTATTGGCTAAATATTGCCGATAGAGACATACCGTTTGTTGGGGTAATTGAACACACTAATTTCGTGGATCCGTCTGTCTATGGTGGCAATCATATTGTTTACATAACTAATTATCCAAGTGTAGATGATCCTATATATACAATGAACGGCGAGGATTTGTTAGAAGCATACTTGCCTTATTTGGGTCAGCTTAATAGTAGTTTTGATAGGTCATGGATAAAAAACTATTTCCATCACAAGGTTGATGCGGCTCAACCTATTATAGGTGTGAACTATAGGGATCGTATTCCATCCCACCACACGCCAGTGGAAAACTTGTACCTTGCAAATACCACACAAATTTATCCTGAGGATCGAGGTACAAACTATAGCGTTCAGTTGGGTCGTAAGATAGCCTCCATCGTATTGAATGATGGGACTACCTAGGAGAACATTACCGAATTTTCTGGGGCCGTACAGCGTTGAACACTGGTAAGCGCTATGTTAGTATTTTTACTTAACTGGCTTGAAAAATCACGCATTATTGGAGGCCATGGGTACCAATGCCCCAGCGTGTTAGAGAAAAGGTAGACCTGGCGCTTAGATCTCAACGACAGCATACTATTACAGTACTTTCTTGTTTGTTGGCGGTACAGGACGCCTTCGGATATATCCCAAAGCTATGTATTGATCAGGTTGCCAAGTTTACCGGATCTACAGTAAATGATGTTTGGGGTGTTATTTCCTTCTATACTAATTTTAGTGTTAATCCTCCTGGGGAACACATTCTGGAAGTCTGTTGGGGAACTTCCTGTCATATTTTGGGTGCTATGGATATAGCGAAAAGTGTCCTAGAAGAGATAGGTTTAGACAATGAAGGGACTAGCTCAGACGGGCGTGTTACAGTTCGATTCAACACCTGTCTGGGAGCTTGTGCAAATGCTCCTGTCGTCAGTGTGGATCATAAACTTGAGGGTCGTATGACCCCGGATCAAGCTAAAGTTATTGTTGGAGCAATAA
This sequence comes from Dehalococcoidia bacterium, assembly GCA_002712585.1. Lineage (GTDB taxonomy): Bacteria > Chloroflexota > Dehalococcoidia > Lucifugimonadales. The sequence continues at coordinate 20,561 of PAUC01000031.1, forward strand.
AAAATATTGTGGCAGAGGATCTAGATATTGAGAGCTGATTTTAAAGAACTTAAGATGAAAGCAGATAGTCTTTGGGATCGATTGATTGGCGGGCAAGGGCATTGGATACGGATTGGTTCTGATCTGTCGGGCCAGTCGGCGGGCTCTGAAGGGGTAGCGAGTCGTTTTGAACAGGAAATAGGTCAAAGGAATTTAAAGGCAATAGTTACGGAAGTTGGAACCTTAGGATTATGTTTTGCAGAGCCATTAGTGGATATTGTGTCTCCTAACATGCCTAGGACAGTTTATGGTAATGTCAAACCCGAGGACGTTCCGTCAATCATAGATTCGCATTTGATTAAAGGAGTGCTCCTAAAAGAAATGGTGGTTGGCGTTTTTGGCCAAAACGAGAATAATGATTTGCCAGATATATTCCAACACCCCATGATGAAAGATCAGTTGCGTATTGCTTTGAGAAATGCGGGCCATGTAGAGCCAGGTAATGTTAATCACTATTTGGCCAACGACGGATATGCTGCGTTACATAAAGTTCTTAAAACCATGACTCCAGAAGAGGTTTGTGAAGAGATTCTGGAATCAGGATTAAGGGGTCGTGGTGGGGCTGCTTTTCCAACGGGGACCAAATGGAAGTTCTTGGCTGGAGCCAAAAGTTCCCCAAAATATGTTTTGGTGAATTGTGAAGAAGGAGATCCTGGTGCTTTCAATGATAAGACTATTCTAGATTCGGATCCCCACAGTCTCTTGGAAGGCCTTATTATATGTGGGTACGCCACCGGGGCTACTAAGGGATATATTTTTATTAGACATGGGCATGATAGCCCAATTAATAGAAGTTGGCGTGCAATAGATGAAGCCTATGAGGTTGGAATATTGGGGACCGATATTTTTGGATCAGGATTTGATTTTGATGTGGAAGTGTCTCTCACCGGTGATTCATATGTGGCCGGAGAAGAAACCGCTTTGATGGAATCCATAGAAGGGAAACGTGCTTTGCCACGTTACAGGCCACCGTTTCCCGCCCAGTTTGGTCTATTTGGGAAGCCAACAAATATAAACAATGTGAAAACCCTTTCTTATGTCCCTCAAATTATGTTAAATGGGGGCAAGTGGTTTTCTGACATCGGATACGGAAAAAGTAAAGGCACAGCAATTCTCTGTTTATCTGGCCATTTAAAATACACGGGTTTAGTGGAAGTTCCATTTGGTCTGACGTTGAGACATTTGATTGACGATATTGGTGGAGGATCATCCACCGGCAATCCAATCAAATTGTTACAAACTGGCGGTCCATTGGGGGGGGTGATTAGCAGCGACAGGCTTGATGTTATCCTCGATTTCGAAGCCATGTCTGAAGCTGGAGCTATATTGGGTTCTGGTGGAATAGTCGCTGCAGACAGTGATATTTCTGTTGTGGATTTGACTCGTAGCATTATAGCATTTTGTCAATATGAGTCATGTGGCAAGTGTTTTCCTTGTAGATCTGGTATGAGTCATCTTTTAGAGATTCTTGAGAGAATATGTGTGGGAGAGGGAAGTAGTCAGGATATAGAACTAATGCGCTCTGTCGGCACAAATATGCAGGCGGGTTCTCTATGCGGCCATGGACAACTGGGATTTAACCCAGTTTCATCTGCGCTGCAATATTTCGGAGCAGAGTTTGAAGACATGATTTCGGATCCTAATCGTGATAATGGCCGGAATGCCACTTGGTATTCTCCGTTAAGGACCAGGAGATAGATTTATGACTGATGGTCAAAAAAAACAAGAAAATGAAATCACCATTGTTATAGATGGTATAGAGATCAAGACAGCACCTGGTAAGACAGTGTTGGATGCTGCTAGAGATGCTGGGATATATATTCCCTACCTGTGTTATCACCCTGGGATGGAACCTTATGCGGCTTGCAGAATGTGTTTAGTCGAAGTGGAGAATGGCCGGGGTTTTCCCGCATCGTGCACGCTTCCAGTTGCTGATGGCATGATAGTTAATAACGAGACACAGAAAGTAAGAGATTTAAGAAAAGAAATCATGGAGATGCTAATAGCTGATCATCCACAGGGATGCCTGACGTGCCACAGAGTAGACTTATGTGGCCCTCAAGATATTTGCCTGCGCCATGTTTCCGTGAATGATCGCTGTGTTAGCTGTCCGAAAAATGAAAGATGTGAATTAAAGGACACTGTTCGTTATATGGAGATGGATTTAGAGTCTCCCTTGGAATATAAATATAGAGACCTTCAAGTTGATACAGGAGACCCTTTTTATGATCGAGATTACAACTTGTGTATTGTCTGCGCCCGCTGCGTAAGGGTATGTGAAGAAGTGAGGGGTGATAATGCTATCACTCTTATCGAAAGGGGAGGCCAAGCGCTGGTTGGAACATCTATTGGAAGTTCTTTACTTGAATCGGGCTGCGAATTTTGTGGTGCTTGTTTGGATGTATGCCCAGTAGGAGCCTTGGTTGAAAGCTCCCATAAATGGGAGAAACCGGAAAGGGTAGAAAGGACTGTGTGTCCACTTTGCCCGGTGGGATGTCAATTAAATTTAGAAGTTGGTCGTTTTGAGAAGGTCATAAGATCTATACCAGAGCTTAATTCTCCCGCAAATCGTGGGCAGGCTTGTTTTAAAGGGAAATTTGGACTCGAATTTGTAAATCACAAAGAGAGAATACGAAGGCCTTTAATACGTCACAATGGAGTTCTAGAGGAGGTTTCTTGGGATGACGCTATAGCGTTTATATCTAAACGGCTTTCTTATTATAAAGATGGGTCATTTGCGATGCTCACAGCGCCAGATAGTACCAACGAAGAGCAATATTTAGCCCAAAAATTCTGCCGACTGGTTATGGGGACGAACAATGTGGATCAAATCTCCAATACATCACCAAATCTTGTTGAACCTTTGTCTGAAATTCTTGGGACTAGATCAGGTACTAATTCCCTTTGGGAACTAGAAAACTCGGAATGTGTGGTCGTTTTTGCAGCAAATGTTACAGAGGAACATAACGTAGTAGCCCTTCCCATTAAGCGAGCTATCAAAAATGGTGGAAAACTTATAGTAATTGATCCAAGAGAAACTGAGATTACTCGACATTCTAATCTTTGGTTAAAGATTAAGCCTGGCAGCGAATTATTATTACTCGGCGCGATTTTGAAGGTCATTATAGACAGAGATTTGGCTGATATTGAATGGATAGACAAGAATTGCATGGGTTTGCCCGAACTTAAGACCTCTTTGGATCTGTTGGATATAAATTATGTGGTGTCTAAATCAGGCGTGGATATAAGTCAGATAGAAAAAGCGGCCATTGCGATTGCCTCCTGTAAGTCCTCATCGATTGTCTATGGACTTGATAATATAGAGCCCAGCCTTCAATCAGATTGTGTGCGGAGTTTAGTGAACCTTAGTCTGATCACTGGCAATCTAGGAGGTCGATCTAACGGACTCTATCCTTTACGAAGAGGGGCTAACGAACAGGGTGCTTGGGATATGGGATGTGTACCACATTTGTTGCCGGGATATATCCCAGTAGGTGATTCCGAGAGGAGAAAGATAATTGAAGAAATTTGGGATGGCAAATGCCCAGAGAATGTTGGGCTCTCGATTTCCGATATTAAGACTGCTGAGAGAGAAGGTAAAGTTAAGGCCATGTTTATTGTTGGGGCCGGTCTAAACTCCACTGAAAAGGATGTGGAGCCTCTCCTCTCGTCAATGGATCATTTGGAGTTTCTTGTGGTTCAAGACACGTTTCTTGGAGAATTTAGTAACAAAGCTGACGTTGTATTGCCAAGGGCAACATTTGCCGAAAAATCGGGAAGCTTTACTAATTTGGAACGTAGGATACAACTTATTAAACCAGTGATTTATCCCAAGAATAGTTCCGCTAAGTCAGAGCTTTGGTTTATATGTGAACTGGCGAAGAGTATGGGCTATAAAGGATTCGAATTTTCTTCGGCTCATGAGGTTATGGGCGAGATATCTAAGGTAGTCGACATATATGGAGGGATATCATTAGAGAGGTTGGAATCCGAGGCCAGACGTGTTTTTAGGCCGGATCCATCTAATCCCGCCCCAACACAAGTTTTGTATTCTGGTAAAGAATATAAGGGAATTCAGTGGCCTTGTTATGACGCTAAGTCCCGAGGCGTGGACATTTTATTCCAGGAGGGATTTTCTGACCCGAAGGCTAGGATCAGCGCCTTAGACTTTACTAGATATCATGAGTTGAGTTCGGCTGAATCGCCGTTCATCTTTTTGCCTGGTAGAGTGTTACTTCAATCCGAAAGAGAAATGGAAGTAGAGTATGGAATCAATAATCATATAAAACGGCAGGAGATTATTGAAATCCATCCTGCAGATGCTCAACCATTAGGTGTACGGGGAGGAGACACAATTAGGGTCTTGTCGCATGGGAGCATACTAACCGGGATAGCCCTTCTGAGTGAATCGCAACATAAAGGAGTGATATCCTCTACCAGCCTTTTTGGTCAATTAATGACGGAATTAAATGAAAATCCAGATCCTTACGTAATGGCCAGAGTTCCTAAGTTAATCACAATGTCTGCAAACGTAGAGAAAGTAATATAAGACCGTCGGAAATGACGGGATGAAAATCACGAAATAATTCTTTAGAATCTGATTCGGGACCGCCAGTATATGGGCCGTTCCCAGTTATTGATGTTTCCATTAGAATGTATGGAAGTCTAGTGATTAAGGTTTATGCCCTTGACTCCCATACGCATACAGTATCTTAGGATCAAAGAAGGATATCCGGACTCAATTCTCTTTTTTCGCATGGGCGACTTCTACGAAACATTTGATAAAGATGCTTCGATAACCTCCCGTGAACTAGATATTGTCTTGACATCTCGTAGTATGGGTAAGGGTCCAAAAATTCCGATGGCTGGTGTTCCCTGTCACGCGGTTGATTCCTATCTCGCACAGCTTGTCAAGAAGGGTTATAAAGTAGCCATTTGTGAACAGTTGAGTGAACCATCAATGGGTAAAGGGCTAGTAGATAGGGGTGTCGTGCGTGTGGTGACACCTGGGACAGTTTTGGAGACAAATATATTAGATAAGGCGTTAAATAATTATCTAGTTGCCTTAATGATAGGAGATGAAAGGGTTGGACTTTCTTACGTAGACATCAGCACAGGTCATTTCTATGCTAGTGAGATTAGTCGCGGTGAATTACTGGCAGAGTTGAATAGATTGAATCCTGCTGAGGTGTTGGTCCCAGACAATAACGCTTACCATGATATGTTTGATAGTTATGTTACTTCACCTTTGCCGGTAGAGTGCTTCGGGCATCACGTTGCGAAGCACAAATTGCTAAAACATTTCAAGGTTGCGTCTTTGGAAAGCTTTGGATGTGAGGATAAATCGTTGGCCATTTCCGCCGCTGGAGCTATCCTATATTATCTAGCTGAGACTCAAAAATCCGTCCTTTCTCAAATCTCAAAACTGACGACCTATTCCACGTCTTCTTTCATGATTTTGGACCCACAGACGGTTAGGAATCTCGAACTATTCTCTGGTGGTCGTTGGGGTTCAAGCGAAAGTTCCCTGTTAAGCGTTTTAGATAATACTCGAACTCCTATGGGCGCTCGTCTCTTTCGCCAGTGGATTGGCCAGCCTCTTTTAGATATCACGAATTTGGAAAGACGCCTCGAGGGGGTAGATTTTTTCTACAGAGAAATGTTTATACGAGAAAAATTACGAGTAGAGTTAAGTAACATAGCCGATATAGAAAGAATTGTTGCTAGAATTCTGACAAACAGGGCTTCCCCAAGAGATCTTTTGGGTCTTAAATCTAGTTTAGAAACTGTGGCAGTTTTATTGGAATTGTTGTTAAAAGGGAGGAAGATTGGGCTTTCAAATGGAATACAGTGTTTTGAGGATTTACGTAGACTTATTGATATAAGCATCTCACCACAGACAGGCGCAAATCCAGGAGAAGGTGATGTCATAAGCCATGGTTTTTCTGATGAATTGGATGAATTGCGTAATGCATCTAAATCTGCCCGGGAATTTATCGCAAGCTTAGAAAAGAATGAACGAGAAATAACGGGGATAAAGAATCTTCGTGTTGGATATAATAGGGTTTTTGGATACTATTTGGAAATTAGCAAATCCAATTTAGCTGACGTGCCTGATTACTATGAACGTCGTCAGACCTTGGCGAATGCCGAAAGATTTGTAACCCCACAACTTAAGGAATATGAGGTATTGATTCTTAGTGCCAAGGATCGTATCACTACCCTAGAACGTAGCCTCTTTGCACAAGTTTGTTCTCAAATAGGGACCCAGTCCAAGGGATTATATGATTTGGCTGATAAGTTGGCGGGTATTGATATTCTAACTAACCTGGCTGAAATAGCTCACAGAAACGGATATGTAAAACCTCTTCTATTACCCAAGGGTCCGATTGATATACAATCGGGCCGGCATCCGATGATAGAGAAGATATTGCCTCCTGGAGAATTCGTAGCAAATGACCTATTTCTTTCCTGTGATGATGCTCAGATTCTTATGATAACGGGTCCAAATATGTCAGGTAAGTCGACTTTTATTCGTCAAGCGGCGATCATAACACTTATGGCTCAAATAGGTAGTTTTGTTCCTGCAGATAAGGCAACGATTGGTCTGGTTGATAGAATTTTTACTAGAGTAGGTCTCCAAGATGATTTGTCTACTGGCCAATCCACATTCATGGTGGAGATGCTTGAAACAGCATCTATAGTGAATCAAGCTACAAACCGATCTTTGGTAATTCTAGATGAAATTGGTCGTGGTACGAGCACCTATGATGGAATGTCCATAGCTAGGGCTGTAGCAGAGCATATACACAATGATCCCAAATTGGGTTGCAGGACGCTTTTTGCCACTCACTACCATGAGTTGACAGATTTATCCAAAACCCTGCCAAGAGTAAAAAACTTCTCTGTCGCCGTATCGGAAGAAAATGGGAACCTAGTCTTTCTTCATAGGATTGCCTCTGGTAGATCGGATAAGTCCTATGGCGTTCATGTGGCTAGATTGGCGGGTATGCCTAAATCAGTAATACAGAGAGCCTGGGAAATTTTAGATGTTTTAGAGCAACACAGTGACTTGTCCAACGGGAATAAGAAAAACACTGTCTTTAACTCAGATAAAAGGCAGATTCCACTTTTTTCTGTCGGGGAAAATCTTCTTGATGAGATTTTAAGGATAGACATTACTGATATGACTCCCCTGCAAGCCATAAACAAACTTTATGAGTTACAGGAGAAAGCGCGGAACCAATCATGATGAGGAGTTTTGGAGGAACACATTACCATGGATAGCAATGTAATACTTTATTGGTGGTCTCGTTGAAGTTCTTGTCGTAAGGTAAGAGAGTTGCTCTTGCGTAAAGGGATTAATTTCGAGGAAAGAGATATATTTAAAGACCCGTTTTCTGAAACAGAGATTATGGAGCTTGCTGGGGAAATTCCACTATCTGAATTATTCTCATGGCGGAGCCCCGTTTTTAAGGCTATGGGTTCGAAGGGAGAAAGCCTGGATGCGAAAGAGCTGATTCGTTTGATGGCGACGGAACCCAGGTTGATTCGCCGGCCTGTAGTTCATATGGGGAATAAATGGATAGTAGGCAATGTGAAGGCCGTAGAAAAGGCTCTAGATATATAACATTGGCTCAATTGGTGCTTTCTGAAGTTGCAACACGGCTGCAAAAGGAGCACAATCGGCTATACTTAGGTGGGTTAGATATTTTCCCATTAAGTTTGGTTGTGATGTCCAGACCGATAGCTGGAGGACCTTAGATGGCTGCCCATGACTACTTTCAAGAATCTATTAGGCTACACGAAAAACTCCAAGGCAAGATAGGAGTTACTCCTAAGTTAGAGATTACCGATCGAGACAGTCTTTCGTTGGTATACACCCCTGGTGTAGCAGAACCATGTCGCTCTATAGCTTTAGACCCTTCTAGGGCCCGCCAACTAACCATAAAGGGAAATTCCGTCGCTGTGGTCACAGATGGGTCGGCTGTTTTGGGACTGGGGAATATTGGTGCATTAGCTGCGATTCCTGTCATGGAGGGCAAGGCNCTCCTGTTTAAAATGTACGCANATATTGACGCTTGGCCGATTTGCTTGGATACCCAAGATACAGATGAGTTGGTTGAAACCGTAAAGAGAATTGCTCCAGTNTTTGGNGGNATTAANTTAGAGGATATAGCAGCNCCACGATGTTTTGAAATTGAACGNCGCCTCCAAGATATAGGAATACCGGTTTTTCACGACGATCAACATGGTACAGCAATTGTAACTCTGGCGGGGTTGATCAATGCTGCAAAGGTAACCGGCCGAAAAATGGGAGACTTACGTGTAGTAATTTCGGGCGCCGGAGCTTCTGGCATCGCTGTGGCCCGTCTGTTGAAATGTGTTGATTTTCGCAGTGATCTTTCTAGCCCTGTGAAAGATGTCATTTTGTGTGATAGTAAAGGCATTATTTCCTATCAGAGAACAGATTTGAATTCAGAGAAAGAATCAACTTTGTCGTTTACTAACATGGGGAGCAAGAATGGTAGCCTTTTCGATGCAATGAAAGGGGCCGATGTATTCATAGGCCTGAGCAGGGGCGGTTTGTTGAATCCAGGAAATATAAGGGACATGGCTCCGGATCCTATAGTATTTGCAATGGCAAATCCTGTTCCAGAAATAATGCCAGAAGAAGCCTTTGAAGGAGGAGCTGCCATTGTTGGAACTGGGAGGAGTGATTTGCCAAACCAAATTAACAACTCCCTGGTCTTTCCAGGAATATTTAGAGGAGCTTTGGATGCAGGCGCTTCGAGAATTTCAGAAGATATGAAACTAGCGGCGGCCTATGCGTTGGCTGATTCCGTGAAACAACCGTCTTTAGATGAAATATTGCCTGGGCCGCTGGATTTATCTGTTTCACCGATGGTGTCGAGAGCTGTTTACAATGCGGCAGTTACCAGGTCTTAGACCACTGTTTTATGGGTATACATAAGGACCCATTGGTTTAAGTTATTGGTTCTCTGTTTTCTATTAAGCGGAATATTCCCTTCAGCTTCGTAACGATAAGTGTTGTGGTTCTTCGGGTTGATAAGGAGTAATATACGCATGTGCCCATAAAACGCTTATCAGAGCAACTTGCCAATAAGATAGCAGCGGGAGAAGTAATAGAGCGTCCGGGATCTGTAATCAAGGAATTGTTGGAAAACGCTCTAGATGCTGAAGCCACTAGCATTGTTGTGGAAGTAAAAAGAGGCGGTATAGAGCTAATTCGGGTTACCGATAATGGTATTGGTATAGCATGCGACGAATTAGGTCTAGTCTTTGAAAGACACGCCACTAGTAAGCTTTCTCGTATTGAAGATTTAGATTCGCTACAGACTCTAGGGTTCAGAGGAGAGGCTTTATCGAGTATATCAGTTGTTTCCAGAGTTAAATTGACCACACGGGAAATTACATCAGATATTGGGAGCCAAATAGTATTGGATTGGGGTGGACCAGGCCAATACAGTAAAAAAGGATGTTCTGTGGGTACAACTATAGAGATTTGCGATCTATTTCAGAATGTTCCAGCTCGAAGAAAATTCCTCAAATCACATAGGAGCGAGGTTAATACTATTACACATGCGGTTAGTCGGATTGCTTTGTCTTTTCCTTCCGTTGCAATAATTTTGCGTGTTGATGACAAAGATGCATTTAGGTCGTTGGGCACGGGCAATCTGCAAGAAACTATAGCTTCTATATATAAAGTTGACATAGCTAGCAATATGCTGAAAGTACAATATGCTGACGATTCAGGTAGGTACAAGGTAAATGGATATATAAGTCCTCCCCATATTAATCGATCTAATAGATCCCAAGTTACATTTTTAGTTAACCACAGATGGATTAGGAGTCGGTTGCTTTCTGTTGCTTTAGATGATGCATATCGCGGTCTTTTGCCACAAGGTCGTCATCCGATAACAATTTTAGATTTGTCTGTGCCTACGGAGGAACTGGATATTAATGTTCATCCAACGAAGAGAGAAGTAAAATTTAGGTTAGATAATATAGTTTTCTCGGTTTTACAGAGAGCAGTTCGAGAAGTATTGATTGAAGATTCACCTGTGCCGAAATTCCGTGTAGATACCACTTTGGGTTCTTCTTCTAGGTCTACGGTAGATACGATGGGTTTCCAAGCCCCATTGGGAGAGAGGCTTGCCGTTACCAAAGACGTGTCTCAGAAGCAAGAGCCACTCAGAAGAGTTTATGAGAATGCTTCTAATATACGGATTATCGGACAAGCTAGCAAGAAATTTATCATTGGTGAAGGAACTGATGGGATCTTTTTAATTGACCAACACGCTGCCCATGAATGTGTATTATATGAAAAACTTAGAGGAGAAATGGAGTTAAAGGGTGGTTCGTCTCAGACCCTCTTAGAACCTGTCATAGTAGAGTTTCCGCCCGAACATTTAGGCTTAGAAGAGGATGTTATCAGTGAGATGCGGAATCAGGGATTTGAATTGGACATTTTTGGGGACTCTGCCTATTTGCTTAGGGCGATCCCATCCATTTTTGGAGATTCCGATCCAACTAGAGGGTTCTTAGATATAATAGAATCTTTAACCCAAGGTAGTCCTATCAAGGACAAACGAGAACTGATAGCGGCTTCGATAGCTTGCCATGGTTCTGTTCGCGCAGGCCACACACTAAGTCTGGAAGAGATGACAGAAGTGGTCGAGCTTTTGGGGGATACTAACAACCCTCATGTTTGCCCTCATGGTCGACCAACAACGCTGCACATTAGTTCAGTAGAATTGGACAAGCAATTTCGGCGGCGCTGACGACCTTCGATCCAGATATTTACTAAATTGGGTTAGGATCTCTCTGTATTCGATGTTTCACGAGGTCTGAATATAGAGTCTTTGGGAAGTTTTGAAGAGGGATTAGTCTTCCTAGTGCTTCTGCCCAAAACGTTAGTTCCAGAAGTTAAAACGCCTGCTACTAAGGCCAACGCTACACCGAACTTTGATAAGAATGTGCGCCTAGATTTATCGGNTGGAGTGTTTTGAGTTAATTCNTTGGNCATATACTTAAAGTTTTCCNTTTCTTAATTCATATTGTACTCCGTTGTGGCTACGATACAAGAGGTTAAGTCACAAACCAGAACTCGGTTTTGCAACAATAAAGACTTCTTGTTTGTTAAAATTAAATTGTTATGGGAAATTCTTTTATGACGCAAACTTACTGTAAGTTTGTAGTTGGCGTATTGATTATTGCTTCCATTAATCTATTAGTTGGATGTCGCGATCAACCAATAGAGCCTGACGCTGACATGATAGTCGGGCTTAGTACGAAGGCTAATCAGGGTCCTAATTTGACCGAAGAGGCGATCAATCCGATTCTGACTGTAGAAGCAGAATCGGATTCTGAACCTTATGTTGAAATGACACCTACTGCCTCTACAGTTCGGGCTACTCCTGTGCTTACTGTCCCAATCGTTGTACCAACGACAGTTGTGGAAACATATAGAGTAGAGGAGGCTGTCACTAATGAAAGAGAGCCAGTTGGAATTACGCCGACCTCTATATTCCCCGCACCAATCAGCACTCCTACCGTGGGGCAAACTGAAGCCACCGTGTACGATGGCTTCACAGTAGGACTGCCGATTGGTGCGAGTGTTCCAAAGCCACCAAAGCGTGATCTCATAGCACTGACTCTAAGTTTAAAAAGNCAGNANGGCGAATTATCCGGGGCTCGCNATAACAAGGCTGAATATGAGATAGGGGTNGAAGACTATTTTTATGTTGCTGATTTTGCGGGCACTTCTACGAAGAGGATAAAGGCCAGGGTTGAGTTTATATCAGAAAACGCGCATTGGTTTTTTCAGGAGGGGATACATTTTGATGTGGACGCATTGGAAAAGTCTGCAGAGTTCTTTGAAGAGATGATTATCCCATTGATCATTGGGAAGTTTGGTAGCATATGGCCTGCTAAATCTATTGAAACCTTGGAGTCTGAACCCCCTAGAATCAGCATTTTACATGCCAATATAAGTGGGGTGTTGGGTTATTTTAATTCATCTGATGAATATTCCAAGGAGGTCAACGAATTTAGCAACGAGCGAAAGATGATGTATATCAACTCACCAGCGTTAAGCCCTGGTGAAGGAGAATACTTGCGTGTTCTCGCGCACGAATTGCAACATGTAGTCCATTGGAATCACAATGAATTCCAGGACACATGGCTGAATGAAGGTTTGTCTCAAGCTATGGAAATGGAGTTAGGTTTTTTGCCCAACAATATAAATGCATTTAGAAGCTACCCGCTGACTTCATTAGTGCATTGGCCTATAACCGGCGATACTCTGTCAGCCAACTATGGGGCAGCTTTTTTGTTTACTTGGTATCTTGAAAATAGATTTTTTCAAGATACCAAGTTTGCAGACCTGATTGACAGAGAAGCCGTTGGAATTGGAGCAATAAACGAATACTTGTCTTCTAGAGGAGAAGATAAGACGTTTGACTCTGTTTTTGAGGAGTGGACAATAGCTAATTTCCTACCAGAGGCATCAGAAGAAACAGCTTTTTATAGGGAAGTTAACCTCAATTTGAAATCTACAGACTCCTTCAGACAGGGAGAAGTTTTGAAATTGCATCAACCGCAGTATAGCGCTCGTTATATAGATGTTAATTCGGAGTCTGATAATCTACGGATAAAGTTTGAAGGGACAGAACGAATTCCCATAATACCATTGATGCCACAAACTGGAGATCATTGTTGGTGGAGTAATCTTGGGAATTCCATCAATTCCACGCTTACGAGATCCATAGATTTATCTAATGTTTTGGAAGCACAGATGGAGATAAAGTTTTGGCAAGATATCGAAGAACATTGGGACTATATTTATGTAGAAATTTCTTCAGATGGCGGGTCGAGCTGGGATATATTATCTGGTAATCTCACAACGGATGAAAATCCGTTTGGATTAAGTTTTGGCCCAGGGTATACGGGTTCGAGTAATGATTGGTTGACTGATAAATTTGATCTTTCTGCTTATGCGGGTAGCCAGGTATTACTGCGTTTTCACTATGTTACTGATAGTAACTACTATGGTGAGGGATTCTGTTTAGACGAATTGGTTATACCAGAAATAGATCTATACTATGATGGATCAGATGAGACTGGATGGATCTCGGAAGGGTTTCTTTGGACGGATAATTTTACTCCCCAAGATTATTTTATTTATGTAATACAAAAGAACGACTATGGTACTTCAATCAGGGAAGTGGATGTAAACTCTGGTGGACATGTTGAGTTTGATATTTCGGGGCTTCTTGACGCCAATGGTACCACCCTAGTAATTGGAAGTTTGTCTCCCAATAGCACTCAAGAGACTCAATATGTACTTACAGCTTCAGGGAAATAATTGAGATTACTAGTTTGTTTTCCATGGCGTGGAAGGGTTCCATTCGTCGAAGATATTGCGTCCATGGAGGATAATTTAAGGATTGATATATGTAGTTCTAGGTCGAGACCTAAAAAGGCGTATAGAGGGAATAAACCACACGGACTAACACGAGACCGCTCTGTTGTGAGTTAAATGTGCGAATCTATTTTTGAAGATAGATTCTCNGGGAAAATATTCAATGTTTCTAGAACTCTATCAAAATCTTCCACGAGAAAAGAAGCAATTGATGAATCCTCTATAGTGTTATTTAGACCCATAATAGGGAATTGATCGATCATTTGGAGGAGAGATGACATGAATGCTATGGAAAGTAAAAATCCAACTAATGCTCCGCCAACGTTGTCTAATGCTCCTAACATCAAAATCTTTATTGTCTTTTTGAGTAATGATCCAAATATAAAGAAGGATANAAGGACAAGNAGNAATATCAAAAGGAATCCTAGCACGCTAGATGCATTATCGTTATCTGTAAACGATTCAATTATTTTAGCGGACTGTGAGAAATACCTGCTACCCACGGCTATACCCAGAAGGATTCCACCTAGGAGAGCCAATGTTTTGACCAACCCAGTTTGCCATCCTATAAAGATGGAGATTCCCATCGCCACTAAGATCGTAAAATCTAACCAGTTCAATGTTAACTGTTCCTTAATTGCTAACTTCTAAACTTTACCATAGGAATATAAGTCTAGCCATTAATACGGCGTAAATCTACTTGTATTACCTAAACAAACATCTGTCATTAGGGCCCAAGTGTTATAATATGGAGCAGTCGATATGACTATTCATATATATTAATACGTTGTTTTGGTTGATCGTATGATGATTTCAATTGATGGCCCCGCTGCTACTGGGAAATCGGTAGTAGGTCGTCTCCTCGCAAAAAAATTAGGTTATAAGTTCCTTGATACTGGAATCATGTATCGAGCTGTGACCTGGTTGGCGATGAAAGATAATATTTGCATCGGTGACTGGACCGGTCTTACTGCATTGGCTAATGAGACCGTTATCTGGATTGATTACGAAACTGGGCAAATATACCTTAATGGGTTGTTGATTCCTTTGTCTGAGGAAAGAGATAGTATAGATAAGAACGTATCACGTGTATCTGCNGTTCCAGGTGTCAGAAANGTTTTGACGAAACACCAACAAGTTATTGGCAATGAAGGGTCTATTGTNATGGTTGGACGCGATATTGGNACGGTAGTATTACCACATGCANCCGTCAAGTTTTTNCTGATTGCGTCTGATAAAGAACGAGCTAGACGACGATATACCGAGCTCAAGTCTGATGGATTTGATGTAGAAGAAAATGAAGTGTTTCGTGCGATCGAGGAACGGGATAAATTAGATTCTGAGAGAGCCCAATCGCCCCTCACCCCTGCCAAAGATGCATATATCGTTGATACCGATGGGCTTGATATAGAAGAGGTGGTCTATAGAATGACAAGAAGGATTAGAGAATAATGAATCCTTTTTATAGATTTTCTTTATTATTTGGTAGAATTTGTTTCTTTCTCTTTGCGAAATTGGAAATAGAAGGAAAGGAGAATATACCCCCTAAAGGCCCTTTACTGGTTGTGTGTAATCATTTAAGTAATGCAGACCCTCCTATAGTAATGATGGCGTTTAACCGACAACTTTTTTCTTTAGCTAAGAAAGAATTGTTCGCTAATATTATTTCCAGATGGTTTTTTAGTACCGTTGGCGCTTTCCCGGTGAATCGAGACGGGAATGATCGTTTAGCTCTGCGTTGGGTAATACAAGGGCTTTCTCAAGATAAGGCGATCATAATATTTCCGGAAGGGAATAGGAGTAAGAGTGGGGCTATGATTAAGGCGTCACCGGGAATTGGTTATCTTGCGATTAAATCACAAGCTCCAATACTGCCAGTAGCTATTACTGGAAGTGAAAAGATCAAACAAATTTGGAGACTGCCATTCCCATTTTGTAGCCTTAAGGTAAGAATTGGGACAGCTTTCACAATTCCATATATTGAAGGTAGATTGAATGGACCGTTAATTCAGGATATAGCCGATACTATTATGATTAGAATAGCGTATCTCCTTCCACCTAATTACAGGGGATCGTACAGTCCTTGACGTTAGGCTTATAGAAATTGCCTACAATTTTAGTCTGGATGTAATATATCTCTTCTTAACAAGTAGGGGTTCTTGTATTAGAATGGGGCTGTAGGGAAATGGCCTTATTATCGACTATTGTTACCGTGGAGTTCCATCGATATTGTCTGTTGTAGAAGATATAAAAGTTAGAGTTGACATTGTGGACTTGGTTTCTGAATATGTTGCATTAGAGAAGTCTGGTGCGAATTTTAGATCGAAGTGTCCCTTTCATAATGAAAGGACGCCCTCTTTTTTCGTTTTCCCTAGTAGGCAAACATGGAGATGTTTTGGTGCTTGTGCGACTGGTGGCGACATTTTTTCTTTCCTTATGAAACACCAAAACTTTGATTTCCCACAGGTATTGACGTTTCTGTCCAAGAAGGTAGGAATAGAAATGCCATCCAAAAAGAATAAACAAAACAATGAAGATATCTTCAAGATTAACGAAGAGTCCATACGTTTTTATTCTAAAGTATTGATGTCTGATCGGGGGAAGGCTACAAGGAATTATTTGTTAAATCGAGGAATTTCAACAGATACTATGGCGGATTTTTGCCTAGGATTTAGTCTTAGTGATGGAATGTCATTAAAAACTTATCTGGAATCCTTGGGATTTAAGGAAGAACAGATGATTTTAGGTGGAATGGTAACTCAATCAAATGATGGCCCACTTAAAGATTTATTTAGGGGCCGGGTCATGGTGCCAATTTTCGATCCTGATGGTAGAGCGGTTGGTTTTGGTGGTCGTGTTTTAGACGATTTTGTTAAACCAAAATATATGAATACAAGAAGAGGGTTAGTATTTGATAAGGGCAAGATTCTATTTGGATTTCATCTTGCTAAAGACCACATAAAAGAAAAGGGAGCCGTAATAGTCGAAGGATATATGGATGCTATAGTCGCTCATCAGGCTGGTTTTAGGAACGTGGTAGCATCCATGGGCACCGCATTAACTGTGCATCAAGTGTCATTGCTAAACGGCATCACAACTGATGTAATATTGGCACTAGATCCCGATGAAGCCGGCCAGGAAGCTACCCTCAGAAGTTTAGAATCATCCTGGCGAATCCTACAACGAAACACCGTGAATCAAATGCCGACTTCCACTACGTATCGAAGATCTAGTGCTCCCAATATTCGAGTGGCTAGCCTTCCGTACGGCAAAGATCCAGATAAGATCATTTTAGAAAATCCTAATGCCTGGGAAGACATCTTGTCTAATTCCGTTCCCGTCTTGGATTTTTTGTTTACAGCACTGTCATCTAAACTTGACTTGAGTACATCTCATGGCAAAGCAGCGGTCGCAGCTCCACTTTTGAGATTGGTTTCGTCTATACCAGAACCTTTCGAACAGGATCGCCAGTTCCGGAGGGTATCTGAATTGTTGGAGGTTTCCGAAGATACTCTGAAAGCGAGTATGGAAGGTTATAAAAGGCCGGCCGAAAGAAGGATGAATTTTCACAGGAAAGAGATGGTTATAGAAGCCACATTTGACCGATTAGAACGAGATCCATTAGAGGAATATTGTTTGGTGCTGCTTATCCAAAACCCCAAATTAGATCAGTTTGCTTCGAATCTACGTAGTGAGCACTTTGAAAGAATGGAAAATAGAGAAGCTTATGGTATTTGGGTGAACAACTCCAATGGAGCTACGTTAAATGGAGAAACAAATGATCATTTTGCCTATCTAATGACTAAAGTTTTGCCTATCATGAATATGAAAGAAAAAGAACAGGCTCTTGGTGATTCTTTACTGAGATTGGAAGAGCGGAGGTTACGAAGAATAAAAGAAGAAGAGGCTCTTCGTTTGGATTCCATGACCTACGATCAAATAATCGAACACGAGAATGAAATATTGAAAGTTAATGGAGAGATCAAAACACTCTTCAGGGCTAGGAGTAATAGCTAAATGGTTCGAGCAAAAAAGACTCGGGGAGATTTGGGGGATGAAGCCCAGATTTTAGATTCGGTGAAAGAATCGGATAGAGAAGAATACAAGTATTCCTCTGTATCTACGGAATCTGATGCCGATTCAAATCAGGAAATGGAAACTAATTCGGCTGATGACGAAGAGTTTACTTATATCGCAGTTCCCAGATCGGGAAGTGAATCAGACGAAGAATGGAAACCTGAAAAATTTGTGACTGTAGCGGACCCGCCAGCCGTACAGGATATTGCTAGGCGTGGCACAGGCAAGGGTTCAGAATGGGAATCAGGCTTGCAGATTGAAAGCACCGAGGTACTAGACGATCCCGTTAGGATGTACTTAAGAGAAATTGGCCGTGTGCAATTGCTAACATCCAAGGATGAGCGAGTCTTAGCGCGTAAGATGGAGGGAGGGAAAAATCTCGATCAGCTTGTTAAACAGCTAACTAGAGATAGTGGCCGATCAGTTTCAGCTTGGGAAATGACTCTGGAGCTTCTTAATCGATTGATTCAAGCAAAACCTGTGATCAAATCATTGGCTAATCGATTAGGTCTTCCAGAAGATATGACTTTATCCCAAATAATGGGTGATCAAAAACTAAGGGAAGCCACTGACGAGATATTAGACCTGAATCTTACTGAGGGCGTCTCTGCTGACCTTAAACTGGAGATAGAAGAAGGTACGAAGTCAATCGTTGAATTATCACTGGATAGCTGGGTTTTACCCCCTGCTGTCGTAAAGATTATAGACGATTGCTCTATAGACGATTTAGCTTATAAGTTGGATGCCCAGGAATTTAGCGATGGATTATCTAGGGAGAACCATAAGCTCCAGTCCTATTTCGATACGATGTGGTCAGAATCAAATAGAGCGCAGAGGCATTTGACTGAGGCCAACCTAAGACTTGTGGTCAGTGTGGCGAAAAAGTATATAGGGCGTGGTATGTCCCTGCTTGATTTAATACAAGAAGGTAACATTGGTTTGATTCGGGCGGTTGAGAAATTTGATTATAGGAAAGGATTCAAATTTAGTACGTATGCTACTTGGTGGATACGTCAGGCGATAACAAGGGCAATTGCCGATCAGGCGCGCACCATTCGCATCCCGGTACATATGGTAGAAACGATTAATAAACTTATTCGCCATCATAGGCGTCTTCTCCAAGATTTGGGACGAGAACCAACGCCAGATGAAATAGGCTCGATTATGGAACTCAGCCCGGAACGAGTTGAAGAAATTTTAAAGATATCTCAGGAACCAGTATCACTCCAGACGCCAATAGGGGAAGAAGAGGATAGCAACTTGGGAGACTTTATTGAGGATCAAAGCGCTCCTGCTCCTTCGGATGCTGCATCTTTCCAATTATTAAAGGAACAGATTGATGATGTGCTGCATACCTTAACTGATCGCGAGAGGCGGGTCCTTCAATTGCGTTTTGGACTTGAAGATGGTCGCAGTCGTACGCTTGAAGAAGTAGGAAGGGAATTTGGAGTGACAAGGGAAAGAATACGGCAGATCGAAGCCAAAGCGTTGAGAAAGCTTAGACATCCTACCCGTTCGCGTAGGTTAAAAGATTTCCTTGATTAGCCTTGATTCAATGGGGTAGGAAGGTTCAAGAATAGTGCTTCTAGACAGGTTTTTGCATTTACGTTTGATTCAAGCTCACCTTCCGCTTTGATAATGGCTTTTAAGTAGTGTGTTATTTGTGTTCGTGAGTAGTTTAGCGATGTTTTACGAAACGTATCCAAATAGTCTAAATTCTCTACATCAGTTTCGTTGCCATATTTGATAATCAACATATCTCGCCATAAACTTTTCCAAGTATTTAAAGTGGTTCCTGCTTCAGACCTATTATGGTAAAACAAGCGTGAAATTTGGTTAGCGACTTCAAATCTTATTTCTAAACTTGAGGTCATAATTCTAATCATATGGTTTAAATCTTCATTGTGCATACGTATCAATTCAGGATTTGTAGCTGCTTGTAATGCCCAACCCAACCGGCCTTGGGCAAGCCTTGCAATTAATCTCGCTTTTGTTTCAGAAATTTGCATATTATTAAGTAAATGTTCAAGAATTAGATCTTCCCCTATAGCATGCAAATCGATACGACGACATCTGGACAGAATAGTTGGGGGGATTAACTGTATATTCTCAGTTAGCAGGATAAAAACGTTTTGTGGTGGGGGGCCTTCTATCACCTTTAATAGAGCGTTTGAAGCTTCCTCACTCAGATGTTCAGCTTTCCGAAAAA
>PAUC01000032.1 GCA_002712585.1 Dehalococcoidia bacterium
GAAAGTCTTTGAGTTCAGATGGCATATGATCCGTTATCTGTTTCTTATCTCCACCATCAACTGAAATCATCCAAATATCACTGGTTAGTCGATGGTCCATGTATGTGAACACTATATTCTTACTATCCGGTGTCCACCGTATCGTTCCTCTCGCCTGATAAGCATCAATGCCGCCATGAATACCTTCTTCTTTTGTAAGCTGAATTGGCGGCTCAGACCCATCAGCTCTCACCTTGAAAATCTGTATAGCCCAGTCCATATTGACCACATAAGCTATCCATTCACCATCGGGAGACCATCTGGGATTGTATTCATCATTCCTTCCATCACCAGTAATAAAGCTGGTCAATCCAGTCTCTATATCAATAGTCCCTACTTTCCGAAAGTTGGACCTATCTGATGTGAAAACTAATTTCTTGCCATCAGACGACCATCGAGGTCTATAATCATAATATTCGAAAGTGTTAGGCGTCATATTTCGCGCCTTACCACCATCAATGGAAACAATCCAAGCATCCATTCTCTTGAAATCTCCATAGCCACTTCTATCCGACATGAATGTGACCCACTTGCCGTCAGGAGATATCTCTACATCTGTGCTATTGAACTCTTCATCGGTTAGATACTGTAACTTTACCTTTCCAGTCGGAATCTCTGTGGATAGAGAAGCTACCTGATCAAAACCATTAGAACCAGTGTATATAAACACTATGCGCTTTCCATCTGGGGTCCACTTGAAATACTCATGACCACCTGTAGGACCATGACCATAACTTAAATTGATCGGAGGCTCCGATCCATCAGCCCGTACCTTGAACGCTTCCCCTCTTGCTGTGTAACCAACCCATTCCTCATCAGGAGACCACGATGGACCAAGACACTCCTCCGGATACATAACCACCAATCTCCTATTGTTGGATCCGTCTATATCACATACCCATAAGTCAAACCCACCACTCTCAGCTGAAACGTAAGCTATCTGTTGCCCACTTGGCGATAACTCGAACTGCTCTACCTTCGCGTTAGTCTGAGCAAGAGAATCAATTAGAGGATCTGTAGATAGACTCGGGTCTTCCGAATAAGTCGCTCCACGATTAAAATAAGATGGCATATACACCAGTCCTGAGATGTTATCTACTACAGTTTATCACAGGAATCTTAGTAATTATTCAAGAATAGTCCGGATATAATCTGATAGTCTTTTCTTCAACAAAGCTCCACATAATACCTAGTTTGGTTTGCTGGCTTACGTTAAACTGTCAGACACGGCCAGGCGCTCTAACCAAAACTAATTTCTGCAGTTTGGAGCTACGATGGACCTTATTCTGAACATAGCAGTCTTTCTCATCGCGTCAGTCGTGGTCATCATATCTGCACTTGGCCTGGTTAAAACGGCCGACATAATTGCCTCCGTGACCGGATGGGGCAGGGTATGGGTTGGATCACTCCTTCTAGGTGGAGCTACTTCTTTACCAGAATTAGTTACAGTGTCTTCAGCAGTTCATTTCCTGGGGCCTGTAGAAGGGGGCAATCTAGCACTAGGCACCGTATTCGGTGCGAACATGATGAACATAAGCAAGTTGACCTTAATTATCGCTCTACTGGGAGGCCGCAATTTTTTTCAGATCCTGTCTAGTGAACAAAAATACCTTGCAGCCATAGCCTTGGGTCTCACGATAGCTACTTTTTTCTTGTCTATCATCGGCATGGATTATAAATGGCTTTTTCTAAGTCCCGCCACACTAATCGTATTATTCCTATATGTGATATCCCAAAGATTCTTAATGAAATGGAGCTCAAATGCCACATCCGTTCAGGAGACCAAAAGCGACCACTCAATCAAATGGACATGGTCTTTATTTTTGTTATCAGCGATAGCTGTTTTTGTTGCTGCACCCTTTCTTGCAATCAGCGCTAGTAATCTTGCAGATCACACAGGTTTAGGTGAAAGTTTTATTGGCGTTTTGGGTGTAGCCTTGGTAACGTCTCTGCCTGAATTAGCCAGTACCATAGCTGCAATAAGAATGAAAGCTCCTGATTTAGCAGTAGCAACAATTTATGGAACAAACGCCTTCAATATAGCAATATTGGGGGTGGCGGACGGTTTTTTTCCTAACGGATCCATTTTCGGTCATGTTAGTACTGGATCATTATTAGCCTGTATATTTGCAATGATTTTAGGGGCACTAGGTGCTTTGCAGATAATCCTCAGGAGGCCTATAAAACACTTCTCGCTTTTCGAACCTAGCACATTTACGATTTGCAGCATCTGGGCGATAGGTATCCTTCTGATATTCAACACCAGATGACTAACTCCAAATGTTATGATTCGACCAATCCTTTCGTGAATTTAACCCAATGAAACATAGTTAAATGGCAACACCTTCTTATACAAGCCAGCATATGAATACAAATGGACAACCCAAACGTCGGTTAAATCTTATGGTTGGGTTAGCTGCCGGTCACAGCGTAAAGCATTTTTATCAGCAAGCGTTCCTATTGCTACTTCCTTATGTGAAAGACTTCCTAGGTCTTTCCGACGTCGGAGTAGGTGTTCTAGGTGCAGTCCGTACTATTAGTGGAGCATTAATAAATATACCTGCAGGCATCGTATCTGATATTTGGCGCGCTCATGTAGGACTTATGCTGACGACAAGTCTTTCCTGTATTGCCCTAGGATATTTCTTAATTGGTATTACTCCAAACTACTGGCTGCTTTTGATAGGAGTAACTATTGTCGGATGCGGAGCTTCATTTTGGCACGCCCCTGCATTCGGAACACTTGCATCAGCGTACCCGAACCGAAAAGCTACTGCATTTGCTGTCCACCGAGTTGGAGGTTCATTTGGAGACAGTACAGCCCCTATACTTACAGGCGTATTACTCGGAGGGTTTGCTTTCTGGGGATTCGAGTGGGTTGGACTCAAATGGCAAACATTAGCATTGATTATGGTTGCACCAGCATTGGTGGCTGCTGTCTCAGTATTTTTCGCCTTTAGGAAGATAGAAGGTGGTGGCAGGAATATACCCGATTTTTCTACATACATCATATCCGCTAAGGCTATGCTAACTAATTCAACCGTGTTGGGGATGGTGTTATTGTCCGGTGTGCGATCTATGGTACACAGTGCTCTGACTATATTCTTGGTAATCTACATGTCCGAGGATTTAAACTTCTCGGATGCCAATATAGGATTCCACGTATCATTATTAACTTTGCTCGGAATAGCTTCATCTCCCCTAATGGGATGGGCTTCCGATAAATCCAGTCGCAGAGGAGTGATATTTTTCAGCCTGGCAGGATTGACCATATTAAGCGGATTACTCCTATACTTTGATTCTGGTATTGGATTTACCGTAATTCTTGCCTGCACAGGCATATTTCTCTACTCAGTTAATCCAATCATGATGGCGGCAGCGATAGATGCAACAAACCGCGGAACCGAATCATCCGGGGTAGCCTTAATGTTCACTGGTGGAAGTCTCCTAGGTGCCTTATCTCCAATTCTGGCCGGGCAGCTACGCCAAAGTTTTGGCATGGATGCCGTATTTATCTATACAACGGCAATTTTAACAGTGGTAACCATAGGCTCTCTATTAGTGCCAATGAAACGTCTCTGAAGCAAGGAGGGGACATTTCTACTCTCAGCAGATACACTTTCCCTTCAATGGCTTGCCAAATTACAATCCGTTATCTACAGACCCAAATGTTCCTGATGGTCAAATCAACACATCAAGTCACATCGAGGTCTACATGAGCCAGCGTTACAACGAGACAGGCCAAAGTCGTTCTCCTTTTCATGTTACACAAGTAAATCGAATATTGTTTTCTACTCTCATATCAACATTTTTTTTGATAGTAGCTTTTATAACAGCCCTTGGGACACACGACGGAGACCTTACAGGTGGATTAAATGGTTTCATAGCAAATCTCTCATCAAGATCATCACTCTTTCTCGGGAATATAGGTCTGCTAGCTCCGCTTGGCTTTGCTTTTGCAGCCGGAATGGTCTCAACAGTAAATCCATGCGGATTCGCCATGCTCCCAGCCTATCTCGGCCTTTACTTAGGATCAGGCGAATCCCTTGAAAAGATTAGCCCCATGTCACATCTGGCAAAAGCGCTCCTGATAGGCATGGTAGTCACCAGTGGATTTATTCTTTTATTTGGTACTGCAGGCATAGTAATCGCTTTAGGAATACGATCGATACTAGGGTATATACCATGGTTGGGGCTTGGCATTGGAATCGTCTTGACTTTCATGGGGGCTTGGCTAATCACTGGGGGATCCATATATTCAAGGTTTGCTGCAGATGTAGCTTCAAAACTTGGAGACCCTACGGAGGTCACTATCAAGGGTTATTTCGTTTTCGGATTAAGCTACGGAATAGCTTCGCTAAGTTGCACTCTTCCTATCTTCTTATCTGTTACAGGCATAACTTTTACCGACGGTTCTCCAAGGGCTTCCATAGCAGCATTTGTAATGTACGGAGCGGGGATGGGTACCGTCATAATTTTTATGACCCTAGGTATGGCGATTGTAAAAGAAGCTACGGTGGGACTAATCAAAAAATTTATATGGATCGTACAACCAATGAGTACCGTCATGTTAATTCTTGCTGGCTCTTACATTTTTTTCTATTGGTTGACAGTAGGCGGCATACTCTGAATTAAATTTTCCACAAACCTCGAGGAGGCTTGGCAGTTTTTACAGCCTTCCTCGAATGAAGGAACCCTAGGCGTATCATAGACTTCCCTAGCCTTAGACATTAATTTCGGTATCATTGTATCGTGAACAATCTCCACAGGCACTATCGTTGCGTTAAATTGCATAGTAAAGCCGCCACTATCTACAACATTCGGCAGTGAAGCAGTTTCATGATCAGTGATCGGCTCCATGTATACTAATGCTAGTTGTCGAACAGGATACATTCCTAAACGTTCTGCTAAATACGCATATCCATTCAGTTGGGCTTTATAAATGCCCATAAGTTTATCCTGATTTACCGTATATTTAGAGGTCTTGTAATCCACAATCGTATATGTGCCATCGACCATTTTAAAAATGCCGTCAGCCTGACCTCTGAGAGTTACACGAACATCACTATCTGATATTGAAAATTTATGATAGGACGGCGGGTCTATATATGACTCGACAGGCCCCAAGGCGTTTAACCACGTTGGTAATTGTCGTTCGCGATCAAAGTAACCATGCACGATCCGCTTATTATAAGCATCTATCGTACTGAAAATTCCGGGGAATGACTGATATGGTAGTGGCTTCAAATGCAATTTGATCCAAAGACATCTCTGACAATTGCGCCTAAGGTTAAATTCGCCCAAATCTTTAGCTGATATTACAAGATAGCTCATTTTGTGATTGCTCCTCTCATACGAACTCCATCCATGTCTAGCCTGTCTAGACATGTACTCGTTTGCCTAACGTCATGGTATCATTAAATTCGCATTCCATTCCCATATTAAGAGGGACCAATGAGTTGGATTAAAACTATTTCATATGAAAAGTCATCCGGATATTTGAAATCACTCTACGACAGGATAAAAGACAACAACAACAATGTAGACAATATCATGACAGCTCACAGTCTAAGACCTCATAGCTTAGAGGCTCATTTGCGAATATACAAAAACGTTTTGCATCACAGAGATAACAGGCTGCCTAAATGGTATCTAGAAACTATAGGGCTTTACGTTAGTTTTATAAACAAGTGTTCTTATTGCGCCCAACATCATTTCGAAGGGATTAGACGATTGCTTGATAACAAAGAACAATGTACAGCCTTGCAAACGAGTCTTCAGACAGAAGCTCCACAAACATTCTTTGATGGCAAAGATCTTGCTGGATTAAATTACGCCTACAAACTAACGATGACCCCAGGCGATATGACCGAACAAGACATCGAAGATCTACGATTATCCGGATTTAATGATGGGGAAATCTTGGAGATAAACCAGGTAACGGCTTACTTTTCCTACGCAAACAGAACAGTCTTGGGATTAGGGGTAAATACTGACGGAGATATTTTGGGATTATCGCCTTCGTCCGACAACCCTGACGATTTATCACACAGCTAGCGACTAAAAAATAATGGCGTCCCCAAAGATTTCCAGGTCTCTGCCACCCCCCCTTTCTTACATACCATTTTACTATGGCTGGATTATACTTCCAGTTACGACGCTTGCACTATTCATTTCTGGCCCGGGTCAGACTTACAGCATCTCTATATTTGTTAATCCAATAATCGAGGAGACTGGTTGGTCCAGATCAATGGTATCAGGACTCTACACAGCTGGATCACTCACTGCAGCCTCCGGAATGTTTATAGTAGGTCGTCTGTTAGATCGGCATGGGGCTCGTGTAATGCTAGTTGTAGCTACAATATTCTTAGGGGTAGGAGCTTTATGGATGAGTAGAATCACTAATCCGTTAGAACTCTACCTAGGGTTCGCGATAATGCGATTAATGGGACAAGGTTCCCTCAGCCTCATCCCTGAGACCCTTGTAGCACTTTGGTTTATTCGACTCCGTGGGAAAGTAATGGCCATAAATGCACTCGGATCCGTGATAGGACAGGCTACCTTTCCCCTTTTAATACTATTTTTGATATCCAACTTTGGATGGCGGGATACTTGGGTGATCATAGCCTTTATCATTTGGGGAACTTTGATACTCCCAGCTGCAATATTAGTACGACGATCCCCAGAATCTATAGGTCTTTTCCCAGATGGAGATTTACGTCCTAGAAAAGATCTTTATTCAAAACAAAAGACCTTTTCAGATGAACGCACTTTTTCACTGAATGACGCTCTAAGAACCAGAACTTTCTATCTTTTGCTTTTCGCGGGCACTTCACAATCTACAATCAGCACTGCGTTGGTGTTTCACCAAAGTTCCGTGATTGCCAGCAAGGGGCTTGATCCCAATCTCTCGGCGGCAATTTTTGGAGTCATGGCGCCAATGGCTCTTTTCGGAAATTTTTTGGCCGGATTCTTAGTAGACAGATTTCCAAATCGGTTTATCTTAGCATCCGCTCAAGTAATTTTAGGAATCGCAATGTTAATAGTCTTAAAGATGTCATCTCCTTGGGAAGCTATTACATATGGAGCATTCCTCGGTCTTGGAGGAGGGATGGCATCAATTACAAATGCGGTTATTTGGCCAAACTATTTTGGGAGAAAACACTTAGGAAGCATTCGGGGGATTGTAACGACAGCTATGGTAGCAAGTGCAGCCTTGGGTCCATGGCCATTTGGGATATTATTCGATATTACCGGAACTTACACATGGGCAATTATGTTGGGGCTCACTCTTCCAATTACGTGCGCTATATGCGCGATTGCAGCCACTCCGCCTAAAATCAAAACCCTGAAAACCGATGAGCCTGCAAATTAATGATACGAACCAGTTGAGATTTTACCATCTCTCTTATATACACCTTAATCCACTAATAAGCCCTTTCATTATCCTAGTCGCCTGACCGTTTACATTCTTTCTATTAAATCGTTAATGTCTCCCACCGTATTCATGTCAGGTTCCCACGCAATAATGCGGCCAAATTCATCAATCGCCACTGCTGGGCGTCTACCGTCAGCGTTATTGGCTACATACCTGTCTGATGAGCGATCGGCTATGCCAAAAGAAATCCCAACTTCCCTGTCTACATCTAATAGAATCGTAAAGGGTAAGTTTTCCGTCTCTATCCATTCTCGAGCAGCTTTCGAATCCTTATCATTCATGCCATAAACAACTATGTTCTTTGAACGAAGTTTTTGAACATTCTCTTGGTAACCAAGAGCCATGCGAGTTCAATTACCTCCACCTGGGCTGGTAAAAAAATAAAGTATCACCTTCTTTCCACGCAAACCAGTAAGAGATACTGGCTTGCCGTAACAATCTTCCAAGAAGAAATCCGGAGCTTGCATGCCTATTTCTATAGATTCCATTGCACTCCCAGCCTTAAGATTCGTGTCTGCCCATGGCGACAAATCCACCAGCCAATAATAATCAGTTAGGTGGCTCTTGCCAATTGCCCCTCCTCCCCACCAACCCATGGTAGGCCTAATATCCTGTTAACCAGGATAAGGGTTAATGTTAAATAAACATAGATACATATGTCTAATATGTTGTTCCAAACGACCCCTAGATCGCCCTTTGATATAGTTAATTTTTAGCTTGGTTTTAATCTCGGAATTTGACGTTACAGGCACAAGAAAGTTGACTAAATATCTGATCTAGGGTAGGCTTGGTGACACTAATAACGCGCATAATCAACAGGACCAACCAGCGTTTGAGTACCTTAGAAGTTGGTCCGCGTGAAGCTGCTGAATCTAGCAGCAAATCAATTGAGGAGACTCTGTACTTTATGCTTCGACGAATAAAGATAAGCTTAGTAATGCTAGCGATCCTTATTTTAACTTCGTTAACTGTCACGACAGCTTGCGGAGGTAGTGATTCTGATACAACGAAAAGGGAAATAGTTTTCGCAGGACTAAACTGGGATAGCGCTCTAATTCAGAACGGTGTCGCCAGATACATTGTTGAGAACGGTTATGGATATCCCACTTCCCACGTTGAAGGAGCCACAGTCCCATTATTCGAGGGACTACGTAAAGGTGACATTGATATCACCATGGAAATATGGCTGCCAAACCAGCAAGCCGTATGGGATAACGCCATCAAGGCCGGAGAAGTTATACCGGTAGGCAAGAGTTTGGAAGACAACTGGCAGAATACGTTCCTAATTCCTGACTACGTAGCAGAAGCTAACCCAGGACTAAAGAACGTTGAGGATCTGAAAAAGGATGAATACAAATCCCTTTTTGTAGAACCTGATAGTGGTGGAAAAGCTGTGCTCGTGGGATGTATAGCCCAGTGGGCATGTCGGGGAATTAATGAAGGCCAACTTGAAGCTTACGGCTTAGAAGAACATGTGGAACTTCGAGACCCCGGTACCATGGCAGGACTGAACGGAGCAATTCAAGGCGCATACACGAAAAAGGCTCCTGTCCTTTTCTATTACTGGGGACCAACAACCCTTTCGTCACAATTGAATATGGTAGGATTAGAACAACCTCCCATTGCAAATTGTGCTGGCGCAGACCCAGCTTTGGGATGTGAGATTCCAGCAGCAGAGGTTCTAGTCGCAATGAATATGAACCTTGTAGAAGATGCCCCAGAACTAATTACGTTCTTCCGTAGTTGGGATTGGAGCGCAAGTAATCAGCTGGCAGCCGAAGGTTGGCATGCTGATAACAAAGATGCAGCCGGTAGTTCCGACGAAGCGTATACCGCAACCGCCGTTTGGTACCTAAAGAACAACGATGCTTGGAAAACATGGTTGCCGGAGGCCGAATTGGCAAAGGTAGAAGAAGCACTCGCTGCAAAGTAAGTTTAACCTTTACAAATAAAATAAAAGGATCCACACCTTTTGGTCGTGGATCCTTTTATTTTTATCCGCTTACATATCCCCTAAAAGATCACAAAGCCCAAACCTAAACCTTGCTTTTTTGTAAAATGAATCCGTGAGATATCCGATCTATAATGATGGCCATTATCACAATCGCGGTGCCCGCAATGAAAGCTTCTCCCTGTTCAAGCTGACCCATAGACCTTAGGACTTCAATTCCAAGGCCACCTGCTCCTACCATCGCGGCTATCACGACCATCCCTAACGCCATCATGATAGTCTGATTAACCCCTGCCATTATCGTGGGAATCGCCATCGGGATTTGCACTTTCAATAGGAGCTGTAGAGAAGTAGAACCGAAAGATCTACCTGCTTCTACGACCGATGGGTCTACTTGTCTTATTCCCAGGTTAGTTAACCTTATACATGGGGGCACTGCATAAAGAAATGTTGCCAAAACAGCTGCCACATTTCCTAATCCAAAAAGCATGATGCCAGGGATCAGATAAACAAAACTAGGCATAGTCTGCATTGCATCCAATATGGGACGGATTATGCCATCAGCAAAATCGTTTTTTGCTGCCACGATACCAATCGGTATGCCAATTGCAATTGTCACAGTAACTGCAATCAAAAGTATCGAGACCGTTACCATAACAGGATCCCACAAGTTCACAGATGCCATCGCTAATAAGCCAATTGTGGATCCAATTGCAACCCGCCTGGTGGATACACGCCATGCCAACAAGGCCACAACTGCAATAAAGACGGGCCAAGGTATCCATATCAAAAAGTCTCTCAATTTCCCTATGCACAATTTGAGAAAATCGCTGACAATATCAAAGATCCAGCCAAAGTTGATCACAACCCAATCGATTGCACCATCAATGCCATTATGCAGAGTTGGTCCAATATTAAACGGAAAATCTAACGCCGATTCTACTGCGCTGATACGTATTAAAAGAGAAATTGATAGGAAGGCAATTGTGAACATTAGAAACTTTGGAAAACCTTTTAACCTATCGTAAATACTATTTTTACCGGACGACCCGGATTCGAAAATAACATTACTTATCTTATCTGTAATATTGGTCAAATCATTCTCCCGTCAGCATTTTAATTCGATTTCTCCGTAGATCTCTTCTGTTCCTTAGTAATTAATCCCGTCTCTTGAATTAAATGGAACCCTATATTAGATTTC
This sequence comes from Dehalococcoidia bacterium, assembly GCA_002712585.1. Taxonomy (GTDB): domain Bacteria; phylum Chloroflexota; class Dehalococcoidia; order Lucifugimonadales. The sequence continues at coordinate 10,630 of PAUC01000032.1, forward strand.
TCAACTAATTATTGTTTTTCAGTCATCCGATTCAGAAGCAATTACTCGCAACACATCTCGGCGTGTAGCAACCCCTATGCATCGATTTCTCTTATCAATCACCGGAACTGGATGGTCTGAATCTATTAGGGTAGGCAAAAGGTCTTCCAATATAGTATCTGATGGAATAACCTCTACAGATTCGTCGAAATAATCACGGAGTGGCTTCTTTTCAGATAGTTTTATTCCATCTACAGTTTCACGACGTATAAGTCCCTTAAAAGCCCCTTGATCCTCCACACAAATCGCGTATGCACTATCGGACCCATGGACCAAGCTTCTTAAGGTCTCTATCGTATCCGAGTCCTTTACGATAACGTCCGGTTTGCTCGCAACGCTCCCAGCATGAAGTACCTTAGTCTTCTGAACTCCTAGAGTAAACTCTCGAACAAAGTCATCAGCGGGTCTCATAACAATATCCTGAGGTGTTCCCATTTGAATAATCTCACCATCTCGCATTATGGCAATGCGATCACCAACCGTCACAGCTTCATCCAAATCATGAGTTATAAAAACGATAGTTTTATGTACCCCTTTCTGAAGCTCTACTAGTTCTAAGCGCATCTGTCTCCTTATCAGGGGATCCAGACCACTAAAGGGTTCATCCATAAGAAGGATAGACGGTTCTACAGCCAAGGCTCGGGCTAACCCTACACGCTGTTTCATGCCTCCGCTCAATTCTCGTGGACGGGCTTCACCCCATCCGGTAAGTCCTACTCGTTCCAGCATCTCTAACGCCTCTTTATGTCGGCGCTCTCGGTTTATTCCCTTTATTTCCAATCCATAGGCTACGTTATCTAACACATTTTTGTGGGGCAACAAACCAAAATTTTGAAACACCATTGCCATCTTGGATCGTCGAAATTGGAGTAGTTCATCGGCATTAAAATTGGTAACATCCTCCCCATCTACAAGAACCTCGCCAGACGTGGCCTCAATCAACTTGATTAGGCAGCGAACCAACGTGGATTTGCCACTTCCAGATAATCCCATAACGACAAAGGTTTCTCCGGAGTACACATTAAACGAAACGTTACGTAGAGCAACAATTAATCCCAGTTCTTGTTGAATCTCGTCTCGGGTTTTATTCCTATATTGCTCGTCGAGAGCTTGATGTGGATTGTTCTGGCCAAATACTTTCCAGAGGGAATTTACAACTATCTTGGGGTCGTTTTCTGAAACAAGTTCAGTTTCTAGATCATCACCTGAGGTATCTTTCATACACTATCACTCCTCTAATAACGTCATCCATTCTAACAGATATAGACTTTTGGGGTTTTCTCACCAATCTCACAACCCATTTCGATAGATGAAAGGTATTATGTATAATGCGACCTATCGAGGTGAGAACATTGGTGTATTGCGAGATATGCGGAAAAGAACTCCAGATTGATTCAGCTTTTTGCGGAAACTGTGGTTCCGCTCAATCAACACCCTTTACCCCTGCAATAAAGGAAATGGATCGGGTGGGATTCCGCGAGGCAATATCCATGGCAATTCGTAATTATTTTGTCTTCAAAGGAAGGTCAACCCGAGCTGAATATTGGTGGTGGATTGTTTTTCTCATTCTGGCGACCATACCCCTAACTATAGCTGGCCTTATCATACCGTTGTTAGGCCAAGCCTTCCAACTGTTTACGTTAATCCCCTCTATATCTCTAACCGCTCGGCGATTACACGATATTGGCAAATCCGGATGGTGGCAGCTGTGGTTTACCCTGTTTATGTTTGTGATATGGATCTTTTTTGGTGTATCGATTGCCATATTTTTTATTCTCGATATGGGCGAGTGGGTTTTTATACTACCTTTATGCATAAGTATCATTGCCTCAATAATTGGATCAATATGGTGGATAGTTTGGATGTGCAGAAAAAGCAATCCTGGTCCAAACAAATACGACTCATTCNCCTAGGTTCCCCCATGACACCTTGNATACAATATACTTCCTCCCCAACATGGAATCTGTAGAAAATGCACTCCAACAGTTCTTCGTTACAGATCAATTGATTTGATCTAACAAACCTTCCACATGATCAGAGAAAGCTGCACCTTTGAATCGAGTCCCACAGCAAACCCAACCCATTCTTTCAATACCCGCGGGGTCAAGAATCTTTATTCGATAGATTGCCTGACCACTTCCTGCCCATTGATAGGGTCCTTTCTTTAAGAACAGCCTTCTGTCGGAAANAATCAAGGTATAGCCATTATCTTCGACCCAACGTAGAAGCCCNTTCCGAGATCGATCAGNACCCTTTCGCCACAACCAAACATACAAATATAAGATTGCACCCCAAAAGGCAACAAGCCCAGCAGCATACAATATAAGCGTAAAAATTAACGAAGTTTGCACGATCGAATTATACAGGAATAAAAACCCAAATCAGCTGACTACGAGAGAGTCTGATAGCAAGATAATTAACTTCATTGGGTCGAAAGTTCAAACGCGTGTCCAATCCTACACAATAGTGGCTCTGAAAGGGGATGTCCCACAAATTGGAGACTCAACGGCAACCCGGCTTGGTTAAGNCCACACGGTACCGACAGGGTCGGATATCCGTTGTAGTTGAANGGAACTGTAAAGCGTTGAAACGCAGGGTCACGGTCTGGATCTAATCCTCCATACATTTGTTCCATTGTAATTTTATAAGGAGGACCTGGCATAGAAGGACATACAAGCACATCCACATCACGCATAGCGAGACGGACTAATCCGTTGCATTCGTTACGTTTATTGTTAGCCTTCACATAGTCCAACGCACTAACCTTTGCACCAGCATCCAACCACTCCCGGAAATATAATCCATAGTCGTCCCGGCGAGAGGGATAGAAATCACGATGCGCTGCAAGAGCTTCTACAGAACAAAGAGTAGACCAATACGATGCGTATTGGTCTACATTTGGCATGTTTACTTCTACAATATCTGCTCCTAAATTTTCTAGAGCTGCCACACTATCTAGAACTGCCTGGGAGANCTCAGGATCAATTCCANAGGTAACATAGTCCCTATCTAGTCCAACACGTATACCTTCTATATCTTGTTCTATGTTTGCAAGAATATCTGATGGATCCATGGGTATCGTGGTGGAATCATTTGGATCTACGCCAGATATAGCATCCAACATAATGGCGGCATCTATCGAGCTTCTGGTGAGTGGTCCTACATGGTCTAGTGATTCAGCTAAAGCTAATACTCCATAACGACTTACTCTTCCCCAAGTTGGCTTCAATCCAACCACTCCACAGGCCGCTGCTGGAAATCGAATTGATCCACCCGTATCACTACCCAAAGAGCCATAGCACAATCCAAGAGCGGTAGCTACGCCAGATCCACTCGAGGAAGCTCCAGCCCATCGTTGGGCATTCCAAGGATTCAACGGGACATCAAAAGACGGATTATATCCACCCATCGCACCTTCTGTAAGATTTAGTTTCCCCAAAATAACACCACCCGCAGAAGCCAAGCGAGAAACCACAGTGGCATCGAAAACCGGAATGTGATTTTCCATAACCTTGCAACCCCCCATAGTTCTCACTCCATTAGTAAAACAGAGATCCTTAACTGCAATAGGAACTCCGTGCAAAGGTCCTATATAATTCCCTCTTCTAATTTCGTCGTCAGCTAACCTAGCTGCCCGCATGGCATGGTCAGGCATCACCGTAGCATAACTCTTGTAACTATGGTCCAAGGCATCTATGCGTCCGAGCATGGTTTCCGTGACTTCCACAGCAGAGATTTTCCTACTTTTCAGCAAACGTCCCAATTCTGAAATTGTCATATAATGAAGTTGCGTATTAGGCATAATCGACTCCTATGGTTTAAAAATAACACACACCCGCATTATTTGTTGTCACTGGATATCATTAAAGATACACGTATAGCCATTACCAAATATCACTTTATTCCCAACTAGGTAGCACGACTCCAGTTCATCAGGATTGTAGATGGAAATTTTTTGCCATCAGATACTGTACTATAGAGCAGATTCTCGCAGAAACCTGATGCATCGCAGAGACCTATGGAGGGAAGGACGCACATGATAAAAAGCTTTGGCATTCTTTATGCAGGCAATATAGATTTCGCTGATCAAGGCTTCAATGGTACTCCCGCTAACGAAAGAAACTACGATAATGAAATTTTGATCAAGCCTCTCAGTACCGCAATGGAAATTGCACAACTGGCGGATAACAAAGGATTCGATGTCTTATGGTTAGCGGAACATCATTTCCAAAGAGAAGGTTATGAATGTATACCCAATATTCTGATGATGGGCTTACATCTGGCAAATCACACAAAAACACTGAAGTTCGGTTGTGCTTTCAATATTCTCCCCGCATGGCATCCGTTGAGATTGGCTGAGGATTACTCAATGGCAGACATACTAACAAATGGCCGGATACTATTCGGTGTTGGGCGTGGTTATCATACACGAGAGGTAGAGACCTTGGGATCGCCCCTTTTGGACGCCCAGGCTAATCGCGATCTATTTGAAGAGCAGGTAGAAATATTATTCCATGCCTTTAATGATAGGACCTTTTCTCATAAAGGTAGTAATTACGTGCTTCCACCCGAGGTCCCTTACCGAGGATACAATCTCAACGAAATTTCGTTGGTTCCACGTCCTATTAATCTCCCTGTAGAAACTTGGCAACCAATTGTAAGCGGCAATCCGCGTGGCTTGCGATTTATGCACAAACATGGCATTAAGGGACTAATCAGCGGAGTTCCTGCCACTACTGTGGAAAGGAATTTCCTGGCATTTCAACAAACGGGACTGGAATTTGGCCGGAACCTTCAACTCGGAGAAGATTTATGCCTAGGTCTTCGATTTTGCATAGCAGAGAACCAAAAAGAAGCTGTAGAAAAGGCCACCCCTGGCTATGAGGAATCCTTGAAGTTTAATGGCCCTTTGGGATTCTTCATGCCAACATTAACAAAAGAACAAGAAACCGCACTGAGAGACAAAGCCAACACCGAGCCCCCACCGTCCATAATGGATGGAATCAAGGACGGCACTTGGGTATGTGGCAGCTCCGAAAGTGTCATAGAACACTTAAAAAAGATCGAATCTAAATATCCAGGACTGGAGCATCTGATGTTTAATATTGGAGTCGGAACGAACAAGGAATTATTCATGGAGCAATTACAGATATTTGCTGAAAATGTGATCCCGGCGTTTAGAGACTGACCCGTCCTATCTTTTAATCAAGATGTTAACGAGTTACGCTTTTTATGTGAAAATGCAGGGGAACTATTTGCGACTTGCCACATATACCACGATCCAATAGACCTGTAAGGTTTCCACTTATTAGTGACTTCTTCGACATCATCCAACCCTCTAGTCTCACCATTAAAGTAAGTCACACGAACTCCTCTCATAAGGCCAGCATCCTTTGTAGAGAATATATCTGGCCGACCCAAAGCAAAGATCTGTAACATTTGTGCGGTCCAAACACCAACGCCTTTGAATCTTGTCAATCTTTCAATCACTTCGTCATCATCCAAATTCCTTAAATCGCTCAATAAATTCGGATTCTCATTTATTGCTATTGCAATGGATTTTATATATCTGCATTTTGGCCGCGATAAGCCCACAGAATTAAGGTCTGATTCCAAAGCTACGATTAGCTTTTCAGCGCAAAAAATCTCTGTGTTTAGTAATCTATGCAACCGAGTTCTTATACTATTAGCCGCTATAGTCGATATTTGCTGGGAAATAATAGAATTTACCAAACTATCGAATAGATCTACCTCAACTCCGACAGTTCGGAACAATCTAGGCTCTCCATATTGAGTGATCAACGTAGCCAAATATGGATCTCTCTCAATTAAATACTCTTTTGTGGTCAGCCAATCATTCATGACAACTCTGTTTATATAGTAGCCTTTTAACTCGACTAACCAAAACTCTTAACTTCCCTCACAAAATTCCGTGTTCCTCGTGTAGTTTGCTATAAGCCAATCATACTAGCCCTAAAGGTGTTATGTTAATGTCAATTGAATTAACATCCTGACGTGCACAAAACCCATTCGACCAGGCGTGGTCAATAGGAGACCTGACCCTATATTACATGGGGTTCATCACAAAAGATGCAAACGAAGTTGAGTCCGAATAATCTCTGAAACAACGTTCAAAAATAGATAGGCAGGAAGAAAAATGAAATTACACGATTTAATGTTTACAGTAGGAAATTCTGAATTGATTGACCTAATAGAAGTCATGGGAATCGTTGGTGCCGGTATTCTCATCATATTCGCCTTCAGAAAGATGATTTTCCCGATAATGCTACGCCTTGCACACGTAAGTCAGTTAGATTTAAACGGAAGAATAATTAGTTCGATAAAGCTCCCAATAACTCTCGGAATACTAATACTAAGCGGATATCTAGCTACAACTATCGCCTTAGATCTTTCATCCGATAGCCTGAAATCTGTGAACCACATAGTAGGCGTTCTTGGATTAGCCTTAGGCGTCATAACAGCAGCATTGATCACAAGCACCGCTTTTAGCTGGTACATAGAAATAATAGCTCCACGCACACAATCCACGTTGGATGAACAACTAATGCCACTTATCCGACGCATGGCCGTAGGAACAATCTACGTTCTTGGAGGTCTCATTATCCTCGACCAACTAGATATCAGTATTAGCCCACTTATTGCCGGACTCGGTTTGGGCGGTTTAGCTGTAGCCCTAGCTATTCAACCAACTCTTGCAAACGTTTTTGCTGGCACTTACGTTCTTGCCGAAGGCGTCATTAAACCTGGCGACTACATAGAACTAGAAGGCGGGGAGACAGGCGGTTCTGTACTAGACGTAGGCTGGCGAAGTACCAGGATCAGAACCTGGACCAACAATTTAGTTGTGATTCCTAACTCTAGATTCGCCGAAACCATTATAACCAACTATGCAGAACCTCATTCTGGAGTCAATGTGGCCGTATATTGTGGTGTCAGCTACGAGACAAATTTAACCCACCTTGAGCAAGTTTGTCAGGAAGTAATGGATATGGTTATACATGACAGCCCCCACGCAAACGAAAAATGGGGTGGTTTTTTTGGTATCAAGAGTTTTGATGATTCAAATATAACATTCTGGCTGTTCGTCCAAGCCAATGATCGGCCTTCAAGTTTCAGCTTGAAGACCACTCTTATGCAAAATCTGCATGATCGTCTAAACAATGAGGGAATCGTAATTAACTACCCTGTGCGGACCCTACAGTGGACACCATCTACAGACGCACCTGTATTTCTAACAAGGTGACTGATGCGTCAGCTTACAAAAGGACATCGGTTACAACTCAAAAAATGGGTGGGTTTCCATTGACCCACTTGGTATAATTCACCGGAGGAAAAGATGATCAAAAGAAGCCATAGGGATCAATTAGTGCCTTGCAGATGACCTTCAAGGCCACACAACTACTCTTGCTATGCACAACAATTACGTTGCTTGTAAATTGTGGCGGAGATCCTGTTAAACCCACCGCTACCCCAGCGCCAACTCCGACTTCCATACCTACTACTGACACCACACAAAGTGCGACTGCAGTCCCTACTGTTACTAGTAGCACAAGCGCTCCGACAACACAATCAACCGGACAAGATCGAGTTGCTAGTAGCACAAGCGCTCCGACAACACAATCAACCGGACAAGATCGAGTTGCTAGTGGCACAGGCGCTCCGACAACACAATCAACCGGACAAGATCGAGTTACTAGTGGCACAGGTGCTCCGACAACACAATCAACCGAGGTATCTAAAGTTCTCCTTCATGAGTTTGGTGGCAATGGGACTGGGGAGACCGATGAATTTTACGCCGAGGCGGGTGCAAACATCCAAATTAACTACAAAGGTGGTCCAATAAAAGTTTATTGGATTGAAGAGGGGGACCCTCCTAGGCAGATATACCACGCACCTCCGTCGAACAATGGCTCGTATGACACCAACACTGATACATCGGGTCGTTACTCGATCGGAGTCCAATGTGACGATGGATGTGAATGGATAGTAAGAATAGAAGGTATTGGAGGAATAGCCTCCCCTCCATCCACCATAAGTTCAGAATCAAATACAAACGCGTCAAATACAAACGCGTCAAACACAACAAAAAGACCTCAACAATCAACCACTGATGCTCTCACTGTACTAGATTCTGCGGTAGAAAAAGAGGAGTGGGACGTATTCTCTCAATCAGAGGCTGCAGTTATCCTCTCGGCTCCTAATACGAAAGCTATTACCCTTATCTATGATCCCGAGACACGGACTGCCAGTATCACAGGAGCTAAAACTTCGGTCCCACCCGAAGCCAATGTCATGATTGCGAACCTTCAATTAGGAAACTTCGTTTTAGTTAAAGCCGACCAGGATGGAAAATTCCAAACGGAAATAGATGGCCACCCTGGAACCCATATCTTGATTAAACAAGATACGACTGGACAAATATTTATTATTGAAGACCCCGAGGCCACACATAACCCAAATACCTTAAGAACTATCTTCCCTCCAGGCGTCCTTTTACGTATACCAGTGGAAGATTCAGGAACTGGGATTTCATTCAGTTCAGCAGGACGTTTACCTAGCGACGAGGATGCCCCATGGACTATTAAGGGCAACCTAGCCGAGACCCAACTCTCACCTGGGCAAGAAGTAGCGATCTCTGGGCAAGTGGCAATCAGAACAGGAGAAAGTAACCATCCTCCCAGTGGACAGTTGAGCTTTGGGGCGACTCTATTGGTGAATTCTGATGGTCGTCAGGTTGGAGGGGCCCATGAATTCACGACATCACTTTTTACCGCAACCGACTTACCCATCGAAAACAGGAACCAGTCAACGGAATCCTACTCTGTAGGCGAAGACCAACTCATTTGGCGTTTCGAGGACGAACTTTGGGTTAGTGACTTCTCCACTACTTTA
>PAUC01000033.1 GCA_002712585.1 Dehalococcoidia bacterium
CCTTTCTATCTCGAATACTCCATCCCCTAGGGTAAACCCTCGATCGTTGATAGAAACCGTACATTCGTCTGATGGCATCCAACGTCCGTTAAAATATGCAGAGAATGATTTAAACATTGAACTATCCTCGCTTGGTGATTGGCAGCTTAGTAGATTAATTTACAGAAAGTTTATCACTTTTGACAGCCGAACTAATGATAGAATTCATAAAACCAATTGTTAGGTGAGGTTAATCCATCATCAGTGATAGACACAGCCAATCCCGGATATTGGGCCGAATCTAGTCTCGGAAATTAACATACTGCAAAGGTTGTTCAATTTCCATACTTTGTATAAACGTAATAGTTTCTTGCAAATCGTCACGTTTCTTACCAGAAACGTGAATCTCATTTCCCTGGATAGAAAGTTGGACTTTGGTTTTCGTGGCCTTTATTGCCTTAATTATTTTTCTGCTTAGGTCTTGTTCGATTCCTTGTCGAATAGAGATTGTTCTTCTGATAGTTCCGCCAGCCGCATTTTGTGTTTGATTAAGTTCGACTGCCCCCTGGTCTACATTTCTACGGCTGAGATACTTGCGCAGCAAGTCCTCTAGTTGAGTTAACTGCATGGTGTTTTCAGCAGTCACAGTTAAAGTGTTATCGGTACGTTCGATGTCACAGCTTGTCCCTTTGAGGTCGAAACGTTGTTTGATCTCCCTCTGCATTCCGTGGATGGCATTATCTACTTCCATAAGGTTTGTTTTGCAAACCACATCAAACGAAGGCATATGGCCTAACCTCCTACGATTTGTTTTAAAGGGCAGGACGGATCTAAATCTGTCATATAGTCTTTTTAGCGATAAGCTAATCGGAGCGACTCAGACGACAGAATTGAAGCGACTCAGAGATTATAGCATTGCCTGGACGCTCAAAATAGGGTAAGTACTCTAATCCCTCTTTGTGGGGAGACGGCTATAACCTATTGCAATAATTCTGTAAAAGATTGCTGCATACTGTACATATTAACTATTGGTCTGTGTACTATGGAGTAATGTCGTTAAATTATGATTCTGTCGTCGTTGGGGGAGGGGCTGCAGGTCTTATGTGTGCGTCAGAAATTGGCAAAAGAAATAAACGAGTCTTAGTGATCGAGCGGAATCACAAGGTCGGCAGAAAGATACTAATTTCTGGGGGAGGTCGTTGTAATTTTACTAATCTTTATGCTTCCCCAGATTTATATATCAGCGATAATGCCAGTTTCCAAATATCAGCTTTATCACAATATACCAATTTTGATTTTATAGATCTGGTCGAACGAAGTGGAATTTCATATCATGAAAAAACTCTTGGCCAGTTATTCTGTGATGGGTCCGCAAAGCAAATTGTTGACATGTTGTTGGACGAATGCAGCAAGTCAAATGTAGACATAAGAACATCAGCTAGTTTAGAAGATATAAGATATATTGGTAATAGATTTTATTGGAATGCGCCATTCGGAAATGGATCTTCGGGATCGATTGTTATTGCGACTGGCGGGTTATCAATACCGAAAATTGGGGCAACGGGCTTCGCGTATGATATTGCTTCACAATTTGACATAGCAGTTAATGAAACACGACCAGGTCTTGTACCTTTAGTTTTCCAACAAGGAGATCGTGGTTATTTTCCTGATCTTTCAGGGGTGTCTTTAAGAGCGCGGGTCCACTGCAATCGACATTACTGGGACGAAAACATCCTTTTTACTCATAGGGGTCTTAGTGGTCCTGCTATTTTACAAGCGTCGTCGTATTGGACTAAGGGAGACGAGATCAAACTAGATTTAGTGCCTAATGTTATAGATTTCTATGATAATTTAATTAGCCAAAGGGAGATGTACGCTAATTTCGAAATTGGCACAGTATTAGGAAACTTTGTGCCCAAGAGATTGGCTAAAGCGATACTTGGAGATTGGGCTTCTAAGCGAATACGATCAGTCAGTGAACGAGAATTGAAAGAAATTACCAGTCTAATGAAAGATTACACCACAATTCCGACGAATACCGATGGTTATCGTTCAGCGGAAGTCACCGTTGGAGGCATAAACACGAAAGAACTTTCTTCCAAAACAATGGAATCCAATAAAATTAAGGGTCTCTATTTTATTGGAGAAGCAGTAGACGTAACCGGTCCTTTAGGGGGATATAATTTCCAGTGGGCTTGGTCTTCAGGATTTGCAGCAGGACAGACTGCGTGATAACAGAGTTGTAACAAGGAATAATATGCATTCGAAATGTTCAATCGATTCTTAGTAACGATTTCGTGCATTTTCCTATATAATAAACGCGAAATTGTTTCAGCCGTAACATAAAAAGATTGCTCTCCTTCTTCCAATAAGAATCTTTTTGTGCTTCCCAAGGCGAGAAGACGGCTGATCAGTTTCAAAGAACAATTTCTCAATTAGGCAAGTCTAGAGCGCTTATAGCCTTTCATCATTTCGACGACCCGCTTGAAAGTCTCGTATGGCTGAGCACCCGAGAAAAAATATCCATCGATGATAAAGGATGGTATACCGTTGATACCCATTGATATGGCCTCTTCGTACTGTTTTTTTGTTTGAGCTGTATATTGGCTCGTATTGAGAACGGATTTCATTTCTTGGCTATCAAGTCCTACCTTCTCGCCCAATTGTTGTAAGACTGAGAGTTGGCCTAGGTCCAGTCCATCCTCCCATAAAGCCCTATAACACGCCCGATGAAAATCCTCAAAGCAGCCCATGTCTTTAGCGTATTCAGAGGCCTCAAAGGCCATACGGGTATTTGGAGTAATTCTTGCGCGTCTCATTATAAGTCCAGCCGCATCTGCGACATCGCCGATATGTCCTGTAAGAGGATCCCCTGCCTTCTCGCCTGCTTTGAGTTTGCGAATATGTCCCTCAGGGGGTATATCAGGCCTCAGATAGTAGCTCATATATGTGACTTTAAGAGGATACTCTTGCGCTAACTGGTCCAACCTGGCCAGTCCTATGTAGCACCAAGGTCAAATGTAGTCATACCAAATGGTGACAGGGATGAAATCAATATTTTGTTCTGGTCTTGTCATAAACCACTCCTATTGGGGAACTGCCAACCAACTAATGGTAGGATACCATAGCCGGTATCCGATGATATAATCCGCAAATTCTCCGGTGTTAGGAGCCTAGTTATGAACACTCTACAACGGTTATGGGATTGGCATCAACGCTACGTGGAAAAACATCCTCATTTATCTTCATGGATCGGTGTCATTTATGGTATAGGTTTAGGCCTGTTTATCGGATTTATCCTATGGTTTTAGCTATTACCCAGAAAATTGATCGTTATAAGTGACTATGTCACACCAGGTTGTTTTTTGATCACAAGTCCATTCTGGTATCATGTCGGCATTGGATCCAAGAAACGATCAAATCCACTATGGCAGTTGGAGGCGAAATGACCCAACAAGCATTACTTAGTCCGGAAGTAGTAATTCAGGAGTTCAAGAGCAATGGCATCACTCATGTGGTTTACCTGCCGGATAGTGAGACCAATTGGATGTACCAGTTAATGGAAGCCGAACCTTCCTTGGATTTGATTCCTGTAACTCGAGAAGGAGAGAGTGTAGCAATAGCCGCAGGTATTCTTGCCGGCGGTAAAAAGCCTGTTGTGCTCATTCAGAATACTGGTTTGTTTGAGTCAGGGGACTCTATCAGGGGACTTGCTTTGGATTGCGCTCTTCCAATTGTCATGCTAATAGGTTATAGAGGGTGGACACGTCATGGCGCCACGCCTGATTCAGCTGCACGATTTACTGAGCCTATACTGCGGGCATGGGGTATAACCTACTATTTAGTGGAACATGATGGAGATGCAAATCGCATATCCTTGGCATATCAGGAAGCTGATCGAACAAATATGCCAGTAGTTGTTCTGGTAGGTGACGAGTATCACGGCTTCAACAGGTAAGCCTAATTAGGAGGGAAGATATGATTAATCAAATTGACCTGATGAGATTGGTGGACCAATACCGTGACGATGGGATCGTTGTTCCCACTATGACTGGTAGCCGTGGTTGGAATATTGTTAGCAGCAATAAAAACAGAGATGTGCCACTTGGTGGAGCTATGGGCAAAGCATCATCCTTTGCTTTGGGAGTTGCGTTGGCCCAACCAGATAAGAGAGTAATCATTTTTGATGGAGATGGTAGCCTTCTCATGAATCTGGGTTCGTTAGTTACAATAGCTGATAAGGCTCCAAAGAATCTTTATCATTTTGTGTTGGAAAATGGAGTTTATGCTGTCACGGGAGGTCAACCAATACCTGGAAGCACAAAGCTATCCTTCGCAGGTATGGCGAAAGAGGCAGGCTACCCAACCTCCTTTGAGTTCGATGATCTGGAAGAGTTTGCATCTCGTGTTGCAGAGGTTATGAATTCTGAAGGGCCTGTATTCATCTGTGTTAAGACGACTCCAGAGATTCAAAATGAACCAATGGGGCTTCGAAAACCATCTGGTCTAAAACCTACGAAGACAGCCATCCGGGATTTGAAGCACGACCTAGGTTTATGGGATTAAAATCTGTGTTGGTTAATGGTACGAGTTATCTTGTGACCTGCCCCTTTGAACTACTCGGTCAATTACGTGATGTATCCAACTATTACAAAGGAAGACAAGTCTTTATTCTTGTAGCAAGATATAGTAGAGATACCTATGCCAGCTAAACCATTTGATACCTTCAAGAGGATATTTACTTTGGTGAGTGCCATTCCCTATGGCCGGGTGTCAACCTATGGCCAGATAGCAGATATGGCCTCCATATACAGTGCGCGTATAGTCGGATTTGCCCTTGCTAGTCTAAAAGAATCCCACGGGGATATTCCTTGGCATCGGGTGGTAAATATTAATGGAGAAATTAGCCCAAGAAGTCTAGATCAGATGTTAATCCAAAAGGAACTACTCGTCTCTGAAGGTATTAAATTTAGTAAGAAGGGAAGAATAGATTTCAGCATATATGGCTGGTGACCTCAAATCAAATTGGGTGATACTGTGCAAAAGTTAAGGCTTCAGAAAAAGCCCAAGACTATTGATAAGGCAGTTGGTTGATAGATAGGCTCGGTTGTATTTTCACGGAGAAGTTGAATGAAAGCAAATATGAATCAAACGTGCATGCCTCTCTTACTGTCAATATTGATTTTGGTGTTGATAAGTTGTGGAGGCGATACCCAGGTATCCAATAGTCCGATAAGGCTACCATTGTTGACTTCTACGATAACGGTTCCGGCTGCTACACCTACGGCAACCCTTATTCCTGTTCCGACTGTTTTCCCTGCGTCTAGTCCACTTATTACTAAGACTGCAACTGTAATACCTACTAAGAAGCCACCTCTTGCAGACGTGGCCACTAAAAAGGCACCCCTTGCAGACGTCGCCACTAAAAAGGCACCCCTTGCAGACATGGCCACTAAAAAGCCACCCCTTGTAGACATGGCCACTAAAAAGCCACCCCTTGCAGATGTGGCCGCACCAACGGTTGTTCCTGCGATTTCGGATACAGTTAGATTCCAGATTGATGTTCAGGAAGTGGCTACATCCTCTCAACTCGATTTGACGGGTATTGGTGGGCCTAGCCTGATTCGCACAAAAGACGGACGGTACAGACTTTACCTGCATTCTAGGACTCACGAGGGCGACAGGAATATTATCAGTCTGATTTCGACAGATGGTAGTAAATGGGAGGTTGAGCCAGGTATACGTATTCCGCGTGGTAGCGATTCTGCCCTTGATTCTGAAGCAGGTGAGCCAGGTGTTTACCTTGGATCGGAAGACAAGTACTACATGGCTTATACCGGACGCTTTATGGGAATAAACTCAGAGGGAGCGGAGGAGAAAATGCATAGGGTGGTTTTCGCGGTTTCGGACGATGGCTTAACGTGGTCAAAGTTGAATCAGCATTATGCTGACTCCCAAAGCAGAAATGACTTTGCCTCTAGTGCAGATGTCAATTTTATTGATGGCGAGTATGTTATGTATTACACCGGCGGGACCTTTGTCATCAGGGCTACATCACTTGATGGTCTAACATGGGTGAGACAAGATATTGTCTTTTGGGGCCATGATTCTACGACAGTTAAATATGGTGATGAGTGGTATATGTTTGCAAGAATGCCTAAGCAACTGAAGTATAGCAAAAACTTTAAGTTAGAAGATGAGCGTCTGGTTATGCTTGTTTCTCGTGATGGTGTGAACTGGTCCAAGAATTACTATCAAGTAATCGTGGAGAATGAGGATGGTAGCGAAGTAGCTGTTGAAGAATCAAAGAACCCTGCCGCAGTTCTTCTTCTCGATGGGTCCCTCCGTGTTTTCCTTCAAACTCGTCACGGTGAGCGCATATACTCGATTAAGCCAATGGAACCTCTACCAACACTTGGGATGGAAACTACCAGTGAATAGATAGGAAGACACAGCTAACAATCAGTTTTCGAGAGAGTATCTAAAACCATAAGGCGAAACTGTTAATAAACCTAAACCCATTACAAAGCTATCATGCATTTTATTTATAAGCCTTACAAATTATATGATGCAGAGTAGTTGACATAACTAATTAAGTTGGTTTAAGAAATGTCTGTAGTGTAGGGAAAGTGGTGGGCGATGAGGGACTCGAACCCCCGACCCCCTCGGTGTAAACGAGGTGCTCTAACCAGCTGAGCTAACCGCCCGTATTGCAGAGATTACATTCATGAAGAGAATAAACTACCTTTGTAAATTAAACCAGGAGCTCAATTCGCAGTCAACATCAATGTGCTTTGCAATTATAGAACATATGTTCTATAATTGCTTAAACGCATCTTATGAAAATCGCTTGTATGTTTATCCCACATTTTTCTCTCAAGTGCGAGTGGTTGCGAAAGTATGCAATAAGAGATAGACCGACTCTTATTGTAGAGACGCGTGGGAATGGGAATATTGTTAAAGATTGGTTTCCAGATGATTTGGGTATTCAGAATAATATGAAGCTTCAGGAAGCTCTTACCAAGATTAATGATCCTTATATTCTGCCTTGGGATGTGGATTATTACGAATTGCTCTTTCAAAATATTATAAATTTTTTGCATCAAGTAAGCACTGCAGTGGAATATATTAGACCTGGTCTGGTCTATTTTGATCTTACTAGTTTGTATTATACATATCGTACTGAAGAAGAAATTATTAGGATTCTTGACTCTGGAGTAAGTAGATTTTGGAAGGTGAATATAGGAATAGGTAAAAGCAAATTATCATCCTATATTGGGGCTTTTATTGGTCCATCGGATCAGATGGGTAAAGAATTCAGTGTTACAGATTTGAGATGGAGAAAATTATCTGTAGATCTTTTGCCAATTTCTGCAAGAAATAAAGTGAGATTACACCAATTCGCATTACATACTTTTGGAGATATACTCACTTTGGATATTGGATCTTTGCAAGGACAATTTGGATGCGAGGGCAAATTAATCTGGGAATTAGTAAATGATGCTTGTACAGAATTCTTGAATCCAATATCTACAGAAGAATCGCTGCACGAGAAATTTTCTTTTCAAGATCCTGTAGTGAATTTGCAGGTTATTACAACTGTGGCCGAGCTACTTCTAGATAGAGCACTATCACGTATAAAGTGTTTTGGTCTTATGCCAAGGATTGTGTCTATATCGACAGAAGGATTCAACGGTGGATCTTGGATAAAGAAATATTCTTTCAAAGAGCCTACTGTAGATAAGAATAGAATATTTTCCAGAATACGATCTTCCTTAGAAGGGATATCGCTTTCCGAGCCCTTGGAAAGTATAAAACTCATGTTTGAACAATTTACTGGCGAAAGAGGATTTCAGGGAAGTATGTTGTCTCAAGTCAGAAAGCAGGATCAGTTGAATGAATCTATTAGGCAATTGAAAGCTAATTTTATAGAAGACGTTCCTATATTTAGAATAAAAGAGGTTGAACCATGGTCGCAAATTCCAGAGGAAAGATACGCTCTGGTCCAGTACGTCCCCTAAATTTGCCTACGCAATTAGAGGTGGTCCAAGGTATAGATAAAAAGCCAAAGAGTATTGGAATGCCGTTACATGTAGATGTGACTGTTGTCTTGGATAGTTGGCATATTCGTACTAGGTGGTGGCGCGAAGATGGGATTATTAATCGTCAATATTTTGACTGTTTAATGCGAAATGGTCGTCGTGTCACAATATTTCTCGATCTTGAAAAAGATAAATGGTTTCAGCAAAGAACATAATATCTGCAAGGACGGAATATGCTGAACTTCATTGTCACTCGTGGTTTTCCTTTAAGGAAGGCGCTTCTTCTCCTCATGATTTGGTAACCACAGCACTTAATTTAGAATATAAGGCTTTGGCTCTGACAGATCATGATTCTCTGGCTGGTGCGATGGAGTTTGCACAGATTTCCAAGACACTAGGATTGAAATCAATTATAGGTTCTGAACTTACGTTACAAGGAGAGGAACATGTAACAGTGTTGGCATCTGATCATCAAGGATATTCAAATTTATGTAAGCTTTTATCTTTCAGCCATGTCTCAGCAGAAGAGCGATCTGAACCGCTACTAGATAAAAGTGTTTTACAAGAATATTCTAAAGGTTTGATTCTTCTATCTGGTTGTAGTTGGGGTGTAGTAGGATCGTTGATTTCTCAAAATAAACTCAAAGAAGCTGAACACAAGGCCTTAGAGTTTAAAGAATGGTTTGGAGATCGTTACTATATAGAACTTCAGCGAAATATGGTTAAAGGAGATACGAAAAGAAATCGGCATTTAGTAGAAATTGCCAAGAAACTAAATATAGAAATTGTAGCAACCAATAATGTTCACTATCACCATAAAAGTTATTCTAATCTTCAGGATGCTATGGTCGCAATTAAAGCAAATAAAAGCCTGGAAGAAGTTCAACACTTACTAAGGGGAAACAACGAATTTTACCTTAAAAGTCCTCAGGAAATGACCAATATTTTTAGCGAATTACCTGAAGCTATATCAAACACACTTTTGATTTCTGAAAAATGCTCCTTTGATTTAGCCTCCGGACTTGGATATAAGCTACCTAATTACAATACTCCTGAAGGATATACTTCACTTACATATTTATGGGAGCTTTGTGTGAGAGCAGGATTACGTCGCTATGGCAATCTTTCGTACGGTGTAAAAAAACGGTTGAAGGAAGAATTTAGACTTATAGAAAAGCACAATTTAGCAGGGTTTTTACTAATCTATCATGAGATTGTTGGTATGGCTAAAGAAATTATGGATCGTTTGGGATTAAGTGATCCAGAGATTCCCATAGAGGAGCGTCCTCCTGGTAGAGGCAGAGGCTCGTCAGTAGCATTATTGGTTGGATATCTTTTAGGCCTATCTCATATAGATCCGATTCGCTATAACCTATCTCTTGAGAGATTTCTTCCTGAAGATAGAATGAATCTCGCCTTGGATATTGATTTAGACTTTCCACGTAATATCAGGGAAGAATTGATTTTAGAAGTGCACAAGCGATGGGGTTGGGAAAGAGCGTCTCTTGTTTCTATGAGATCTACGTATCAAATCAATGGTGCGGTCAGAGACTTAGGCAAGGCATTTAGTATTGCTTCAAATCAAATTGACTCTATAACCAAACTTTTAGACCATTCGTCGATAAAGGATTTGGAATATTCTATCAAGAAATTGCCTGAATTCAGGGCTAGATTAAAGAACCATATTTGGAAAGAAATGATCAAATTGGCCTCCCAAATAGAGGGGGCTCCAAGATATCTCGCACAGCATCCAGGTGGCATGATTCTTAGTTCTAGCGCACTTACCAATTTTGTTCCCGTACAGAGGGGGGGCATTCGTGGTAGATATATGATCCAATGGGATAAGAATGACATAGAAGATGCAGGTTTCGTGAAAATCGATATCTTGGCGCTAGGCACTCTTTCTCAGTTGCAGGACATCCTAAATATGGTAGAAGAACGTACGGGAGAATACCCAGATCTTTCACGAATAGACTTCGAAGATATGAATGTTTATAGAATGTTGTGGGAGGCTGATACGGTAGGTATTTTTCAGGTCGAGAGCGCTGCACAGATGCAGACTATTTCCAGGCTAAAACCTAGAAATTTGGTAGACATGGCACATCAAGTTGCTTGTGTTAGGCCAGGAGTTGGAGCGAATGATGGTGTTAGAACTTATCTGAGACGAAGGACTGCGCAAGAGCAAGTAACATTCGACCACGAGCTCGAGAAAAAAGCCCTAGCTAGAACTTATGGAGCTGTTATATTTCAAGATCAGATAAATGAATTGGCTATGTGTGTGGGAGGGTTATCGCCAGATGAGGCCGACAAGTTAAGGCGAGCATTTACCCGAAAAAATAATCACGCAGTTTTGGATTCATATCGTAAAAAATTTCTTCGAGGAGCAATAAGTAGAGGAGTTGATATAAAGCAAGCGGAAAAAATATTCAGAAAGATTAATGGTCACTATATGTTTCCGGAGTCGCATGCCTATGCTTTTGGCGTGACCGCCTATCAAATGAGTTGGCTTAAATATTATTATCCATTGGAGTTCTATGTAGCTTTAATGAATCAACAACCGATGGGTTTTTGGGGTCCAGATACCATTAAAGAGGATTCAAAGAGGCATGGTATAGCTTTTCTAAATCCACATATTAATCTTAGTCAAGATAAGTATGTAATAGAAAAAGAATGTATTCGTATGGGATTACTTAGTGTGAGAAATATTGGACCTGCGACTTCTAAAACTATTTTAGAAGAGAGAAATAATGTAGGAGAGTTTAGATCTCTATACGAATTTATGATCCGTACAAAAATATGTAGGGAAGAGATAGAAAGCTTGGTGATGTCCGGTGCTTTTGATGTTTTCTCTGAAGATCGTAGAACTCTTATGTGGATTATAGGATTATGCTATAAACCCATAGGCAGACAATTGCCTTTGGCTTTGCCTTTTTATCAAGATATGGTAGATCTTGTGCCGCTAGATGGTTTTGAAAAGATGGTATTAGAATACAAAAATATGAATATTTTCCCCAGTGGTCATGCTATGGAACAATTTAGGCCATATTTACCATCAGGTACTATTGATATTAAAGGTGCAAAGGAATGTGTAGATGGTGAGAAAATTAAGATAGCTGGTGTCGTAGCTAGGCCTTTACAAAGACCCTTAGCTACGGCTTACTTTATGACTTTAGAGGACGAGCATGGCCTCATAGCATTGATTATTTGGCCTGGCGTATACACAAGGCTGAAGAGAGTCTTTAAACAACCATTAATAATAGTAGAAGGTGTAATATCTCGGAAAGATAATACTTTATCGCTACTGGTAACAGATGCTAGCACACTTAAAACATCTGTAGTAAAAAATCGATTGGATTGTTCAGACGATAGGTTTTTAAAGCAAAGCCGTCCTATGTTTCGGTAATGGATATAGGATTTATTAACTCAGGTCCATTATTCCTGACTGAGTTAACTTTTTGAGAAACTACTCTGCTTTTCATTTCTACTGCCGGATATGGAGACAATAAATGCGATAATTCATCGTATTTATTGGTCATTGGATCCAACCATAGGGATTCCGTTTCCTGAGATAAAATCACTGGCATTCGGTTATGAATTGGTTCAACTAATTCGTTGGGTCTAGTTGTAAGAATGGTGCAAGAATTTATGATTTGATCTGTCTTTTTATCTTTTCCTGTTTCCCATAGACCTGCGAAGGCAAATGGTTGATTTGAACCTAATGTGAATAAGATTGGGATCCGTTGTTTCCCCTCTTTAATCCATTCGTAGAATCCGTTTGCTATGATTAGGCATCTTCGGGATCTTAAAGCATTCTTGAAGGTGGGGTTAGTATGGGCGGACTCGGATCGCGCGTTTATCATAGGATAGGTAGGTTGTATGGAATTCTGCCACTTTGGGATAAATCCCCAGCGCATAATTTCGGGGCTTCTATATTTGTAAGACACTACTGTTAGGATGGATTCAGTTGGAGCTATGTTGTAACTTGGGGTGACTTCTATTTCATTTGACCTAAATTGGAAACGATCTGCCAGATCACTTAACGGTGAATGTAATATGTATCTTCCGCACATCTTTTCTTAACCGTTATAGGACGCTACTAGACTGTTCATTTTACACAAACCAATTAACATAACATGCATATGATCGACATCATTTCTAGCCAACTCACGTAGTATCACGATTAGTTTATTCCCTTATGATTTATCCGAGTTTAATGATCTCTGTTTGCCTTGATAAAAAGCAGACAGCCGATCAGCCAACTGACTCCGACCAAGATTCCAATCCAATCATTGCTCGCCATTGCCGGGATGAGCCAAAGTACGCCACATAGGAAGAACAGGAGCCACCCATAGAACTCAAGTTTACTCTTCATTGGACTCCTATAGAAAATCCATTGATTGGAAAACAATCATAGTCCACACAAATATTGCACCTACCAATTTGGTGGAGACGGGGGGGAGTTGAACCCCCCGTCCAGAAACAACTCTGCAAGAATCTACTACAAGCTTAGCTGGTTGTAATTGCTTTTCGCCCTTTTGAGTTCCTACCAGCTAGTTCTCGTTGGGCTATCCGATTAATCTTAAACAGTTTCCTCGGAAAAAACTGCTGCGGCCCGATCTATTGCGCCTGACTCCTCACATCCGGGCGTAGTGAAGAAAGACGAGCCACCTGTTTAGGTGGCTAGAGCGAATTCTCTTTCGCCAATTATGTTTGTGCCACATGTTTAACGAGAGCTGTGACAATCTCGACCTGCAATTCTTCAGACATCCTTCCTGTCGAAACCATGCGTCCCCGTGTGAAAAGTTTAGCATAAATTACATCTAAATGAACGATGCTGATAGGCTATATATCTACTCTAGACCGCGTTTAATGGCTCTACTTGCTTCGCGTTCTCTATCTCTATCGATGATTGTCCGGCGCTTATCATATTTCTTTTTTCCTCTACCTAATCCAAGTTTTATCTTTACCCAGCGTTTCTTTACATAAACACGGAGTGGTACTAGAGTAAGCCCCTTCTGTGCGAGTTTGTCCTTTATCTCTGAGACTTCTTTCTTGTGTAGAAGTAATTTCCTAGCCCTTTGTGGCTCGTGGTTATTTGGTCCAGCGTTCTCATAAGAGGCAATATGTACACCATAAAGCCATACTTCATTGCCAATAGCCCTTGCATAGCTGCCTCTCAAGTTAATCATGCCGGCCCTGATTGACTTGATCTCTGTTCCAGTAAGTATCAGGCCGGCCTCATATTCGTTTAGTATAGTATAGTCAAACCGTGCTTGTCGGTTAGTCGCGAAATTGCTAGAGCTATGTGATTTGTCATTTGCGATATGCCATTGCCTCCATCTGTTGTTCCAGGACTTCTATGGCTTTGGCTAGTTCAAGATCCTCGCTGCCGTCTGGATCGGATTTAACCTCGAAGTCAGGCTGTATACCATTTCCTTCTATCTGGATTCCTTTCGGTGTATACCATCTGGCTATAGTAAAGAATATACCTCCTCCATTACTAAGTTCAGTTTGAATATTGACACTGCCTTTTCCATATGTGGTTGTCCCTATCAACTTAGCCCTATTGTGATCTCTAAGGGCTCCCGCAAGTATCTCGCTAGCACTAGCACTATAATCATTAACTATAACGACCATTGGTATATCCTTTGCCTTGCCTCCCGATTTCACCTCGTAATCTTCCCTAACCTCTTGTCCATCAACCTGATACATTATGAGTCCAGATTCCAAGAATTGGCTTCCGATATTAACAACAGCCTCCACAAGTCCACCAGCGTTGTTACGAAGATCTAGAACAAGACCGCGTTGGTTTGACTCGCTAATGTTCCTTAGGATACGGTCTAATTCATCATGAGTATCGTTTGTAAACGAACTCAGCTTTACATAAGTCAAATTGTCCCGCAGTTGGCGGCTAGTCACACTTGGGAGATCTACAACTCCTCTTGTAATCTTGATGTTTATCGGACTCTCTTCATTGGAATGCAATATCAAAAGGTCCACTTGCGTGTCTTTGGGGCCACGGATTTTTGACACTACCTCAAACAGAGTCATTCCTTCAGTGCTAACGCCATCAACTTTGAGAATAATGTCACCCGAGCGTATTCCAGCTTTAGCGGCAGGCGGATCTGGAATAGGAGCTACTATTATTATATGGCCGTCCTCTATACCAACTTCAGCCCCGATTCCCTCAAATTCCCCCTTAAATCTATCCCTTTCTATACTAAAGGTTTCTGGGTCTATATATGTAGCATATGGATCATCTAAGGCTTCCAGCATACCCCTGATCGCACCACTAGTAAGATTCGGATTATCAAGTCTTCTTTGGTTAAGCGAGTGGTCTTCTAGTAGGCCATATGCTTCGAAAAGCGCTTCGAAATCCGGTGGAATAGTTTCAGGTAGTTCGGGTCGGTTGTCCGCCCAAAAATTTAGTGCAGAGCCGCAACCCATGATTATGAGAACCAAAATCATGGCCAGGATAAGGGAAAGAAATGGTTTTAGACGTGCGAAGTGGATCATGGCCTGTCACTGAGTAATAAATTATTAGGGATATAATACTAACATACCATTAGACGATGGATAGGTGAATATTTATGTAAAGCACACAAAGAGCAATCTATAGTCGACATAACATTTATTGTGCGAACCTATTGTAAAAAGAAACCAAACATTTAACTTATGTTATCTATCTCCGTTTCCATGCTTTAACTAAGGAAGACTGGATGTTCAGCAATAGGGAGTCAGTGTTGAAACCCGATTTTGCAGAGATGAAGAGGTCTGTCTTCCCTGAATCCATAGACTCAGCATTTTCGTACTTTGATGTGAGAAGGTCTACCTTGTTGTAGATTATTAATTTGGGCCTGTCGGCAAGGCCGAGGGATTTAAGAGTATCATCAACTATTCGGATTTGCTGGGAACAATGGGGGCTAGAGCAGTCTACTATGTGGAGAAGAAGATCTGTTTTTTGCAGGTCTTCCAATGTTGCATGGAAAGCAGAAATCAAGGTGTGAGGTAGTTTGTTAATAAATCCTACCGTATCCGTGAGTAGCATCAGGTCGCCCGATGGAAGATTTACTCTTCGTGTAACTGGATCTAACGTGGCGAAGAGTTTGTTTTGGGCTGTAACATGAGCATTCGAGAGTTTGTTGAAAAGGGTGCTTTTTCCAGCGTTGGTATAACCAACAAGGGAAACGAGCGGTTTTCCAGAACGCATGCGCTGCC
>PAUC01000034.1 GCA_002712585.1 Dehalococcoidia bacterium
TATTTTATGTATGCTATTGAATGCTTGTAAATTAGGGATTTCTTATTGTTTAAATCAACTAACAGTGAGAAAGACTAACAACAATGCCAGCAAATCTTACACCCCAGTATAGATTGGCAGAACAATGGTATAAACAAGCTACTACTTTGCCTGACAAGATTGATGCCCTGCGCGATATGATGGCGATTATTCCCAAGCATAAAGGAACTGAGCATTTGCGAGCTGGGTTGCGATCAAGAATGTCCAAGCATGTACATGAATTGGAAAATCCAAAGGGTAGTGTCGGGGGTGGGACGCAACCTTTCAATATACGAAAGGAAGGAATTGGCCAAAGCGTTTTGATAGGATTAGCCAATTCAGGAAAATCCGAATTATTGAATGCTTTAACTGGTATGCCCGCAAAGGTGGGAGACTATCAATTTACTACACAGATTCCTAACGTAGGAATGATTCAATTTGAAAATGTCAGAATTCAACTGATTGATCCCCCTAGTTTGGAATTTCCTGATACAAAAACCCAGGTCTACGGCCTAATCAGGAATGCTGATACTTTCATTTTTGTGGTGGATTTGACGACAGATGCGACGAAGCAGGCAGAGGATTTATGTGCAATTCTTGAGACGTACGGTTTTGACTTCTATGAATGTAGCCAAGCCGTAACGGACGATAATAAAAGACTAAAGAAAATGGTTTCCATCCTTGCTAATAAGTGGGACAGTGAAGGCGCAGCAGTGGTATGGAATCAATTAGAAAGATCGTTCGGAAGCCGATTCCCACTTCTCCGGACTTCATGTCTTGATGGTACAGGGCTGGATAACGTGGGGCAAATGTTATTTAAGCAGTTGGGAAGAATGAGAATCTATACTCGAATTTCCACGGGAAATGTTGATTACCAAAACCCCATAGTGTTGGAACAGGGTTCTACCGTTTCAGACGCGGGAGAGCGTCTCCACAAGAAATGGAAAACAGGTGTAAAGTATGCGTCATTATGGGGCTCTGGGAAATTTGATGGGCAGAGAGTGAGCAGAGAATATGTTCTATCTGATGGAGACATTGTAGAACTACATAGTTAGTTAGGATCCTGTACTAACGATTTCTACCACCTGCCTGATATTGATGTAGTTCATTGGACTTGGGCAATCTGATCCGGAGTTTAAAATATCCCAAGGAATTTATGCATCAGGGGGATAACCCTCCATGTTGTGGAGGGGTTGTTTTATTCTAATACCATGGATCCAATATAAATAGAATGCGTCAATTGGTTTTATGGGTTTAGTGTTTACCCCAAGTTGTTTAGTTTCTTACCACCAAGAAGATGCATGTGAAGATGTTCTATTTCTTGCCCAGCGTTCTCCCCCTGGTTCACTATTAGTCGGAACCCAGAAATAGTTACTTCTTCCCTACGTGCCATTTCTTCAGCTACAATAAACATGTGGCCTAATATTCCTGAAGTCCTGCCTGCCGAATAAGCCAAGTTTTTAATATGCGGCTTGGGGATTATAATTAAATGTGTTGGAGCTTTTGGGTTGATATCTCTGACAACTATCAGGTCTTTATTGCGAAATAGAACATCAGATTCTATCACTCCGCTAAATATCCCGCAGAAAATGCAATCTGTATCATTCATTAAAGCGATCCTCTCCTAAGACTTCCTATATTTTCGGTCAATATCTCGACGTGGAATTGTGTTTCCCCAAACGATTGTTCTTGGACCCTAGCCCTTCTTGTGTAAAGCTGCAAGTCGTGCTCCATCGTGAACCCAATGGCTCCGTGGCACTGATGTGACAAGGTGCATATTCTGTTATAAGCTTCGTTAACCCAAGCTTTCGCCATGGAAACTTCCTTTCGCGAATTGAAGCCTTGAGATAAAGACCATGCCGCTTGATATGTCAGATATCTACCCCCTTCGACATCGATGGCCATGTTTACACAGTGATGTTGTAGAGCTTGAAATGTGCCGATAGGCCTACCAAATTGCACACGTTCTTGCAGATGTTCAATTGTTTTGTCCAAAATTATTTCTGCACCTCCTAACATTTCAGCGCATTTCAACATTGTTCCTAATTGTAATCCCCTATCGACTAACGGCCAACCGTTATTGAATTCCCCGATCAATGAGGAAAGGGGAAGTTGTGTATTGACTAAGCGCAGCTCTCCTTGTGCGTCAAAAGACATGGTTTTGTGGGCCCGGATATCTATGTCGTCGCTACCTGTTGGGGCAAGGAATAAAGAAATATTGGTAGGCTTAGAGCCCGTTCTGGCTGCTATTAAGATGTAGTCAACATTTTGTGCATCTGGAACGAAAAGTTTAATCCCGTTAAGTATATAATGATCATTTTCCCTTACGCATATTGTCTCGATATCTTCTGGGGCTAACCCCCCAGTTTCTTCAGTCACTGCGAGAGTGGCCGTTATCTGTCCACTTGCAAGCTTCGGGATCATAAGAGATCGAGTTTCATTATCTGCCTCTTTCAATAGAGTTAGTCCTACTAGACCTATTGATGAGCAAAATGGCCCAGGCACCAAATGACGCCCCATTTCTTCTACAAGGGCGCAAAGGTCTATCAAGTTTCCTCCAGTACCTCCGTACTCCTGGGGAAAAACTATTCCCATCCAGCCTAATTCAGCCATAGCCATCCAAAGGTCGTTGGAATAATCTTTTGTATCTTCCGCAAGTTTGCGCACCATGGAAGTGCCCCACGTTGATTTAAAAAACTGACGAGCCTCAGTAACCAACATTTTTTGTGTGTCTGTAAAACTTAAATCCATTTGATTAATTCCGCGGTAATTTTAGACCCCGGTTCGCAATGATGTTTCTCTGAATTTCGGAGGTTCCAGCCGCTATTGTGTTCATGAAGCTGTAGCGCCAACATTCCTGAACGTATCCTGATAGTGCCGAATGATCATCATCAGACGTTAACGGAGCATATAAGCCTAAAATTTTTAGTCCGGCTGCTGCTACTTTTTGGAAGGTTTCACTTCCGAATACTTTGCTCATTGAAGCTTCTTTAGTAGGAACAATATGTTGGGATTGAAGCCACGCCGTTCTATAGGAAATGAGCGTAGCTACCTCAGTATCTATATATAGTTTGGCTAATAAATCATTAATCCACCATTTGCTGAGTCTATGGTTGCCTGCTTCTTGGGCTTTGATAACATATCCCGTGAGGTCATCCAGGAGTCGTTTAGCTTGTGCAGCATAATCAATGCCGGAGCGTTCAAAATCCAGTAAAGTAACAGCTACATACCATCCTTGGCCCTCTTCTCCTACAAGTTTATCTTTTGGTATTCGAACGTTGTCGAAAAAAACTTGGTTGAATTCGTGCCTTCCGGCCATGTTGATTATGGGTTTGATTTCGATCCCATCTGTTCGCATGTCTAGTAGGAAGAAGCTAATTCCACGATGCTTTGGAACGTTTGGGTTTGTACGAGCTAATAACATCATCCAATCAGCCTTGTGGGCCATAGATGTCCAGACTTTGCCTCCGTTAACTAGATAATGATCCCCTNTGTCCTCAGCNCGGGT
Source organism: Dehalococcoidia bacterium (assembly GCA_002712585.1). GTDB lineage: Bacteria > Chloroflexota > Dehalococcoidia > Lucifugimonadales. The sequence continues at coordinate 3,527 of PAUC01000034.1, forward strand.
TCGAAGAGAGGCGAGATCTGAACCAGATTCNGGCTCACTATACCCTTGGCACCATTGCACCCTACCTTCTGAGATTGGTNGTAGAAACTCCTCNTTCTGCTCTTCACTTCCGTAGATCATTAGTGTTGGTCCCAACATTCGTGAACCGAACACATCNCGACCAGGAATAAGATGGTAGGACATNTCTTCGTTGAAAATGAGNGTTCGTATTGAAGAGGCAGCTTGGCCACCGTAGATTTCGGGCCAATTCATCGTAAGCCAACCCTTTTCTGCCAATTTCCGTCGGATTCCAGTTGTCAGTTCCCATTCTTGCTCGTCGGTCATCTCCCCAGGGAATGGCATGGGTTGGGGGAGCGTGCTTTTAAGAAATGAAAGCAGCTCAGTCCTAAATCTCTCATCTTCCAACGAAAAGCGGAAGTCCATTGGCTAAGACCTCGTGATTTGAATCGAACAAAAAAGCTATTTGTTAAGCACGGCCTACGGATATGCATGTGACCGTGCGAACTACACCGTCGAAATGAACTTTTTCAGTGACCATATCGCCTATCGAAGTTATATCCTTTCCCTCCATTACGGCGATAATGTCATATGGACCGGTTACTACGTCGACAGATAGAATGCCTTCTGCTTCCCCTAGGGCGTGAGCCACGTCTCGGGTTTTTCCGACAGCTGTTTCAACCAGGACAAAAGCTTTAGTAGTCATTATTCATTTCCTTGGTAGGTTTTGGGGTTCGTCTAGGAGCTCCTAGATGACCCCTTGCTTAGGGATGCCCTAATTCTATGCAGGCTTTTTGAGAGTGTCAATTTAGAGAGCTTATAGAGGGTTGAAAGTACAAGAATTAATAAAAGATGATTCCATTTGGCTATTGATTAGGCTAGTTTATTGCCGCAAGCTGAATTTTGCTTCATGAATAGTGGAATATATTGCGACCCTATCTGGTATTTTATTGGCAGCTATACATGCCATTGCCTTATTTGAAGTTATGTGGATTAATTTAGGCGGCAAAAACAAATATTATTAAATCGGAGAGATTTTGATAAAGAGAGATTTCTCAAATCTTACCGCAAATCAGATAGAACAATTTGAGGTTTATTACAAAGAACTTGTTTTATGGAATAAACGGATCAATCTTACTCGCATTACTGACTACAGAGATGTTCAATTGAAACACTTTGCTGATTCAGTGGCCCCATTGGGTGTAATGAATCTACAAACTTGTGGACCTCTAAAATGCATGGATGTAGGTTCAGGAGCGGGGTTTCCGGGATTGCCATTGAAGATTCTGGTTCCAGACATAAATCTATTCTTAGTGGAGTCTGTAGGGAAAAAGGCGCGTTTTTTGGAGCACATGGTACAAAGGTTAAATCTCGATGGTGTGACCATACACAATAATAGAGCCGAGGTATTGGGGAGGGACAGTCTGTTGAGAGAAACATTTGACTTAATTCTCGCTCGGGCCTTAGGACCTATGAATGTTGTAACGGAGTTAACTCTCCCTTTTTCCAGAATTGGAGGGAAAGTTATTCTTTTTAAGAAGGGGGATATTTCTAGAGAAATTGAGGAGGCTCGAGGAGCAATCATTAAATTGGGGGGTAGATTGGCTGGATTCCATCCAACACAAATTGCAGGATTTGAAGATAATCGGACTTTAGTCATACTCGATAAGGTGTCTCATACGCCTGATATATACCCAAGGAAAGCGGGAATTCCTAAGAAACGTCCCTTAACATGAATTAGATAGGTTTGGGTTAGCTTTGCACTAATTTGTATTCACTATATATTGTCGGGGGTGTAGTTTGCTGCCCTCCTATTTTAAGGGATAGACAAAAGGACATGGGTTTTCTAATTTTTAAAAGAACTGGATTGAAAGCTTATCCTCTTCGAAGAGGAGCTCCATTGACGACGTTGTTGTTTTTGGCCTTGGCAGGACTTTTCCTCTTTTTTTTAGTAGTAAGGTTTGATTTGAATGCTAGGGAATTATGGGCAAATATCACGGAGACTAACTTTGCAGTTCTTTTAGCGGCATTTGTTCTTCACTACACCACATTTATTTTTCGGGGGGCCAGGTGGCGTTTGTTATTGATAAACGTCCAGCGAGGAGAGGCTCCTAATCCAACAATTCTGAATTGTGGTGGATTAATTCTGGTCAGCTGGTTTGTAAACTGTATCACAGTACTACGAATCGGAGATATTTACAGAGCGCACCTTTACAGTACTGAAACTGGCCACAGTTTATCGCAAACGATTGGTACCGTTGTAGCTGAACGTATTGTAGATGTATTCATCATGTTTGGTCTTCTGTTATTGGCATCTGGCTTGATGGTTTCTACAGGGGTTGATACACCGTGGATTTTTGTCATGTTCGCATCAAGTGTTCCTTTCTTGTTGGGCATTGTTTTGATGGGGATGATAATTTTCAAGGAAAGATTTTCCAGATTCCTGCCCTTTTCTTTAGGAGAAGCCTATTTGCGATTTCACAGAGGAGCATTGGGTAGTTATGAAAGGTTACCAGTGATTTTAGTATTGGGATTGTTGGGGTGGCTTGCCGAAGCTGGTAGGCTATTCTTAGTTATACAGGCTTTAGGATTCGATGTTAGTATTCCATTAGTGCTTTTCGCGACTTTGGCGAATTCTTTGTTAACGCTTTTACCGATTGGAGGTTTAGGAATAACAGAGTTTGGTGTGGCTGCAATATTAAGCAGTATGCTTGTCAGAACGGCAGCGGGTTCTGTGGTAATCGTAGATCGATTGCTTAGCTATCTGAGTGTCATCGTAGTAGGGGGCACATTGTTCCTTATTAGGACAGAAATGAATCGAAGAATACAAAGTAGCAAAGAAATGGTTGATTTGCCGTCTGGAAAATGATTTTGCACATGAAGAGGCGTATTTATAGTGACTCGATGTTAAAAGTAAAGAATTAGAATTGATCCATTAATTGTTGACACTTATGATCACTTCGTCCTAACATGGAACAGTTATGGATTATGCAATTATTAAAACGGGCGGAAAGCAATATAGGGTTTCTAGTGGAGACATCATTGATGTCGAGAAGCTGCAAGTTGATCCCGGATCAGAAATAGAGTTAGATCAAGTTATGGCTGTTTCTATAGATGGTCAGTTAAATGTAGGGACACCTGTTGTGGATGGGGCAAAAGTTGTGGCTTTGGTACAAGCCCAGGACCGGGCAAAAAAAATACTAGTTTTTAAATACAAGAGTAAAACTAGATACAGACGGACTCGTGGTCATAGGCAACCGTACACTAGGCTGCAAATAATGGAAATTGTCTCTGAGGAAGGTGCGAAAGTTGGCTCATAAGAAAGCTGGAGGTAGTTCCCGTAACGGACGTAATAGTCCCGGCCAACGGCTGGGTGTGAAGAAGTTTGGTGGGGAAAAAGTTATAGCAGGCAATATTATCATGCGGCAAAGAGGCACTAAGATAATGCCAGGAAATAATGTTGGTATGGGTAGGGATCATACACTCTTTTCCTTGGTTGAGGGTTCGGTTAAATTTGAGTGGGCCTCGAAAGGGAAGANGANGGCTAGCGTCTATCCTGTTANCACCTAAGGACTGNTAAAGGTAAAACAATATGAAATCTGAGATTCATCCCAAGTTCTATAGAAATGCAACTGTGACGTGCTCGTGTGGGAATAAATTTATTACTGGAGCCACGCAAGAGTCACTGCGAGTGGAGTTGTGTAGTAAGTGCCATCCTTTTTACACAGGAGAGCAGCGGATTGTGGATACAGAAGGTAGAGTTGAAAGATTGAGACGTCGTTTCGGGTTGAAATCTGAAGAGGCTTGATCGTTTGCGCCTGCTCTTGGGAATTGTTTCGATATCGTTATCAGAAAAGCGAATGGGATTACGTACAAATCCAACCGATACCATCATGAGCAAATCTGGTGTCTAAACAGAAATTTCACTACGGTGGCCAGGCCGTCATTGAAGGGATAATGATCCGGGGTGAGCGGCATTATAGTCTCGCCGTCCGTAAGGGTGATGGATCCATTCACAGAGAAGCGGAATTGCTCGATCAACGATTTAATGGAAGGGTTCGGCGAATTCCTTTTCTTAGGGGCATTCTTGTTTTGGCCGAATCCTTGATTCTTGGCTTCAAGGTGTTAACGAAATCTGCAAATCTGGCAGTCTCGAGTAGCGATGAAATAGAGACAGAAGAATTTTCCAAGTTTGCGATGTTTGTTACCCTCGCAATTACCATAGTTGTTGGAATAACGGTATTTTTTCTAGGTCCATTGTTTGCAGCGCGTGGGATGGACTCGCTCCTGTTTTCGGACGTAGAGTCGGATGCTTGGGCTAGCGTTATAAGTAATGGAACTGAAGGGATTATTAGGCTAGGATTGCTTGTAGGGTATATTAGTCTTATTGGGATGATGAAGGACATTAANCGGGTATTNGCCTATCANGGTGCTGAGCATATGGCGATCCANGCTTACGAACACAATCTCCCATTGACTGTCGAAAACATACGAAAATTCTCGACTGCACACCCTCGTTGTGGNACNGCTTTTCTTCTGACTGTAGCAGTTATNTCGGTAATAGTATTTGGTTTTNTGGGAAGGCCAGATATCCTCANAGCTATTTTTTCTAGAGTTGTACTTATTCCTGTTATTGCTGGGATTAGTTATGAATTCCTTCGATTGAGCGGTACCATCGGGGATACTCAGTTGGGGAAATTGCTGTCAGCACCGGGTTTGACACTTCAAAAGCTCACCACACGCAAACCTGATGATCAACAAATAGAAGTAGCCATTGTTGCAATGGAAAAGGCCATTTCCGCGGACCACGAAAGCGATAATATGATTCCTATACTGGGTGATAGTCAGGGAATTTAGTGACGATTAGGGACTCTAACCTGTTACTAGGAGCTTTAGTCAGGCCAAAATAATATATGTTTCTGCTATCTCTTAATTCTTGTCCTAAGGACATCCCAGATTTGCTTTGGTTTTATATTACTTGCGGCCATTAGGACAAGGGTATGATAGAAAAGATCGCCGATCTCTTCTGGCAAATGTTCTTTGTCCCCCATTGCTGCTGATATCGCGGTTTCTCCGGCTTCTTCGGTAACTTTTTGGGCTACCTTACCAATGCCAGCCCTAATTAGGTTTGCGGTGTAACTTTCAGGAGGCATATCTTTTATTCGTTCTTGAATAATTGCCCAGATTTCGTCAATTGTTCCCGACCCAATGTTTTCCTGAAAGAAATCGGTGGTTTCTGGTACTTCGTCTATTTTATTAAAAAAGCATGAAGGTTCTCCGGTATGGCAGATGGGACCGTCAGGTTCAACCTTTAAGAGGAGGGTGTCGGCGTCGCAATCGGCCCACACCTCATTTACGTTCATATAATTTCCNGATACTTCCCCTTTGTGCCAGAGATCTTCACGACTACGACTGTAAAACCAGACTTGGCCACCCTCCATAGTACGTTTAAGAGAGCCAGGGCTCATATACCCTACCATCAATACATGCCCTGTATTGATGTCTTGTACTACTGTGGGAATTAAACCTTGCTGGTCGAGTTTTAATTGCATTAGGACCACCTTTCCAGAAATTTTGATAGCTCACATAGCGTCTTTATCTCTCCATCTGGCATTGGATGCCGATGNTTTGGTCTATTGTATCTGTTTAANAGTACAACTTTCATTCCTACACTCTTTGCCCCTACGACGTCGTCATAAGGATTGTCACCNACATAAACTGCTTCGGANGCNCTTATNCCTAATAAATCAAGAGTTGAGAGGAATGGTTTTGAATCAGGTTTGTAAGATCTTACCGTTTCGGATGATACGACGGCATCGAAATTTAGCCCTATATGGTTTAAATTTGGGATTAAATAGGCATTATCTGCATTTGAAATCAGACCTGTTTCCCATCGTTTTTGTATTGTTAACACACTAGACTTAGTGTCGTAGAAGGGTTCTCTGGTTTGAAGGCTTTCTATGGCGGCCGCGGCAGCTTTTGAGGGATCTCCATCTATACGGTTCTTTGCGAAAACCTTGATGAAGCTTTCCTCCCAGGCCTGTTGGTAAGTCTTAAAAAGAGGAGTTTTCTCGGGTTCGATTAAATTTAGTCGAGTTTGTCTAAAGGTCAAGTCAATTTTTTTCCACTGTTTGAAAAGGACGTGACCAGCTAAGGGTAGTTCTTGTATTTGTACAATCCGCGTAAAAAGAGCAATCCAATAATCTGCTGTGTTGGGTACTAGTGTATCGTACATATCGAATATTACAGCTTTGATATTCGGCATGACTAAAAACTAGACTTTATGTGTAGGGTGTGCGAAAAACCAAGCATTTGTTCGATTTAGCTATTATCGGAGGGTTGTTTAGGTGGTGNCTTGAGAGGGAATACGCTTTGCTCACTGGTGGGTGNCCATTGCAAGGTACGAACAGGATAATTAATTACGATNCCTTCGTTGTTAAGGCGNTTGTGGAGCTGTTGCATTAGGGATGTCTTTAAACTGAAGCTTGCCAGTCTATCGTTCGCCTGAACAAAAAGCCAAAAACTTATATTGGAATCGTCGAAGCTTTCTAATCCAAAATACGCACCATATTNNTCGTTGGCGTATGGGCTATCTTTGATAAGGGTGTCCATNACTTCTTGGCAAATACCCTCNAGTTGTTCNAGGTTTGTNTCATAGCTTACNCCACACATGAGTAAAACATTGATTCCGGGATGCGGTTCGGCGTAATTNGTTATTATGGTTTCGGCGAACCNNGANTTNGGTATAACAACTAGGTTGTTTGTCCATGTTTTGATTCTTGTGCTNCGCCANCCGACGTCAATTACGTAACCGGCTGATCCGCTTTCCAATTCTATATAATCCCCTGGTTTTATTACCCCTTCTGTTAGAACATATGTGCCAGCAAACAGATTAGCCAACGTTGGTTGGATTGCTAAGGCTACAGCAAGGCCCCCTAGTCCTAATCCTGCTATGAGAGGACTAATATTGATGTTAAATTGGTCAAGAATTAAAAGCCCGCCGAGTGCGTATATTGCCCCCACGACAATGCGTCTAATAAGAGGCATTAGCTGTTCATCTAAGGTCGAACTAGTACGTGGAGCTATTATTTCCATATACCAGTTGAAAACCGTACTTGTTAGCGAAGCCACAGATATTACGCCTAAAATAAGGCCAAGTAGCCCTGCGGTGTGATTTATAGAGTTTTGTTGTCCAGGAGAGAGGCTGAGCGGGATTACTATAGCTAAATACCCTGCAAAAACCAAAACGCCTAAGGTCAGGGGGGATTTGATTGAGTTTAGGAGGCGGGATTTAAGTCCGTTTTGATTGACTTTGGTGAGGCGAAGCAATCCAGGAATCAATAGTTTCCTGAGAATAAAAATTGTGATCAATCCGGCCGCGAAAATAATCAAGGATTCGATAAAGTCGATCCAATCATTTGCTCCTAGCACACTAATCAGTACGTATAATTGCATGGCGCTGCCATCTTACCAAAAGACTACTAGGAAGTTTATTAGCTTCGTATAAGGGTTTCAATATTGTTAAGTAGCATGTTTTGGGTGATTGATGAATTTTGACCAACGCTCTTATTACCTCAGTATTTAAGATATGTTTGTCCATAATTCCTATTTATTGAATCCTAGGATTCTCATCTGAAAGCTTTTCCATCAAGGTATCTCGATCCTGATAGCGGGCGATTATGAATAAAAGATCCCCAATTCTGTTGAGGTATTTTAGAATCTCAGGGTTCGTTAATTTGTTATGTGCGACGAGGCGAACAGTATTTCTCTCAGCTCTTCTAATTGTAGTACGTCCCAGATCAATAGCGGCCGACGCAGGCGATCCACCGGGAATTATAAATGACCTAGGAAGATCAATCTTGGAATGAAACTCGTCTATAAGTGCCTCAACTTGATGAGTCATCTCAGCAGTTACCGGGCGAAAATACTTTTTAAACATTTCATATTTCTTTGGGTCTGTAGCGAGCTCTGCTGCTACAGTAAAAAGATCTATTTCAATGGCTTTAAGCGTTGATTGTATAAGGAGGTCTTCAGAGAGTGCTCTGGCTAAACCCAAGGCTGAAGTTGCTTCGTCTACAGCTCCATATGCTTCGCATTGTAAACTAGCTTTGGAAACACGTCCGCCATAAAGTAGATTGGTATTGCCAGTGTCCCCGTACTTGGTATATAGAGATTTTCTTTTAGGCATTGTGTTTTCCTTCGGCCGGCAATTTAAATTATACTCTATCCACTAAGTTGAGGCTTTAATTTGAATTCTAATGCTATAACTATCCTTCCGATCGAAGGGATTCCAGAAGTAAATCAGGGTGATAACTTGGGTAAATTATTGCTTAAGGCTGTCTCAATGAAGGATTTATCATTGGAATCGGGCGACATTATCGTAGTGACCCAAAAGATTGTTTCTAAATCTGAGGGACAAGTTATATGTCTTGCTGATGTGAAGCCTTCAGTTCTAGCGTGTGAAATAGCGAGAGAACATTATCGAGATCCAAGGCATATTGAAGTCGTGTTAAGGGAATCTAAAAGAATTGTTAGAATGGAACGTGGAGTAATTATTTCCGAAACTCGTCATGGGTTTACGTGCGCAAATGCTGGTGTGGACTCCTCAAACAGTTCCATAACAGACTCAGTATGCCTCCTGCCAGCAGATTCTGATTTGTCAGCTTTGTTCATACGAGAACATATACAAAAAGCCACGGGATCAGACATTGCTGTAATAATATCAGATACCTTCGGCCGACCATGGAGGGAAGGTGCAGTTAATGTGGCAATAGGATTGTCAGGGATTGGTGCCCATAGGGATTATAGGGATAAAGTTGATCCGATCGGGTATAGGTTGAGGACTACTAGCATAGCTATAGTTGATGAGTTGGCATCTGCGGCGGAATTGGTCATGAACAAATTAGATAGAGTACCAGCGGCAGTCATAAGAGGATATGTTTATCCCAAAGATAACAAGGGAATTAAACCGCTTATAAGACCGCATGACAAAGACTTATTTGGCTAGAAAATTATCTATTCGTCGTCTGGATTATAAGGCTCATCGTTTGGAACAGATATTTTAATCTCGTTGGGTGTAGATGATATTTCCTTATCTTCCCCCCATGGGGTAACCTCGATTGAGTTTAGAAACTCTTTTGTCATGCCGCATACTCGGCATGAACCCATGCTGCTGGGTCCCTTGGGAGCAGAAATAACCCAATGATGTTTGCAAGATAGTGAAGAAGCGTTTTCTTCTTCTATTAAAGGCTTGATCGCCAAGTTTCACCTCAATGGAATTGCAGAAGGTAGCATGTAAATCTTGTATTGTCAATAACTAGAACAACATTTTGGATACCAGGACAGTGGGAAACGTATTCATTTACACCTACTCTGCTTATGGAATATCCCTCATATTCGCTTCCACAATGTAGACATTGATGTGTAAATTGGGGATTCGACTTGGATCTCAATAATCTTCTTTCCTGTACTAGACGGGTCTGTCACCTACGTGTGGAATCAGACTATATTTGTATTCCATTATGAATAAAGTGACAGAGTTTGTTATTCTAGTGCAGGACGGATCCAATATTGACCGGTTAGCGACTCTTTATACGGGTTGACCTGGGATGGATAACGGTTGCAAAAAAAAGATCCAGAAAGACGATTTAATGATTCAATAATCCGTAGACCTAGACTGCGAGAGACGAAGCCTTTCGTGGTTAAAATACCGTCTCGTCGAAAACCCACGGCATTTTTTTCTTCCCCTTTAATACTTTTGTATGGATTTATCTCGTTAATTTTACTAGGAGGTATTCTTTTATCATTTCCGATTGCTAGCGCGGCAGATGGTGGCACCCCATTTGCAAATGCATTTTTTACCTCAACCTCAGCTGTGACGGTTACAGGACTTACCGTTGTTTCCACAGCTGAACATTGGAGTATTTTTGGCCAAGTTATAATCTTTATTCTTATGCTTGTAGGTGGTCTCGGCTTTATGAGTTTTGCCACGTTCATTCTCGTCATGATCGGCCAAAGAATATCTCTCCAGGAGAGTATGCTAATTAGCGACACTATTAGCAGTAATCGCATTGGTGGGATGGTGAGCTTACTCAGAAACATAGTAATAGTGGTCATGGGTATTTATCTCATAGGAATGATTTTCATCTTTTGGAGAATTGGTGATATGTTTCCGGTCACAGAAGCTCTTTGGCAGTCGATTTTTCTTTCTGTATCGAGTTTCAACAATGCCGGATTTACGATTCTTCCTGATTCCAGGAGCATAGAAGGTCTAAAGGATTTCAAAATTATATTTGCTATGATGAGTTTTTTAATCATCTTAGGAAGTATAGGGTGGGTTACCCTAGTGGATATCTGCCGCAAACGACGATTTTCTAGATTTAGTCTTGATACAAAATTGGTATTGACGACAACCATAGTCCTTTTTTTGATTGGCCTCGCGGTGTTTTTCGTTGGAGAATATTCGAATGGCGACACAATTAAGTACAAAACCCTTTCCGAAAAATTGGGGCATAGTGTAATTCATTCTATTACTGGTAGGACTGCTGGCTTTACAGCAGTGAATTTTTCAGATACTAGTGATCTCACCAAGCTGTTTTTCACCATGTTGATGTTTATTGGCGGTGCGGCAGGATCTACTACAGGTGGTATAAAAGTGGTGACCTTCGCGGTAATCGTCGCCGCTGTAATTTCTTCTATAAAAAATAGAACTCAGACCGAGGCATATGGTCGAGAAATTCCGGCATTTCAGGTCCATAGAGCTTTGACTGTTACCATGCTGTCTGGAGGATTAATATTCTTTAGTGCAATGTTATTAACTGTTACAGAGAGGGATTTAGATGTTGCGTTCTTGGACATGTTTTTTGATATCGTGTCCGCCTTTGCTACTACGGGACTGTCGACAGGGGTTGCCCCTTTACTTTCAGTCTGGGGTAAAATAATGTTCATAATTGTTATGGTCTTGGGGCGGTTAGGTCCTTTGGCGTTAGCATTGGCACTGACCCCACAAGAAGAAGTTAGTGCTTATAGGTTTGCCCAGGAAAGAGTGAGGATAGGATAAATGAAAAAACAAGTGGTAATTGTAGGATTGGGTAGATTTGGAATTAGTATGGCCCGGGAGTTATACCAGGCAGGCCATGATGTGTTGGCACTGGACCTTAATGAGACTAAAGTGCAGGATGCTTTGGGAGAAGTGACCTATGCTGTTCGAGGGGACGCTTCTAGTGAAGCCCTCTTGAAAGAATTGGGAGTACAGAATTTTGATGTTGCGGTGGTGGCTATTGGATCTGATATTCAAGCGAGCATTTTGGTGACTGTTCTCTTAAAGAGCATGAACATACCATTTATTATAGCCCGCTCAACCAACCAACTTCATGGAGACACATTAGATCGTATTGGAGCAGATCGGGTTATCTATCCGGAACAGGAGACTGGTAGGAGATTGGCTCATGTAGAATTTGATCCAGGTGTCATGGACTATATGGATATAACAACGAACTATGGCATTACAAAGATCCGCCCTCCCGATCATTTGGTCAAGAAAACGTTAGAGGAGGCGGGATTGAGTGGGCCAAGGGATAAGTATGGGATAGCTGTGCTCGCGATACGGAGGGGAAGGGAGTGTGTACTGATCCCATCAATGGAAGAGGAAATTAGGTCTGGAGACATTCTTATATTGGCTGGAAATGCCGATCAATTGGGTCGGCTCCAGGAAATTCCTAAAGAGAAACTGCTAAAGTCAGGTGATAGTTCGGTGTCGTGAAAGCAGCTGTCAGGTTAGTTTTATATGATTTTTTTATGTCCCGGGTCTTTTGAAAGTTGTAGACCAGGCCTTTTGCATTTAATATAACCTGCAAATTCGTTTGTTGAATACGTATTCGAGGCAGGGTTTTGGAACAAGATACAACTAAAACAATCCTATTACCAATTTGTGGCACAGAAGTTGATGAAAGCGCGTTCTCAGTTGCAGCATGGCTTGCTAAAGCTTCTAAAAGTTCAGTTAGGGCATTACATGTAATTGAGGTAAGTAGGGATAAGCCTTTAGACGCCGATTTAGGTGAAGAGGCTGATGTAGGAGAGCAAATCTTGGAGAAAATTGAAAACTTAGCCAAAGCTGAAAAATGCCCTATTCAAGCAGGGATAATACAGGCTAGAAGCGCTGGGCACGCAATAGTTCAGGAAGCTCAAATAAGAAATGTTCAGACAATAGTCTTAGGAACTAGTAAAATTAAAGGGACGGCTGGCGATTATTTTGGTAGAACTGTCTCTCATATACTTAGGAATTCTGACTGCGATGTCATTATTTGGAGAGGCGGTACTTATGGACAGGTCTCGACTGAGAGAGTTGAGTAAATGCGTTATTTGATTATGGGTTCTGCGGAGATAGCTAGACATCTAACCGACGCCATAAATCTAAGGGGGTCTATGGTTATTGTTTTGAATGATTGTAAGGATCTAGAAGATCATTCTTTTCATAATGCGAATGTAATACATAATGTTTACACGGGTTGTTTGATGGAGGATCTGCAACGGGCCAAAATTGCTAGTGTTGACGGGTTTCTGGCTTGTTCTGATGACGATAACCGAAATACTATGGCAGCTCAAATTGCCACCCAGATATTTCATGTTCCTCTGGTACTTTGTCATGTAGGTAACGGAGTAAAAGCCACGGCATATAAAGAAATGGGGTTAGACGTAGTTAGTTCAACGGTAATGGTTGCTGACAATATATTCTCAAGATTAGAAAATTCATAATGTATATAGTAATTGTTGGCGCTGGACAAGTTGGCAGTAACCTAGCGAAGTCTCTTTTGGCGCTAGGCAGGGAAGTGGTTGTCGTTGAAAGGGACTCCCAACGAATAGAAACTCTGACAGAGGAAATTGGGAGTTGTGTTGTAAAGGGAGATGGTTCGACGATACCAGTTCTGGAGCATGCTGGGGTGAGTAGAGCTAGTATAGTTATAGCCGCAACCGGATTGGATGAGACCAATCTTGCGGTGTGTCAATTGGCTAAGCATGTTTTCCAAACACCGCGTACGATGGCTATAGTAGGCAATCCAGCTCATGATGCTTTATTCCAACTTTTGGGTATAGATGTTGTGATTAATAGGACTCGTATAATAACCTCTCAGATTGAAGAAGAAATAGGAGATAGTGCGTTGGTGCACCTAGTGAGTAGGCGTGCCGATAGTATTGATATTGTATCTGTTTCTATACCTCCTGATGCTGCTGTTATTGGGAGTTCTCTAGGAGATTTAGATTTGCCCCCCAACAGTTTTATTAGTTTGGTCGTAAAAGATGAGGGGCCTGTACTTCCTAGGTCAGATTTGAGTTTGGCCTCTGGAGACCAGTTAATTATGGTAACAGCCCTTGATGAGGAACAAGTTTTGTACGAACTTCTTACAGGGATAAATTGATGATGTCAAAGATTGGATTCCTGGGCCCTTCTGGTACGTTTACTGAAGAAGCGGCACATGATTATAGTCCTGACTCTACCCTAGAGTCGTTTCCTAGCATTTACAGTGTTGCTACAGCTGTTTCATCTGGAATAGTAGAGTTCGGGGTAGTACCGATTGAGAATAGCTTGGAGGGATCTGTTACGTTTACTTTAGATGTTCTGATTAGCCATGAGCAAATTTTCATCTATGATGAGTTAGTCGCAGGGATAGAACACTGTATGATGGTAAAATCTGGTACCCGACCTGAAAATGTGGAAGTAATTTACTCCCATCCACAAGCCTTAGGCCAATGCAGAGAGTTTTTGGAGAGATCTTTTCCGGCTGCACAATTAGAAGCATCACTTAGCACTGCAGCAGCAGTGTTGGATATGATCAATAGCGGATATCGAGCTGCTTCGATTGGATCCGCTCGGTGTGCTGAACTCAATAAAGTGGAAATATTAGAAAGGAATATACAGGATAATTCGACTAACATGACACGTTTTGTGGTCTTGGCCGCTAAAGACCATGAACCTACGGGGGATGATAAGACATCTCTTTGCTTCTCTTTTGAGGATGATAGGCCTGGCCTTTTGTACAAAGCAATGGGTGAATTTGCTAAGAGGGGTATAAATTTAGCAAAAGTTGAGTCAAGACCTACGAAGCGATCATTGGGGTCCTATATTTTCCTTATTGATCTTCATGGACATCGTGAGGATTCTGATGTTAAGGAGGCTTTAGATATGATAAGACCTGAAACTTCTATGATCAGAATTTTTGGATCTTATCCCCGTTGGATTGGTTGACCAAAACGACGATGTAAATATTTATGTACATGTAATAGCCTACATATGGCCTAATTGGGCCAGAATCCACAATGCCCGATGGTGTAACGGTAGCACACCAGCCTTTGAAGCTGAGAGCCCTGGTTCGAATCCAGGTCGGGCAGCCACCCTAGGTTAGTTTGCTGGTTATTGAATATCCTACATAAACGGCTGTAAGACCTAGGCAGACGGACAAGCCAATGTTTGCCAAAGCCGCCAAAGATTCGCCGTTTTTCATTAGCTCGAAGTTTTGTAAGCTAAATGTAGAAAATGTTGTGAAGCCCCCCAGTATTCCGATTATGATCAAAGACCTTAGGTTACTATTTAAAATTTGGCGACTTTCAAAAAATGCTATAGCAACCCCTATAACCAGGCATCCTAGGACATTGACTGCTACTGTTCCTGAAGGAAAAGATTGATGTTTAGTCAGCTCGTCTACCCATTTCGTCAAACCGTAGCGGAAGATGGATCCCAAGAATCCCCCTATCCCTATAAAAATAACTGTAAGCATTAATTACTCCTTTAACGTCATCTAGCATTCAACAGACAGATACCTATTTGAACAAGATAATCAAAACCTGTTGACTGTCCTAGAGTTTACTGTAGCTTTCTAGTGTATCAATCCGTATACTATACGGAGTTTTTTGAAACTGAGCATGTTTATTGCTCAAATGTTTTTTTAAACATAAAACGATTCACGCTGGCAATCAGCTTAAGGAGTAGGTGTTGAGGATTTACGTTGGTAACCTGCCGTATACGACGCAGGATGAAGATTTGAATGAGGCTTTTTCGGCATTCGGTGAGGTCGAGTCGACCATAGTTATTAGAGACAGAGAGACAGGGCGTTCCAGAGGCTTCGGGTTTGTGGAAATGTCTGATGGTTCCTCTGCGACCGCTGCCATTGAGTCTTTAAATGGAAAGAACTTTCAGGGCCGTAATTTGACGGTAAATGAGGCTAAACCTCGGGAGAACCGCTTCTAGCTGTAACCAGAGTTACGTGTAGGTTTGTAGTTAGTTCTACAACGCGGTGTGTTCTTTATCATGGCGGTATAGATTGATTCTGTTGTGTGGTTAGAGGTCTAACATGTTAAGCGTGTCGGCCTCTACCGCCGGTCTATGCCTTAAGGATTGGCGTCCGCGTACTACATTGAGGCCCACCTCCGCCCACTGGATACTCAGTGGATTAAGAGCAAATACCTATTTGGTTTTAGCTTACCTATCCTGCTGCGTTGTACCCAGCTTACTTCTAGCAAGATTGATTGCTCGTAAGCTCAGGAGTCTTACGTCATCTGGTATGGTGATCATTTGCCCAAGGTTATTGGTCATGGCTTCGTTGTTTAACAATTGATGTTGGGTAACGAGGAGCCAGCCTTTCTTTAAGGAGTGGAGTGTTTTCGGCCCACGACAGAAATAGATCATGTCGATATGTTGATGATATCCTGTCTGAGGGTCATCGATATCTTCTATCATTACTGTGACCGGTGGGTAGATTTGCTGAGGATAGGAGATGTCTAGGAGGGGTTCTTGGGGAATAATTACTGCTTCTAAGCCGGTTTCTTCAGTTATCTCTCTGTGTAATGCTTGGACAGGGTCTTCGTTGGGCTCTATATGTCCGCCTGGTGGGAGAAACGCTCCTACTTTGCTATGCCAATGAAGTAATATTGATTCATTTACCACAACATATCCAGTGGCTGTGAAATGGCGAATGTTTTGTTTTGAATGGCCTGTCACAAGAAATTATTAGCTCACATCACGCTATAGAATGCCTTCAGATTTAAGGTCTCTTAGAGAAAGTTCGAAAGCTTCTATGGTTTGATCTATTTGTTCTTCCGTGTGAGCAGATGAGACCATGAACACCTGGCCACCCATTACATGTACGTCATGAGTAAGCATGGCTTTCGTTAGATACCCTTTTCTCACACCCGTCATGTTTTTTCGAACTTCCTCATAGGATAGATCTGGGGATTCTAAATCAGTAGACTTCGAAGGATATTTTCCAAAGAAAGGATTTACAATAGACGCAATTCCATAGGCGAAACCAGGTATATTCGTTGATTCGAACGCGGAATTTAGGCCAGTTCTTAGACGAGCTGCCATAGCGTCTGCCACTTGATTAACTGGCTCATTCGCGATCATGTTTAAACCAACAATCCCGGCGATTGCAGTAGGTGGATTTCCATTAAACGTTCCTCCCTGCCCTATCCTCCGGTTATTATCCCAGTCAGGGTCTCCCTTGAAGGACATCATTTCTAAAATGTCAGATCTGCCTGCAATGGCAGCGCCAGGCATGCCTCCTGCTACTATCTTCCCGAAAACGCTTATATCTGGCTGAACGTTATATCGGATTTGGGCACCGCCTTTGGAAATTCTGAAACCAGTGATAGTCTCGTCGAACATGAGGACGACATTATGCTGACTAGTCAAATCCCTTAGTCCTTTGAGAAACGTTTTGGGTTGTAGCGGGAAGCAAGCGTAATGAGCTCCTGTGGGTTCCAACATGACAACCCCTATATCCGGGTGTTCTTTAAGGGCTTTTTCGACTTCGCCTAAATCTGGTTTTACCACCACCACCATATCCATTATGGCCTGAGGGACAAATGCAGGTCCTGCATTTCCTTGGGATGGTAATGCATATTCATGCCAACCGTGGAAATGCTCTTCGAATTTAAGGATCTTAGATTTTCCATTGAAAGCTCGAATGCAACGTAGCGCTAGATAAGTTGATTCTGTACCTGAATTGGTAAATCGTACTTGTTCTAACCATGGGACCAAATTCTTGACTGATTTGGCCCATTCGATTTCGAAAAGAGTGCTACCTCCTAGATGTGTTCCCCTAGCCACTTGTGAGGATATGGCCTCCACAATCTTTGGATGAGCGTGACCTTGGAGCAGTGAGCCGTTTCCCATTACGAAGTCGATTATGGTGTTATCATCCAGGTCAAATTTAACTCCCCCGGATCCCGAGTTGAAATATACAGGGAATGGTTCAGCATGACGATTCTGGTGAGTTATTCCACTTGGGAAGAATTCAACAGCTGTCTTGAAAGCGTTTGCTGAGCTGGGGAACTTCTTGATATAACGGTCGTCTATTGAGGGCATAATTCGCTCCACTATATGATTCAAACGTTGGAAAAACTTGGGCAAGTCTAGCATATGAAATAGGAGCCAACAAACGTGATGCGTGTTCACTAACTCACATGGATCGAGAGCTAATGTAAATCCTAGAAACGGTTTCAGGATTCATTTATTATGGTCAATAAAGCCTCACTTAACTTGGTTGGATCGTGCCTGGCATAAACGTTTTTAGATATTAAGGGAAGAGCCACAACTCTGCCGACTAAGGGTTTGCAGTTCATTATGTCTAGTTTTACTGGTTGTTGGCCAGCTGAGGAATATTTTTTGTACTGTCGTTCATTAAGTTTCTCATTATTAATTAATAGATAATCTAAAGGCTCAAAATATCCGAGATATTTACAAACTAAACGAAGGAAATCTGAAGCTTGAAATCCAGTACTTTCACCGGGCTTTGTCATAAGATTACATACATATACTTTTTGTGCCTTGGAATTTCTAATTGCTTCGGAAATCCCGTCAACAAGAAGGTTGGGTAGAATGCTTGTGTAAATATCTCCGGGCCCTATTACGATCGTATCTGCTTTTAGAATTGCGTTTAATGAAGGGGCAAAAGCAAAGGCTTTGGGCTCCATGTAGATAGATTCTATTGGCACATCCAAATCGTGATATCTCTGACCAATTTCGGATTCACCGACTAGCTCTGTTCCGTTTTGCAGTCGTGCTTTTAAGATTGAATTAGTTAACGTGACAGGAATTACTTGGCCCTGTATTTTTAGCAATTTTGATGCTGCTGCGATAGCATTTGGCACGTCACCGGTAATTTCTGTGAGAGCTGCTAGGGCCAGATTTCCAAAACTATGACCACTCAGGCCCCCTGCTCCGTTAAATCGATATCCGAAAAGTTCTTTTAATTGAACTAATGCATCGTTATCGTTGGCTAGTGCAATTAAACATTGACGTACGTCCCCTAGGGGTAGTTGTCCGAGCTCTTCTCTCAATCTCCCAGAACTCCCACCGTCATCTGTAGTGGCTACTATAGCCGTCAGGTCTAGGTTATGTTCTTTCAGCCCTGTAAGGGTTTGGTAGTTACCAGTGCCTCCACCGATCACGACGACTCTTTTTTTAGCCATAGTTTTTATCTCGCGTCCGACGGAAGTTGTAGATTATGTTTTAATAGCATTAGTTGACAATGATTTGGTCAAGATGAGAAGCAATTTGGTTGGTTGTCAGGGAGACGGTTTGGACTGGCCTTGGGCCACTAACCAATGTAATCCACTTTTTAATAGTGGATTATTTAAGTGGTTGGTATCCCAAGATCCTCTATAATCACGGTGTTAGGGAGAGAGGCAAGCAGTCTACCTGAGACAATTAATTTTGTATTTCTGTTCCCTCCTCCAATAATTACCTTTTCTAAAGGTATGATAGCTTTATCAATCAAGATTGGCCATTCCCTGGGAAGTCCTATAGGAGTTACTCCTCCGTATTCCATTTTGGATTCTTCTAGAGTGTAATCCATAGGAGCCATAGATATTTTGCTGGCGTCAAGATATTTTTTTACCAACCTATTAATGTCCGCTCTAGTTGATGCTAGAACTATACATGCTGCAATGGTAATTCGACTGCCACGCCTTGCTTGCACTACTACGCAGTTAGCTGAATGATCTATTGGCCAGTCGTACTGTTTGCAGAATTCAGTGGTATCGGCAAAATTTGGGTCTATCTGGATTAATCCAATTTGAGATTCTAGGCCTTGATTTAGGATTCCAGAGCGCACAACATTTGGAATAAGAGTTGTCTCGGAAGATATCGCTAACAAATTCAGCTCCATTATAGGAGTGCCTGTGATGACCCTTGATTTGCTTGTAGTTCTTGCGCAATCTTTTCAACCTGTCGCATTACCCGCAAAATATTTCCACCTAATATCTTAATAATATCTTCGTCTGCGTAGTTCCTATGAAGCAATTCGGCTGTCAGCATAGGATATTGTGACACATCCTCTAGCCCTTTCGGCACACTTGGAACGCCGTCAAAATCGCTGCCAATTCCAATATGTTCTATGCCAATTACGCTGCGAATATGGTCTATGTGGTCGGCTACGTCCGTCACTTTGGCTATAGGCTTAGGGTTGTCCGCATCCCAGCGTTTCATTGTGCCGGTCTCAGAATATTTAGTGCTATTTGTCGACGATTGGAATTGTTTTCTCTCCAGTTCCCATTCATAAACGACTTGTGACACAAATTGAGGAACAAATGTGACCATTATAACTCCCCCATTTTTGGAGAGTCGTCTTAGTACGTCATCTGGTACATTTCTGGGATTATCGGTGAGTGCACGTGCTGACGAATGACTGAAGATTACCGGTACCATACTTGTATCTAGACTGGCATTCATAGTCTCCACCGAAACGTGAGAGAGATCTACTAACATGCCGAGGTGATTCATTTCCCGTACTACCTCACGACCGAATTGTGTCAGCCCATGTGCCAATGGTATATCTGTGCATGAGTCTGCCCAGGTGACACTTTTCCAATGGGTTAAAGTCATATAACGAGCACCTAATCTATGAAACATTCTTAACGTAGCCAGCGAACTACCAATACAGTGTCCCCCTTCCACTCCTATCAACGAGGCTATCTTGCCTGCTTTGAATGCTCCATCTACATCGTCGGCTGTAAGGGCTATTTGGAAGGTTTCCGGGTACAAACGAATTAAATTATGTACCACGTCGATTTGCTCCAGAGTTGCTTGCACATAATCCTTTTTCTTGAGACTAGTTGCTACGTAGACAGACCAGAACTGTCCGCCCAGTCCACCTTCTCTAAGACGAGGGATATCTGTATGAAGCTCTGGTTGATGTTGGTTAATGTTAAGTCTAGAAAGGACCCGATCAACTTTTGTCCGAAGTTGCCATGGTAGATCATTATGACCGTCAATAAGAGGATGGAGTTTGTGCAACATTTTTGCCCGTTCGATAGTCGTCACGGAATATTCGGGACTCTGATCCGACTTATTCATTACTTAAACCTTCCTTCCTTATACTTAACAATTTTTGGATGGTTAATAAGACCAAACAGGTCACAATGCCATTAATAGCCATATTATGGCTGACAATGGAGAGAGTAGGTAGCCTTGGCTTCCTGATTCGCTCCTTTTGGATAACCTAAAATAGGCGTTGCCACGTATTCTAGCACGATTATTTCGAGCTATGTAGGCAGATAATATTTGTTCGCATACCTTACACCAGAGGATTAAGTTTTAAGATCCTGATTTCTGTGTCTGCAGAAATCAGGTGATATAATGAGAGAATCATACTATTTGGTCCGGTTATGCGATTCATTAAATTTGCGGGAACGATAGCCCTGATAATGGCACTGGGTTGTGGGTCGACTTCAGATCCTGGTGTCAGCCATTCAACTGCCACTCTTTCCGTGACTGGCGGCGATACGGAGGTTCCAGTTGAAGTAGAATCCGTTAACCTAAGCCCAGATCCATCTCCCGTAACATCAGATCCGCCTACTGTAACACCAGATCCATCTACTATAACTACGGATGTGCCTACGAATGCGATTCCAATAGCCCAAAAAGATTCTTCTCCAGAACAGAAGAGTACGGCGTCGGATCTAGATCCCGCAATTCTTTGTGTACTGATTGAAGAGGAAGCTCAAATTAAATGTGAATCTATGAACGTAGAAGAGGGATCTCAATATAGATGGACCTCTACAGCTACGGACCAGGACATGGGCGGAAGTAAATGGCAGTTCACTATTAATAAAGAACCGATTGGAGATAAAGAACAAGTATTTCTTGAAATATGCCAGGGTTCCAATTGCCAAACACTAGAAACATCTGTCGATACATCAGCTATTTCGTCAGATTCCAATGAGATCGAAAATCCGACCGAATCAAAAACAGACTTAGAGGGTTCATACGAGGAGCATTCGGATAAGGATAATAAGCTGGATAATATGACGATGCAAAGTGAATATAGTAGAGGGAAATGTGATCCAGATGGGACCCAATACCTCGATTCACCTCCGATGAATGCGGATGAAATAACCTTTATGAAGCCTATGGGGGTGATGCAGGGCGATCATATTACTCCCATTGATCATATGTATGTGAACTATGAACCCGGCAGTTCCCCTGACGTGCTCGCAATGGCTGATGGCCATATTGTACATATAGGACATACAGGAGTAGATCATAGGGTCATTATTGAGTATTCATGTGATCTTTATTCTATCTATATCCATATTCATGAACTCGATCCGGATATAGCATCTCAGCTAGACTGGGTGGGAAGTGATAAAGAATCAAAAGGTAGATCCTATACTAGAGTTCCCGTAAGGTCTGGAATGATCATTGGAAACCAAACTGGAGATCAGAGCTTTGACCTCTCTGTGGTTGACACCCGTGTGATTCTGTCGGGGTTTGTAGATCTGAGAAACTATCGAGAGGAATTCTGGAAAAGCCATTGTGTAGATCCCTATGATTACTGGCAAGGTTTGTTCAAAAAACAGCTTCTGGAGAAAACTATAGTGGTCAACGATAATCCTCCAGGTGGAAAGATTGATTATGACGTTGATGGTAGGCTGATCGGAAATTGGTTTGAAGAGGGCACCGGTGGATATTCAGGCGGTGTCAGAACTGAATCAGATCGCCATGGAATAAGTGGGCATTTGGCTATAGCTCCCTCTGCTTTGGTTGAGGATAAACTAATCATTTCGTTTGGTAATTTCCAGAATGAAGGCAGCAGAAGATTTTTTGCTAACGATGACGCTCCGGATCCCGCGAATGTAGGACCCTCCAGCGGAATAGTGATGTATGAGTTGTGGGATGTGAATCGAGGCCCAGACAGAGACGGTATTTGTTGTGATGAAGGGTTAGAGGTAGTTGGCACTGGAGAACGTTGGTACGGAGATACTTACCCCGAAGGTGGTCTTACGCCAATTTTCTACGACCATATAAGCTCTGTAGTTCTACTTGAAATGCTTGATGAACGGACCATTAAATTAGAAACATTTAATTTGTGGGATGAGAAATTAAAGAAAATGAAAACAGCCGAAGAAATCACTCAGTTCACTGATAAATTCAGGATCTTTAACAGATAAATATCACAAGGTAGAGAAGAACGATTAGAAAGATACCGATATATGAAATGAAGAAGATATCTCATTATAGAATCATATCTTCCCACTCACCAAGGACCGACAATAGATATAACAACAAGGGCTAAGGCAATTATAAAGAACAATGTTGAGAGACCCTGCCTTCTTGTAGGACTTACTGGTATACCAAATATTGCCATTAGATGACATAGGGTTGCTAAGGTCAATACAATTATCGTGAAAATCATCCTACGGAATCTCCCCTTTGTTTTTCGAGAACTGCCCCGTTTCAGTATAATATGATGATATCAAAACCCGTACGTGGGTATTACTAGTAATATTACTCGTCATTGGTAATGTTGTGAACGCTAAATAACCATTGCCGGCGGATTCAGGAGATCGGAAAATGAAGGTTCTATATCATGATGGATGTGATGATGGATTCGGAGCGGCTTACGCTATTTGGCTCAAACATGGGTACCAGGCCGAATATATTCCAGTCCAGCACGGGCAACCTTTTCCGGAGGTCTCATTTGGGGAGACTGTTTATGTGGTCGACTTTTCATATCCGCGTGACATACTCCAGAGCGTTGCCACTCGGTGCGAACTCGTGGTACTAGACCATCATAAAACTGCAATGGATGACTTGGCAGATTTGCCATTCGCACATTTTGATATGAATAAATCCGGTGCTGTCTTGGCATGGGAATATTTTCATCCAAATAAACCCATTCCCATGTTATTGGCATACGTGCAAGATTACGACCTGTGGACTAAAGAACTCCCTCATACTGACGATAATAAAGCGTGGAGGAGATCATTTGCCAGGACCTTCGATAGTTGGAAAGAAATGGATCTAGTTGTTTCTAGTGATTGCAGATGGAAGACAGAAGGGGAAGCGATATTGCGCTCCGAGAGAATACAGATTCAACATAGAGTAGCAAAGGCATTTGAAGTAACAATTGACACCCATGTAGTACTTGCAGTAAATGAGACAGAACATGGTAGTGAGGTAGCCGGTGAACTCGCCAAGGATACCCGGTATCCTTTTGGGGCATGCTTTTCTGTACAGGGTGATGGTCTCAAGATATGGAGTTTACGCTCGGATAGGAATCTAGGAGATTTTGATGTGAGTGCAGTAGCCAAGTTGAGGGGTGGTGGTGGTCACCGGAACGCAGCCGGCTTCAAAGAATCATCCGAGCACCCAATATTGCTATCTAAGCTCAGTTGATGTCATTGCCCCGGACTGACTAAACTGAAGAATCAATTAGTGTAGAGGCGCAAAATAGCCCACTGCTCACATATCTGGGGGCTTTTTCGTGCCTAAAAAATGGAGCGGGAGAAGGGATTCGAACCCACGGCCCTCTGCTTGGTAATAAGAATGACTGACCCATTAGCTTGTAAATGGATGCAATTCTATGAAGCTGAAAACCCCTGGATCTATAAGCCTATGTAAGCCAATGGCAATGGGCGTCTGCGACTTGGCGCCTGGGTATTACTCAGTAATAAGAGTAATATTACTAGTAATACTTTTCAGCCAAATATGTGGGACCGGGAGAATGAATAATGACTAGCCCAGGGGTTCTTTTAATTGGAATGATGGGACAGGGTATATATAGAACGCTCGACGAGGGAACTAGCTGGAAAAGATTGGGCCTTAACGATGGATTGCACCCGAACGCAATGGTACATGCCTTAGTAGCCGATCCCAGAGATCCGAACATCGTTTTTTGTGGATGTGATAAAGGGATCTATAGAAGCGTAGATCAAGGTAAAACATGGGAATTGTCCACCACTCTTGTTGCTAATCATCACATATGGTGTATTGCTATAGACCCGATTAATCCAGATATCATGTTTGCAGGGGCTGGAGCTCCGTCTGTGCCAGCAATGTTTCGCTCCAAGGATGCGGGTAAAACTTGGGAAAAACGCCCAATGGAAGCCGCTGAGACGTGCGCTATTGGCGTGCCACAAGTGACAGCTATAGCTATAGATCCAACGGATTCACAAACGATCTGGGCAGGTATCGAAGTTGATGGCCTTCGCAAGAGTACCGACGGCGGGGAAACATTCGAGACTATCACTAACCAAATTCCTAACGACGAATATTATCCAATAGACGATATCCACAACATAGCTATAACTGTAGGCCCTCCGTCAACAATATTCGTACTGTCTGGAGGCGGTGGAGGACATGCACCAGATCTCTGGGAAAGCATCAACAATGGCAAAACCTGGAAAGCATTCAATATTCGCGACAATTTTCCCTGCATAGGAGATATAAATGGAGAACGTAATTACCCGCGAGGGATCGCTGTGGATCCCGGTGATCCTCACACTATTTTTATATCTCTTGGTGACACCACTCCGGGGCATACAGGGGCGATATTTCGATCTAAAGATACCGGCAACACCTGGGAGCCTTTAGATTTACCTGTTTCTCCAAACTCTGCACTTTGGACCGTCAACATACCGCCAGGAAATTCGAACAAGGTTTTCACAGGCAGCCGTTACGGCTACGTCTATCAAAGCGATGATGGGGGAAATACTTGGGCTAAATTATGGAGGGAATGTAGCGAGATATCCTCTATTCTGTGGCTCCCTAACACTCCTCCATTTTAATAATGTCCAATTATGTCCAAATAGTGGTGTCACTAACAAATAGAGCCTGAATTGGCCTGGAGACTCTTTTTATTAGAGTGCAAATGCGTGCAATTAATGTAGGCGTCGTTTATGACGATGCAGGTTTAACTTTATATGCTAGAATCGGCTTATGAAAAAAACGGGGAAACCGGACTATTTTGATAGGGTATTGGCCGTTTTATTCTGTGTATTCATTGTAGCTGTCATCGGCATTTGGATTAATGCATTAAGGACTTTAATATTATTTCTCCTTCCCTTCGTCGTTGTTCTAGGGATACTCATATTGTCTAGTGGCTCAATCAGAAAGAAGTAGCTGATGAGAAGGATCTGTCTGGGTGGCAATAACTCTATATGCTAGAATTTCCTTATGAGTACCCCCTATCGTCAAGCTACCTGGAAAAAATGGTTTGGTGTTACTTTCTTTGTAGGAACAACTCAAGTGCCGTTTTGGATTTTATATCCGCAGACTGGAAATATTGTTAATAGCATGGGTATTACTGCTGTTCTATATTGGTTGGGTCAAGTTGATAAAAGAAAACAGGGGGGCTAGACCCCTTTTTATTTTTAAAGGTCTGGCACGCATATCAACATACCCATAACTATAATTCTCAAGTCATACCCCAACCTATTAAAACAACCACAACCACAACAACCAAACAACCACCGTTAATGCCAACACTAACAACTCGGCACCCAACACCACCCTCCGCCACCCAACACCCCGAAACCTAAATTTCCCCATAACGTATAAGCTCTCCCTGTTCGTTATAATATTCGCCTAGGGTAAGATGACCTTAGGCGAAAGGTCATCTTATTCTATCGGGATACTAATCGTCACCACCTCAGCCCCCCGGAAATCTGACAGCCACCCCCCGAACCGAAGACCAATTACCCAAGAATTACTAGTAATTACTACATTGAAAGAGAGTAATGGTGTAGTAAATCCGCACCTGGGTATACCCTTTGACAGATGCAGTAACCGCCTACTGGCAGTACGCTTGCGGTCCACTGTTATACCGTAGGACTTCAAGCCATGGGTTAGCAAAAGGTCATGAAAACACCGAGTCCAGACTCCAATTGGTGTAGAAGCCCAAAAATTTAGCCCCCCGATATGCGGTCAGGGGGCTGTTTCGTGCCTAAAAAATGGAGCGGGAGAAGGGATTCGAACCCTCGGCCCTCTGCTTGGGAAGCAGATGCTCTGCCACTGAGCTACACCCGCACAGAATCATATTATGTAGCCATAAGACTGTTGTCAACGGATCTTGACATCGGCATGCAATGCCTCTTTAATCAAGTTAATAATGTATATACGTAAACTTGGGGAACAAGAAATACTTGAGGAAAATATTCGTAGAGCTGAAGTAATCTTTTCCTACGATAGATGTCTAATTCTACAAGATATTATGAAACAAGATGCAAAGTTTATAGCGCAGCTACATGAGGGATTTCCGCCCATGAAGGAATTTCCTACCCTTACTTGGCAAAACCATCCATGATGGAGGAAAAGGTTGACTGACCCTTGTGATTTAACGATAAGTGAAGCATCTCAAGGGATTGAAGATGGTGTTTTCTCTCCTGTTCAGCTAATGGAAAGTTGTTTGGATAGAATTAATCAACTAGAAACGCGTTTGAAAGCATGGGTCTTGGTATTGAGAGAGCAGGCGATTGAATGTGCGGAACAAGCAACAAGGGAAATAGAATTATGCGGCAAGAAAGGACCACTTCACGGGATACCTATAGGGATAAAGGATATCTATTATACAAAGGGGATAAGAACAACAGCATGTTCGAAGATTCATACAGACTTTATTCCTGAGTATGATTCTACAGCAGTGGCTAAGCTTAAAAAGGCTGGAGCCATTATATTGGGTAAAACAGTGACAACTGAATTCGCTGCAGGAGATCCACCCGTTACAGTTAACCCTTGGAATGCAGCGCATACACCTGGTGGGTCTAGTAGTGGTTCTGCTGTGGCAGTTGCTAGTGGAATGTGTACGGGCGCTATGGGATCACAGACTGGAGGATCCATTCTTAGACCTGCGTCCTATAATGGTATTGTTGGATTAAAACCTACTTTTGGGCGCGTTAGTGTATATGGAGTAATACCAGTGGCCTGGTCCCTTGATACTATTGGCCCATTGGTGAATTCCGTGAGAGACGCTGCGATCATATTGCAGGCGACTGCGGGTTATGACGAAAATGATCCAGGGTCGGCACGAGTTGGAGTTCCTAATTACCTACACGAGATTGGACATTTAGATCGGCCACCCAGAATTGGCGTTGTTAAGGATTTCTTTATGGAGAATGCAGACCTGGCTGTAAGAACTCATACTGAAGAGGTTATTCATAGGCTATCTCTGGCTGGAGCAGAGGTGAAGAGGGTTTCACTCCCAGTAAGTTTTGCCAAATCTATGGCAATTCAGTGGGTTGTAATGAATGTCGAATGTGCTGCCTATCATGAAGAACAATTTCGGACTCGTGCAGACGATTACAGTGAACAATTGAGAAAACGCATTGAATTGGGATTCCTCACTCCTGCCATAACTTATATCCAAGCGCAAAGGTTCCGTAGGGTGTTTAGGAGAGATCTGGATTTCTTAACTCGTCAATGGGATGTATTGATTACTCCTAGCACTCCAACAGCAGCTCCTAAGGATCTAAGCACAACAGGTGACCCAATGTTTCAGAGCCCTTGGACATTAGCTGGCCTACCAGCTATAACTATTCCGTCCGGGATAGACGATTCTTCGAATATGCCTTTGGGCATACAGCTAGTAGCTTCATCTTTTGCAGAGAACCGGCTATTAGCTGTGGCTCATTGGTGTGAAGCCGTTTTAGACTCCAGATTGAGACCTCCGATATAGAGGATCAAATCTATTTTAGGAAGTCTATGATAAGGCGATTAAATTCGCGATGTTTTTCTATTTGAGGCCAATGGCCGCAGTCATTCAACACTGTTAGCCTTCCTCTAGGAAGTCGCATAGCGGCATTTTTGCCGTGAGAGCTGGGGAATATCTTATCCTCTCTTCCCCACAGTATGTAAGTTGGAACATTTAAATGTTCCAATCTGGATAAATCAATTAAGTGACCATGGATTCCACGAATATTAACGCTTGATCTAAGAATTCTTAGCATTGATTGCTTATTGCCTTTTCTATTTCGTTCTTGGACCAAAGATTCAATAAGATCGTTCGGGATCCTATGGGGATTGGCGACTACTTGTTTTAACAAAAACCGAAAACCAGCTTTTGTTGGGATAGTCATTAATTCACCAACCAATGGAAGGGTCATTATCTTAAGAAAGAATGGCAATTCTTTTCCAAGCCCGGCGCTATCTACCAGAACTAATTTGCCTAGTTGATTTGGTTGCTTAAACGCTGTTTCCAAGGCGATCATGCCACCCAGCGAAGATCCGATTAAATGTGGCCTTTCAAGATTTAGTGTTGACAGGAATGAAGATAGGAAATCGACAGATATGTTGAGATTGTAACGCCATTTCGGTTTATCACTATGGCCATGACCAGGCAAATCAAGGGCATAGACAGTGTAGTTTTTTGACAACTGGACTATATTGTATGCCCATATAGTCGATGATTCTCCAAGCCCGTGCAATAATACTATTGGGGCTCCCTTTCCCAATCGGAAATAACGAACATTTACCCCAAGGACTCTAACCCATTTAGCATCAAACACAGGTAGTCTTGGAAGGTTCATTTTCATTAAACAGTCCTGTAACCAATATTGGTTTAGACTCTGTATCGTATAGCTAAAGGCTTTATAGCACAATCATCTTCTTTGACATGCTGGTAGCAGTGATCTTAAGCTGAACACATGCAAGAATCGGCCAGAACATTAACAATGACTAAGGATCATTTAGAATCCCTTGTTTATAGACTTGATGAAATGAATTTTCGGAACGTATGGTCACTTAATCTCAAGGCTTCTTCTGATATAGAAATGATTTCAATTCAGGATAATGATCAAGAAAGATGGGCTTCCGAAATCCAAGAAGTGCTTAAAAGTGACCTTTGCGCAAAAAGAGATGGGTCGATTGTTTTCTGGAGCGATTTCGTGAAATTGATCATTAACCCGCCGAATTTTTTTTTCGAGGATGTTTCAAGTGGTCATTTTGAATTCCAATCTTTAAAACAAGTTTTTAAGAAACAGCTCACCATAGGCGTAGTCTTGCTACGTTTGGGTTATTATGCTGTGGGAATATTTCGAGGAGATAGGTTGGTAGTTTCAAAATCAGGTTCTCGATATGTGCACGGTCGGCACAAAAAAGGGGGTTCGTCTCAAGCGCGGTTTCAACGAATCAGAAACAAACAGATTTTTGAAATTTACAAGAAAACGTGTGACATCACCCGCAAGCAATTCGGACCATATGAGAAAGTAATTGATCAGATCTTTCTTGGAGGAGAATCCCATGTTTTGAGAAGTTTTATTGATACATGTCCATACTTGTCTAACCATAGAGATATTCTTTCGGATAAGATTTTAGAAATCCGACGGCCTGGGCACAAAGTTTTGGAAGGGATATTACGAAAAGTTTGGATGAGTCGAGTAGTACTGTACAGATGGCCACAGGAATTGACAGTACAACAAGTGGTTAATAGGAGCGCTGTCCCATAACAAGAGTACTTGTAATGTGATAGTAAGCTAGATGGTTTCAAATGGTTTGGTGGAAAATCTTCGCAGCGATGCGGGAGAAAATTTATTCATAAAAATGGATACAGAGGCAGTAAATAGAGAATCCCCAGCAGAGAACTTTTCCTGGTCTCAATCCGATCGAGTTTTGGAATTTCACATAGTTAAAGAAAGATTGGCTGGGCATTGCCAGAATTCTTTTTCTAGGCATAAAGCTTTGGCTTTGGGGCCGTTGGACGATCCAGAAGATATGAAGAAAAGTCACAGGGAGACCGATGAAGCAATAAGGGTTTTGCAGGCTAATAGTGATGTTGATATCTCAGTTCCTGATGAACTTATAGTTTGGGTAAAACGTTCTATGTTGGATGGGGTACTCAAGGGATGGGAGCTATACAAGATTGGCAAGGTATTAGGGACGATTAGTAAGATACATTCAAATTTGGGTCGAAAATCGGAACTAACAAACATATCATCTTTGGCATTATCCCTGCCAGATATGAAGAAGATAGAGCGAGACATAAGTCATTCAATAGATCCCAATGGGACGATTTTGGACGATGCTTCGTATGCACTTCGTAATTTTCGGTCTCAAGCCGAAATGAGCAGAAGGAAACTTATAAAAGCATTAGAAAAGTTAATCCGTAAATTCGAGAGAAAGGGTTTTCTGCAGGAGTCTTTAATCACAGAACGTAATGGTCGGATGGTTTTGATGATTAAAATAGAATCCAAAAATAGGATTGAAGGTATAGTTCATGATATTTCTGATAGCGGTGCGACGGCTTTTCTAGAGCCAATTAGCACTATTGTATTGGGAAATGATTGGCGTGAAGCAATTATCAATGTCCAACATGAAGAAGAAAGACTATTATTGGAACTTACAAGTTCGATAGGCGCATATAGTACTGAAATATTCGACAGCATAGAAATTCTTGCACTGATTGATCTCTGTATGGCGAAGGGGAAATATTCCATGAAAATTGGGGGAACCTCACCCAATTTTGTCGATAATCCGAGGACTTTTATTTCTTTAAAGGGAGTAAGGCATCCATTGCTTCCTGGACCAGTTGTGCCTGTTGATCTGTTCTTGGGTGATGGAAAACCTATATTAGTTATTAGTGGCCCAAACGCTGGTGGCAAGACTGTAGCGCTAAAGAGTTTGGGATTAACAGTTCTTATGGCTCAATCCGGACTGCACGTGTCCGCTACATTCTGTTCCATGACCCGATTTGACCAAGTGTTTGCAAACATTGGAGATCATCAAAGTATCGATTTATCGTTGTCATCTTTTAGTGCAAATGTGCAATTAATAAAGGCTATCATCGGGCAAGCCTCATCTCGATCCCTAGTTTTGTTGGACGAACTGGGTACGAGTACTGATCCTGCGGAGGGAGCTGCATTTGCTAAAGCACTTCTATACTATTTTTGTCATAACGATATAATTTGCTTAGCTACTACACATCAGAGAGGAGTAGCTAATTTTGTTCAGGAACAGACAGATATGGTAAATGCTAGTGTTGGGCTTCGACCAAATAGCTTGGAGCCTACTTATACTATAACAACTGGGCTTCCAGGTAGAAGCTATGCTTTAGCTATTGCTAGTAGAATGGGTATCGAAGATAAAATTATTGAACATGCTAGGGCAATGCTTGATCCAGGAGAAAGAGACTCAGAAAAAATATTAACTGAACTAGAAGAACAGAGGACTATGGTTGATAGCCGCCTGGCTACCCTACGGACTGAATTGGATGAGGCAGTGGCGATAAGAAGGAAATTTGAGGATAAGCTTAACGATGTTGAATTCGAAAAGGAGAGAATTTTAGAGAACTATCGTTCTAGTCTTATAGATAAAGCACAAGCACTGCTAAGCCAGTTGCAAAAAGCTGAAACAGTAATACAGGCTCCTATCTCTAAGAATATTGTGATTGAAGAGAAGGATCGGTTAAAGGCTATACAAAAGACTCTTAGATCAGAGGAGTGGAGGAATAAACTAACCCAAGCTCAAAAGCTCTTGATTAGTGAGTTGGGTATTGGTGACTTTTTATATTTGAGAGGTGTAGGAGACCCAGTGAAAATATTAAGTCATCCCGATAATTTGGGTAATATTGAAGTTTTGATGGGATCTATGAAGGTCCGCATTTCGTCAACGCAAGTAGAAAAAAAGGCTAGTTTCCATTCCGCGCGAAACTTGGGGGGAATATCTGTTACAAGAAGTTCGAAACGCTCATCTATAAGTACGGAACTAAATTTGCATGGTATGCGGTCAGATGAAGCTATAGAGGAATTGGATCAGTTTATGGACAGAGCAATTCTAGAAGGCTTTGGTTTGGTCAAGATTATTCATGGTCGTGGCACAGGGGTTTTAAGAACTATAGTGAGAGGCCATCTTATTAAGCATCCTCTAGTTAAAGATATACGACCGGGAGAAGGGGGAACAGCTGATGGAGTCACAATGGTTGAATTGAACTGATGTTAATGGAATCTGGGCTTAGCATGTTGAAGTAAGCCATAGCTGCCAGGGCATGGAAAAGGAATGACTCTAGAGATTAGTTATACATATACCTAGTGGGATATAGGCAAAAACATGAAAATAGCAGTATGTGTTAAACAGGTGCCCACACTTTCTGCAATGCGTTTTGATTACAAGAATAAGACCGTACTTCGGAAAGATGTTCAACTCGAAGTAAATTCTTTTGATGTTATTGCATTAGCTAAAGCACTGGATCTAAAGGAAGAATTTGGTGCGGAAATAACGGCAATCACTTTGGGTACAGCTGATGCCACAAGCGTCTTAACCTTTTGCTTTGCCATGGGAATCGACCATGGAATACTGATTTCAGATAGGGCGTTTGCCGGGTCTGATACTTTGGCCACCGCGAGGGCATTAGCATTAGTTCTAAGGGATCGAGAGTTCGACCTGATTCTATGCGGCAGAAATAGCAGTGATGCCGAAACAGGTCAGGTGGGACCTGAACTAGCCGAACTACTGGACATTCCTCACGTGAGTAATGTCAGAGCCCTGAAATTCACCCCCCATAAAGTTAGTTTGATTGCAGAACGAGTAACTGATTTTGGGTACGAGGTTGTAGAAAGTTTGCTGCCAGCCTTGATAACTGCTGTGGAAGGTCTTAGCGAGGAACGATATCCGAGGCGTAAAGAAATAGAAGCATCGTCCAACAGATGTTATGAGATCGTCGATGGTCAAAAACTGAAAGGAAACTTAGGATCATTAGGGTCTGAGGGGTCTCCTACATCTGTCGGAGAAATAAGAATAATCCAAACCAAACGTCTAGGAGTTGTTATTGAGGAGCCAGATTCCGAGAAGTTGGGCCAGATCATCTCGGATAATTTGCCAGATTGCGAAGATCGTTCTACCACTGAGTCTTATGAAGATTGGACTCGTTCCGATCGTCAACCGGGGAGAGAATTTTGGGTGTTAGTAGAAGGTGTTGATGGGATAATTACTCAGACTAGTATGGAAATTTTAGGCGAAGTACGAAAATTGGCGGCTCAGATTGGCGGTTATGTTTCCGCTCTTATGCTTAGATCTCCTACTGGGGTCGAAGCTTCGACTGTGATTGCCTATGGTGCTGATGAAGTTTTGTACTTTGACAACAATGATGCGTTCCCTGCTGGTCCAGTTATGACCAGGGCACTATCATATGCTATAGAAGAACGACAACCATATGCATTGATAGCGAGTGCAGTGACGGATGCTCGGGATTTACTGGCTCGTTCAGCAGCTCGTCTGGGATTGGGAATGACGGGAGATTGTATTGGGCTGGAAATAGATGAACAAGGGCGAATTGTTCATCTGAAGGCGGGATTTGGAGGGAACGTGGTATGCCCAATATTGTCTAGGACAACACCCTATATTGCTACCTTGAGGCCAGGTATGTTTTCTCCAATTAACCCTAAACCATTGGATATAATTAAGGAGGAACAATTGTGCCATCTGGAGAATGATTCCAGGATTAAGTTAATTGAGAAATTTCAACAAGAAGACGTTCATGGAAGAAAACTTTTGGAAGCTGATATTGTTATAGGGGTTGGGAAAGGTTTGGGTGGCCCAGAGAACTTATCAGCTATCTTCAGTGCTGCAAACAAACTTGGTGCTGCTGTGGCCGGAACACGGAGTGTAACAGATGCTGGCTGGTTGCCCAAGCAAGTTCAAATTGGGATCACCGGAAAGGCGATATCTCCCCGGGTATATTTGGCTATCGGGATACGGGGAGCTTTTAATCACATGGTAGGTTTGCAAAATGTGGGGACGTTGTTGGCAATTAATAAGAACCGAAGTCACCCGATTTTCAGTTCCGTAGACGTTGGGGTGGTTGGAGATTGGGAAACCTATTTGGATCCAATGGTAGATGCAATATCTAAGATTGGATAGAAGCTTCCCGCAATCGGGCTTATGTACCAGTAAATTTTTTAAAGTGGCCTGCGATTCTTCCTAAGGAGTCTATAACGGTTTCTGGTCGCCAGTGATACCATCCATGAGGTTCGCAGTTATACTGAATGTATTCTGTGTATAATCCGTTTTCTTTGCTAGCCCTTAAATAATCATCAGCCATGCTGATGCGGACAGTGTCTCGGTCTCCCCAGAGGACTAACATGGGTGTTTTTACTTTATCCAAGTTATATATTGTGGAACGTGATTTCCAGTGGTCAGGAGCAGAGTCTGGTCCCCCTCTATTCCCAGCTACAACATCCCCTAGTACTGGTTTCCCGCTGCCTCCGGCGTAGCGATCTGAGTGAATTAGATCTGGTGGCCCATAGAATGTTACCGCGGCCGCAAGTAGGTCGGGATACCTGAATACCATGGCCATCGTAAAGTAGCCACCTGTACTGCCACCTAGCATAACTACTTTGTCTGGGTCCGCGAGACCTTGTTCAATTAGATGGTACGCACCGTAAGCAAAGTCGTCTATGTCACCTCCGCCCCAATCACCGTAATTTAGGAATTCGTATACCTTGCCTTTTCCAGCACTTCCACGAACTTGAGGGGCTATCACAGAATAGCCTCTACTTAGGTAGTATTGGATATAAGGATAGAATCCTCTCACATGGAGCCCCTTTGTATTGGCTCTGGCATAAATAACTAAGGGAGTTTTGATGGTGCTTGAGTTGTTAGGTTTGTAAAGAAAAGCCGGAATCTCTAATCCATCATTAGATTTATATGTAATCAGTTCCGGCTTAACAAATGGAAAACCTTCCAATTCGGTGGGCATATGGTTTGTGATTTGCTTTGGATGTCCGTTGGAAGCGGACATTAAATATAAGTCGCTCGTTTTACGATAGTTCATGTAGGTGAATACCAGGTTTTTGCTATCTGCTGTCCATCGCAAGGAGCCTCTTACTTGGTATGCGTCAATGCCCGAATAGACTCCTTCGCCAGTCGTTAGTTGTATTGGCTTAGAAGATCCATCCGCTTTTATCTTAAATACGTGGAAATTCCACTCGATGTTTGCCACATACGCTATCCATTTTCCGTCTGGTGACCAACGGGGATTATATTCATCGAAATCACTGGTAGTCAGGTTGGTGGATTTTCCAGTTTCTACGTCTATGGTTGTTATGTTTCTAAAATTGGTTTCATCTGTGGTGTAGACCAGTTTTCGACTGTCCGGAGACCACCTAGGCCGATAATTGTAAAATTCGAATGTGTTGGGTGTCATGTTACGAGGAAGGCCCCCGTCTATTGGCATTATCCAGACGTCCATTCGTTTGAAATCTGCGTGTCCACTACGGTCAGACATAAAACATATCCACTTCCCGTCTGGTGATACGTGAACATCTGTACTATTGAATGAATCATTTGTTACGTAACGAGGATAAACTTTTCCAGTAGGTATCTCAGTGGGGATCCAGCAAATTTGACTGTAACCGTTTGCGCCGCCTCTAACGAAATAGATGCGTTTGCCGTCTGGAGTCCAGCGAATGAATTCCTGGTTTCTTGCAGGTCCCGAACCATAGCTTAGGTTAATGGGAGGTTCGGATCCATCTGATCGTACCTTGAATGCCTCATTTCGTGCGGTATATGCTATCCATTCCCCATCTGGTGACCAAGATGGATTGATTGCTTCCTCAGGATACATGACTACTAGTCGTTGACTATTAAGTCCATCAATATCACATACCCAGAGGTCGTATCCACCGCTTTGTGCTGACACATAAGCTAGTCGTTTGCCGTCAGCAGATAGATCAAATTGTTCCACCTTGGCGTTGGTCTGGGCCAAAAGGTTTATTAGCGAGTCCTCTACAATTAATGGGGACTCTTTATACGTCGCTCCACGGTTGAGATGTGCCATAAAAGGGCTCCTTATAACGATGATATCAGTGTTTTTGGTATGTTCTTAGTAGGATACGTTTGGGTATGATGTTCAATTTACTCCGCATCTTCATATTGGTCTTTAAGTAGCTCGATTGCGCTGGCATCAGCCAACGTAGTAGTGTCTCCCAATACGTGACCTTCCGCTATGTCCCTAAGTAATCTACGCATTATCTTGCCACTACGTGTTTTCGGAAGGTCTGCCGTGAAGAAGATTTTATCTGGTCGAGCGATAGCTCCGATCTTCTTAGTAACGTGTGCCTTGAGCTCATCCTCGAGTATCTTTGACGAAGATATAGCGTCCTTTAAAATTACAAAACTTACTACGGCTTGTCCTTTTAATGAATCTGATCGGCCTATGGAAGCGGCCTCCGCTACTGAACTGTGGTCTACGAGTGCGGATTCTACTTCCATGGTGCTTATACGATGCCCAGCGACGTTAATCACGTCGTCAACTCGGCCAAGAACCCATATATAACCGTTCTCATCAATCTTTGCCCCATCTCCAGTGAAATATGTGTTCGGATACTTAGTCCAATATTGTTCTTTGAACCGTTCGTTATCACCATAAATTGTTCGAATCATAGAAGGCCATGGGCGAGTCAAGACAAGGTATCCTCCGTTGCCTGGTGAGACCGGATTGCCATTTGCGTCCCATACTTCCGCTCTGATTCCCGGGAATGGTTTAGTAGCTGATCCAGGTATTGTAGTTGTTAGTCCCGCTAGAGGTGTAATGAGGATTGATCCTGTTTCCGTTTGCCACCAGGTGTCCACTATAGGACAGCGAGATCCTCCTATATTAGTGTGATACCAGATCCATGCTTCTGGGTTTATCGGTTCTCCCACGGTACCCAGTAGCCTGAGGGAAGAAAGATCGTGTTTAGCTGGATATTCTTCACCCCATCGCATGCATGCCCTTATGGCAGTGGGGGCTGTATACAATATTGTACAGCGATATTTTTCTATTATATCCCAGAAGCGGTCTTTATCCGGGAAATCTGGAGAACCCTCATACATCACCGTCGTGGCCCCGTTAGCTAAAGGGCCGTACACGATGTAGCTGTGTCCTGTTATCCATCCGATGTCTGCAGTACACCAATATACGTCATCGTCCTTTAGATCAAACACCCATTTTGTGGTTGCGTATACCCCGGTAAGATATCCTCCTGTTGTATGTACAACTCCTTTGGGTTTTCCGGTAGTACCACTGGTATAGAGTACGAACAGCATATCCTCGCTGTCCATATGTTCGGCCTCGAAGGTATAAGGAGCGTCTCTCACCAGATCATCCCACCAGATATCTCTATCAGGTTTCATCTGAACTTTAGCTTTTTCTCCTATCCGCTTAACCACTATAGATTTTTCTATAGAAGGTGTAGCCTCGAGGGCTTCGTCAGAGTTTTTCTTTAGCGGAATGATTTGTCCGCGCCGATACCCTCCATCTGCCGTTATCAAAATCTTGGAACCGCAATCATTTATACGATCTCGTAAAGATTCTGAGCTGAAGCCACCAAAAACAATGCTGTGTGGGGCGCCGATACGGGCGCATGCCAACATGGCTATAGTTAGTTCTGGGATCATTGGCATATACATTGTAATTCTGTCGCCCTTCTTAACTCCGAGGCTTTTAAGTCCGTTTGCAAATCTGCAAACTTCTCTGTGTAGGTCTCCAAACGTGTAAACTTTCCAATCTCCAGGTTCACCCTCCCATATCAAGGCGGCTTTGTTTCGGCGACCCGATTGTAAATGGCGATCAAGGCAATTGTATGAGACGTTCAGTTTTCCATTTATGAACCATTTTGCAAACGGTGGATTCCAATCCAGGGTTTCATTCCATTTTTTAAACCAATCCAATTGAGTTGCCCAATTAGACCAATATTCTTCAAAGTTGGCATCTGCTTGTTCATATATAAGAGGATCGTTTACGTTAGCTTGTCGTACGAACTCAGGGGGAGGAAGAAAACTCCGATTCTCTGTTAGTAAGGACTCTATGTCGGCATTGAGATCTGTCATACACACAGACCTCCTTGTAATGATATGGTCTTTTTATCACAAAGGGCTTTCAGTGGAAAGGGGGTAGATCGGGTTGCACTTATTTGGGCTAGAATGAGAGTTTGATTAAGACATACAACTGTGTAGGTAATAAATTCCGGTTTTGGAATGTTAATGTCAGGTTATAAAGACATGTCATGCTTTCATGGACTGATTACCGTGATATACTTCCGATAAAGGTGCGCGTAAAGGAAGGAATATATGATTCAAGTACATTCACGAGTAGATAGACTCTCTAAAGATATTATAGAAGCCTATAAGAAATTGGCTCCGGCTACATTAGGTCACATAATAGAATCCGCAATGGAATCCGCTATTGAACCGATATTTCGGCCGATCAAATTAGTGGGACCTGCTTTGACTGTACAGACTTATCCTCAAATCACGTCGGCTGTAGGGGAAGCACTAAAGATAGCTCGACCTGGTGATGTTTTGGTCATAGCTCGAGGGGGGGAACATCGACATGCTACCACGGGAGAAATAGGAGCATTGGGGTATATGGAACTTGGAATTGAAGGAATGGTTACCGATGGCCCCATTGCTGATAGAGCAGCTATATCTAGAATGCAATTTCCTACTTTTTCCAGGGGATCGGTTGCTATGACGGGTAAGACAGGTGGCTGGGGGATAGAATGGGGAGGTGTAAACGTTCCAATAACTGTGGGTGGCATAACAGTCAATCCTGGGGACATGGTTTTTGGAGATGATGATGGTGTCTTGATTGCCACACCTGAAGAAGCAGCGGAACATTTGGCATTTGTTCAGGAAAAAGAAGAATGGGAAGCCTGGGTTAGAGAAAAGATAAGTGCAGGACTAACGATTTCTCAGTGTAGAGCGGAACGACCTGATCCGATGACAAAAGTGACTGTTGGAACTATAAGGCGTTAAAAATCTGACATTGGTTTGCCATGATAATATTGCATATGTATGTCTAACTCTATTGTCCAGCAACTGAATCCCTCCCAGCGAAGGGCTGTCCAAACCGTAGATGGCCCAGTTTTGATTATTGCTGGCCCTGGTAGTGGCAAAACAATGGTGATAACTCATAGGATAGCGTACCTTGTAGGTACTATTCAGATAAGTCCATTTCAGATTTTAGCCGTGACATTTACTAATAAAGCGGCCAACGAAATGCGGGACCGCCTAGTGAATTTGATAAGAGGCAAGGCACATAACGTTACAGTCAAGACTTTCCATGCCTTTTGTTCAAGTGTATTAAGGCAACATGGGAAACATATAGGTCTTGGCTCAGACTACACGATATTTGACAGTGAAGATCAAAGAGACGCATTAAAAATGGCTATGGAAGAAGTAGAAGTAGATCCTAAACGATATCCAATTAGGGGGATACAATCTGCTATATCTAGAGCAAAAAGCACGATGTTGGATGTGCATATATTTAAAACCAAGGGCCAAAGTTTTTATGATGAGATTGTTGGAAGGGTTTATGGTTCTTATGAACGAATATTATCGGCTAATAATGGGGTAGACTTCGATGATCTTCTCTTGAAAACATTGATAGTTTTCAAGAGTCAGCCATCAGTATTGGAACAGTACCAGAAAAGATTTTTTCATGTGATGGTGGACGAATTTCAAGATACGAACATTGTCCAGTATCAGCTAGCTAAGATCTTGTCTGGCAGTTCTCGCAACTTATGTGTCGTAGGCGATCCGGATCAAGCAATATATTCGTGGAGAAATGCAGATATTAGAAATATTCTTAGTTTTCAACAAGATTTTCCGGATGCTACATTTATAGGATTGGAGGAAAATTATAGATCCACAGGAAATATCTTGGATGTGGCGAAGGGATTGATATCAGCCAATAAACAGCGTATTGAAAAGAACATTTTGGCGATTAAAGAGCGAGGGTCTCGTATTGTTGTTCATGAATGTTTTACTGGTGACGAAGAAGCTAATTTTATAATGGAAGAAATTAACAGGTTGATGACGAAAAAAACTAAGGTGTTGAACGATGTCGCAATTATGTATCGAATTAATGCGCAGTCTCGAGCACTCGAAGAAGCCTGTCTTCGTTATGGGATACGTTACCGTATCATCGGGGGAGTTCGTTTTTATCATCGTAGAGAAGTAAAGGATCTCATAGCCTTCCTCAGGGTCATTAATAATCCAGATGATCAGATTAGTCTATTACGTGTGATCAATATTCCTCCACGAGGGTTAGGCACGAGATCTATCGAGAAAATAATTATGTGTTCACGACGGGAGCATTTATCTGTATATGGAGGAATACAAGGAATTATTGAAGGTAACATTCGAGAACATCAATTATCTCCAAAGTCCTTAAAGGCTCTTGACGAATTTTTCTGGATTATAGAGGAGCTGAGGAGTTCTGCCGGAGCCATTAATATATCTCAGACGATCGAAATGCTTTTGGAGAAGATAAGATATCGGGATCATTTAGAAAAAACAGGAAATTTAGAAGATCGCTGGGATAACGTTTTAGAATTGAAAGGCATGGCCCAAGAGTTTATTTCTGGGAATAGCTCTGGGGATCTAACTGCCTTGTTGGAACATCTGGCTTTAGTGTCTGATGTAGATACATTAAAGGAAAACTCAGATGGAATAACTTTGATAACCCTTCATCANGCAAAAGGTTTGGAATTTCCAGTAGTTTTTATGACTGGGATGGAGGAGGGATTACTCCCACATTACAGATCNATGGATTCCGAGGAAGAAATAGAAGAAGANCGGCGCTTATGTTATGTTGGAATTACACGTGCTAAACAAGATCTCTACATGACAAGAGCCTTCAGGAGGGGCCTTATGGGTTCAAGTGGATCTAGTATACCCTCCAGATTTTTGCAAGAGATGCCGCAAGATTTATTATCTGGTCCCCAGTTGATTCGACAGAAATCCAGGTATACACAGGTTATAAAACATACAGATATCTTAGAAGATGAGGTTAAGGAAAAGCCAGTACCAGTCCTAAAAACTGGCGACAAAATAGAGCACAAGATCTTTGGTAATGGAATTATTATAAGCGTTTCGGGGAACGGTTTTGATCAGGAAGTGGTTGTAGCGTTTGAAGATGCTGGAGTGAAACGGTTATTGCTGGGATATGCTCCGATCGAGAAGGTTTAGTTTTTATCGAAACGTTCTCCCATCTCTCTTAGGAATTTCTCTACCTCGGGTGAAAGTTTGGCTTCGGAATCTTCGCCGTCAAAG
The DNA here is from genome assembly GCA_002712585.1 of Dehalococcoidia bacterium. Taxonomy (GTDB): domain Bacteria; phylum Chloroflexota; class Dehalococcoidia; order Lucifugimonadales. The sequence goes on from PAUC01000034.1 coordinate 44,826, forward strand.
CTAGTCTTAGAATCGTAGTGAATTTCCAGTCGTTGAATCAGAGCTTTAAGTCCTTGGTTACGCTGTATTTCGGCGTTGAGTTCTCGATATTGTTGTCGCCCTTTCTTCGGGTTCGCTAACTCTGGAGGCAGATCGCATATTTTACATAGAACCTCTAGTAAACTGCATGCTCCAGCGAAATCCTCCTCTAGTTGGACGTATTGTGGTAAATGTGCCATAAGACTTATATTGTCGATCCCTCGTTCGTTTATACCGTCCGAAACAAGATTAACTATTGAAGTTGGTCCTTGATAAGTGCTCGATTTCAGGTCGATCAAATCTTTCAGTTTATCCTTTACACTACCTTGTGCCGAACCAGTGACTAAAATAGGGCGTGTGTGTGGGACTGCGTCATACATCCCTCCGATGCGTATATATCGGGTTATCTTGAGAGAGTCTAGGACCTCGAGAATTGCATCAGTATAATCTTCACCGAATGATTGAGGTTCTAGAATGTGAAAAAATAACAGGTCAGGGCCGTCATCCCTTATCGCATAGTTGATTATAGAATTGGGTATAGTAAGAGATCGTTTCCCTCCCATGTTTCTTACAATTGGTCTATATCTACTAAAATCGAAAAAAGTACCCGGTCTTGCCAGTCTACCCAGTTCTTTGGCGCCAAAATGTTTTTCTAGTTTGTTCAACGCAATGGTTCCGACGTTTCCTACATCAATCCAAGGCCGTAACATAGAAATGACATGGAGATCTTGAAACGACGGTAATTCGTCTATGAGTTCGAAAGCACCTATTCGCATACTGTTATATTGCCAAAGAACCTATCCTAGTTCAAGGATTTAGATAAAGGATTATACAGATGAGATACGATGGGATTGTTTAGTCTGGTGTAGTTCTCTCAAGATAGATGCGGTCCATGTCTTCGTAGACATTCACTGCAGCTGCCAAATCCCATCCTTCCGCAGCCATTTGATTCAAAAGATTAGTAACATCGTTGACATTACCAGGCTCTGTTTCGTCTGCGGACACATTAACCACAAGATATTCGGTCGGCATTATTAACTCCAATATTTTTCGGAAAAATTTTCAAACTAAAGGATATCAGATACATAGGAAACAACTACCGTCGCATTAGGTCTTTAAAGAAATATCTAGAGAAATTGGACAGTGGTCGGATCCAAAGATGTTTTGATGGATAGAAGCGTTGGTTACATTGGGCATGAACTCTTTGTTCACAAAAAAATAGTCGAGCCTCCAACCAACATTTCTTTCCCTTGCGAAACTTCTCATATTCCACCAGGTATATTCATTCCCAGCCTGGTTAAATGAGCGGAATGTGTCCTTATAACCACTAGAAATCAGTTGGTCGATCCAATTTCGTTCTATGGGCAGAAACCCTGAGATGTTTTCGTTAGCTTTTGGCCGNGCTAAGTCTATCTCTTTGTGGGCTGTATTGAAGTCCCCGCACACGATAATATGTCTACCCTCTGCGTGCAATTTTTCTATATGGATCAGGAAAGCGTTGTAAAATTGCATTTTGTAATCGAGCCGTTCTAGAGACCTTTGTCCGTTGGGGAAATATACTCCGAATACCAAAAAGTCTCCATAATCAGCGATAATTGTTCGTCCCTCCTGGTCGAATTGTGGAATACCAAAACCGTAAGTGATTGAATTTGGTTTTAGTTTTGAGTAAATAGCCACACCACTGTACCCTCTTCTGGTCTTGCTAGAAAAGAAATAGGAGTGGTATCCAGGAGGATTTCGAAGGTCGTCGGGTAGTTGGTCAGCCTCTGCCTTGGTTTCCTGCAGGCAGAGTATATCTGGGCTTGCTTTGTTCAGCCAATCAAGGAATCCTTTTTTATGTGATGCCCGGATTCCATTAACGTTCCATGAATATAGGCTTAGTCCTTTCAAGGTTATGGGCTTATCTATTAACTTACAGTGCTTCGCAGACAGTATCGAGTATCAAACGAGTCACGATATAAGGATCCATGTTTGCGTTTGGTCGTCGATCCTCTATGTATCCCTTCCCGTCGCGTGCCACTTGCCACGGGATTCTAACGGAAGCTCCTCTATCCGAAACNCCATAACGGTATTCCTTGTAAGAGCAAGTTTCGTGGGATCCGGTAAGCCTTTCCTCGATCCCGAAACCGTAATTCTTAATGTGTAAAGAGTGTGTTTNCGACAGGGCTTCGGCTGCNTNTACGCAAGGTTGATATTCTTCNCGCATTGCTTTGGTAGAGAAATTCGTATGAGCACCTGCTCCGTTCCAATCTCCGTTAACTGGTTTTGGGTAAAGGGTTGCGCTGACATTGTGGGGTTCGGAAGTGCGGTACAAAAGCCACCTAGCTATCCAGAGCTGATCTGAAACCTCTAATGCACTGAGTGGTCCTACTTGAAATTCCCATTGGGCTGGCATAACTTCAGCATTAATACCAGAAATCATTAAACCGGATTTTAGACAATTATCTAAATGTTCTTCTACGATAGAGCGTCCAAAAACTTCATCGGACCCCACCCCACAGTAATACCCACCTTGTGGTGCAGGAAATCCGTTAGATGGCCATCCAAGAGGTCGAGCACCGTCAAAGAGAGTATATTCCTGTTCAATGCCAAATATAGTCTCGTGTCCCGCAAACTTGTTTGCAGTTTCCTCACATAGTATTCGTGTGTTTGTGGTATGAGGTGATCCATCTGGTAGATAGACCTGACAGAGTACCAACCGGTTAGGTTCCCCTCTTATGGGATCCGTAACGGTATATACTGGTTTTAAGACACAGTCCGAGTTGCTTCCATCGGCTTGCATGGTACTAGAACCATCGAAACCCCATTCTGGAGGATCTTGGCTCTCAGGGATAATCTTTGTTTTAGAACGCATCTTAGCAGTTGGGGTAGAACCATCAATCCATATATATTCGGCTTTGTAAAATCTCATTCAGGTCCCCCACTTAACTGCAGATAATCCTTGATGACAGAAGAAACGCATTCTTTTTTGCTCTTACCAAAGTATCTCTTAACTGTGACTTTATATCAACTCGTGGTTTAGCAATAAAATAGGCCTTAAGAATGTCTTAACAGATGGATTGAGTGATAGGATAATATTTCCGGCTTGGATGCCTTGGGCCAAAAGGCTAAATGATATCAATAGGTCTCCTCATTCAACCCCAATGGGGTCATCCAGCGTTTCGAGTGCTATGAGACTGCTTCTAGCGGCCTCCTCAAGAAGGATATCACCAGTTTGTATAATGCTCTTCAGGATTTTGCGAGCTGTTGATCCACCTATGTTTCCGATCGAATAAATCACTGCAATTTGCACTTGCAAATCGTCATCGTCAATTAATGGTAATAAATGTGGGACTGATTCAGGTTCTTCTATGCAACCACACGCAATGACAGCCTCGCGTTTAATCTCGATCACTGGACTCCCTAATTCTTCGATCAAGAAAGGAAGCCAACTTGGATTACCACTTCTTCCCATAGCAGATATGGCACAAGTTTGTAATTCAAGAATATCGCTTTCATAAGCCCACTTAATTTGTTCTTCAATTAAATCATGACTTATTACAGCGGCTGATACTAATGCTTTACTCCTGACTATTATATCTTCCTCTAGATTGCCAATACTAGAAAGGAGGCTGCTTAGAACTCTATCTGAATCCCGCCGAAGAATCTTATTCTCGTTAGCAAGGTTTGCAAATTTTGCCAGTCCTTCTGCGGCGGCGGCTCGTACATCCGATGATGGGTCTGATCGAAGTATGGTACACAAAGTTGGAATGAGACTCCGATCCTCGCATTCCCAAAGACCCTCTATAGATCTTTGTCTTACAATCTCAAAGACATCGTCTAAACAGTATTTAAAAATATAATTATAGTTTAAGTGGATCTGATCTTTGGCCATTTCGATAAGCTTATCAATAAGTAGTGTTCGGCGTTCTTCTGAGATACCATTCCATGTGGTCGAAAACCCTTCTATGCTTGATAAATTAATATCAGAAAGATCGGATAACCAGGCGTCGTCTACTAATGTTTCTTCGCTACCTATGTTGCTTAATATGTTTTCGTGAGTCATGTATAACCCGTTTTATTCTCTTGTTGCAGCTGAGATTCCGCTACAATAAATACTGGGTGTTTTAAGAGACCCGCCTATCCATTTGGAGTCATTGCCCAAGGCTTTAATATTTTTAAGTGCTTGATAGACATTCCCATTAATGATTGTGTTTTTGAGCCTTCCCACGATCTTCCCGTTTTTGATTCTGTATCCCAACAAAACATTTGCGTTGATATCTCCACCTAATATATTACTTTGCCCAGCGCCGAGTAGGCCTTCTATAACTATCCCATGTTTGGTATTTGCTACCATATCTTCAAATGAAGTTTCTCCAGGATAAACTACTGAAACGCTTATTCCTGGTGCAGGGGGGCTTGATAAACTCCTATGGGCATTTCCAGTGCTTTCTTTATTAGCTTGTCCAGCGGTCTGGAGATCATATAGGAAGTTTCGGACTATACCATTGCCTATAAGAGGTATGCGCTTGCTAGACACTCCTTCGTCATCACACATGCGACTGCCTGGAATCATATGTAGGTCAGGATGATCCCAGATACTAAGATCTTTGTCGAATACCAGCTGATCTAATTTATCTGCTAGTGGAGAAGACCCCTGAAGCACAGATTTCCCATTAAAACCTGACATTAGTGGTGGTATTATCGCTGAAGCTACTCCTCGAGGGGTGAAAATAGCATCAACCTGCCCGTTAACAGGATCAGCGATCGTTCTGCCATTTTCTAATTGAGTGAAAATGGAGGACACTAGTTCGTCGGTATTTTCAATTGGATTACAGCTCAGCA
>PAUC01000001.1 GCA_002712585.1 Dehalococcoidia bacterium
CAGTCATGATAGACAAGCGCCGCACCATTCAAGAACAACAATACAGGCAAACTTCGGTTGGCCAGTCATTTTATCGACTATCCACACACCTGAAGCCTCAGCCTATAGATAGATCTTCACATAGTGTACCCGACAATCCCAATTTATCCCCACATTCCACAACAGTTGAAGGAGTATATATTATCAGTGTCGCGGCGCGAATATTACAAATGCACCCTCAGACCCTTCGCAAATATGAGAGGTTGGGATTGATACAACCTTCAAGGACAGTAGGTATGCTCCGTTTATACTCTGAGGAGGACCTTGCTAAACTAAGATTGATTAGATACCTAGAGAATGACCTCGGAATGAACTTAGCAGGTGTTACATTTACACTAAATTTGTTAGAACAATTAATTGAATTGGAAAATAGGTTATTGCGGCAAGCTCAAGTGCAAGTTCGCAACAATCATATTGAGCATGAAATCCAACAGCTTTTTCAAAGATTAAACTTGCCGTACGGAATAATAATGAGATGAAAATTTATGGGTAAAAGTAATCCAAAAAACCTCCCTCACAATCCTGAATCTGATCACCCTGTGGAAGAAGAGATTGAACCTATTCTTAGTGGACCTGGCGAAACAGATTCACAAATTGTTAGCGAGGAACATTCTCAAGATATCGAACAACTCACAAATACTCTCCAGAGAGTTCAGGCTGACTTTGTTAATTTCAAACGGAGATCTGAAGATGATAAACAGGACCAGCTAAAATTTGCAAATGGCCAGTTGATTCTAAAAATTCTTCCCATAGTAGACGAATTCAATATGGCATTAAAACAAACTGACTCGGACAATATTTCAGGTTCATGGAGAGAAGGATTTGACCTAATCTATAGAAAATTAGAACGAATTCTTGAATTGGTAGGAGTCACACGAATCGAACCTTCTGGGCTGCCTTTCGATCCGTTCGAACACGAAGCCCTTTCTCAATTGGAGACCAGGGAACAGAAAGAGGGCACAATATTGGAAGTAATCAGAGATGGATACAAACTTCACGACAGAATATTGCGCCCTGCACAGGTAATAGTGGCCAAAGAAGCTTCAAATGAAAATACTAATTCAGGCAAATTGAATTTGCCTGATAAAGAAAAGGAGAACCTGTAATGCCGAAGATTATCGGAATAGACCTCGGAACCACAAACTCTGTTGCGGCAGTAATAGAGGCTGGTGAACCTACTGTAGTAGAAAATGCAGAAGGTGGGCGTATTACCCCATCCATAGTTGCCATCAATACCAAGACATCGGAACGATTTGTTGGACAACCAGCCAAGCGTCAGGCCGTGACAAATCCGGAAAACACTATTTTCTCGGTAAAGCGACTAATGGGCCGCAAGTACGACGATAGTGAAACACAAAATGTAAAATCTGTCCTGCCATACAAAGTTGTCAAGGCAACGAACGGAGACACTCATGTTGAAATGAGTGGCGAAAGTTTCGCACCTCCACAAATATCTGCAATGGTTTTACAAAAGATTAAACAGGACGCGGAAGCAAAGTTCGGCGAAAAAATCCTTCAAGCTGTAATAACAGTGCCCGCTTATTTCAACGACTCCCAACGACAGGCCACCAAGGACGCTGGGCAAATAGCAGGACTAGAGGTTCTGCGTATCATCAATGAACCTACCGCTGCGTCCTTAGCATACGGGTTGGATAAAGGTACTGGAGATAAGACCCTTGCTGTCTTTGATCTCGGTGGAGGAACATTCGATATCACAATCCTTCAAATGGGTGGTGGTGTCTTTGAGGTAAAGTCAACTAACGGAGATACATTCCTCGGAGGAGATGACTTCGACCAGAAGATAATGAATTGGCTCATCAAGGAATTCAAAAAGGACAGCGGAATAGATCTTAGTAAAGACCGTATGGCACTTCAACGGCTTAGAGAGGCTTCAGAAAAAGCTAAGGTGGAATTATCTAGCGTTCTACAGACAGAGATAAACCTCCCATTTATCACTGCTGACACCAGTGGGCCTAAACATTTGCTAATGACTCTCACAAGAGCTCAGCTCCAAGTTCTGATAGAGGGTCTGGTTAAGAGGACAACTGAACCATGTCTTCAGGCCATTACAGACGCTGGATTGAAAGCAACTGATATAGATGAAGTAATCCTAGTAGGAGGCATGACTAGAGCTCCAATAATCCAAGAAAAGGTTCAGGAATTGTTCGGGAGGGAACCTAACCGTAACGTGAATCCTGATGAAGCCGTAGCAATGGGGGCTGCCATACAGGCCGGTGTACTACAAGGTGAAGTACAAGACCTCTTACTTCTAGACGTTACTCCTCTAACTTTGGGGTTAGAAACTCTTGGAGGAGTCGCAACCTCATTAATTGATAGAAACACTACAATACCTACATCAAAAAGCGAGACATTCACTACCGCCGCTGATAGTCAAACAAGTGTAGAAATCCACGTCGTACAAGGCGAAAGGCCTATGGCGGGAGATAATAAATCTACGGGTCGTTTTATCCTAGATGGCATTCTACCTGCCCCTCGTGGCGTACCTCAAGTAGAAGTTACATTTGACATAGATGCAAACGGAATACTCAGTGTATCTGCCAAAGACAAGGGAACTGGAAAGGAACAAAAAATTGTTATCCAGCCAAGTTCTGGACTTTCCAAAGAAGAGGTAGACGAGATGGTAGGAAAAGCCACAGAATACGCGGAAGAAGATAAGCGAAAAAAACTAGAAGTAGAAACTCGCAATCAAGCCGACAGTCTCGTTTATAGTGTAGAGAAAATGGTCAATGAGAATGGCGACAAACTCCCAGAAGACCTGAAAACTCAAGTGGAATCTGATGTATCAACTCTAAAAGAATCCATAGCTAAGAATGATATTGCTGCTATACAAAGCAACATAAACATCGTTAACGAATCATTACAAAAGATTGGCCAGGCAATTTATTCCCAAGAAACTCCTCCCACTACTGACTCATCGGACGCCGATCCAGGATCGCAAAACGAGGAAGAGGACACCGTTGAGGGTGAATACCGAGAAGTGAACTAACTAACTCAATCTCGCCTACTATCATAACGAAATTTGTTTCGTTGTCTGTTATACTGGCTGCAGCTGCAATTTATAGGAGGTCGATAACCCCTAAAATGGACATCACTCCAACAAGCAAAAACTTGCCATTGGTGCTCCCAAATGGTGATCGCCCTCTAGCCCAGTTCTCCAATTATACTGAGCTGCAACAACATTTGTTGGAGAGATTTGAAGGCTACCTCGCTCTACAAGAAAAGTGCCACCAAGATCCTGCAGTTGAATCGTGGAGAGAGAAACTAGTAGATAGGGCCACGTATTCAGCATACCTCGACTGTAAGGAACAGGGGCTCGTCAGTGCAGCCAACCTCCTAATGTATTCCAACAACCCGTCTGAACAAACCCCCCAAAGTACCTCATAAATATATCCCTGGGGATATCAGCCCAGATTCAAAGTCCTTGGTAGGAAAATATGGATGCTTTTACTTCCTCAGATACCTTACAGGCATGCTTCTCTATCTGTTCCTGTAAGTCCTGTTGGGAGCATGGCACATACTCATCTCTCAACAAGTTAAACCCATTCTGTCTCGCATAGTCCAACGGAATATCATTGGGCCAGTCTCGATCTATCATGACACCGTATGCCAATGTCCAGCAACGAGCAACAGCACCAATATCGTAGCCTCCACCTCCCATTGCCAACCAGGGTTTTTTGAAATCAGCAAATTCTTTGACTATATCAGAGAAGGCTTTTGACGTGAGTTGCAAATGAGTTATTGGATCCTTGTAATTCGTATCTATGCCCAATTGAGTCGTTATAACATCTGGGGCAAAAGCCTGCACGATCGGAATAACAAGCTCTCGAAATACTCTGAGATACGTTTCATCATCTGTAAACGGGAAAAGAGGAATGTTTACCGAATACCCTCTACCAGGCCCGACACCATTTTCGTCTGGGAATCCGGTCCCTGGGAAAAGGTATTTTCCTGATTCATGGATAGATATGGTAAGTACCTGATCAGAGTCATAATAAGCATTCTGCACTCCATCTCCATGGTGACAATCAATATCGATATAAGCCACCCTCATACCTCTATTTAAGAAATAGTTTATCGCTATTACCGGATCGTTAAATACACAAAACCCTGAAGCTTTGTCAGCAGCTGCATGATGAAGGCCGCCACCTATGTTGAATGCTCGATCAACTGTTCCTTCACACAAAAGCTCTGCCCCAACGATCGACGCCCCCGTACTTATCAAGGCAGATTCATACATCCCAGAGAAATACGGATTATCCCCGGTGAGACTAAAATTAAAATTACTTGGATCAAAACCATGTAAACCCTGGCTGATGGATTCCACAGCGGAGATGTATTCCAGGGTATGAAAACTTTGTAATTCTCTTCCGGTAGCCGGTCGAGGCCTCACAACATAATGGTCAAGGTCAAAGGCCCCATAGGCACATAACAACTCATAAGTGTTCTTTATTCTAATAGGTTTCATAGGATGATCGGAGCGCAGCACATGAGCAGCCATAGATTCATCATATATGAATGCTGTTTTCAATTTTGCCCCCAACCATAATGCCAATCATCCCATAGTTTGGTCATAACACCTCGAGTGCACTTGATGAGGTATTTCCCCACGATAACTAAAATTAAATATATTCAGCAAGAATGACACTAAAAGACATTTTTACGTGCCGATTCGAGGCCCAGTCCCACATATCGATCTTAACGTCTCGATAGCAGAAAGTATTGCAAGATAACTTGTTCGCGGATTTGTAATATGAGGCTTATTTTCCAATCGAAATCGAAATGATCCAAAATCGCCTCTAGCAAAAATCTCGTGTACATTTCCAGGGGCTTTAGGATCTGCCACAACCTTCACTTTGGTTCTCTCGGGACCTATTCCAGCTAAACTTAGCGTAACCCCAACGTTTACATTAGCAGGAAACTCTTGAATAGCTTGCAAGGCATTCCCTTCAAAAATAACCTGTGGTCCGGTAAATTCTACTGATTCCCACTCTTTGAACCCAGGTGCCCCCATAAGCCCCTTAGGTGGTTTGGTGGTAGTTAAAACGACTTCCTTCAATAAATGCCTTACTGCACGTATTGCATCCACTCCACCAAGTGCCCCCGACGGGACAATTAACTGAGAACCATTTTCCTCTGCAATTTTGGAAATCTTTCTAAAAAACTCTGCATCTGCCAAGGATCCTGAACTTAACATCAGTAGGTTCAATCTGGCTTGAAGGATCTCAGGGGCAAACAGCCTTACAGCCTGCGGAGAAGCGCATTCGATTACCAAATCCATTCCTTCGGTCGAAAGAAACTCTTGAAAGTTCGAATAATACCAAACGGTATCAGAGGTTTTTTCTTGGATATGGGTCGCCTTCTTTGCATCCTGATCATAAAGTGATACCAACGTAGCACCGTCGATATCTCCACGGCTAATCACCATAGCCATTTCCATTCCTATAGCTCCACATCCTAATATCCCCACACGGGTTATCATAGATCAGCCTTTCCTTAATTTAATTCCATCACGGAATTATTCAGTAGGTAGCAAATAGTTCACAAAAAAGACTCTTAAATCAGTCCAACCCTACGATCTCATAATAAACATCCAATCGCAACAATTAACGTCGCATTTAAATAACGCTACTCATCCAACCTCTTGATTCAGATACCTTTAATAATTTCCTTTTCCCAATCCAACAGTTCAGTATCGCCTCTAAACTTGTCCATAAATTTTATGACCTGAACAATCACATCATTAGTAATTTTTGCCTCACTACCCACACATGCTATTCCCAATGTCAAACGTTGCCATAAATCTTGGTGATCTACCTCGGACACTGAAACTGGAAATGCATCCCTAATTCTTCTGATTATCCTCTGGGAAATTGATCTCTTCGCTTTGAGATTCTGAACCATTGGAAGATGCAAATAGATTCGGCAAAGAGAAACATTCAAGAAAACCCCCTACCCATTCTTTGCCTACAATTAAACAAGGAGAACGGTTTATGTAAAGTCTTACTTACAATAGATTATCACTGTATACTCAACCACGTGACGTTGTGAACATAATTTTCGATCGTGGCATACATCTTCCAGATTTTAATTTATGGTTAGATTCACGTAGAAAACGTTCCTACGGTTATATTTCTCATGCTCACCAAGACCACTTTGCACCGCACTTAAACCCCCTGATGACTCCCGCTACATTTAACCTCGTGCGCGACCTCCTACCTCACTCAAATCCGCACCTGCTCGATTTCGGTGAAACTCTAGAAACCTCAAGTTATTCATTAAGCTTACATCCTGCAGGCCATTGCCTCGGTTCTGCACAAGTACTAGTAAAATCCAAACTGACAGGCCAAAGTATATTGTACACAGGAGATATTAAGACACGCTATAACCCCACATGCCAACCGATTGAAGCAGTGCCTTGCGATATTTTAGTTATAGAATCAACTTTTGGTAGCCCTATGTTTCGATTCCCTGACCAAAAAGATGTTTTACAGCAGCTCTTTCAAACGATACAACGCTGGCTAAATCTGGACATAACACCTGTAGTCCTCGCTTACAAAACCGGCAAAGCCCAAGAGATACTACATAATTTACAAGATAATAATTTAGATGTTGTCTTGGATCCTTCCATTTACGAAATCACACGACGATACGAAGAATCCGGGATAAAGTTCCCAAGGCCCTTTAGGAAATTTGATGGCAAGGTTAACCCAGGAGAAATCCTCATAATTCCTCCTGGAAGAAAATCCAAGGAAATCTTGAAAGTCGTGCCCAATAAACGAACAATAGCCATGTCAGGCTGGGCAGCACACTCTTCTACAAGAAATCGGGTTGGAGCAAATTTAGCCCTCCCATATAGTGACCATGCTGACTTTGACGACCTATTAAGCTATGTTAAAACAATTAACCCTAAGAAAGTATACACGGTCCATGGTTTCAGTGATCTTGCCCAGGAGTTAAAAACCTTGGGATATGAGGCCAATACCCTCGTGGATTCAACTAGCGCTCTTCTTCAACTAAATCTCCTGTGACACAGTCGCCATTGACTCTATTTGACAGACCACGTTCTCAATAAAATAGCTAAGGTACACTAACTTTTTTGGACAGCAATGGACGAGAACGGTATTTCTAACAAACTAATTAATAATCATTACGTTTTAGACTTGAATGACCTTCAAGGGTCCGATATGGTTTGGCGCGATTTCGTTTAGGACTATCCGAAGGAAGGAATAACGCTATTACAACTCCAATGAGAAGTACCACCATCACAAACATAGCACCACTACTTAAGGCCATAGCAAACGCCTCCATTTGATTCGGATCAGCGTGATCAGGCCCAAAGGCTTGAACCTGGACATAATCCACATCAGGAGCCAAATTAAGAATATTATTTCTTAAAGAAACTAGAAATACTGCGGATACGGCTGCTACCCCTAGAGCTGCGGACACGTTTTGCAGCATGTTCATAAGCCCAGAAGAAACACCTCCCCTTTCAACCCCCAGTGCATGTATACACGCCGTAGTAGTTGTAACAAATACTGCAGAACCTCCAATACTGCCCAAAACGAGACTAGGCAAGAGATCCCAATAATCCGATCCGCCATTCAGTCTCAACCAAAGAGCTGCCGAGAAGGCTGTCAATCCCATTCCCAACACCATTGGCAGCTTGTTCCCCCACCGATCACCAACATACCCCCAAAATGGAGTAGCTAAAACCACGCAAACTCCGACTGGTAGAAATAACATCCCTGTTTCTGCAGGGTTCTTTCCAAGGAAATGTTGCATATAGAAATTACTCATCAATATCACTGACACAAACGCAAAACTCACAGAGAATCTAACAAACAGACCAACCAAAAACGTCCTGTTGGTGAAAAACTCCCTATTAACCAGTGGATCTGCCCCCTTTAGTTGGGTGATAACGAATAACGGTATAGTGGCAACTGCTATTCCGAAAACCCCTACAGTAATAGGAGATGACCACCTGGTAGATTCTCCTATCATGAGGCCCAGAACTATCAACAAAATACAGCTAACACTTAGACCAATACCCCAATAATCAATCTTCCAACTCTTAGGTGGATATACTGTACCGGAAGGAATATCTTTAGACATTAACCCCGCAATAATGGCTAACGGCAGGTTGATTGCGAAGACAAACCGCCAACCAAATAGGGCAACTACCGTACCACTTATAATTGGACCTAATACTAGGCCTAAAGCGCCAACACTTCCCCAAAGACCTATAGCCAATCCTTGATTCTTGCCTTTAAATGTTTCAGCTAATATTGAGAGAGAGCCTGGAACGATCAGNGCAGCTCCCAATCCCTGNATAATTCTTGCCACCTGCAANAATTGAACATTCATCGCNATGGTTGCCAACAAGGAACCAACAGCAAACACAAAATAACCTACCATAAGCGCTTTTCTGCGACCATATATATCGCCAATCTTTCCGCCTATGATCACTATCGCAGCAAATGTAAATGGCCAAGCATTTATAACCCAACTGCTTTCCTCGAGACTTACCCCAAATTCTTTTTGTATGGACGGCAGTGCTAAAACCACAAAACTTATATCTAGGGATATAAGAAAAGCGGCTAAACACGCAACTGGCAAAATAGTACGCGCATATTGTCCATCATTGGAGTCATTTAATAGCGCTTTAAGATTCACTATTCATTTACCTAATAANCTCTTGGTTGCCAATANTCGAAAACACTCAATAAANTACCTCAGGGCAACCTGTGCATACAATACATTTTNCCNAAGATTACGATTAAACTTAACAANCATCTTCTCAGTTCTAATGTAATNTCTACTTNTCATGCTAGTATGTNTTACCNATAACAANACCTTTTTTNGGATAAATTGNGCAGGTATATCAAATTGAAATCAACCCGAATAGATGGGCCAACTTTAAAACATTTAGTCATNTATCCAGAGAATTATGTCCCTAACAAACTNTACCCTCTAGTGATTTTACTTCATGGTTTTGGTTCTAATATGCACGATATAGCCGCAATAGCACCCCATATTGATAACGATAATTACATTTACGCTTGTCCAAATGCTCCGGTGCCTATAGATCTAGGATTAGGTCGTAAAGGCTTTGCCTGGGCTTCGCTGGGTACTCCACTATCGAAAAACGAATACCTGAATTCTCAGGATATTCTGTTATCTTTCATCAGAGAATTAACCGATTCTCTTAGTACCCCTAATAATCATGTTGTATTGGGTGGTTTCTCACAGGGAGCTATGATGACTTATCGTCTAGGAATCCCGCGCCCTCAACAATTTGCTGGCCTGGTAGCATTAGGCGGTTTATTAGATGATGAAACCATTCCAGCCAATCAATCTTGTATTGAGAAAGATCAGCCCATCTTCATAGCACACGGAACCTTAGACACCGTTATCCCCATTGAATCGGCTCGAGATGCGAAACTCCGGCTAGAAAATGTTGGGATTTCCCCCACTTACAAAGAATATTCCATNGCTCATGAAATAAACCATGCTATACTCAATGACCTATCATATTGGCTAAAAGCCCTATTTCCTTCCANCACATCTGATGGATAAAATGTTTCATGGTTTTAATGTCGTGGTCGAATGGCACTGGTTACTTCTTTAGGAGTTCTCTAACCTTTAAATAATGGCATCTAATAGAAAGTGTCCCTNATGTGGAACACTAGATCAAATATCGGGCTATAAGTGCCGTAACTGCTCACGTCTAATACCAAAGGCGATTCCTACGTGGGCTCAACAACGTGGCAAACGAACGGAAATGAGGTTATTCGGTCGAACTGGCCTCATTTTCATGACACAAAATAAATGGATCACAATTACTCTTATTTTTGTATTGTCTTTCGCGTATTTCCTTCATAACTACAAAGTTATTCCTAACCCAATCACACTAATCTTTAATTCACCTACCACAAACTTATCCTCTGACGCAGATAAACCAGGGTTTGTAATTGGATCAAATTTGCAACGGACCAGTTCTGTCCCAAATGTCACCTCACAGCCTTTAGGGCAAGTAATTTGGACATTGGAACCTGGTTTCTTGGACGGCCTCTCTAGGCCTACTATTGCAGACAACATTTTGTACGTCGGGCACAGGGATTTTAGGATGCTAGCCTTAGACACAACATCTGGGGATATCTTGTGGGAACACAAAACAGGCGGATTTGTAAATGGGTCTCCCTCTATAGCTGGCGACTCTGTATTCGTAGGATCAACCGATGCTTTCATGCGCGCCTTTGATCGTAGGTCTGGGGATCTGCTTTGGAAATTTAAAGCGAATGGACCTATAACCAGTTCTCCCACCATAGTCAACGGGTTCATATTTTTCGGGACGCACTCGAACCTGATGTACGCACTAGATGTTGCTACTGGAGAAGAATTGTGGACCTACGACGTAGGAGGCACAGGGGGTATCTACGCCTCTCCAGCATTCCACGACGGAGTCCTATACTTTACTAGCCAGGATGGTGCAATTCATTCAGTTAATTATCGTACTGGGCAAACAAAAATGAAGTATCGTAGTCGGTCACTGTCTGCTAGCCATTTCCCAGTCATAGCTAACGAGTTGGTTTACAATCTATCCGGTAATCGCATTTTAGCAATCGATGCAGAAATGAGAGAGATTCCAGCCCGATGGCAGTTTCTAAGAACTTGGCACATACTGTACGCACACAGATGGCCGGTGCCCGCACCTCCAAGCCAACAAGGGTTCACGTGGTGGTATAGCGCGGATGAGGACTCGTTCTTCAGTGCACCTCCCGCCGTCACTACTGACGGAATGTATATCGGAGATTCGATGGGAAAATTATTGGCTAGGGATCCAATAAACCCCTCTAAGGAACTCTGGACTTTTCAGACCACCGGCCAAATCTCGGCTACTCCATTGGTCCTAGGAAATGTCGTTTATTTCGGAACTAAAAGCGGGATTGTTCACGCATTGGATCGTCATTCAGGTGACGAAATCTGGAGCCTAGACCTAGAATCACCAATAACCTTGCCTATAACATATGGATCAGGAAAACTTCTTGTTAGAACGGATAACGGAAATCTTATAGCGATAAATTAATCATTGGATATTAATCTATTGACCTCAACACTTCGTCCCTTACCTTCAAACTACCAATGCCAGATCCTGTCATGTTGATCGAAAAGATTTCCCAAATCAGCTCTATCAACTAACTCAACCCCCTCTATTATATCTCCCATACCAATCCCATGATCTTCAAGATCCCCCGAAACGACATAAACATTGATGCCTGTCTCTAGCATTCTTTGTACGTCGTTGTCTAACCTGGGTGGGTTATACCGTGGAATTCCTCCGATTATCAAACCCCTAGCATCCTGACCACGAACTAGGTAGTTAACAGCATTAGATCTCAGTAGTACCGAAATGCATGCTCCCGAATTCTTCAGAACTAATCTCCTAAAGCGATTCGTAGACGTTTATTTATCTTTCCCTTACTTTCATGAGCGACAATCTTGAGTGATCCAACTTCATTGGTATTGGACACATGTGTGCCTCCGTCTGCCTGAACATCCAATCCATCTATTTCTACAATCCTCACCTCTGTTATTCCTTCAGGAAGTAAGTTTATTTTAGTCCTAACTAGTTCAGGGTTTTTAAAAGCCTCATCTCGTGGTATAAATCTAGAGTTTATACCACGAGATGCTTTAACTTCGTTGTTTATAAGTTCCTCTATATGATCGACCACAGAGGACGATATCGACTCCAACTCAAAATCTATCCTTCCTTCTAACGGCTTCATGTTACTCCCAGTTACATGAGCTTGAAATTCCCTCCAGATGACCCCACAGATTATATGAAGGGCTGTGTGGGTCCGCATCAATTGGTATCTCCGTTCCCAATCTAACAATCCAGTGACATATTCTCCTATGGATGAATTAAATCCGATAATCTCGTGAACAATTTTGCCATTTATTGTTGATACATTGATTACTGGATACCGCACTCCCTTTAATATTATATAGCCTCTATCAGAGGGCTGACCTCCTCCTCCAGGATAAAAAGCAGTCCGGTCTATAACCACCCCGTTTTCACCGATTTGCTCAATTATGCCCTCAAATTCTTTGAGATAACTGTCCTTATAATACAAGCGGTCCGTCATATCACATCCCCTTGTTTCAAGATTTAAAATTCACCCCTAGTTTCTAGTCACCTGAGATTCATCTTGTTTATTTGAGATTTTCTGGGNCCTTTGAAGATTGNTNNATTCNTNTATNTTTCTCAATGTAACGAAATNTACCCCGAAAATACTTTNGTACANAAAGNCCAATGTGTTTGATACTATCANGTTTCATCGGATTTCCNGTTAACAACTAATGAATTCGACCTAAAGCGATGGTTGAGACAATTGCAATCGACTCCACACAACATTATTATTTCGGCAATCGTATACTAGAACCATTTTAAAATCTCGGTTTTCTCTAGACGACGATACAACAATAAGGAGGATGCTCCATGAATAACGGCGACACAGCATGGGTGCTGACATCTTCAGCATTCGTGTTCATCATGCTACCAGGACTTGCGTTCTTTTATGGCGGTCTTGTTCGGAACAAGAACGTCCTGGCTACCATTATGCACAGCTTTATAGCTCTCGCAATTATTGGAATCGTTTGGGTTCTATGGGGTTATAGTTTAGCATTTGGACCAAGTTGGGAAGGAATTATTGGTAGTCTTGAATGGTTCGGCCTGCAAGGCGTATCGGCTACTGCAACGGGCCCCTATTCTGACACAATCCCGCACCAAGCTTTTATGATATTCCAAGCTAAGTTCGCAATCATAACACCCGCTCTAATAGCCGGGGCTTTTGCAGAAAGGATCAAGTTTAAAGCCTTCGTATTATTTATAATACTTTGGTCTACTCTTGTTTACGCTCCAGCAGCTCACTGGATGTGGGGAGCCGGCGGTTGGCTTGCAGATTGGGGCGCCAAAGATTTCGCCGGAGGAGCTGTTGTTCATCTCACCTCTGGTATAGCCGCAATCTCAGCCGCGTTGGTGTTAGGAAAACGTATAGGGCTTGGCAAAGAATCCATGGAGCCTCACAACATTTCTTACATCGTACTGGGAGCAGCCCTACTTTGGTTTGGATGGTTTGGATTCAACGGCGGAAGTGCGCTAGCCGCTAATGGCACAGCAGTTTCCGCATTCGTGGTAACACACATCTCCGCCGCCGTAGCAACAGTTACATGGGTTATGATCGACTGGTTCTTAAAAGGAAAGCCATCCGTAGTGGGAGCAGCCACTGGAGCCATTGCAGGCCTGGCCACAATCACACCGGCTGCTGGTTTTGTAGGACCAATGCCAGCCATCCTCATAGGTTTGGCTGCCGGAGCCCTCTGCTATGCTGCGGTTTACGTTAAGAACAGAATCCAACTAGATGATTCGCTAGACGTTTTCGCAGTCCATGGAATGGGAGGAATAATCGGCCTGATCTCTGTCGCACTACTTGGTGGGATAGGATTCATGAGCCTAGCGGAGATCACCGACCTAAGCCGCGGAGAATTCTTAATACGACAACTAGGTGCAATAGGAGCAATCGCAGCTTGGTCATTTGGAATAACAACAATAATTCTTCTCGCTTTGAAAACGACGATAGGCCTTCGAGTAACAAGCGAGGAAGAAGAGATGGGCTTAGACCTTTCGGAACACGGAGAAACAGCCTAACTCAAAAAGATCCAACTCAAAAATAAAATGGGGCATAAATATAGTTTTTTGCCCCATTTTTTGGTTCATTCTAACCTAAAGTCAATGAGCAGGAGGGTGTCATACCTGATTTGCAAACAACACAGTTTCAGAATTTTATCGGAGGACGCTGGGTTAGCTCTGAATCTGGTCATTCCTATCCTGTAAGCAATCCTGCGTTCAAGAACGTAATTCTGGGAACAGCACAAAAATCTAACATAGGCGACGCAAAAAGAGCCATAGAATCTGCACATCAGGCTCTTTCCAGATGGGCAGAAACCCCAGCACCTCAGCGAGGAACAATCATTTACAGGGCCTTTGAACTCCTTAGAGCCCGGAAATCCGAGTTTGCCAAAACCATTACCGAAGAGGAAGGAAAGAGCCTATCTGACGCACTGGGCGAAGTGAATAGATCAATGAATATCCTGGAATATGCTGCTGGTGAAGGACGTCGAATGTTTGGCCAAACTACACCTTCAGAATTGCCCAACACCCTAGCGTACACTACCCGCCGACCACTGGGAGTCGTGTCTATAATCACGCCTTGGAATTTTCCTTTGGCCATACCTTCATGGAAGATTGCACCGGCTCTGATCTGTGGAAACACCGTAGTTTTCAAACCAGCAACATCTACGCCACTAAGTGGTATAAATCTGGTGAGTCTATTTGAAGAAGCTGGCCTACCTCCTGGGGTTTTAAATATCATCACAGGCCCTGGGTCGGCGATTGGGGATACGCTTGTTACCCATCCAATGGTAAAGGGTGTTTCCTTCACTGGCTCCACGGATACGGGCTCGAGACTATATTCAATGGGTGCCAGACAACTTAAGAAGGTCCAATGCGAAATGGGCGGTAAAAATGCGGTCATTGTGCTCTCTGATGCCGACATAGAAAAAGCCCTCACTGCTGTCGTTGAAGGAGCATTCGGATCTACCGGCCAAAGGTGTACGGCGACTAGCAGGTTAATTATAGAGGATGCAATATACGACAACTTTATATCCGCCTTGATAGATATAACCAAGAAACTAAGGATAGGGTATGGACTATTACCAGGCATTGATATTGGCCCAGCATCCAGCGAAGAACAACTAGAACAAATCCTTCGATACATCGAGTTGGGAAAAGTAGAGGGGGCCACATTGGCATATGGGGGTAATCGAATTACAGGGGCAGAATTTGACCAAGGGTTCTACGTTGAACCAACCATATTTACCGATGTGGAAGCAAACATGTCGATAGCTCAGGAAGAGATATTCGGTCCGGTTCTCACCTGCTTTAAAGTCAAGGATTTTGCCGAAGCCATTTCAATTTGCAATAACGTGCAATTCGGCCTATCGTCCTCAATTTATACTAGAGACTTGTCTAAGGCTTTTAGTTATGTTAATCAGGTAGAAGCTGGAATGCTACACATTAATGCTCCGACTCTTGGCGGCGAAGTTCATCTCCCATTCGGTGGGACTAAAGCGTCTGGTGTTGGAACACGAGAGCAAGGGACAGAAGCCATCAACTTCTTCAGTGAAATCACAACTGTATACGTAGATTACGCTGGTTAGAGCCATCTAGTAAAGTCATGTGGGTTGTAACCATCACTATAGACGAAAACGAAGTTTTCAGGGCCAGTCAGATTCTATCCGATCTAAGGAACACCGCAGAAACTCTTTTTAATCCTCTCCTAACAATGGGCTTTTGGGACAAACAAGATGAAGGAAAACACCTCTGCCCTGCTCCAATGAACCCGGAGACTTGTTCGTTTCACCTATCATGCATGCGAGAAGGACTTTCAGCCTATCGCCAAGTCATGATAGCGGAGTACAACACCAGCCTGGAAGTAATTTTCACTCATTGCAAACTTCACCTATTTATGCGATGACCACACGTGGCATTCATGCCTACAGAAACTCGGGTCGAATTAGTATTGGTTTTGCGATGTTAATCTATAAGTTTTTCGCAGATCATGATATATAAATAAAATATTTCTAGCTCGCGTCTATAGAAATCCTTTGGCCGATTTCTTCATCGGATATACCCTTTAGCTCTACCAATTTATCTCTACTACGCGAACCTCTTACAAGTCGTATTTCGGAGGAATCCAATTTCAGAATTTTGCCTAAGAGATCGACCAACTCCAGATTAGCTTTTCCATCAACGGGAACAGCTCGGACCCTAACTTTCAATACGCCTCCTATGAAATTAACGACTCCCGACTGTTTCGCATTTGTTTGAACTTTAATTTTCAAATAACTCATTCGATTTATTCAATTGAACTTTTTCACAATAAAAAAACAAATACATATGGACGTAACCTTACCAATCTACAAATCAATGATATCATCCAGATTATGTGGAATCACATTAAGAATTGACCTGATGCATTTTCAAAAGTTATATTGAGTACTTGCATGAAAAGTCATCCTATTCTAGGAGAATCCTAATGTCACAGGGAAACACGACTCCGACTTTGTCCCCGAAAAAACTCTCGGAATTAAAAACATTATTTCAAGAACAACTTGACTCCGGCTTACATCCTGGGGCATCAATGGCAGTTTATCATAGAGGCAAGTTAGTACTAGATATTTATGGAGGGATTGCCGATATCCCAACTGCGACTCCTGTCAATTCCGATACGATGTTTGTTACATTCTCGTGCACCAAAGCTATATCAGCATTCGCTTGGCATATATTGTGGGAGCGTGGTCAACTAGAACTTGGGCATTTTCTTCAAGAGTACTGGCCTGAATTTGGAGCAAATGGGAAAGAAACAATAAATTTCCGGCATATTCTTACGCATACCGCAGGATTTCCACAAACACCCCATAGTCTAAACGACACGAATGTTTTAAGTTGGGATAAGGTAACTAAAGCGATGGAAGAAGCAAAACCTATTTATAAACCTGGCGAAACCATCGCCTATCACTCCTGGAACATGGGATTTGTTATTGGAGAGATAGTCAGACGTATAGATGGACGAGTGATCAGTCGATTTCTTCAAGATGAGGTCTTTGACCCGATTGGCATAAACGATTTCCACATTGGACTACCNCCGGAAAAAGAATNCAGAGTCGCCACNGTTTATGGCATGGAAGGATTCTCCGACTCCAAAAAACTCGAGTTTTTCAACACTTCCAAAGCACACCAAGCTACCATCCCAGCATCTAACGGTATATCGACCGCTCGTGATCTAGCTCGATTTTACGGCATGTTATCAATGGGTGGTTCTTTAGACGGAGTCGACATCATGAGGCCTGGAGCGATCAAAGGCGCTGCCGTTCAACAACTTGAAGGCTTGGACAAGGCTGCTGACTATCCAAGATGGGTAAAGTTGGGTCTAGGTTGGGCTATAGACGATCCCTCGATGGGGTCACCATCAGGAGAAGGTAGATTTGACCATTCTGTTGGACATGGAGGATTAGGAAGTTGCGTNGGATGGATGGACATTAACCAGAAACTAGGTGTTGCNATTCTGACCAATGGTGCACGTGAACCTGAATCAAATGCTAAACGCCTTGGAGCACTNTCGGATGCTATAAAGGCATGTGTTTAAGTTAAACATGCCCTCCCCCCGCCCATGATCCNCCATCGGCAAGAATTGTCTCCCCGCTAATAAAAGAGGATTCTTCAGATGCCAGAAACAGAATCACTTCGGCCATCTCGCTTGCTTTACCAATCCGTTTCATTGGATGATTTTGAGCCACTATGTCCAAAGCGCCCACACTTTGGCTACTGCCCCGAGCCTGATGAGTATCAATAGATCCTGGAGCCACAGCATTCACCCTAACGCCCCTACGGGTATACTGATTAGCAAGCACAAATGTTAAGTGAATNACACCAGCTTTGCTAACAGAATATGGCAGNGACCGCGAATATCCNTGNATNCCGGTAATCGAAGCTATNTTTACTATGGATCCTCCACCACTTCTCACCATTTCAGGAAGCGCATATTTACAACAGAAAAACAGTCCCTTCAAGTTAGTATTCATAATCAGGTCCCATTCTCTTTCTTCAACATCCTCAGCNTCCTGAGTTAGCACCAATACTCCGGCTCCATTCACTAGGACATCTAGGTGGCCAAATTTGTCTACAGTTGAACGGATCATATTTTCCACCTGGTCCAACTTAGATACGTCAGCTTCAATTGATTCAACTTTAGTGCTAACACTTCTCGCAATCTCTAAAGTTTCCCTAATCGCCGCCCTATTCCTATCAACCACCACAACTGTCCCCCCCTCTTCCAAAAATCTGATGGTCACAGCCCGTCCTATCCCCGATGCCCCACCAGTGATTAGGCAAACTTTATTATTTAACCTACCAGCCATATTATGAGCCTAGAGCCTTATCAATAATTTGTCTAAACCGAGATTTTTCACTGATATAATCCTCAGGCTCCACAGGAATTGGCAGAATATCTAAGGCCATTTTTATAGGTCCAGTTAACACACCTGCTTCCTCATTGGTGAGGCCCCACATTTCAACAACGTCTTCCGGNCTCCATTGGGCTATCTGCCTAAATCCATAGTCCTCTATAGCACGATTAACAATGTCTATTAATTTATCCATATATCACCATCGCTAATAGTTTCTTTGACCCGCGTTCTGAGCTCCGCCATCCGCGATATAGGTAGAACCGGAAACATAAGAGGCTTCGTCAGACGCCAAAAACAAGATAACATTAGCTAATTCTTCCGGTTTTCCTATTCTACCCATGGGGTGACGCAGCATAGAGTTTTTTATGCTTTCATGGCTTTGAGTACTCCCCCTAGCCTGTGGTGTATCAACCGACCCAGGAATAACACAGTTAATCCGAATTCCCTGACTGGTATATTGACCCGCCGCTACATTGGTCAAATGTTTTAATCCAGCTTTACTAACGTTATATGGTAATGATCTAGTAAATGCGTCTATCGCAGCAGAGGATGCTACATTGATGATTGAGCCGCCCCCAGTTTTAATCATATGGGGTATCGTTGCCTTCATAGTAAAAAAACTGCCCTTCAAGTTAATGTCCATAATCATATCCCACTGACGTTCTTCAACTTCTACCAACGGGCCTGTCAGCATAAGAACCGCAGCTAGATTTACTAGGACATCGACTCGTCCATATCTCCTCATGGTCACATCAACCATATTTTCAACTTGATTCCATTTCGAGACATCAACCGCCACCTGGTCCACATCCGAGCCATACTCCCGAGAAAGTTGTAACGTTTTTTCCATCTCTGATACATTACGATCGGCTATCATGACCATCGCACCCTCTTTAACGAACCGCAGAGCAGTGGCTCTGCCAATTCCTGTAGCTCCGCCCACAATAATAGCAACCTTATTCTTTAATCTATCTGCCATCGCACTCCAAATTTCATAACTACCGTAGTAACCGCATTATATGGCCCTATATTATGGGTCGCAAGGAGCTATATTGAGTATAATGCAGGCTATGCTCGAAGAGACATGTAAAATTATCAAGAATTATCTCCTCAACCTGAACCTAACGCTGGCAATTGCCGAAGCAACCAATTGTGGATTGATTAGTTATTTGCTCACCAGAGAACCGGGAAGCTCGCGATTTTTCCGTGGCAGCATATCTGCATATTCTAAACATTCTAAACTCCATCTTCTCGGAATTTCTGAAACATTAATTGGAACACATGGATCAGTTAGCAAAGAAATGGCCTTAGAAATGGCCTTTCGAGTAAGAACTCTTTTCGATTCAGATTTGGGTTTGGCGGAGACGGGAATAGCGGGCCCTAGTGGGGGCAGCCCAGCCAAACCTGCCGGTCTCTTCTATATTGCACTATCCAACAAAAATGGGGAGGACTACTGCACGGAACATTTCTTCACAGGGAACAGAGACCAAACCAGGCAACAATCCACTAGTGTCTCACTGAAGATTCTCAATCTCTATCTGAGTGAACTCTAGAATTCCCCTAAGGCTTTTATAAAGCTAAATCATTATCGATGAGAGAAGAAATGTCCGCCCATTTCCGATCATATCGTATCCATGACTAAAGCCGTTAGAATTTCTTTTTTTACTTCTTGATCCTGTTCAATCCCGACAGCAGCCTCTAGTGCTTGCCAGGCTATCGATCCGCCTATACGACCTAAAGCCCATGCAGCATGGCTCCTAACCAACGCCTCATTATCGTTGAGTGCTCGATTTAGAACTGGGACTGAATCCTCATCACCAAGATTCCCCAATACTACACAGAGATTTCGCTTGAGTCCCGTAAGTTTAGCTCTTCTGAGAGAACTACCAGCAAAAAGCGTCCTGAATTCCTCTTCATCTATCTCCAGAAGCTTTTCTAAATCAAAGCCGTCAAACTCATTCAATTGGAAACTCTCTTCATTTGTTGTCATTGCTTTCAGGTTAACAGGGCAAACTTCCTGACATATATCGCACCCAAAGGCCCATTCCCCAATAAGTGACCTCATTGGCACGGAAATGCTACCCCTATTCTCTATAGTCAAGTGCGAAATACACCGTTGATTATCCAGAACATAGGGTGACACAATAGCATCCGTAGGACATGCCTCAATGCACAAGGTGCAAGTCCCACAATCCTTTTTTAGGGGAGGGTCTATATCTAAGTCAAGATCTGTTATCAATTGTCCTAAAAAAACCCAGGATCCATGCGAAGAGGTAAGGATATTGGTATTTTTCCCAAACCACCCTATACCAGACCTTTGTGCAACGGCACGATCTAACATTGGGCCATCGTCCACATACCAACGAGCATTTACAGTATGAGCTAATCGTTCTTCGACATCGCTTACCAAGCCTTTTAGTTTGTTTTTGATTACCTTATGATAATCTTTTCCCCAGGCATAACGGGCAATCTTGGTTCCATTCTTAGGCTGCTGAAACGATTCTGAAAGATAACTGAGTCCTACCGAAATAATACTCTTTGCTCCTGGTAGCAAAACATTCGGATCTGTGCCTCGGCGTACTCTACTTTGGGTATACCAAGGCAATCCATCCATGAATCCTTGTTGAATTCTCTTTTCCGCCACAGATCTTTCTCTCAAAAATGGTTCTGCGGAGGTTATACGAACGACATCAAATCCGAGATTGTATGCGCATGTTTTGACTAAATCAGTTAGATTTTCATTTATAATCATCTAGATACGTTTTCGGGAGGCAAATCCTTCATCCGTGTTATGCCAAAATTGGATGGAATGTTCTCCTTTTTTCCAACAGAGAAAAACTTCTCTTTCTCCCCATAGAAAGGGGAAATCAACAAGGCCCAATTTTATATCCCTAATAATTATTTGTTCATCATTGATTGCTTTAATCGTCTCTTCAAGATCTGACCGTAATCTTTTTTCGTCTTCTTCCGCCTTTTTCATTTTTGCATCTATAGCCGAATATCCGTTACTCCTACTCTTACTTTTAAGTCCTTCCATAGTTAGAAGTACATTTTCTAGGGAATTCGTTGTACGGTCGATAATCAAAAATCTTTCCTCAAGCCATGCTAGATAACTAAAGGCTTCATCCATCGTAAATTGCCTACTTGTCATAGTTAACACTTTAGATGAATCTGCGACATTAAACTAGCACCTTGACAGGTTAATATTAACTCCATACCATTCTTCCCATTCTCATGCAGGAACAGACTATTGACATCATCACTTAACAGAACAGCGCTATACGATACCCACATTAAACTTGGGGGCCGAATGGTACCCTTCGCTGGCTTTGAAATGCCGGTCCAGTACACCAGCATACTGGAGGAGTCGAATGCAGTGAGGACTAAGGGTGGGCTCTTTGACGTCTCGCATATGGGAAGAATCTATCTGAGCGGACCAGACTCCACCTCCCTATGTGATTGGATCCAAACTAATAGAATCGGCAACCTCCGGATAGGTCGAGCTCGTTACTCACTGGTCTGTAACGAGAATGGGGGCATTATAGATGACACAGTTACCTATCGCCTAGATACGGATCGATATCTACTTGTTTGCAACGCATCAAATCGCCAGGATATTAGGAATTGGCTAGATAGATGGCAAAACGAGAAATTTCCGAATGTGAAGATAGACGACGTCACTACAGAAACCGTGATGATAGCCGTACAAGGCCCGAACGCAGCATCGACCATGGATGAACTCTGCCCAGAAACCCCATCAAATTTGAAGTTCTTTGGCAGCGGGGAAGGGACTATAGACGGTTACAAAGTCTTTTATGGTAGAACTGGATATACGGGAGAGGACGGATTCGAAGTTATATTAGAGGCCGAAAAGGGACCGAGCCTTTGGGATAAACTAACGGCAAAAGGAATGAGTTCTTGCGGACTCGGGGCTCGAGACGTACTCCGCCTAGAAGCCGCTTTACCATTGCATGGGTCTGATATCGACCTTACCACGAATCCACTCGAAGCGGGATTGGGAAGATTCGTCAAGCTTGATAAGGACTTCGTCGCTTCAGAATTGCTACGAGAACAAAATGAAACAGGAATCGCGCGCAAATTAGTTGGACTTCTCCCAGTTGGCAGAAGTATTCCACGCCACGATCACCTTGTAAAAAATAACGACACCACCGTCGGGAAAATAACAAGTGGAGGCTATTCTCCCACCCTTGACAGGAACATAGCCTTAGGCTATGTTTCACAGGATTTTACTGCTGTTGATCAACACTTAACCATCGATATCAGAGGGCGACTTACCGATGCTGTGGTTTCCACTTTACCCTTTTATGCGAGGAAGAAAAAAGAATGAATCCTAGTGACAGGAGATACTCGAAAGATCACGAATGGGCTCAAATCGTCGGAGAAGAAGTGATAATCGGAATTACCAATTTCGCGCAGGAACAACTTGGCGATATCGTTTATGTAGACCTACCCGAAGTTGGATCCAATCTTGACCAAAGTTCAAAGTTGGGAGAGATAGAATCAGTGAAAGCAGTGTCAGATATTTTCTCACCTATTGGAGGCGCTGTAATCGAGGTCAACCAAGCCGTACTCGATAGCCCAGAACTAGTGAACCAGGATCCATCAGGTTCTGGATGGTTGGTAAAATTGGCTCCTAGCGACGCCTCTTCAGATTTCAGTTCTCTTCTAACATCGGACGAGTACGATGAGTTGATTGAAAACGAGGCCCATTAACGTGCCAGTCCCTGACACTTCCTTTTTTCAATCACACTACATACCCAACACTCCTTCCCAACAACAGGAAATGTTGGACGCGATCGGTGTCAACTCGATCGACGATTTGTTTTCAGACATACCCGCAAAACATCGACATCCTACTCTAGATATTCCTCACCCTATGTCCGAAATAGATCTCAAATTCCAACTTATGGCATTAGGTCTCAAAAACAGTAACCTTGAACAAAATGCGTGTTTCCTGGGGGCAGGCGCTTATAATCATTTTTCCCCTAGCATTGTCAAACCAATTCTGACACGCGGGGAATTCCTCACATCATATACTCCCTATCAAGCTGAAGCGAGCCAAGGAACATTACAGGTAGCATATGAATTCCAGTCTCTAATATCCAACTTAATGGATATGGACGTTGCAAATGACGGGATGTATGACGGTGCTACGAGCTTCGCTGAGGCAGCACTAATGGCATGTAGGGTAACCAAACGCGATGAAATTTACGTACTAGATACAATCAATCCTGTTTACCGCGAGGTAATTGAGACTTATGCGCTGCCACAAAAACTCAAAATATACACACTCCCAGCTAAGAATCCGATACTTCCTGCAACAGCAGCCTGCCTTCTAGTTCAGTATCCTAATTTTCATGGAAATATAGAAGACCTCGCCCTATACAAAAGACAAACTGAAGATGCGGGGGCTCTTCTAGTAGTATCAGCTGACCCGATTGCGATGGGGATGTTAAAACCCCCAGGTGAATTTGGTGCCGACATAGTGACTGGAGAGGGCCAAGGACTAGGTGTGCCAATAAGCTACGGTGGGCCATACGTAGGATTATTTTGTACCAGGAAAAAATTTGTTCGCCAAATGCCCGGAAGGATTGTAGGACGTACAAATGATAGCGAGGGGAAAACTGGCTATGTTTTAACCCTACAAACCCGCGAGCAACATATACGGAGGGAAAGGGCCACAAGCAATATCTGTACTAGCCAGGCCTTACTGGCCCTAGCGGCTACCATAACGATGGCAGCCGTGGGCAAAACCGGATTTCGCCAATTATCTGAGCTAAATTATCACAAAGCGCACTATGCCGCCTCTCTTATTGAAAAGCTTCCTGGGTTTTCACTTCCACTCGAAGGAGAATTCTTCAACGAATTCGTCGTGAAATGTCCAACCAACCCTTCCACAATTAATAAGCGGCTGCTCGCTAATGAGATAATTGGAGGGTTAGACATCAGCTCCTCAATGCCTGACTGCATGCTTATAGCCGTGACCGAAATGAATACCGAACCTCAAATCACTGCATTAGTAACAACCCTTGCGGAGTTTGGTTCATGAACAACATCCACGCATTCCAAAGGAAATTGCTCATGGAACGTAGCGTCCCGGGAAGAATTGGTTCAATCCTACCTGATCTTGATGTTCCTAAACAAAATTTGCCTAGACCAGAATTACTTCGCGACAACTTGGATTTCCCTGAATTATCTGAACCGGAAATCGTGCGATATTTTACAAACTTGAGTCGTCTAAATTTTTCCATAGACACAAACTTTTACCCTCTCGGCAGTTGTACCATGAAATACAACCCGAAAATTAATGACGAAATTGCTTTCTCTCCTGGTTATGCTGGTCTTCATCCGAATCAACCAATCGATGAAGTTCAAGGCGCATTAACAATCCTTTATAGACTTCAAGGGTATTTGAGAGAGATCACCGGAATGTCAGGTGTAAGCCTAGCTCCTTTAGCCGGCGCGCAAGGAGAACTTGCTGGTGTACTGATGATGCGAAGGTATTTGATGGACAACGGTCAAGAGCAACGACTCAAGATGCTAATCCCGGATAGTGCCCATGGTACCAATCCTGCATCAGCAAAAATGGCCGGATTCAACGTAGTATCAGTTCCAACTGATGACTCTGGTAACACAAACCTTGAAGCACTCCGGGCAGAGGCAACAAACGACCTTGCTGGAATTATGATTACGCTTCCAAGTACTCTTGGGCTATTTGATAAAAACATAGTCGAGATCTGCAATATCATCCATCAAGCTGGAGGCCTTGTTTATGCTGATGGAGCAAACATGAACGCGCTTCTAGGCCAGGTGAAAATAGGCGACTTGGGATTTGATGTTATGCACCTGAACCTCCATAAAACTTTCAGTACACCCCATGGAGGTGGAGGACCTGGCGCAGGACCAGTGGCAGTCAAATCTATATTGGAGCCATATTTACCAGCCCCAATCATAGGGTTAAATCAAGAACCAAACGAAAAGCACTACTATCTGGAAAGCCCGAACAAATCTATTGGAAAGCTTGCCGCTTTCCATGGAAACTTTGGAGTTCTAGTAAGAGCATATGTCTATATAAGATCTCTCGGAGACTACGGATTGAAACAAATTAGCGAAAATGCCGTTTTAAATGCAAACTATATTAAAGAAAAGCTAAAAGGATATTATAATCTTCCTTTCGACAGAAACTGCATGCACGAAGTCGTATTTTCTGCAACCAAGCACAAGGATAAAGGAGTGAACGGACTTTCCATCTCAAAACGATTATTGGACTATGGCTTCCATGCTCCTACCATGTATTTCCCTCTGACTGTTGACGAAGCTCTATTGATAGAACCCACGGAAACTGAAAGTAAAGAAACCCTGGATTTATTCATCGAAACAATGAAGTCTATTGACCAAGAAGCTCAATCTCAACCAGATCTGGTGCATGATGCCCCACACAATACCCCAATTAGAAGACTAGATGAAGCCAAAGCTGCTCGTGAACCTGATCTTCGATGGTCACGACCAGAGGAGCCTTGATCTGACCATAGTTGATCATAAATCAGCCCCTGAATTGCCTTGGAGGCCTCACTATAGAGTATGGTCTATAGCCGGATTAGATACGGTCAATCCTGTCGACTGCACACTTCATTACAGCAAGATTGAGCCCGGCGCAGGGGCACCACTGCATACCCATACCGTTGACGAATTAATAACGGTACTGGACGGGTGTCTAGAAGCATCAATTGACGGAAAGAAACAAATTGTGCTAACCAGCCAGACTATGGTTATACCTAAAGGAAAACCTCATGGATTCAAGGGAGTTGGACCAGACACTGCAACTACCTTAGTCTTTTTCCCTTGCAAAGACGGCTCTCAAGGTACTCTCTACTTAGACGGCCCTCCCCCTGCAATTTACAAGAAATAAATGGCATCTCCATTTTATTGCCATTTTGAGTATGAATCCTACCAAACTAACCCTTCTTCCGTAAGATAGGCTGTTAGGTGTAGGATTAGCAAACATTCCACTTAACTAAAGGAGCTTGACTGATGGCAATAAAGATAGGCAGCGTTGCCCCAGATTTTAATTTAACAGATCAAAATGGCAACAAAATAACCCTAAGCCAATACAGGGATGAGAAAGACGTAATACTTTCTTGGCACGTTTTTGATTTCACAGGAGGTTGAACTAATCAAGTCTCTTCATTTAACCGATTTGTCGGTTCCTTTGAAGAGATTTCTTCCCAGGTTCTGGGAATTAGCACTGATAGTCAGCACTCGCACCGCGCATGGTCTAACGCCCTGGGGGGTGTCAAATATCCACTACTAGCAGATTTTTGCCCACAAGGAGAAATGACAAATTCGTACGGTCTCTTAAATAAGAAAATCGGAGCCCCATTGAGGGCAATAGTAATAGTAGACAAAAAAGGTATAGTCCGGTTCAGCAAGGAATATCCACCAGGCTCTATTCCAGATCCCAGCTGTATACTAAATTTATTGGCAACCTTGTGATTGGTCCCTTATCTACCTAACCTCTATGCTAAAACAAAGCCTAGAAAATGATCCAATGGACGATACATTTAAAGAAGGCGATCTAGTAATGCTGATCGACCGCAAAGGGCGACGCTACATGATAACTCTCACAGTTGGCAGTGAGTTTCACTCTCACTTGGGCTATATAGAGCACAATAGCATTTTGGGTCGGGAACAAGGCGAATGGTGTAAAACTACTAAGGGACATATCCTTCTAATGTTAAAGCCTACATTAAGTGACTACGTTTTAAATATGAAGCGGGAAACACAAGTAATTTATCCAAAAGATATTGGGTTGATTATCATGCTCGCTGACATTTTCCCCGGAGCCAAGGTAGTAGAAGCTGGGTTTGGGTCAGGGGCTTTGACCTTGGGTTTGTTGAGATCCACCGGTAACTCCGGATCCGTTACATCCTATGAATTACGAAAAAATCAAGCTACTAAGGCTCTGAATAACATATCTCCATTCATGAAGGACATGCATAATCTAACGATAAAATATGGTGATATTTACGAGCAATTAGACGAAACAAATGTTGACAGATTAGTACTCGACGTACCAGAGCCGTGGAATGTTGTCCCTCATGCAACAAAGATGCTTCTACCTGGTGGCATTTTCCTTAGTTTTCTGCCCACAGTGTTACAAGTGCATAAATTGGTCAACGAACTCACTCAGACTTGTTTCCAGCTAATAGAAACCGCAGAAACCCTCCTACGTCCTTGGCATGTCACACAAAAAAGCATGAGGCCCACTCATCGCATGGTCGCCCACACTGGCTTTATTACTACTGCTCGTCTATGTTCCCCACGACCCAGATAGCTAAATCATCAGCGCAACAACTTCACATCCATGTGTCCGATAATTCCAACCCCACATGAGGATACTTTCCTTCAAGCAACGGCATGTGTGATGCTGTCAACATTGGCATTGGAAGCTCTCTGAGAATCGGCATTTCTTCAAATCCCAATTTACGACACCATAGCTCTACATTCGAAACATTCTTGCTTTGGATTAATACTTTGAACTCGCCAAATCCTTCCGGGCTTACCAAGTTCAACATAGAAAACCTGTTGGCCAATTTCGTGCGGTAATCCGTATCCAGGGCTTGCAATCGCTTTAAAAAATATGGCAACCCCAAATTAGTCAAAAATTCCCGTTGCGAAAGATATGCTTTATTAACAAATCCCTGTCCTAACCCATACTTTGTTAACATCGTATAGTTCACCTGGGATGTGATGTCTTGATTCCCAATATGCAGATAGGGATTATTCGTTTGTACATGCCGATAAAAACATGTCAATGTTCCCTGCCCGTTACTTTCTGAGTAGATATCTCCTGCCATACCACCGTAATCAACAGTAATGACATATCCTCGTTTCAGCATTTGGGATACATCTTTAATCCATCTGGAAACGTTAAGATTTACTTCAAACACATGCCCATCGTTTAATTTAATCCCAAGTTGATTAAAGTGATCGCTTAGTTCCTGGGTAGAAAGAGCCCCTTCTTCTTCCACAAATACACCATCCCTAAGTGTAACGTAGAGTTCCCGGAGTATTCCTTTTTTCATCTGCAATCTGTGAACAGGGAACGAATCTATTAACTCGTTTGACAGAACACATCCTTCAATTCCCTGCCCTTGATATTCTGCTATATCCGAATACGATCTTGATTGCCGATTAGTGCTCCTTCCGGTCTTGTTCTGTTCGCCCTTATCTACGCAAACATATTCCACATTATTAGAAAAACCTTCAGGCAAGTATTGCAAATATTGAGTTAAATCGCGCATCAGCAAGCCATTCCCAGATCCAACTTCAACTATAGTAAATGGTTTAGGACGGCCCATAAGCTGCCACATCTGAAAGAGCTGGACGGCAATTAATGCCCCAAAAATCGGATGAGTACTAGGAGAGGTGTAATAATCACCTGAAAAGCCTATCGGGCTCCCCTTGGTATAATAACCTCCACCTGGCCAATAAAGCGCCTTCTCCATGAACTCAGCGAAGGTGATTTGGCCTTGTTTCTGAATGCTACTCCTTATTACGTCTTCAACCGAGCCGTACAAGCTCACTCCATACTAACCAATGTTATCCAATGCCGCCCAATCTACCTGTTTGGAGTTGGCAGACAGCACTATTCCCTCTTGTCTATTGCTATGTATTCTAAATCCATCTCGCCCGTATACTGTGTTAATGGTCGTATTAATACATTATTTTCATACTGTTCCATACATTGCAACGTCCAACCAGGAATCCGACCCAAGGCGAATATGGGTATAAACAAATCTTCAGGAATTCCTAATAGATGATAAACAGCACCTGCAAAGAAGTCGACATTGACATATATTCCCTTATTTTGATAGGGCTTCATAACTTCTTGCAACGACATTAGTATTTGAAACCAATGTGGCTCACCCTTTTGTTCTCCTAATACCCTCGCTCGTTCCCTTAAATGTCGAGCTCGCGGGTCCTCAGCTCGATATACTCTATGTCCGAATCCCATGATCCGTTCGCCGTTTTCTATAGTCGTCCTCGCGTAGTTCTCTGCGTTAGCAGGGTCTCCAATATCCTGAGCCATCTTCATAACAGATTCAGCCGCCCCTCCATGGAGAGGTCCTTTGAGGGTGCCTACTCCGGTAACTACGGCAGAATGAAGGTCAGACAAAGTAGAAGCAGTGACTCTAGCAGCAAATGCCGAGGCATTAGATCCATGTTCCGAGTGAAGGATAAAATCCACATCCATTAGATTCGTTTCTTGATCCATCGGCTTTTGACCCGTAAGCATGTAGAGAAAATTGCCCGCATGGTTCAGAGAAGGATCAGCATTTACAGGCTCAAGCCCCTGTCGGATTCTGTGGTGAGCTGTGACAATTGACACTGCTTGGGACGTTAATCTAATACCCTTCCGTCGAGTGGCATCTATAGACTTATCCTCTGCCTCTGGATCAAATGCAGACAACGCAGAAATGCCTGTCCTCAAAACATCCATGGGATGACAATTCTTTATCAGCCTTATGATATCTACTACTTCCTCGGGAAGTCCTCTATTATCCCTTAAACTAGAATCAAGGGTTTCTAATTCTCGCTCTGTAGGTAAGTGTCCATAGAGGAGTAGATACGTGACTTCTTCGAAGGTTGACTGTTCTGCTAAGTCGTGGATGTTATAACCGCGGTATAACAACTTTCCAAGAGATCCGTCGATAAAACTTGCTTCGCTGGTGTCAAAATAGACTCCCTTTAGACCTCTATGGATCTCTCCAGCCTCGGTTCCCATGCAAAGACTCCTTAAAGGAAATGTACGAAAGAGCGTGAAACAACAGGGTAGAACATCAAGCGGGGACTAGCCATCACAGGACAAAATTCTACCATCGGGCTCTGTAGCTGTCAAACCAAAACCCTAAGGTTTCGATGTGCCGTTTGATTGCCGATTACAGTTAAATTTAAGTATGATATACACTGAAATGCAAGGTGCGGAGGGATGCCGGAGTGGACGAACGGGGCGGTCTTGAAAACCGCTGTCTCGAGCAATCGGGACCGTGGGTTCGAATCCCACTCCCTCCGCCAGGTATGGGAACTGAATATGACCTCAGCCCCTAACTGACATTAGGTAACTAAAATATTGTCTTAGGAATGTAGTTTGCTTGGTTTAAACTAAAGGCCAGGAGAGACTTCTGTGAGATTGACTGTACAATATTACGCGCTTTACAGAGAACGGACAGGTGTTCGCTACGATGTCTTTGATTTGAAAGAGGACTCGTTAGTATCCGATATGCTAACGGCTGTAAGAACACGATATCCGCATTTAGCTCCAGCAACCGTGAACATTCTAGTAGCAGTAAATGAAGAATACGCGGACAAGCACCAACCACTGTCTTCCGGTGATTCTATAGCCTTAATCCCTCCTGTAAGCGGGGGCAGCTAGCCAATGATACTTCTAACTCAGGAGCCACTGGAAGCTAGATATCTAACCTCAAAAGTTACCCGCGACCGTAATGGGGCGATAATAACATTCCTTGGGAACACTCGCAGGTTAAACGGCAACAAAGAGGTCCTGTTTTTGGAGTACGAAGCCTACGAACCCATGGCTCTAAGAGAATTGGAAAAGATAAAACGCGCTGCTATTGATAAATGGGGAGATGTTGATATTGCAATTGCGCATCGCTTTGGCAGGTTAGAAATCGAGGATACTAGTCTAGTAGTGGCTGTTGGTTCCAAACATCGACGAGAAGGCTTTGAGGTTTGTAGTTTTATAGTCGATAGAATCAAAGAAACTGTTCCTATATGGAAAAAAGAGGTTTTCGCCGACGGGTCAATTTGGGTGGGGTGTCAATCCCACAATCCCCACTGATCTCCTTTCAACAGCAGAGTTAATGCATGAAAATATCTTAATCTCGTGCCACTTCATTGTTACTCGGAAAAACTTGTCCACCTCCCCTATTGCGCATAATCCATTACTCCTTCATAATTCGCACCGAAATAATTCCCTGGTGGTTAGAGCGGGGTGGTCCCACCCGTTACCATTCCGAACACGGAAGTGAAACGCCCCAGCGCTGACGATACTGCTTTGGCAACGAGGTGGGAAAATAAGCCACTGCCAGGGTTTTTTCGTTAACAACTTCTTTAATTCATACTAGAATTTCTTTAGTATTCAGTCCTCAACAATACCGTAAGTTGCCAATAAGGGTCCCATTATGTTGCAGAAATTACTTTACACTCCAGACTGGTCAGCCATATAATGGATTAATAGTCCCCGCAAACAGAGACCGGCGGGAAGTACTATGAGGATGTGGATACACCCGTGTATGCTACCTCAATCGGGCAGAGGTGTCCGGAGTCTTAAAAAATCCTGGGGAATACAGCTATGTCTAGTAGCAGATTTGAAAAATTTTCGGAGCGGGCACGACGAGTCTTAACTCTTGCTCAAGAGGAAGCTCAACGTTTCAATCACAACTACATAGGAACCGAACATATTCTTCTCGGACTTGTAAGGGAAACGGAAGGGGTGGTTGCACGTGTCTTAATTAACCTTGGGATTGACCTCAATAAAGTACGAGCCGCGGTAGAGTTTATTATTGGACGTGGCGAAAACCCTGTCGAAGGGGAAATTGGTCTCACTCCAAGAGCAAAAAAAGTAATTGAACTTGCAGTGGATGAAGCCCGCAGAATGAATCATTCTTATATCGGAACAGAACACCTGCTTGTCGGACTTCTGAGAGAAGGTGAAGGTGTTGCCTCGGGAGTCCTTGAAAGCCTCGGAGTAACACTAGAAAGCGTACGATCAGAAACCCATAGAGTGTTAACTCAAACCGCTCCCGCCAGTACTCAAGGATCTAAAGCAACAAATCGAACTCCTACCCTTGACCAACTTGGAATAGATCTTACGGCTGCAGCACGATCGAATAAGCTTGATCCTGTCATAGGCAGAGATAAAGAGATCGAGAGAGTAATACAAATTATTAGTAGACGTACAAAGAACAATCCNGTCTTAATAGGNGAGCCTGGTGTAGGTAAAACAGCAATTGTAGAGGCCCTAGCACACAAGATTGTCTCTGGAGATGTCCCTGAAACCCTCCAGGGAAAACGACTACTAACCTTAGATATGGGCGCTCTCGTTGCAGGCACGAAATACCGAGGAGAATTCGAGGAGAGATTAAAGAAAGTCATAGAAGAAATCCGTGGTTCGAATAACTGCATATTATTTATCGATGAAATGCATACTATCGTGGGGGCTGGAGCTGCTGAAGGGGCAGTAGACGCAGCCAACATACTGAAGCCATCACTATCCAGGGGAGAGCTCCAAACCATAGGTGCTACCACTATGGATGACTATCGAAAATATGTGGAGCGAGATCCCGCCTTAGAACGACGGTTTCAACCTGTAATGGTAGGGGAACCTGATGTCCAACAGACAATCCTCATTTTGAAAGGAATACGAGCCCGCTACGAAGAACACCACAGGGTGAAAATCAGCGATGAAGCTCTCAGCACGGCGGCGAGCATGGCCGCTCGATTTATTCCTGACAGATTTCTTCCAGATAAGGCCATAGATGTTATGGATGAAGCATCATCTAGAGTTCGTCTACGAAACAGTAGCACTCCTTTAACCCTCTACGAAACCATGCGTGTGCTCGAAAGTGTACGAAAGGAAAAGGATGATGCGATAGGCGACCGCAAATATGAATACGCCGCTGAACTTCGAGACCGGGAAACTCGCATCGAAGAAAAGCTCCAAGGACAACGAGATAAGTGGGAGGATGAAAAATCTAGAGAGCAACCAACGGTTTCAGAGGAAGATGTTTCAGAGGTTATTAGCCTTTGGACTGGCATACCAGTAACCAAACTTGCTGTCGAAGAAACTCAACGCCTGCTGCAAATGGAAGATGAACTACACAAGAGAATTATTGGTCAAGATGAAGCCATTACAAATATTTCAAAAGCAGTGAGAAGAGCTCGAGCCGGAATAAAAGACCCAAGAAGGCCTGTGGGAGTATTTTTATTCCTAGGCCCAACGGGTGTTGGCAAAACTGAACTTGTTAGAGCTCTTTCCGAATTTATGTTTGGAAGCGAAGATTCGATGGTAAGGCTCGATATGTCGGAATTCATGGAACGTCACACCGTCGCCAGGTTAATTGGAGCTCCCCCAGGATACGTAGGATATGAAGAAGGGGGGCAACTTACCGAAGCCGTCAGACGCAAATCTTACTCATGCATTCTCCTAGACGAAATAGAAAAGGCTAACCCAGAAGTTTTTAANATTCTGTTGCAAATATTTGATGANGGACATCTTGCAGACTCAAGGGGCAGAAAGATCGATTTCCGCAATACAATCATCATCATGACAAGCAACCTCGGATCAGACCTAATAAAGCGCGAAACTGCACTCGGATTTAGCCTGAAAGCCGAGGACGCGAAAACAGACGAACAGGCTTATAAAAGAATGCGAGATAAGGTGCTCGACGAGGTTAAACGGTTTTTCCGTCCCGAATTCCTTAACCGCATAGATTCGAACGTAGTATTCCATCAACTAAATAGAAAACAGATACTATCGATAGTGGATCTTCTCCTAGAACAGGTTGCTACTCAACTCAAGGAAAAACACATCGAACTCGAGGTAACTAGAGAAGCCAAGGAATATCTAGGCGAGAAGGGATTCGATGCCAATTTCGGCGCAAGACCCTTGCGAAGACTGATCCAAAACGTCATCGAGGACAAGCTATCCGAAGAACTTCTTACTGGACGGTTAAGTTCAGGAGATACTGCCATTATTAAAATCAAAGATGGCGAGATAGTCGCCACCACCAAAAAGCCAGCCGAAGTAGCCCCAACGGCTTAATGACTACCTCATTGTTATCTCTAGATCTCTAATTCTCATCCGTAAATGAACCGATACGACACCCCTTCTTTTAATCTGCCTTTTTTTTTATGGGTGGGTGATAGTAGGCACTATATTTGCGGTTAACTTTTCCACAATGGCTACTGGAACCTTTAATTTCGGTTTATTTGTTATACCCATGGGTATAACACTGGGAGCCTCGCGTAGTTTTTTTGGCTGGGCCCAAACAATACGACTTGTAGCCGGGGGTATTTCCAGCACATTCATTGGAAAACTACTCGACAGCCATGGCCCCAGATTTCTAATTCCAACTGCGGCTATTGTAATTTTTTTCTCAATGTTAGGGTTAGCCTATATAAGCAAACCATGGCATTTGCTAGTTCTTTTTGGGATCATTGGACTTACAGGTTTGACCGCCCCCGGAAATATGATGGGCTCTGTTCCAATTGCCAAATGGTTCATAATAAATCGAGGGAAAGCCTTGGCCTGGTCAACAGCTGGGCTAGGGATAGGAGGAATAGTTTTCCTCCCGCTAACTCAACTTCTAATTGACAATCTAGGCTGGAAGCCTACCTGGATAGTCTTGGCATTTTGCAGTATTGCGATATCATTCCCTTTATCTTTAATTTTCCTACGTCGTCAACCCGAAGACGTAGGTTTGAACCCTGATGGGATATCATCAAGTCCATTCAAGTCTACAAAACTAGCTTCTCGCCCACAAGAATTTCAATGGACCGTCTCCAACGCTATACATACAAAAACATTTTGGCATCTGATTACTTTCTTCTTTCTTTTGGGCCTAGCCTCCGGGTTAAGTGAGGTTCATCGAGTTCCGTACTGGATAGAGCAAGGTTTCGGCCCGCAAACAGTATCATATGCTATGGCAGCCGACGCAGCCTTGGCGGCTCTCGCGATTTTTGGTTCGGGTTTCTTACTAGACAGGTATTCCTCTAAAAACATTGCAATTAGTTCCTGCATAGGCTTCTTTTTTGCCACCAACTTAATGATGATAGCAGGCAATAGTTTCTTCCTTTTTTCTTCAACCGGCTTATGGGGTCTATCTGTCGGCATCCATATGATGGTGATGTCGTTCATATGGGCGGATTATTTCGGCCGGACTTTCGCGGGATCTATCCGTGGTATCGTGTTGCCTGCCTCACTTATCGGGGCAGGAATAGGATCCCCACTAGCGGGTTATATATATCAAGCGGCCAACAGTTATATGCCAGTTTGGTGGGGTCTTTTTGCAATTTATATAGTCGCAGCGTGGATGGTTTCTTTTGTTAGACCCCCGATACACCCAGACGCCACCAATCAGTTCGGATGAAGTATCTGATATAATCTGGATAGTTTCCAAGGAGCCCCAGATTGACTAGAAAACCCTTCGGACGCAATGGTTTCTTTTGTTCCGATTGCGGATATGAAAGCCCTAAGTGGATGGGGTTTTGTAGTTCGTGTCATTCTAATCAACCTCTTGTGGAAGCTCCTTCAAGGTCCCATTCGAATAGGAAAGGGTGGATTAACCCAGTGTCCTCGGGCCTCAAAGAACTAGTTTCAATTTCATACGATATCGGATCCAGAATCAGCTCGGGATTCCAAGAACTCGATAGAGTCCTTGGCGGCGGAATTGTTCCAGGTTCTCTTATATTGGTAGCAGGGGAACCTGGTATTGGTAAGTCAACCCTTCTTCTTCAGATCGCCCATCAAATTTCACTAACCAAAAGAACCATAACATATATTTCAGGAGAGGAATCCGATCATCAAATAAAGCTTAGATCAGATCGTTTGGGCATATCCGGTGAAAACGTCTTTCTTTTGACAGAAACTAATGTAGAGACAATAGTCGAACACTTGGAAGCCTCTCTCCCTTCGTTGGTTATAATAGATTCTGTACAGACCCTTTCGTCATCTGATATTGGTCTTGCGCCAGGATCTATAACCCAGGTTCGAACATCTGTCCTTACACTACTAGAATGGGCAAAAGTCAGGAACATCCCCCTCCTCCTATCCGGACACGTTACCAAAGACGGAACAATAGCCGGGCCTCGTGTTCTTGAACATATGGTCGACGCAGTCCTATATCTAGAAGGCGAGCCACTGAACGCTAACAGGATCGTCCATAGCCAGAAAAATCGTTTTGGATCTACTAACGAAGTAGCAATGTTTTCTATGGAATCCAATGGACTTAAAGAAATTGTTGACCCATCTCAAACTCTATTGGCCAATAGAAGCTTAGACGCAATAGGTTCGTCGGTAGTTCCTACAATAGGAGGAAGCCGTCCTCTCATGGTAGAAATTCAAGCACTTACATCTCCAACATACGGACCTTCCCCTAAGCGCACAGCCAATGGAATCGATCTCAGTCGTCTCGTAATGATTACCACGGTTTTAGCTCAACGATCACATCTCAATATAGGCAACAGGGATGTAACCGTCAATGTGGCGGGAGGGCTGAAAATCTCGGATCCCGGGGGTGATTTGGCTTTAGCCTTGGCGATCGCATCATGTTCGAAGAACCTACCGATAAAACAAGGCCTTGTGGCCATTGGAGAAGTGGGTCTAAGTGGGGAATTAAGACCAGTAAGTCAGCTAAATCGCAGAATCCAAGAAGCGTCTCGTCTTGGATTCACCTCGTGTATTTTGCCCATCTCGGCTCAACATCATAAAATGCAAGGACTCAATCCCTTATTCGCAAAAACCGTCTCTATGGCCATTAGAATAGGACTTAGTGATCATGCTGAAAGCCGAANACCCTAGTCACNCACTAATTTACTCAGCTAATTAAGTTTGCAATTTACTATAAAACANGGCTTAACTATGTNATCTTTTTCTTGACTTAGCTTAACTGCTTCCGTACAATGTCTCGCTAGGGTGGCGGCTATAGCCGTCGCTTTTATCTTTCTGGGCCAGTGCGAGCCCCAGTGGCGCAATGGTAGCGCAGCCGACTTGTAATCGGCAGGTTAGCGGGTTCGAATCCCCTCTGGGGCTTTCCCGCCGGCACTCTGGGATAAGCTAAGAAGCCCTTACATGTCTTGGCTGGTATATAGCCCTATGATAAACTTAAGCCCAACCAGGAGGGGTGGGTGAGTGGTTTAAACCACCAGACTGTAAATCTGGCGCTCGAAAGGGCATCGCAGGTTCAAATCCTGCCCCCTCCACCAGTAAGAAGGATAGAAGGCGTAAGCTAATACCTACGCCCACATAGCTCAGTAGGTAGAGCACACCCTTGGTAAGGGTGAGGTCGACGGTTCAAATCCGTCTGTGGGCTCCATCACCAAAAGTATTGTTTAGGAGGAAGGCCTTAAATGGCAAAGCAACGTTACGAGAGGGGAAAACCTCATCTTAATGTCGGGACTATAGGTCATGTTGACCACGGGAAGACTACGCTCACATCTGCTATATCAATGGTCTTGTCCAACCAGGGAACTGGAACAAAGGGGACTTCGTTCGAAAACATTGATAATGCTCCAGAAGAACGTGCTCGAGGTGTAACTATTAACATCTCCCATATCGAGTATGAGACGGAGGCCCGGCACTACGCGCATGTCGACTGCCCTGGGCACGCTGACTATATAAAAAATATGATCACTGGGGCTGCTCAAATGGACGGAGCCATCCTGGTTGTTAGTGCTCC
The DNA here is from genome assembly GCA_002712585.1 of Dehalococcoidia bacterium. GTDB lineage: Bacteria > Chloroflexota > Dehalococcoidia > Lucifugimonadales. Next base: position 37,650 of record PAUC01000001.1, read on the forward strand.
AGACGGGCCTATGCCTCAAACTCGCGAGCACATTCTTCTAGCTAGGCAAGTAGAGGTTCCTAGGATCGTGGTAGCTCTCAATAAAGTAGACGCGATGGACGACGAGGAATTGTTAGAACTGGTTGAACTAGAAGTACGGGAATTATTGACTCAATATGGTTTCCCCGGAGACGATACTCCGATTGTTAGGGTAAGCGCACTCAAGGCTCTAGAGGAAGTTGCGGCAGGAAACACCGACGGAGAATACTCTAAAGGCATCTTCGAACTAGTGAAGGCAATGGAAGACTATGTCCCATTACCTGAACGGGCCATAGACCAGCCATTTCTAATGCCTGTAGAAGACGTATTTGGAATTAAAGGACGAGGCACCGTTGTCACTGGACGAGTTGAAAGAGGTACCATTAAAGTCGGTGACGATGTTGAAATTGTNGGAGCAGGNAGCGTTNGAAAATCAGTGGCCACAGGGCTTGANATGTTTCANAAGCTCTTAGATGAATCAGANGCTGGAGACGCAGTAGGAGTGCTCCTNCGNGGTGTCAACAGAGAAGATATCGCCCGTGGTGAAATTCTTGCGAAGCCTGGCACAATAAAACCTCACGATAAGATTAAAGCAGAGGTCTACGTCTTGAGCAAAGATGAAGGCGGAAGACATACGCCATTCTTCACCGGTTATCGACCCCAATTCTACATTCGCACAAGCGATATAACCGGAGAAATTAAATTAGAAGAAGGCGTTGAAATGGTCATGCCAGGCGATAACACTACAATGGACATCAACTTGATGTTCCCGATCGCTCTAGAAGAAGGAATCCACTTTGCTATTCGGGAAGGTGGAAGAACGGTCGGCGCCGGCGTAGTAACCAAAATTGTGGAATAGTTTATGGCTAAGAAAAAAGGTGACGTTAGAATGGTGATCACCCTACAGTGCACAGACTGTAGGGAGAGAAACTACACGTCCTCTAAAAACCGGAGAAATGACCCCGACCGATTAGAACTTCGCAAGTTCTGCTCNCGATGTCGAGGGTCAAAAATCCACAGGGAAATTCGATAGTTTGGCTGAACGATCTTCGTCAACTGTAGTCCGTCGACCTGGACAGGAACAGATGCGTGGATTCAGGCCAGGCAAGTTTATCAATGAGGTGGTATCAGAACTTCGCAAATCGGTTTGGCCAACTCGAGACGAGGTTGTACGGTTAACTTGGGTAGTCCTAGTAATTGCATCCATTGTGGGAGGCATTCTGGGCTTTCTCGATTTTTCGTACTCCCGAACTTTCACTAGATATATAGTCTTGCCCTAAAGATANTNCGGGCAAAGCATACTTAAAGTTAAGAGTAATAAGATATGGTAGATATCGTCACAGANCAAAATCAGGACCTACGNTGGTATATAGTTCATACCTATTCTGGNCAAGAAGAACGGGTNNAAAAGAACTTGGAGTTAAGGATTCAAAGCCTCGATATGCAGGATCGAATCTACCAGGTAATCATTCCTACAGAAGAAGAAATAGCCTTTAAAGATGGGAAACGAAAGTCTGAACGTAAAAAAGTTTTCCCTGGTTACATATTAGTACAGATGAAAATGGATGACGAAAGTTGGTATGCCGTTAGAAACACTCCCGGTGTCACTGGATTTGTCTCAACAGAAGACGAACAAGATCAGCGACCACGACCAATAGCCCTGGAACCGAAGGAAGTAGACGCGATTTTATCTCAGATAGAATCTGGAACTCCCAAGATCGCTGTTGGACTAAAAGCAGGAGATATGGTCCGAATAAAAGAAGGTCCATTCGCGGATTTCATGGGATCAGTTAGTGAGGTTGACTTAGACAAAGCAAGGATTAGGGTGCTGGTCACCTTTTTCGGTAGAGAAACCCCAGTTGAACTCGACTTCCTTCAAGTTGAGAAAGTATAGGAGTTATCCAATGGCNAAAAAGATACGGGCAATAATTAAACTTCAATTGCAAGCCGGGAGNGCCTCTCCNGCNCCACCNGTTGGGCCNGCANTAGGCCAGCACGGAGTTAATATTATGGGATTTGTCAAAGAATATAACGCCCGCACAGCTAAACAAGCGGGAACNATAGTGCCCGTTCATCTTACAGTCTACGAGGATCGATCATTCGCCTTCGTTACCAAAACGCCACCCGCCTCCGACCTGCTTCGGAAGGCCGCNGGTNTAGAGAAGGGCACATCCTCAGCTTCACAAGGGAAGGTAGGNACTATTAAACGAATGGATTTGGAATCNATAGCCAAAAGCAAGATGGACGANCTAAACGCAAGAGATATTTCTGGTGCAATCNGAATTATTGAAGGCACAGCCAGAAGCATGGGTATACAAGTAGAGGAGTAACTAGTGAAGAAGCGCGGAAAGCAATATCAGGACGCTCAAAAGATCATATCCTCAGAGAGGACATATGACCTTAAAGAGGCAGTTGAGACACTTAAAGGTATTTCCACTGCTAAGTTTGACGAGACCGTAGAACTGCATCTAANAACTAATGTNGACACCCGACACGCCGANCAAATGGTNCGTGGAGTAGCACAGCTCCCCCATGGCCTTGGGAAACAAATCCGTGTCCTNGTTTTTGCCGACGGAGAAGCCGCNTCNATCGCCCGTGACGCCGGGGCTGACTATATTGCGGACCCAGATATTATGAAACAAATCGAAGACGGATGGACGGACTTCGAAGTAAGCCTGGCTGTCCCCGATATGATGAGNAAAATAGGCAAATTGGGTCGTGTACTAGGCCGAAAGGGGCTGATGCCAAATCCAAGGACTGGAACGATGGTTCAACAACAAGATCTTTCCAAGGCCATTAACGATGCCAAAAAGGGTAGAGTTGAATACAAAACCGATCGGACGTCACTCATACACTGCCCTGTCGGAAAGAAGAGTTTTAGCTCAGAGCACTTGACCGACAATGTAGCTTCTCTTATGAATGCTGTGGTAAAATCAAAGCCATCCGGGGTTAAGGGGATATTCATAAGCGCAGCATATCTAACTAGCACTATGGGACCAAGTATACCCCTGGACGTGAACAAACTAACATCAACAAAAATAGACTAACCTCTCTACCGCTTAAGACAACGGGGCTCCTACGGAGTTAAATATCCCGTCGAGGCTGTAAGGGTCCGACTGTCGGTATAATCTTAAAGTCGTTCCCCGCACCTCTGTGGCGGGGAATTCTTGATTAGGGGAGATTTATGCCAACAGAAAGAAAAATTAAACAAGTTCAAGAACTGAACGATAAGCTTAGCAATTGTAGTATAGCTATCGCTACTGATCCCACTGGTATAGACGGGAATACGATGACACAACTTCGCAACATTATGGATCAGCACCAAGTTGAATATCGTATGGTAAAAAACACACTGGCATATATATCTAGTGACACCGTAGAAAAGCCTAAGCTTAGAGACATAATTGAAGGCCCAACTATTCTGGCCATCGGATATGATGATCCAGTCATCGTAGCCAAAGCTGTAGCTGAATGCGTAAGAAATAGTCAAGATGTGCTCGCAATCAAGGGTGCTCTGATGGGACAAGATATCCTAGACGCCGCACAGATCAAGACTCTAGCGAACCTGCCGCCTAAAGATCAATTGCTAGCCATGCTACTTGGCCAGCTTCAATCTCCTATCACAAAGTTGGTCACGGTCTTAAATGGACCTCTAAATGGACTGGCAAATGTGCTAACCCAAAGACTAAACCAACTCGACTCCCAGGTCACTAAATCTTAACCACAAAGTCTGCAATTATTTATTCGGAGGAATAATGACAAAAGAAGAAATTTTAGAAGCCGTAAAAAGCATGTCGGTAATAGAACTCTCGGAGCTCGTCAAATCTCTCGAGGATGAATTTGGCGTTTCGGCCGCCCCAGTCGCGGTTGCGGCAGCACCTGCTGGTGTAACCCCTGGTGGAGAAGAAGCCGCAGAAGAACAAACTGACTTTACCGTTCATTTGGACGAGATAGGTCCAAATAAGATTGCTGTCATCAAGGCCGTTCGTGAATTCACAAGCCTGGGATTAAGAGAAGCAAAAGAACTGGTGGAGAGTGCTCCCAAGGAAATCAAGGAGGGTGTAGCCAAAGAAGAGGGCGAGGAAATCAAAAAGAAGCTAGAAGAAGCAGGAGCTAAGATTTCCCTAAAGTAGCTTGATTATCACATAATGGATGACCCTAGTTGAGTAAACGAAAAGACCGAGAACGTTTCCTATTGAAAAAGAAAGCCAACATATCATATGTTGGCTTCAGGGGAACAAGCTCCAGCCCATCACATGAACAGACGTCCACGCTGGAAACCGCCATTTGCATCAAATGTGGTCGGAAACGCAATGTCCCAGCAAGCACTGTAATCGATCACCCTCATGACTTTGTGTGTGCAACCTGCAAAGATTCTTAGGTGACTAGCAGAATAGGCCATTGATTACTCCCTAACCACTTTTGTAAGCATACTTCAATTAAGTTAGTCATTTGCCTAAAAGAATACGTTCCCTGGATTGGACTAATAATTATAATCTTGGCCGTATTTAAAAAATGGATACTCGTTTAAACGGCTCAGCGTATTTAACTCCTATCTTACTCCCAATCCTGCTATATTCTTTCCTAAGTTGCTCCTCAAATTGCCTCAACCTGGCTGGATCTTTTACCATTTGGCTCTCGTGCATCTTAAGAGCAGATATTTTCAATTCAAACGTCTCAGAAACGTCAACGATAAAATCTTCCTCATCACTATATGCCTCTATTAAGACCTCTTGGACATTATGCGGAGGGAATCCCTCTCTAATAAGATCAGGAAACGAATGGTAATCACGAGCCGAAGGAAAAACAGCTTCGAGTGCGGCAGCAGCTGATGCCCTATGATCAGGATGATTAAGACCCCAAGGACTGAAATAAGTAAGTGGATTGCCACAGACCACGACCTCAGGTTTTAGTCGCCTTATCTGTCGTACAATGTCCTTCCTGAGCGATATGGTGTTTTGCAAGACATTATCAGGATATCTCAAAAATACCACTTCCTTGACCCCCACAATATCTGCTGCAGCCCGTTGTTCTCTCTCTCTGATTGATGCTAGTTTATCTGTACTCATTTCAGGGTTGGAAGTACCAGTATCCCCACTTGTACAAAGTACATAATTAATCTCACGACCCTCTGAACTCCATTTTGCAGCAGATGCTGCCATCAAGAAATCGACATCATCTGGATGGGCAACAATCGCCATAATGCGTTGATAATTAAAATTCGTGTCCACCATAGAAATTCTCCTAAAAATGCCCCTCAGTATTTATAATCTTCTCGGACAGGTGTGAATATATCCAAAACTTGTGCTTTACCCGAGCAAGATTTTGCATAATGTTCCAGTCCTGCTGGAATAATATAAATGTCACCTTCGCTCAATATCTTTACCTCTTTCTCTATACCCATTTCCAATTTACCGTTAAGTATAATCCCAGATTGTTCATTAGGATGAGTATGCAAAGGAACCTCTACGCCAGGTTCTATATCCACCAATGAAAGTAAAGTTCCTTCCCCCCAGAATGTCCGGATCTGAGCTCCGGCCACTATCTCCTTGGATTCTCTAGTCTTTGTATCAAAAAATGGCATTGCTCCTCCATATCTTATTTAAATTCCTGTTAAACACTTGATCCAATGTTTCAATATTCGTAATTCTACGACTGGAAGACTTGACCTATCAACAAAGCCAACTCTTTAACTCAATGAAACTAACTCCCCATAATCGGCAACAAAACCAATCATCTCATTCTGTATTAGAGTCGTTAAACCGCCTCACCAAAGTTTCTACTGCTTTCACTTGGTCTAGTTCAGTTCCTCTTTTCCCCAAATATTGTTGCATTGCTCGTGCCGATGGAAAAACCCTGTTTTCGAGAGACCCAACACTGCTGTTATAGGACTTCACTACCTTATCTAAATTTGAACCCATCATTTCATAATGTTTTGCCCAGGTTATCATTCTTGCAAACAACTCCTCAGACTTCGTGGCAATCTCACGGGCATTTTGCGCAAGCTTCTGTTCGTTCCATCCCCGCGAAATCGCATGAAGAAGCGCGATTAGGGTTGATGGAGTTGCTATAACGACTCCAGACTGGAATGCCTTTTCCAACAAATCTGGACTTTTCCTAAGTGCCGCGCCAAGAAAAGGCTCTCCCGGTAAAAAAAGAACAACAAATTCCGGGGTCGTCTCAAATAGATCTCTATATCCCTTGCCAGCCAGCTCCGAGACTCGCGCCTTTACTTGAGCAGCGTGATCATTAAGAGCTTTATCTCTTTCCTGGTCTGATGAAGCTTCTATAGAGTCTAAATACGCATTTAAAGGGGTTTTAGCGTCTACAACTACATTACGACCATTTGGTAAGTGCACAACCATATCAGGGCGTTTCAAATTCTTATCACTGTCCTCTACTGATATCTGCTCATAAAAGTCACACCTATCGACCATGCCAGCTAACTCAGCCACTCTTCGAAGCGTAATCTCTCCCCATTTTCCACCGATATGTGGAACTCGAAGGGCATTTGTCAGGTTTCTAGTTTCCTTTTCTAATGTCACCTGCCCTTCTTGTACGGTCTTTATCAATTGTTCCAAGCTGCCATAATCCGCACTCCGAGTTTTTTCTAGTACATGCAGGTGATCACCAAGTGGTTTCAGAATTGATTCTATCGCTTGTTTTCTAGATTCTAGATCTCCCTTAGCCTCAGCTCTATCCTTGCCCAATGATTCTTTAGCCAATTGGAGGAAACTTTCATTATTCTTTCGTAATGCATCAGCTGCCAGGGAATCGAACATTCGGGAAATGGTCTGCTCTGTCCGCCCCTGAACCCCAAGCCTAGAAATAACCAAAACTGATAAACCGCATCCGGCAACAGCGCCGATTAATATCCATATAATTTCCATTTCTATGCCGCCTCCTGACTATACACAGACGTACGAGCCTAGCTTATCATATCTCCTTTATAAACAAGGTTCCTGGTAAATGTTTTCTTCTATTCAAGCTCCTATTCATTAACTCAGTCCTTTTTTAAAATGCTGTTCTTAGACAACTAAACTAATCGCCCCCAAAGCCTGGAATAAGGATAGGTTTTCCAGTGGCCATTAATTCCAGATTGTTACGGATGGACCCGATAACCCTAAACAGAAGGCAAATTCCTCTCCAAGAACCCCCTATTTCTTATCATACGATTGAACCTTGCTCCAACCCCCGGTATTATGTGCTTAGACTAAAAATATATTTAACGGAACCATGCATTCTACTACTGTTCTTATTAACAAATCCGACGGAATAGGCATTCTGACATTAAATAGGCCTAGCGTCTTGAACGCCATGAACTTGCAATTGATTGGCGAGCTTGGGGCAGCAATTGACGATATGGAAGCCGATGAAGAGATACGTGTATTAATAATTACTGGATCTGGAAACCGGGCTTTTTGTGCCGGAGCAGATATACACGAAATGCGGGAATTAAGCGTTGAAGATCACACAAAAAGCCAAAAGCTCCGGTATTCAACCCAATGGAAACTTGCCACTTGTTCAAAACCCATAATAGGCGCACTCAACGGCCTATGTTACGGGGGAGGAAGTGTCATGGCTACATCCTTAGATTTTCTGGTGGGTTGCGAACTAACAAAGTTTCGATTTCTGGCTGCAGCTTACGGTCAGCTCAATGCCACGTGGACACTGCCCAATTTAATTGGATGGCCAAAGGCAAAGGAACTCCTGTACACTGGCCGCGTCGTAACGGCCGAAGAGGCTCACAGAATCGGCCTCCTTAATCATCTAGTTTCCACCGATAAAGTATTAGAGAAGAGCATGGAACTTGCCAACCAAATTGCTGCTAACTATCCAACCTCAGTCCAAGGCACTAAGGCCCTGATTCTAGAAGGATTGGGGCGTACTTTGAAGGAGCAATGGGACGCCGAACACGCCGCAAGAGAACAGCGCTTTAGAGGTTTATCAATAGAAGAGGGGTTCAAGGATTTTATCTCCCAAAAGGGGAGAAAGTAGGTATAACAATGGAAAATAGGGAAATAGCTATTTTAGGAGTCGGAGCTATCGGAGGTACTATAGGAGGCCCACTGACTCAAGCGGGATATAACGTAACTCTTATCGATCAATGGCCAGAGAATGTCGAAGTGATGAAAACCTCTGGCCTCACAATCAGCGGCACACACGGAGATCATTTGATCCCAGTCAATGCCATACATATCCATGAGCTTTGTACGATCTCCAAGATGTTCGATTGGGTGTTTATTTGTGTAAAGTCCTATGACACTGCTTGGGCCACAACACTGATGCTCCCATATCTCAAACCACATGGAGCTTTCGTATCAGCCCAAAACAGCATCAACGATAACACGATCGCTGAATTGGCGGGTTTTAACAAAATCCTAGCCTGTGTGCTGACCCTTGGCGGAGGAATGTACGAACCCGGCAATGTCATCCGTACCAATGACCCCGAGGCACTAGCAATTACTGTGGGAGAACTTCACGGGCAATCTACTCCACGACTAATCGAACTTGAAAATCTCATGGCCCACGTGGGTGTAAGTAAAATTACAAACAATACTTGGGGGGAAAGATGGTCCAAGCTCGTTGTAAATTGCATGGTCAATCCCATGGCCGGGATTACCGGATTAAGTTCGGCGGAAGTTCGGAGAAACCCTGCAACAAGACGCATACTCATTCGAATAGCAGCAGAAGCAATCAGAGTAGGCATGAATCATGGATTTGAAGTTGCAAATATCAACGGAATTCCTGCAACATCTTACCTTGAGGCCGACGAAAACATGGGCACCGCCATGGAAAATGTGGAAACTGAAATGGCCCTCCGCTCCAGTGAAAGAGGAGAAGGCCTACCATCGATGCTTCAAGATTTGATGAAGGGTCGTAAAACTGAAATCAATTACTTAAACGGATATGTCGTTGAAAAAGGATCTCAGATTGGCATGCCGACTCCTATAAATCATACAATTGTTGATATTTTGACTTCGGTAGAAAAAGGTATAATAAATCCCTCAATAGACAATTTAAAAAGGCTGAAAGGATTCAATTAACGGGCTTATCTCGCCAAATTAATGAGTTTATAACAAATATTGGGTGTTTACGGGCGCTAAAAAGCTTGCCAATGTTCTTTAGATACTTATATAATACGCCCGCAGTTTCAATAGCCATATTCTGTTTATAGGAGTGGATTCACCGGAAATAGTCCGGTTTCCTCACCGATTGCCGAATAGGAGGTTTAATGTATTTTTCCAAAGTAATCAAAGTGGGCCTTTCACTCTCACTGCTGGCCCTGCTAATGCCTGTCAGTCTAGCTAATGCAGAGGTTAGAGGTGAGGCGGTTATCAGAGATTCTTCTCCCGGGCTTTCCGACGAGTTGTCAATTTCTCTGACAATGCCAATTCTTGGATCCGGTCATACCTACGAGGGATGGTTGGTCTCCGATGATGGGCATACAGCCTTGAGTGTTGGCGAGTTAGATCAAGGAGCTGACGGAAGTGTGAGTCATACTTACATCAGCCCAGACGGAACAAACCTTGCAAGCGCATACAGTGAGTTCCAAGTCAAAGAGTCAGACAATGTATTGTATTCGGATAAGATTTCTGACGGAGGACTGTCTCATATCAGAAATCTCCTCTATTCCCACTCGGGAAACCCAGACTACACTTCTGGAGCACATGAAGGCGTGGCAAAGGGGACCTCAGTTGGATTAAAGGATCAAGCCGATGCAGCACTACTACACGCCGGGAAAGGCGTGGATTCTACCACTCTTTCCGACGTTCAAACTCATGCGGGGCATGTAATTAACATCATCGAGGGAGACGATGGCGCCAACTTCGTAGCTGACGCTGGAAGCGCAGGTGATGGTCACGGTTTGCTGAATTACGCGGCAGCAGCTTCCACGGAAGCGAAGGCCGTCGCCGCCGGTGATAGCAGTGACAACACATTCGCTCAATATGAGTCAGCTGTTTCTACCTCAGCGGATAATGTGGCTACTTGGGCAACTTCTGCACGAGATGCAGCTATCAGTGCCCGAAGCGCTACAACCCTTGATGTAGCTTCAGCATTCATTACTAATGCCCAAACTCTCCTTACGCGAACGGTTAGTGGTTATGACACTGATCGCGACGGTTCCATTGGAGCTGGCGAAGGCGGAGCTTCACAAGCTCATTTAGGAGCTCAGAGCATGGCCTCTTTTGAGCCAACGGTAGTAGCGGATGTAGTTGAAGTCGAAATTCACGTTGAAGCTCCGGACACCGGTGACATAAACTATGGCCTCTTAGCGATTATATCCTTAGTCGCTGGAGCCGCCCTGGTTGCTGGTGGAGGATTTGTGTTCAATAGAAATCGCTCCGCTGCATAGTTTAAACCCCAATTACGAAAAATAAAGTGAGGCCCCTATTGAGGGGCCTCACTTTATTTAATAGAACGCAATAACAAAAACTACCAATGAAGAAAATACGCAAAAATTATCCGGATTTAGCTCCAACAATTGGCAACTATGTACGTACCATACGAACTGGAAACTTCTTGTTTATCTCAGGATGCACAGCTGTTGGCACGGATGATGAAAATAAAGATGTCATTACTCAAGCAGAATGTACCATCAAAAGAATTTCTGGCATCGTAAGAGATCAAGGCGGCTTGAACTCTGATATTGTAAAACTGGTAATTTACGTCACCGACATGGAAGACTTTAGACCTAGACTTAGCGAGTTCAATAATATCGTAGAAAAATATTTTGTCGGTGAATATCCAACTAGCACTCTGGTGATGACACCAGGTTTGGCGAAGGCCAGTCTGAGAATTGAGATAGACGCCACCGTAGTCTTTTGACATTGACCCCCAAAACTAACCCGTTTACAATACGCTTCTATTCATGAACATACCTGATAGGACTGCGCATAATGCCTAATAAAACTGGCAAAAGATACATTTGTCACCTTTGTGGGTCAGAATTTCTGGTCACAAAGGGCGGTGATGGTGATATGGCGTGCTGTAGCTCGCCCACATTAACAAAACCTTGAAGAGACTTTAAAGATTGGCAAATCAATTAGGTAAACGATATGGATGTGGGGCTTGCGGCACACTAATATTGTGCGTAAAAACCGGCCCCGGCACTATATCCTGTTGTGATAAGGAAATGGAAATTCAAACTCCACGCAATCTTCCATCATCTGACTAACTACTTTCACATCCCAATCGTAATTTCTAAAACTCGTTCGAGCCCACGTAAATCCCGTATAACATCGAATTCGACTTTGGGATGTTCGGTCCTAAACATCGATACTACATCCTCTATTTGAGGTGGATCCATCTCCAAAAGAAATACCCCACGACAGTTATTCAGTTTCGATTTAGATTCGACAGCGATTTTTCTAAAGCACGCTAACCCATCATTCCCGCCATCCAAAGCTTCCCTAGGTTCCCATCTAACCTCCTCCTGAAGCCAATCGATGTTTCTAGAAGGGATATAAGGCAAATTAGCTATTACAAGGTCAGGTAAAACAAAAATTGGTTCTAACAAATCACCATGAAGGGAGGTGATCCGTTCATACAGACCAAATCTCTTAAAATTTTGCTGGGCTATCTCCAGAGCTCTTTTTGAATTATCCGTGGCAAATAACTGTATATTTGGAACGTTGCGGATTAGATTTATCGCTATAGATCCAGAACCGGTACCTACATCTACCACCACAGGGGATTTTCCAAAAACACCGCTACGACAGATCTCAATCCCTCTCTCAATTAATATTTCACTCTCTGGTCTTGGTATCAAAACATCGGGGGAAATAATCAAGTCAACGTCATATGCCTTCCAAAGTCCAAGAACATAGGCTAATGGTTTCCCCGTTAGCCTCTCAGATAAAATTTCGTGAACCCGCTTCACGTTTAAGTCAGTCACATTCGGAAAGTTATTCAAGTAAAGATCGTGTCTGGACACATTGAGGACATGCATCCAAATCAACTCAGCTTCTATCACAGCTTCAGATATATTAGCGGAGGATAGAACTTTCTGTGCAAAACTCAAAGAGTCCCTGATAGACACTATATATTCCTAGTCCATAAAGACTGCAAGGATTAAACTGTTAATGCCTCGCCAAGGTTCTTTTCCTCTTCACTGGCAAAAAGAGCCTCGACTATTTCATCGATATGTCCGTCAAGAATTTTTGGCATACCGAAAAAGCTTTTTCCTATTCGATGATCCGTTACTCTATCCTGCGGTATGTTATAAGTCCTTATCTTTTCTGCTCTTTCAGCAGAACCGACCTGCGCTTTCCTAGACTCTGAAATCTCTCGTTGATGTTTAGCTTGTTCTTCCTGGTATATACGGGCTCTCAAAATCTCCATAGCTTTAGTCTTGTTCTTATATTGAGAGCGTTCTTCTTGACATGTAACAATTATGCCAGAGGGATTGTGAACGATGCGTATTGCTGTGGCAACCTTATTAACATTCTGCCCTCCTGCTCCACCAGAATGAAAGACATCAATTCTTAAATCATCTGGATGTATCCTCACGTCTACCTCTTCCGCTTCTGGGAGAACTGCTACCGTTGACGTTGATGTATGAATCCTACCCGAAGCCTCCGTTGTAGGAACTCTCTGTACCCTATGGACACCTCTTTCAAATTTCAGGCGACTAAAAACCCCCTTGCCTTTTACCGAGAAAACTATTTCACTAAACCCTTCTATGCTTGATTCGTGTGAGTTTAGGACCTCTATACGCCAATCTTTTAACTGAGCATAGCGACTATACATACGGAATAGGTCACCCGCAAAAATTGCCGCTTCATCCCCTCCAGCCCCTTTCCGAATTTCAACGATGACATTCCTGTCATCGTTGGGGTCTTTAGGCAATAACGCGATTTTGAGAAGATGTTCTAGGTTCTCTATCTGGGATTCCAAAACTTTAGCCTCTTCCTTCGCAAGGGCAATTATCTCGACATCATCTTCCGTTGCTATTAACACGGAATTCTCTTTCTGCTCCGTTTTACAGGCCTTGAGTCGCCCAAACAATGTTACGGTATCAGTTAAGGGGGCTATTTCTTTGGCTAATCGTTGGAACGTTTCATAATCTGACGCAACTTCGGGTTTCGCCATACGTACAATTAGCTCGTCATGACGGTCCTCAATTTGTTTCAACTTTTCGTACAAAGATTCCATATTTAACTAAACACAAAAACGATCCTGTCAGTATTCTACCATGGTAGAATACTGACAGGATCAATTGTCGCTGGTAGAATTTCTACATTATTCTCATCAAACCACGGGTCTTCTTTTATGCCAGTCTGTAACCCGTTGATAGGCATACCCGGCGTTAAGAATTCTCGCCTCTTCAAATGGACGTCCGGCCAATTGCATTCCTACAGGCATACCTTGAGAAAATCCGCACGGTACGGTCAATGCCGGAAATCCCGTCAAATTGAATGCTCTAGTGTATTGAGTTAACGCGGGTATTACTCCCATTATCTGTTGGTTTATCATGACCTGATCTTCATTAATTTTCGGAGCAATAACCGGTATGGTTGGACCAACTAACAAATCTACTTCGTCAAAAAGAGCAAGACTTTCAGTTGTATATTTTGCTCTTGCCCTCGAAGCGTTCAGATAATCTGAAGCAGATATAAATAGTCCTGTTTCTACTCTCCATCTAATGCTGGGATCATATTGATGTGCATGTTTCATAAGAAGATCCCTATGGTATTCAGCTGCTTCAGCATAAATCATTGGAGTAGAAATATTCGCAGAATGATGGTAAATCGGCCAAGTCACTTCCTTAATCTGAGCTCCCAATCCATTAAAGACCTCAATTGCATCCTTAATAGCCTTTTCTATGGCAGGATCTAATGGAAGTTCAAAATATTCCTTTGGCACCCCGAGACGAAGTCCTTTCACGTCTCCAGTTAAAGATTCGACATAATGGCCAACTGGCATCGCCGAAGACGACGAATCGTTTGCATCTCTTCCAGCTAGCACGTCTAGCATTATTGCCGAATCCCATACATCGCGCGTCATGGGGCCTATATGATCAAAAGACCACGCCAATGGGACAACTCCATGTCGACTAATACGACCATAGGTGGGTTTCAATCCAGTAATCCCACATAACGCGGCTGGAATTCTTACTGAGCCTCCAGTATCTGTTCCAATTGCCAATGGCAGTTGTCCAGAAGCTACAGCCGATCCAGATCCACCACTAGACCCGCCAGCAAGCCGCTCAACATCCCAAGGGTTATGCATATCTCCATAATACTCATTCAATCCTGTGGGCCCAAAAGCAAACTGGTGAAGGTTCAATTTGCCCATTAAAACCGCTCCCGCTGCTCTAAGCAAAGTAGTCACCGTGCTGTCATATGGAGGAATAAAGGTGTCAAATATTTTCGAACCCGCCGTATTCTTGAGACCCTTGACGTAAAACAGATCCTTAAGCCCAATAGGTATTCCATGAAGCGGACCCCTGTAATGACCGGAGAGAATTTCCCTCTCTGCTAACTTAGCGCTCTCTAACGCTTCCTCTCCAGGATAAGATATAAAAGAATTTAATACTGTATCTGTAGTACCTATCCGATCTAAGTAAGCTTGGAATAATTCAACAGGAGAAACCTCCTTAGCTCGAATTAGCTTAGATAAACTGTAGGCCGTTTGATAACAAAGATCAGAATTAACAGCCATAGCTCTGGAACGACGAAAATGTGTTGGACGGTTCACAATCATCTAGGTCCATATTTCGCAATTTGCTCACCACCGCCATAATTTCATTCACTTGTTGATAAACGATCTCCATGTGCTGACCATCCGAGGTATCTAGCCCTAATTGTTTTGCCATTGTCATAAAAGTTTCTTTGGACATATTGGCATTTTGGAACATACCTTACTCTCCTTTGCACAGATACGTGCTTTTTGTGGCCTTAGAATATTTTTTAAGCCTCTTTCTTCACAGGGTTACTTAAGATGCCAATCCCTTCTACCTCGACCTCCACAATATCACCATCCTTGAGCTCTGCTGGTTTACCCGGTGTACCAGTATAAATCAAATCGCCTGGCTCTAACGTCATAACCTGACTAACGTGGGCTATTACTGCTGGCAAATCAAACAGAAACATTTTTGTCGACTCTGATTGTACCTCTATCCCATTAACTCGTGCCTTCATCACAATATTACCTGGGTCCAGATCCGTTTCTATAAACGGGCCCGCTACGCTAAACGTGTCCGATGATTTAGCTCTCCACCATTGCCCATCCCCTTTTTGCCAATCACGTGCACTTACATCATTCCCACAGGTATATCCAAGAACATGCTGCAAGGCTTCTTCTTTGGGAACATTCTTACATCGATCCTTAATAACTGCTACTACTTCTCCTTCTTCATCGACCCGGCCCTGAAAGTTTTTAGGCAAAACTATAGATTCTCCTGTCCCAATTAATGAAGTCGGTGTTTTCAAAAAAATAAGCGGTTCCGTCAACCCAGGCCGGTCCCCTAAATGACTGCGATAATTAAGCCCAACCGCCAATATTTTACCAGGCAGGCAAGGAGCGAGGATTTTTACCTCAGAAAGCGGGTGACTATGGTCTGTAATTTCGAAGCTACTGAAAGGGTTATTCGTAATCTCTTTAACAATGTTGTTATCAACTATTCCATAACTAATATCTCCATGAGCCAGATAACGAGCAAACTTCATAGTTCCTTTATCCTCCTTTTCATATAACTAATTCGTCCAAAATAGATGCCAAACTAATTCTAAAGTCCCTACCAAGTTTAATCTAGACCTTCATTTAGGCACGTTGCAGGCACGTTTTCTTGACACACCACATAGTCCTTCCTATAATACGATATTGGCGGTATGTGACCAAATTAAGGTCTGCATGTGTAAGTTAAAAACCGCTACAATCAATCAGTAAAAAGGAGATCATAGATGCCAGCAAATGACATAGCTCTCATGGCACATCTAATGCGTAGGGCCGGATTCGGGGCCAACTATGACGAGCTAGAAAGGAGAGCCAATAAAGGATACGAAGAAACTGTTGAAGAGCTTCTCGAACCAGACACACACGGTATTGCTGTCTACGATGAGTATACTTTAGCTCGTTACTATCCAGATATGGAAGTGCCCTCCGCTCCAGCGCTAGGAACATCTAACTTCATGTACCACCTGTACACCAGCCCTAGGCCCTTGGTAGAAAAGATGACCCTATTCTGGCACATGGTCTTCGCAACAGGTAATTCTAAAGTTGATAACCCTCCCGAAATGTTGCAACAAATCCAATTATTTAGAGACCACGGCATGGGCAATTATAGAGATCTGTTGGTGCGAATATCAAAGGACCCCGCAATGATCTTCTGGCTGGATAATAACCAAAACCACAAAAAAGCCCCCAACGAAAACTGGGGGAGAGAACTCCTAGAGCTGTTTTCCATGGGACAAGGTCATTACTCAGAAGATGACGTAAAAATGGCTGCAAGGGCGTTCACCGGCTGGACTATCGGGCCCAAAATCCCGAGGACACCTTACCAAAGGCACCATTGGAGCTTTATATATAAAGACGAGGATCATGACCATTCCACTAAAACCTTTCTAGGTCGTGAGGGGGACTTCAACGGGGAGGATATAATTCAGTTTATTCTCGAAGACGAAGCTACTTCACAATTTATAGCACGCCACCTTTACAATTTCTTTGTGGAAGATGATGTTCAAGTCCCGAGCTGGCTTGATATTCCCGCAAAGAATCCAGAGGCAGTTGATGCTATAGCAAAAACATTCAAGGAATCCGATTTTGATATCCTAACCACGCTGCGGTTTATTTTAAACTCATCTTTCTTCAAAGACGAGTCTGCCTGGTTTGCGAAAGTGAAGAATCCAGCAGAGGTAGTTGCAGGAACTATTCGGCTCGTAGGAGACTTTGCTGAACCAAAACCTGGCGTTATGGATATGGGAATGGAGGGTGCCTATCAAGGTCAAGAACTCATAAATCCGCCCAGTGTAGAAGGGTGGCACACAGGCAGAGAGTGGATCGACACTGGATCCCTAGTTCGGCGAGTAAATTTCGTCGCGGACATGTTGGGTAACACCGATTTCCCAGGAGTTCAATCGATTATAAGCCGTATAGGTCAAAAGGGAACTCTTTCTCCTGAAAATCTGGTGGACTCGTGTTTAGAACTTCTCGGAGCTATCCAGATGGACAAGGGAACTAGAGAAGAACTAATAACTCATGCCCAAAGTGGAGGAGAACTGAAACGTGGGTCATCGGAGGCTGACATAGCGGCCTTTGGGTCCCGTGTGGCAGAAATGTTACAACTCATCGCAGCCACCAGGGAGTATCAATTCGGCTAGGGTAGAGCCCCAAGGCCCATAGCCCTTTGGCTGCTAAAATAAATTAAGGCTCATTATAAGGAGTACATTATGGCTAAAGATCCCATACTAGTAGTCTTCCAACTAACCGGAGGAAATGACTACCTGAATACCATAGTCCCTCGACAGGAAGGCTTGTATAGAGACTACAGAAAAAACATCGTAATACCCGAAGGAGAAGAAATCCCCATAGACGACAATTACGGATTTCATCCGGAGATGGGCGCACTTAAACCCTTCTGGGAAGAAGGCAAGATGGCTCTTATACATGGGATAGGATATGAAAACTCTCCCCGTTCTCACTTTCGATCTATGGACATATGGCACACTTGCGAACCCGATAAAGTCGGAACCGAGGGTTGGGTAGGGAGAGCCACAAAAGTCGTCGATCCTGGAAAGGAAAACGTTCTCACCGCTGTTAATTTTGGGCAAGGCCTTCCCAGAGCTATGGCCATGCCAGGTGTTCCAGTTGCCTCGGTATCGGATATCCAAAATTACGGTGTGCTTACCGGAATAAACGGAGAACAACAACGCCAAAGAGCGCTAGAGCGTTTCTCACGCGTATATTCCCCCGCTATAGGAACAGGCCCAGTAATGGATTATCTTGGTCAGACCGGCCTAGACGCTTTGAAAGGTGCTGATATCCTTAAGGTCGCTCCTGAGATGTATTCCTCCTCTGTAGAATATGCAGCCACCCCACTTGCGCAGAAATTCCGTGGAATCTCCATGGTGCTACAGGCAAATCTGGGCACACGGTTCTTCTACACGCAGAGTGCCTCCTGGGACACACATGCTTCCCAAATGCCCGGTCACAAAGGGCTTTGGCAGGATGCAGCTAGATCAGTCTCGGATTTCTTCGCAGACCTCAGGGAGCATGACATGTCAGACAACGTAGTCCTCATAATGTTTTCTGAATTCGGCAGGCGGGTCGTAGACAACGGATCAGGCACTGACCATGGTGCTGCCGGTGTCGCGTTCGCAATTGGTGATTCGGTGAAAGGCGGACACTACTCCGAATATCCATCCATGAAGAAAGACGATCTTCAAGAAGGAGACTTGGCACCAAACTACGACTTCCGTGGTTTTTATTCCACCCTCCTCGAAGACTTCATGCATCTGGATCCTACCGAAATTGTCGGTGGCTCCTTTGAAAAGTTGAGTTTCATAAATAAGTAAACACTCGATTTAGACCTAAGAACAAATGGTGAGGTGNACCACAACTAAAGTGAGNNGTTCACCTCACTGTCNTTTGCAAAACCAACAAGTTTGCACGGGAGGTAACATATGCCCTCAACCCACATAGCATCAGGAAGAGCTTTTACCTATGCCACTAATATTGGGAAAATATCTAGGTCTGAAATAGGGTTTCGACATCCCGTTGGTTTGGCAAGAGGAAAGGACGATACGCTATATATCGCCAATTGGGGAGATGAAGCATCTCCTAACGCCCGCATTACCAAGTGTTCGATTTCTGGACAAGATTGGATTGCCGATATAGGCGCACCAGGTAATGGGCCTGGTCAGTTCTTGTGGCCAGGAGGATTGATTTCTGACGCCGCTGATCGACTTTATGTAACCGATCAGGCAGACCATAAGGTAGTAATATTCCAGAGTGACGGACAATTCATTGGGAAATGGGGATTTTATGGGACCGAGGAAGGAGAATTTAACAGCCCAGCAGGAATTGCAATTGATTCTAAGGAAAACATTTGGATAGTAGACTCGAAAAACCATCGAATACAAATGTATTCTAAGGATGGGAATTATCTCTATGGCTTTGGACAATTCGGATCCGATGTAGGCTCTTTAAATAATCCTTGGGGAATTGGCCTCGATATAGATGATAACGTTTATGTCGCAGACTGGGGAAACAACCGAATTCAAAAATTCAGCCCAGACGGAGTCCCGTTATTGTCTATTACCTATGCTGACACATCAGCTGATTCTTTAAACCATCCAGCCGACGTTACGATAGACCCAGAGGGAGATATATACATTGCAGATTGGGGGAATCATCGAGTCGTAATCTACGAACCAGATGGAACTTTTCTTCTGACTATCAGTGGGGATGCTAACGACCTATCTAAATGGGCTAAAGCTGCTGTAGCAGCCAATCCGGATTTAGCCAAAGCCAGAGATCGCGTGGATCTGGAGCCCGAGTGGCGTTTTTGGCACCCTGTATCAATAAATATAGGCGCCGACTATAGAATTTTAATAGCAGAAGCTCAACATATGAGAATTCAAGTTTATCAAAAAGACCTTGAATACACCGAAGCCCAGTTCACATTGTAGCGGTATCGATTCCTTTTAATTCATCCTACTGAGGATGAGGACATAAAGGTGTCCACGTTACTTTGCGAATTCATTGAGAACACGATATATTAAGACCACACGAGACCGTCAAGGAGTTTGAAATGCCTGTCACGCAAATAGCAGGAACCAAAGCCTTCGCCTACGTGGGTAACATTGGCCAAATCGGCGCATCTGGGCCCACGCTGCGCCACCCTATCGGACTAGCCCGCGGAAAGAATGACGTACTATATGTAGCTAATTGGGGCGTTGAAAGCAATCCATCCACACGTATAACAAAATGCACTATAGACACTCAAGAATGGATTCAGGACATAGGGCATCCCGAAAATGGCGACCCTACCTTTAAGTGGCCAGGTGGTCTAGCCATTGATGATCAAGAAATCCTTTTTGTTACAGATCAGGCTGATAGTTGCGTTCACAAATATTCCCCCGATGGGAAATATCTAGGCCGATGGGGAAGCTCCGGAACTCTAGACGGGGAACTAAAAAGACCAAGCGGAATAGTAGTGGATAAAGACAACAACGTTTGGGTAGTAGACTCCGGAAACGACCGCATACAACAGTTCGATGCCAACGGCTCCTTCCTCAGTAAATTTGGGTCAAGTGGATCAAACGATGGGGAATTTAACTCTCCTTGGGGGATCAGCATTGCCAATAACGGCACCCTGCTGATAGCAGACTGGGGAAACGATCGTATTCAGCGTATGGATACAAACGGCCAAACCTTACAAACCATTGGAAGGCCAGGCAAGCAAAATGGCGAACTAAATCATCCCAGCTTCGCTATAGAAGATAAAGATGGCGACATTTATGTTGCAGATTGGGGAAATCATCGAGTACAGATCTTTGAGACGGACGGTATTTACATGGCCACTCTGATAGGAGATGCCAATAACTTATCAGAATGGGCACAAAGAAAAGTAGCTTCCAATCCCGACCTGGTTAAAGCGCTAGAAAGAGTTGATTTGGAACCTATGTCTCGGCTTTGGAGTCCAACGTGTGTCCATATCGGCGATGATTACAAAATACTCATCGCAGAAGGACAACACATGCGTATCCAAATCTATCAAAAAGATCCTTCCTACCAGGAAGCTCAATTTACACTGTAGAATGCATCCATTATATCCATAGTTTTGCCGGTCGTAGTATGCGAGCTAAGAACTCTCTCGCTTGCACGTGATTTGGACTGAACTTATAATGCGCCTAGTTCTGACATATGAGGTATAAATAATGACTACCACGTTTATGGCATATTTCAACGGCAAGTGGATCCCACAAGACGAATGCAAAGTTTCAATTGCTGACCGTGGCTTTACCCTAGGCGACGGAGTCTTTGAGGTAGACAGAACGTTCAACGGGAAGATATTTGACCTCAATGGGCACCTAGACCGACTTTTCAGATCTCTTAAATATGTCAGGATTGACCCAGGGCTCACCTATCAAGAAATAGCAGATATCAGCGAAGAAGTTGTTGTCCGTAACTGGCCACTAATCGCTGCGGGCGGAGACATGACCGTGACTCAACGGATAACTCGTGGCATCGGACGATCCGTCGCCGAGACAGGAGAACCGACAGTCTATATTGGGGGAGCTCCCCTCGACTTCAATCGATTCGCTCATCTTTACGACAAAGGTTGCCATGTCGTATTCGCCAGGACCCGCGCATATCATCCGGATTCTCTAGATCCAAAGGTTAAGCATCAAAGCCGCATGAATTTTGTCATGGCCGATCTCGAGGCAAACGATGTTGACCCTGGCTCCTGGCCTGTACTTCTCGATTTAGAGGGTAACATTTCTGAGGGCACTGGTTTCAACATCTGGATAGTTAAGGATGGCGTCTTAAAAACTCCTGCGGATCGAACAATGCTTCAGGGTATTTCAAGAAAGGCCATTCTTGAAATAGCCAAGAATCTTGACATACCGGTACAGACCGAAGACATTCAGCTTTATGATGCATATAATGCCGACGAAGTTTTTATATCAGGCACCAGTCACTGTATGTTGCCTGTTTCAAAATTGGATAATAGGCCTATGGGAGATAATATGCCAGGGCCTATTGTCAGTAGACTGCTTTCAGCATGGAGTGAACAGGTCGGAATAGACATTATTGGACAGTCTCGAAGCCAAGTAGGCCTAGAGTAATCAGTTGCAACACTCGTCAATTCAATTTTAGGAGAATACACATGACCTTGGAAACAAGAACCTTGGGTCGGACCGGCTTAAAGGTTACTCAACTGGGATACGGGGCATTGGAAGTACGTGGGGTTTCCTCAGAGGATGCCAAAGCACGAATGCCAAGTGAAGCCCGCGCCAAGGATATTCTCAATGCAGTTCTAGACTCTGGCATCAACTTCATTGACACAGCTTGGTGTTACGGTAGAAGTGAAGAAATGATTGGAAAGTTTATATCCCACCGAAGGAGCGAATTTACACTCGCAGCTAAAAGTGGGCACGGAAACTGCAGCTCTACCAAATACGGATCCTATACCCGAAACGATATCATAGCATGTATAGAAGAAAGTCTAAGAAATCTTAAAACAGACTACGTTGATTTACTACAACTCCACAACCCAACCGGAAAAGATGTGGAGGAATGTGAATGCATAGAAACCCTGAAGGACCTACAGACTCGCGGTTGGACGCGCTTTATAGGGTGCTCTAGCGTTATACCTCATCTCAACGACCACCTCAACACCGAAGCATACGATGCATTTCAACTACCTTACTCCGCCCTGGAACCCGAACATCACGATATCATAACTAAATCCGCAAAAGCAGGGGTTGGCACCATTATCAGAGGTGGCGTAGCAAAGGGAGAACCCGAATCAGCTGCAATAAACGCCCAACGAGTACAAAACTGGAAACCATCCCTCGGAGGCAGTGCCGGTATAAAACGTTGGGATATGTTCACTGAGGCAAACCTTGGAGAGTTAGTAGACCATGGTGAAACCCGAACGTCATTTCTCCTTCGATTCACCATGTCACATCCAGATGTCCATACAATCATTGTGGGGACCCAAAATCCCGAACACTTAACACAAAATGTCGTTGCAGCAGAAAAAGGCCCACTCCCTCCTGACGTCTACACAGAGGCCAAGAACAGACTACATGCCGTAGGCCTAGGACACGGTCAATAATTTTATGGAAACAACAGTCTAGCTAAGATTAAAACCGGAAAACAAAAAGGGTAATCAACGCTCCCATTAACAATCGTCATTGTAAGTTGGTCGGAAATCGATCAACTTATTGATTGAACCGCCATTGCAGACACGTCTTCATCTTCTGCCCCGCTGCCCCCGGCAGTACCTATTGCCCCAAACAACACTGCACCCCGAAATAGAGGCACCGCTCCCTGTTGAGGAGCTATTCGTCCTTGATGCATATGCATCAAAGCTTGGGACACCGGGTTATTTGATCGATCCATTAGATCTCCACTTTTCATCCCACCATAAGCTACCGAAGCAAATGCCTTCGCCCGGCTTGTTTCTGTCCACCACCAAAGAGACCCATCCATACGTGCGGAGACAATCAAATCTCCACGAGCATCGACTACACTAACAGCTACTATAATTCCCAATTCTCGAGCCCTCTGAAACCCGGCCTCAAGGGCCTTCATACCATTCAAAAGAGTAATTCCAACCATAGCAACCTCCTAATTGTTTTCAACGGAGCATACAATTCTGTCTGATATTGGTCAACGTACCAATTCTAAATTATCCCTCAACATTCTCTTCCTAAATAAGCTTACTTTCATTGTTGACACGTTGCCTACTTTTTGATGCAATGGGGAGACACTAATTTTGTTATTATTAGTTGGGCTCCACAACCTTGTGAGGTGTTGATGGCTTCAGTCAAACAAACATACATCTATGTCGGACTAGGTAGTGAAGGTGGGCAAGAAGGACATGGCCTTTACAGGCGTCCAATTTCTGGAGGATCCTGGGAACTCAAAACTAAGGGCCTTCCAGCAAACCCGGATGTAAGAGACCTTGCTCTCGACCCAGAAAACCCTAGTATACTACTCTGCGGTACCCAAGATGGAGTTTATCAAACCACCAACCAAGCAGATCATTGGGAAAAACTACCTCTTCCTGGAAATCCAGGCACTATTTGGGCCGTAAATTACCATCCCAACGATCCCACAACTATTTATGCGGGTGGGGAGGACTACGCCTTATACAAAACCACCGACAGTGGCCTCAATTGGTCTCGAGTTCCTATAGAAAACATAACATTTCCTTCCGTCACAATGAAGCCACAAGAAATGCCAAAACGGATCCTGGAAATTGCGGTCGATCCTCAACTCCCACAAGAAATATATGCTGCCATAGAAGTCGGAGGGTTGATCCGTAGTCGAGATAATGGCCAAACATGGGAAGGGGTTAGCGAAGGACACTACCAAAATGACGATCCGGTAGATCTTCATTCCGTTCTCGTAGATCGGTCTAGGCCTCGTCATATTTCTATAATTGCCAGGGCTGGACTTTTTCAGAGTACGGACGGGGGAGACCACTGGGCGCCTGGTAATATTCGCAAGCTTGGCCGACAAGGAACTTATTCGAGAGTAATCCGAGAACTACCTGGTGACCCTAGCACCATTTTCATAGGAGGAGGGCCTGAATTTCGTGGAAGCCCGGGAGCTTTATTTAAAAGCGTGGACTATGGCACCACATGGAACTTAGTAAATATGGGAATAAGTCCAAATAGTACTATTTTTGGATTTTACATTAACCCCCGTAACACCACTCAAATGTTTGCGGGCACTAGGTGTGGGCAAGTATTGGGAACACTAGATGGTGGCAACCACTGGGACGACCTCTCACTGCCCGACGATGTCTCCGAGATAAATACTTTAGTCTGTGGTTAGATTTAATCAATTAACAATTTAGGAGGTGTCATTTTGCTTGAGCCAGATTTGTCCGTCTACGCACCTATCGTAGATCGTCCAAAAATGCAATGGCCAGAAAATGCCCGTGTGGCACTCTGGGTAGCACCAAATGTAGAATATGTCGATTATATCCCCGCGCCAAATGATGGCAAAGGAGGATTTTTCCGTCAGGTACATACTCGAACTCCCAGCCCGGATGTAGCCCAATTTGGAAACCATGACTATGGTAATCGAGTTTGTTTCTGGAGGATGCTCGAGGTTTTCGATCATCACAACGTTAAATGTACGATTTCCTTAAATGAAGCAGTCCTTCAACAATTTCCCGAGATTGTAGATGCTATGGTCAAACGTGATTACGACTTCATGTCACATGGGATATACAATAATCGCTTCCTCAACCTTCTTTCAATCGAGGAAGAGAGAGCATTTTTCCAAGACTGCAAGGAAACGCTTAAGCGTTATACCGGAAAGGAACTAAAGGGCATGTTAACCCCCGCTGTATCTCCATCGGCCAACACCCACGATCTAATGGCAGAAGCAGGACTTATCTACAACGCCGACTGGGGACATGATGATCAGCCATTTCCAATGAAGGTAAAATCCGGGCGGCTGATTTCGATGCCCTACAACCTAGACTTGAATGATGGAACATTCAATCGTTTTGGATTGCCTCCAGAATATTGGGCACAATGCGTAAAAGATCAATTCGATGTTATGTACGCAGAAGGGGCCGATAATGCCAAGCAGTTGTGTCTATCTTTACATCCGGCGTTAATTGGACACCCAAGCCGGATTAAATACCTCGATGAAGTTTTAGGATATATGCTCTCCCACGAAGGCGTGTGGCAAACCACCGCGGACGAGATGGCTGAGTATTATATGGCGAATTACTACGACAGCATGGTATCCCATCTCGAAAAAACTAGTTACGCCTAACATTATTTCGGAATTACTTAATACGGAGAAGAACAATGCCGCATGACCGAACATATGGATACGATATGCCCTACTATGACTGGTCTCCTATATCGACCCGTCCTCTTCTACAATGGCCACATCAGGAAAGAGTCGCCTTATCTATCCTATTGAGTATAGACCATTACCAATGGAAGCCAACCAACACCTTCAATAATGGTGGCATGCCAGGTTCTCTCCCCTCTACTGCATATAAATCACCTCAGGCTCCCGGTGGGGTTAGTGGATCAGGCAGGCCTTTCCCAGATGTTATAGCATTTGGGCAACGAGAATATGGGCCACGAGTTGGCGTGTTTCGAGTGATGAAGCTCTTAGACAAATATGGAATCAAGCCAACTATCGCCATTGATGCAATGTCTGCAGAAAACTACCCTTACCTCGTGAATCTGTTTAAGGACCGGGGATGTGAATTCGTAGCCCATGGTATAGCTTCTAATCAGATGATTACTAGCTTAATGTCCCCCGAAGAAGAGCGGGACTATATACTCCGTTCGCTGGAGGCTATTACAAAAGCGACAGGAGATTCTCCTCGAGGTTGGATGGGCCCGGAATTTGGGGAATCAGAGCGTACGACTGCCATCCTCGCTGATGAGGGGCTAGATTATGTCTGTGATTGGCCCAACGACGACCAGCCTCATCCAATGAAGACCCCTACTGGCGATCTCTATTCTTTACCAGTCAACTTAACGCTACAGGATCTAAAAAGCCATTGGTACGCACGTATTCATATAGATACCTATGCAAAGATGATCACGGATTCCTTTGACGTGCTTTATAAAGAGGGTTCTACCAATGGGAGAACGTTGGTACTAAATTTTCACCCGTGGCTAATGGGAACAGGATTCCGTAGCAAATACCTTGATATGGTTCTAGGCCATATCTCGAAACATCAAGGAGTCTGGAATGCATCCACAGGAGAAATTATCGATTATTGCCGAACACAATAAATTCGCACTCTTTCAACAATTCCAGAAAATCCCTGTGAACTGAGAAGTGACACCCCGTTTGCAGTCGGCTAGAATGGTCTAAATATCATCATTAAACGCTGGGAGCCAAAACATGAAGTACACACCTGCAACTACAGTAATTAAAGCGAAAGGGCTAATTGACGGCATCGGCAACAAGGTTCTTGATAATGCTGCCGTTATCATCCAAGGCTCCCAAATTACCGCCGTAGAGCGTCAAACAGCGAATTTGCCCCAAGGTCCCCATGTAAGACACCTCGAATACCCCAATGGTTATCTCCTCCCAGGATTTGTAGACGCCCACACCCATTTAATGTTCGGTGTATATGGCGGATCGTACGAACAAGTTACTGGAAGCGACTCTGACGAAGTTTGCCTATTAAGAGCAGCAATGAATGCTAAACTCCACATCAAGGCCGGGGTAACAACGCTACGTGAAAATGGCGCACGGAACAAGATAACCTTCGACCTTAGAGAAGGCGCAGATAGGGGGTACCTCGTAGCCCCNCGGCTTTACCTTTGTGGGAGGCCAGTCACAATCACTGGAGGACATTTCTTCTGGTGTAATCAAGAAGCAGACGGAGTAGAAGGAGTACGAGAAGCAGTCAGGGAATTGGTTAAAGACGGAGCCGACCACATAAAAATTATGGCCTCCGGTGGCGGCACAGCGATCACTGACAATCGCAGACCTTCTTATACAGTAGAAGAACTAAGAGCCATTGTGGATGAATCTCACAATATGGGTAAAAAGACTACTGCTCATTGCTTAGCCACTCAAAGCATCACTAATTCCCTCGATGCTGGAGTCGACATGATAGAGCATGCAGGTTTTCGTGACCCCGACGGTATTTATCGTTACTATCCAGAGATTGGAGAACGTATTGCGAAGCAAGGAGTTTTTGTATGTCCCACTATCCAGACGGGTTATAGACAGCGTGAAGTTTTTCTGTCCATAGAAGCAGAACGATCTCTAACAAAGGAGGAAATAGTTAAGCTTGATGGGCTCAAAGCTAAATGTGAAAGTCAAATGGAATTTATGGGACGGTTATGGGACCAAGGAGTATCCATTATCTCCGGGACCGACGCGATACAAATTTTTGGTGACTATTCCCTCGGCATTGAGCTACAAGGCGAAGCAGGTATGAGCAATATGGATGTTATCAAAGCCTCTACAAGCACAGCCGCNAAATGNTTAGGTGCTGAGAATCTATTGGGATCTCTACAACCAGGCCTTGAAGCAGACTTGGTAGTTCTTAATTCAGACCCTGTGAACGACTTACGNGCCTTCCGGGATGTGGCAATGGTCATGCAAGGAGGCCGCTTAATACTAGACGAAACGATGGGATACAGTATTTTCGCCTAATCTCTATAGTATGCTTGGACTCCGCATTGTTAGCTACGATAACTCTATGAGAAGAATTGAGCCTGGACGCTATCGCTATAAGCAAGGTAAAACATGAAAAATACAATATCGTATAGACTGCCTACCAACGTCAAGCCAACGAAATACCAGATTGCCATAATTCCAGACCTGCAGACTTTCACATTTGAGGGCGAAGAGACCATAAACATAGAAGTGCTAAAGCCCACGCTATCTATCTTTCTTAATTCAGCTGAACTAAAAATAAACTACGCCCACGTAATATTTGGCAACGAAACAATACTAGGGGCCGCGAATATTGAACTTGACTCCGAGAATGAACGGGTACATATTCAGTTCAGCGAACCCATTCCCAAAGGCAAATTTGCTCTTAAAATGGGCTTTAGTGGGATACTCAATGACCAACTGAGAGGCTTCTATCGGGTGGCTTACACGGATTCTTCTGGCAATCCTTCTTTTCTTCTATGCACCCAATTCGAGCCAACTGACGCTAGGAAAGCGTTCCCTTGCTGGGACGAACCTGCTATTAAAGCAACGTTCGAGGTCAGTCTTACTATCCCATCGCATTTAACAGCATTGGCTAATACTTCCATCGCAAGCCAACAACTTAACAACAATGGGACCTCCACCATCTGTTTCAAGAAAACTCCTCCTATGTCGACATACTATCTAGCATTCATCGTCGGTGATCTCGCATCAGTAGAACAAATCTCTTCTGATGGCACCTTGGTCAGAATATGGGCTACTCGTGGGAAAGAAGATCAAGGAAAATTCGCACTTGCNACCTCTATTAGACTCCTCGATTATTTCAACAATTACTTCGGTATACCTTACCCGCTAGACAAACTAGATCACATAGCAGTCCCGGATTTCGCCGCTGGGGCTATGGAAAATTGGGGGGCTATTACCTATAGGGAAGCTGCACTTTTATTTGACGAAACTTCTTCATCCGCCAACACCAAACAGCGCATCGCCGAAATCATCGCACACGAGATGGCACACATGTGGTTTGGTGATCTTGTTACCATGGAATGGTGGGACGACCTATGGCTTAACGAAAGTTTTGCTTCTTGGATGGGAAACAAAGCGGTGGATACATTATTTCCCGAATGGGATATGTGGACTCAGTTTTTACTTGAGGATACCAATGCCGGCTTAGTATTAGATGGTCTTACCAATTCTCATCCAATTGAAATGCCGGTGCGTAATCCATCAGAGATAGGGGAACTATTTGATGCGATTAGTTACAGTAAAGGAGCCGCCATTCTCAGAATGTTAGAGGTTTTTTTGGGAGAAGAGACTTTTCGNNCNGGAGTTAAGACCTACCTGTCCACCCATCAATACGCCAACGCCCGTACACANGACCTATGGANTANTTTAACCCTTGNCTCGCAAAANCCTATCNGCAAAATCATGAATACTTGGATAAAACANCCCGGTTTCCCAATCGTGGAAATCGGAAATGACAGTGACGTCAATCTTATAACCATCGAGCAAAAAAGATTTCTATATAGCCACATTTTAGGAGATGAATCCCCCGGCAAGTGGGAGATCCCTTTATCATTAGAAGCAACGGGATCGTCTAAATCCGTGTTAATTAACACCACCCTTACTCGGATCCCTGTGATAAATCCCCTCGATTTGAAGGTCAATACTGGACATGTTGGATTCTTTCGCACCAACTATTCCCCTAACCAATGGGAGTCTCTCAAACTATCTATTGTCCAAAACAAACTCTCGGCCAATGACCGCTTAGGCATACAAAACGACGCGTTCGCATTAACCAAAGGTGGTTATTTATCACCCGAAATTTATCTATCCCTCACAGAAGCATATAAATATGAATCCCACGTGTCCGTTTGGGAATCCATAGCTATCAACCTTAAATGGATCGAAAGACTTATTTATAAGAAGAGCTACTTCGAAAAGTTCCAATTATTCTGCCAAAATCTCTTTATTGAAAAAGCCGCCTCCGTTGGATGGGACGCAGCCCCAGGGGAAAAACACTTAGACGCCCTATTAAGATCCGTGTTGCTTACGAGACTTGCTGCCTACGGACATTCCGACACTCTTCACACAGGGCTCACTCGATATTCCCGTTTCTTGGAAGACCCTTCCTCATTACAGCCAGACCTTAAAGACATTGTTTTCGGAATTGCTGCCAAGCAAGGTTCTCAACGTACCTTTGACCAGATGTTCACCATCTACGGAAATTCTGATCAACATGAAGAAAAACTTCGTATGCTAAGAGCCATGTCTATGTTTTCGGACGAAGATCTACTAAAAAAAACCTTGGGGATTTCCTTGAACCAGGATTTGGTTCGCAATCAGGATGTAGTAAGCCTAGTTACATCCATTGCTAATAATAATATCGGACTCCCAATGGCATGGGATTTCGTCAAAAGTAACTGGCCCGAATTCGATCGAAGATACGGGGATGGGGGATTTGCAATCATGCGGTTAGTAGCAATGACAGGAAACTTTATATCNTCAAGAAAAGCAGACGATGTAAAAGCCTTTTTCGAAAATAATCCTACCCCATCGGCTGCCCGAACCATAAAGCAATCAATAGAACGAATCAACCTGAATGCAGCATGGCTAGATCGATATGACAATGATCTCCAACGTTGGTTTTCAGAGTATCCTAATAAAGCTTAAACCAAGGAAACTTCGCCCCTCTTGCTCAATCCCGGTAGATAAAATAAAAGTTCCTAGGACCCTATAAACTTTCTCCAATGGGCCTCCATCCGCCTCATAGAATCTGCTACGGTCTCAGGCCTCCAATGATACCATCCATGGGATTCGCAATTGTATTGAATGTATTCCATATACAAGCCTCGTTTCTTCGCTTCCCTAAAAAGATCGTCCGCCATGCTGATTCGAACACCATCTCTGTCTCCCCATTGGACCTGTAGTGGGGTTTTCACTTTATCTAGGTTGTAGAATATAGAACGCCCTTTCCAGTGGTCCGGCGCCATATCAGGCCCCCCTCTATCTCCAGCCACAACATCGCCATGAACCGGCATGCTGGACCCACTTTTCATACGGTATGAATGAATAAGATCAGTTGATCCATAGAAAGCTACAGCGGCCTTCAATAGATCTGGGTACCTATGACACATAGAAAATGTAAAGAACCCTCCAGTGCTTCCGCCTTGCATAAAGACATTTTTTTGGTCTACCATCCCCTTTTCAGCTAATGAGAATGCAGCGTAAGCAAAATCATCTATATCCCCTCCTCCCCAGTCGCCATAGTTAAGAAATTCNTATGTCTTTCCCAGTCCACCACTTCCACGCACTTGAGGAGCAACTACCGAATACCCTTTATATACCCAATACTGTATATAGGGATAAAACCCCTTCACATGAAACCCTTTGGTATTCGCTCTGGCATAGATTACCAAAGGTGTAGTACTATTCCCAGCATTTTGTGGCCGATATAACCACGCTGGAATCTCTAGGCCATCCTTGCTTTTATAACTTATCAACTTAGGCTCAACAAAAGAGAATTCCTTTAATCCTTCTGGCATATGATCAGTAATCTGAGTCTCCACTCCTCCAGCGGCGGAGATAACCCACAGATCACTGATTCTCTCATGATTCATAAATGTG
Source organism: Dehalococcoidia bacterium (assembly GCA_002712585.1). GTDB lineage: Bacteria > Chloroflexota > Dehalococcoidia > Lucifugimonadales. Next base: position 69,144 of record PAUC01000001.1, read on the forward strand.
TAAACAAGTCTTTTATTATCTGGTGTCCATCGTATTGTTCCGCGAGCCTGATAAGCGTCTATGCCACCATGAACACCATCTCCATTAGTAATCTGAATCGAATCCCCTGATCCATTAGCCCGTATTTTCATCAGTTGGAAATTCCAACCACAGTTTGCTACATAAGCAATCCACTGACCATCGGGCGACCAACGAGGGTTATACTCATCAAATTTACTTCNCGTAAGCATTCTGGTCTGACTTGTCCGAACNTCAATAANTCCTATGTTTCGCCATCCTGTCCTATCTGAGGTNAAAACCAGTTTNCTGCTNTCTGGAGACCACCTGGGGCGATAATCGTAATATTCATATGTGTTGGGGGTAACATTACGATCCTCGCCACCATTGATCGACGTTACATAGACATCCATCCGCTTAAAGTCAGCGTGGCCGCTTCTATCTGACATAAATGCTACCCATAAGCCATTGGGGGAAACGTCTACATCCGTGCTATTAAAGGTATCGTCGGTAAGATATTGAATCTTAATCTTCCCATCTGGGACTTTAGTCGGAATTTTAGCGATTTGCATGAATCCATTAGGGCCCGGTCGAGCGAAAACTAAATGTTTGCCATCCGGCGTCCAATGAGCCTGTTCATGTCCTCGCCCAGGGCCATTCCCATAAGTTAAATTAATTGGGGCTTCGCTCCCATCTACTCTAACTTTGAACGCTTCTCCTCGAGCAAAATAGGCAAGCCACTCGCCATCAGGTGACCACTTGGGATATATACATTCCTCCGGGTACATCGCGACTAAGCGTCGCACATCTGTCCCATCGACTGAGCATACATACAGATCATATCCCCCTTGCTTTGCTGAGACATAAGCTAAGCTTCGACCATCCGGCGAAATATCGAAGTATTCTACCTTTGCATTAGTCAAAGCCAGAAGGTCAGGCAGCTTTTCTTCTAACAAACTTGGTTCTTCTATAAAAGTAGCACTCCTATTCATATGAGCGGGCATAGTAACATCTCCTATATAATGGTTTACGATGCCATGGGTCGCAAATGTGCCCATGGATAAGCTTCTTCAAAAGCTAGAGACGCATTTATGATTGTCAGCTCGTCAAGTTTGCGCCCTACTATATGCAACCCAACAGGCAAATTATCTATAGTGAAACCACAGGGGATACTCGCTGAAGGATTGCCTGTCATGTTGAATGGATAAAGCATCGAATAGAATCCAGACATTTTAGGCACCTTTACACCATCTATAACTTCCGGCCGATATCCACATGGAAACGGTGCGACAGCAAGTGTAGGAGTAATGAGTAAATCATATCTGGAAAAACTTTCTCTAACATACTTTCGGAGTCTCTCCATCCTTGCAAGGGCTAATGCATAGACTTCAGCAGAGGTATTTTTGCCCGTAACAATGGCTTGCTTCACATACGAAACCATCTCTTCTCCGTGTTCCGCCAGCAAATATCCATAATTTATATAGTCTTGGGTGGCTGTCAGGGTCCCAAAGGTCTCGCTCACTTCTTCAATATCTATAATAAATCCTGAATCTTCTACAGTTGCCCCTAATGTCTCGAATCTCTGTACAGCTTTTTCGCAGATAGCTGCTACAGCTTTTTCAACAGGTATTGATCCTAAATTTGGACTCCAACCTATCCGAAGCCCTTTGATTGAACCGCTAATATCAGCTAGAAATCCTTCTGCTGGCTCTGGCAATGATCCTTTACCAGTAGCTTCACTATGTGGCCCGGACATAATCCGCAAATATAATGCCGCGTCGGAAACTGTCCGACTCAACGGTCCGTCTTGAGAAAACCATACCGGATTAGAGCTAATTAAACCCGTATTACGCCTTGGCACCCGTCCCATAGTCCCCATAATGCCAAAAACACCACAGAAGGACGCGGGCACTCTAATCGAACCTCCCCCATCAGTCCCATGAGATATTGGGTTAATCCCCGTTGCGACAGATACTGCTGCCCCTCCACTCGAAGCTCCACTCACCATTTCCGGATTCCAAGGATTACGACAAAAGTCGGCCAAACGATTCTCAGTGACACCGCCCCCATGTCCAAACTCTGGTGTATTTGTTTTACCAAGGATTATAGCTCCAGCATTCCTGATTCGGTCGACCAGAAAATCATTTTTCGATGGCACTCGATTTCGGAAAATATGAGAGCCTTTCGTCGTGCGTATCCCCTCTGTTTCCAGAAGATCCTTGATTGATGTGGGCACTCCATGAAGAGGCCCAAGCGTTTCTTTCTTAATAACATCTTCTTCGGCTCTCTTAGCATCTTGTAGCGCCCTGTCAGCCGCAACCGTCAGAAAGGCGTTTAGTTTGGGATTTAATCTATCGACTCTCCTTAAAGCATTTTCAGTAACCTCGACGGGCGATATCTCCTTGGTCGCCACCAACTCTCTAAGCTTGATAGCTGACGTAAAAGCCAGTTCACTATCATCCAAAATGCCACTTCCTTTCTTTAGTTTCATGAGGAGAATACCACAGTCCTCCACCTAGCTCTACCATGAACAAAATGGCCAATAGAACTGCTGATCTCGCAACAATATCCATCTCAAGGTAAAATCATACCCATGCTAATCATATTTTATTCAGTATCAGTTCACATCTCTTAGACCATCTATGCATTTCATATTCTTAGGTTTGCTTCAGGGAATATTCGAATGGCTACCCCTGAGCTCTGAAGGCATTGTATCAACGGTTTATGGAGTTTTTTCTGATGTTACACTAGAACAAAGCCTCGCCTTCGCCATCTGGCTGCACATTGGGACTTCTTTTTCTGTCTTAATCGTTTTCCGACAACGTTTCTTTCTTATGGTCAAAGAAATTCTCTCAAACCCATTACAACCCTCTCCTACATTATCTTTTCTACTGATTGCCACAGTGGTTGGTTCTATCGTTGGAATTTTACTTATCAAGACGTTAGGCCAATTATCATCCCTGCCAGGGTCAAGCGTAATGGGGGTTACCGGAATTCTTATGCTCATCAGTGGACTGAGTCAAACTAAAAGGCCCTTGCATGGATTTAGATCTAAGGATGATCTTAAACTAAAGGACTCAGTTATTACGGGAATATTTCAAGGCATCTCAGTTCTCCCGGGAATAAGTCGTTCAGGCATGACTATGTCACTCCTTTTACATCGCCAATTCGACAAACAAGAGATATTGCTACTTAATTTCCTACTTACGGTCCCATTAAGTCTAATTGGAGCCGTCTATGTCGGAATTACCCAAGAATTCCTCTGGTCGACTGAAGCATTACTAGCCGCGGCATCATCCTGCTTAGTCGGCATTATTTCTATTCACGCACTAATTGGGCTAGCGAATAAGCTGAACTTCGCTTTGATAACTATCTCACTGGCTTCTTTAATGATTAGTGCTGCCATCCTACAATTGATCTTCTAATCAGCCAAAAACCTCATCCGTTTAGCTTTGTCTAATTAACCAAAGATGTTAAAATAGATGGCCTAAAGCATTGCAAGAAAGAGGCAACAGCATTTTCTTGGAACCCTGCTTTTTGGAGGCATAAAGTGAGACACAGTTTACTTCTCTTAATTTTGGGGCTCGCATTTTCTACAATAATTGCCTGCGGGACTCCAACGCCACTTGGAGAGCCGGCAGAACATGCCAGAATAAATGCAATGACTGACTGCACTGAGCTGCGGGAAGAGTTTAAACACCAAATGGCGTTGTTTAATACTTGGGCTGTCACTGATTCTACTAAAATTGCCCTTGCATACTCTGACACAGCCAAGAAACATTCAATAGATCTGGGATGTGGTGACCCAAGTCAAAAATCGGGGCATTTTGGGGGAGGCTAAGGACAACTCCTTAATCACCCCGACTAAGAAGTCCTCTATATACGAATAGAATGCATACGGATCATTGTCTTTAAGTAAAATATGACAATAAGTGTGACAACTTCACAGCTAGTGAAGGGTCTAGCTAGCTGCCCCTAAACCACCCGACGATAATCAGGGGTTTCAGCCCCCTATAAGGCTAACGGCAAGTAACATGATTATGACATATGGTATATAGGATATTACACCTACAGCAACTGCCCGCAGAGTCGAGGTATAATCAAGAGCTTGTCTAATCGCTATAAATGTGGCCATCAATACCATTAAAGATCCAAATGTGAACAAAAATGGTCCAATGCCTGGAATGAGGCCGCCTATTTTTAGAATACCCGCTGTTTGAGCAAACCCCAATGTCCTCGCTAGTTCACCCCAATTAGCTTCAGTTTCAGCACTAGGAAGTAGTTTCGCCCCTACTATAAAAGTTATCCAAGCCAAGAGAGCCCATCCTAAGAGGGAAGCAGCCACACCCATTACCATGCCAATAAGACTCCAGGAGGTTGCCTCCTGGCCCGTGGCCGTTGTCAGTCCGGTGTAGCCTATACCCGTGGCTACCGAGACTAACACCACAATAGCCATTGCCTGGCCCGTGGCAGATTTATTGGCTTCCACTTCTTCATACGCATCAGCCCGCAGCATCGCTGCCCTAATCATGGTTCGAATCATAAGCCATCTCCTTAATAACTATTGCATAACATCATGAACTATCAATCAGAAAATTAGTGTTACCAACCACGTAATTGTTCCAGATACCAACAAGAGAGATCCAATCGTGTGGACAGGGGTCTTGGAATCGAGCGGCTTTGGCATAACCCCCCCCCACATAGCCCCGACTATCGCAGCTATAGTCCCAACTATCCATCCAGGAACCGGCAGGACCGCGCCCCACGCTAGCCCACTCAAGCCAAAAATTATTGCAAGCTGCTGTACACTCTTTACCCGCACTGAGTGCCTAGCTCCGGCAGAATTTAGCTTTTTCCCCTCTGGCCTATCAGGATCATTAGTCATACCTGCTCCTTTCAATCCAACCCTTATCCCCATATTACCAACAAATTGATCCACTTGCTCACCCTGGTAATACGGAAAAGTCTCAGTCCATTATTTTATCTTCGATAGTCGCACCATAATCGGAAGTGCTATAGTCCCTAACGCATCTAGTACGACGACACTTGCAAATATCCGAATAGCTTGTTCTGGAACTTCATTTGCCCAAATGACATACATCATAAATATTGCAACTGTTGAAATAGCTAGTATTGTGGCCCAACGAGACATCACTAACAGGGGTTGCTCCACTCGCATCATCAAAAGAGACAGCATATGATTCACGGAAAAGGCCAATATCCCATCTGTCGCTACCGCTTTCCAAAAAAACTCTCCGCCGAAATCTCCCTCACTCCAGATAACTAGTTGAATAGCCAAAAATCCCCCTATCGCCGTCATAAGCCCAACCCTTGAAACAATCATATATTGTTTCCTTTCAAGGTGAAAAAAGCTTGGCATAGACAATATGCTTAGTCCAGCAAGAGACCCTGATGTGAACAATATCTTAATTTCGGTCTCATCGAAATCGCCTACGAGAATCACGAATATGCCCACCATGGCACTAATAATCAGGGAACAGACAATGCCGGCGAAGGCTATCCTCGTAGGGTTCCTAGCTCTTTTCATTCCTACACCCCACACCTCAATTGCACTGATTTCTCAGTAAACCGGCCCAATGAGTCAGTAGTGCGTCTTCTCCGAGCAGCAACTTCTATTCGCTAGATTCGCTGTTCTTTGAGGTAATTCGTGACTCTACATGCCCAAACAACGGCGATTCGTTGGGAACATGATGGAGAGACGCTATTCGCCCATCTTTTAATTGAATGTCAACTTTTGCGTATCCTAAGGAATTCCCAAATGGACCTGGGCTCAGACCTACATGCTCCATCTCGGAGAAAGCTAGATCGACCCGTCGTTTTCCCATAAGAGACCCTTGTACTAGTACTACATGTGTCTCAGTAAGAATATAACAAGTCCTTTTAAAACTCACATAACGAGGAACAATAACGGCTACGGCAAGAACTGAGGGTAAAATCCCAAAAGTAAGAGCATCAAAGACAAAAGATACTCCAAATAGGATTATCCAAGGCACAGTTGCCCAGATCCACGCCCAATTAGTTTGAGTCACGATAATAGCATCGTCCCCTATTTCGACAGCGTTTAGGGTTTTTTCTTCTTGATTCATAAGTTATTCCAAGCCTCAACTAAGAGGCTGATTCGATTGTCCAGCGCTCTTTTTCCTATGACTAACATCATAACATCCATCCGCCACTAAAAGGCCAACAAACTTCTAACAGACTTTGGGCGAATTCTCTTATATACCATTGGCAAGCAAGGGAATTACCCCTTACCAAGTATAACTGCTTCAACTAATGTTATACTCATGTCTCATAATGCTGTTTAATTCGTTTCGGAGAAAAGAATTTAGAGCTAGGTTGCATTCATTGTATACATTCTTGTTAGCGTTATCCGCTTCAAATGTTAATTGGTCTATGGAGTCTTCCCGATTTTAGACTATCTTTTTTGGATCCCAGTTGCTTTTATTAGCGGGGCCATCCCGTGGGCATTACTCGTTGGGAGGTTGTTTCTGCAAAAAGACATCCGGTCCATTGGGGATGGCAATCCAGGCACTGCCAACACTTGGAAACTGGGGGGTCATATCCCCGGTATAACGTCTTTAGTTCTTGAAATAGGCAAAGGAGCCATCCCGCTTTACGCAGCTTTCCAATACCTGGAATTGCCCTCAACGATTACGTCAGAACTCCTATGCGCTGTCTTACTGCTTTCTCCAATTATCGGGCATGCATGGTCCCCTTTCCTTCGATTCCGTGGCGGAAAAGCAATCGCAGTAACTGGGGGAGCATGGATGGTAGCGATCGGCTGGATCGCCATCCCAGCTGCAATTATATTGCTTGGACTAGGACACATGACGCAACGTAACCATTCAATAACAGTCACGGCCACCTTAATCGGACTCTTGCTGACTTCGCTTGCCTTCAGCATGCATCCACACATATTTTTATTTGGGGGAATTAATCTGCTTATTTTAGCCTACAAACACCGGGCCGAATATTCAGATGGCATTATTTTACGCCAATGGGTAGATAAAATGAGGAGAGCCGTTCCATGATAGAGCTCCCAGAAATCATCTATATTTCTATTTTGGCATTGTCCTTTATTTCCTTTATCATCGCTATCTATAACTTGAAATTCCTTAGTTCACTTAACTCCTTCGTGACAAATTCGGATCCTCTTACGACAAAACCCATCGTATCCATTCTTGTCCCCGCTCGAAACGAAGAAGGGAACATCCTAAAATGCCTACAGTCACTAGTTGATCAAAACTATGACCCATTAGAAATCCTTGTCCTGGATGACCGGTCAACAGACGGAACGGCAAGAATTATCAAAGAACTCGAATCCTTCTCTCCCAAAATAAGATCCCTTGAAGGAACTCCTCTTCCCCAAGACTGGATAGGCAAAAATTGGGCCTGCCACCAACTTTCCAAGCAAGCTAAGGGTGAATTGCTCCTTTTTGTAGATGCTGACACCATTCTTTCAAAAGGATCCGTATTAGCGGCCGTGAAGGCATACGAAAAAAAATCCGTGGACCTTCTAACTATCATTCCTCACAGGACCGCTTCCTGTTTAACCGAGCGCCTTATGTTTCCGTTAATGGACTGGGCTCTTTTTTGTTGGATACCTATGAAATTTGCCCACAGAATACAAACCCCTCATCTATCTGCTACCTTTGGGCAATTTATGTTATTCAATGCAGCCTCTTACAGAAAAATCGGGGGGCACAAAGAAATTTTTGACAATCCGCTCGACGATTTTTCTCTGGGTAGACTCATCATGAAACAAGGCTTAACATGGGCCTTGATCGGCGGGTCAACGGATATCAGTGTTCTTCCATACAAAGGAAATGTTGACGCTTTTAAGGCCGTCTCACGAAGCGTTTTCCCTGCTCTCTACTACCGAATCAGTACCCTGTTAATACTGTCCTTTGTTATTCTCTTGTTAGGAGTATTCCCTCCGCTTATCTTAGCTGTGAGCGCCATAGTGTATCCGGAAAACAACGACTTTTCCCTGATATTAGCTGCTTCTACCGCTCTGGTAACCGCTACTTGGTTTATCGTGTGTAGGAAATTTAAACACCGGGTCTTAATGGTTCCTTTCTATCCAGTATCTATGTCCCTAATGGTCTTAGCTGCATTCCATTCTTTATTCACACACGGACTTGGAACCACTACTTGGAAAGACCGGAAGGTCTCCAAGGCAAAGATTCGACTATAGGCTGTTACGAATCAACTGATTGCATTCCCTACTATTACATTATCGTATTAAAACCAAGCCCCCNTTTTATAGTATTCTAGTTAGAGGCTCATTCTTTTACGTGAACAGGAAANGCCTATAGGGAGANATGGATAGAATCAAACGAACAACTTCCGGACTAATTGTAGGCTTGGTAGTCGGTGGTATGGTCATAGGCTTGATAAAACTTGCCCAATGGCTAATGGATCTATAACACTCTATTTACGCCAACCAAACAAGTTGCGTTGAAATGTGGGGGCCGTATTAGCCTACGGCTAAATCTCTTCGTTTGAACGACAGAATAGCCATGCCGCCCAACAACAGAATAACCACCAAAAGCACAGCCATATGACTCCAATCCAACCCATTTGTAAGTGGATCCGAACTACTGTAATAGTAAAAAGGAGAGATCTTCGTAAATGGCTTAAGCCAACCTACCATTGGGCCCAACGCGTTTAAAAGATACCCACCTATCCCTAGTGCAGCCGCCACGCCTATACTGGAATTTCTCTTACCAAATGCCGCACCAAAAAAGAAAGCAATTCCCCCATAAGTAATACCAAGAAGCACCCCGCTAAATGTGGCTGCTGCTAAACGAGAATAACCAATTTCCATATCTACTATGGCAGCCCCAATTACTAAACTTGCCCATGCAAAGACTCCAATAAATGCGACAGCAAAATTCATTGCAATGAATTTTTGTACGATAGCAGTTTCCCTAGTTAATGGATGCGCAAGCAGGAAATCCAATGTCCCCTTTTCTTCCTCGCCAGCAATAGATCCACTGCCAATACCTACAGCAAAGCCTATATAGAGTAATGGCACGATAAAAAGTAGAAGCTGGCTGTTAACAAAGCCTTCAGGGGACGTAAAATCTGTGATATCTCCCGCAAATACTTTCATAATTGGATTCTCGTCGGCCGCTAATATTTCGTTCAGCTCGGGCATTTCCCTCATGGCAGGATAAAATAGCATGGTTATAATAATCAGGGACCCTATTCCCAAACACCACCAGGCCAGCGACCGTTTCTGATCCCAAAGAGATTTCACGAAAACATTACTAAGCATCATTTATTTTAATCAGCATAGAACTCTAGGAAAATTTCTTCCAAATTACCATCCTCACTTATAACCTTAATTACCTTATGCCTGCCTGCTGCCTTCACCAGGGCATCAACCGCCCCCTTTATTGTACATTTCAGTGCATTGCCTTCCACCTCGACGTCTCTGACCCCGGGGAGACTTTCGAATTCTTCCTTAGCGATTGGCTTATCAAAGACAAAGGTAATTTTATGCAGAGCCTTTTCCTTCAATTTCTCTACTTCCTCCACTGCAACCAATTTCCCCTTCCTAATTATCCCCACCTTACTGCACAACCTTTCTATTTCAGGAACAATATGCGATGAAAGGAAAATGCTTGCACCTCTCTTGTTCGTTTCTTCCACCAGTTTATAAAACTCTTGCTGCATAAGCGGATCCAACCCATTAGTAGGTTCGTCCATAATGACAAGTTCGGGGACATGCATGAATGCCTGTATCAGCCCGATTTTTTGCTTGTTTCCTTTCGATAACGTTCTGATGGGTTGATCTAGNCTTGCTTCAAATCTCTCGGCTAACTGGCTCACAAATCCCCAATCTAATCCTCCCCNTAATCCGTCTATATATTTCANTAGCTGACGACCTGTCATTTTTTCGTACAGCGCAATATCTCCTGGCAGATATCCGATCCTTTTNCTGATCTGTGCACTGTCTGCTCGAGAATCAAGCCCCAATACAGAGACCACCCCTTTCGTTGGCCTAATGAAATCTAACAGAGTCCGAATCGTCGTGGTTTTACCCGAGCCATTTGGTCCTAGATATCCAAAGATTTCGCCCCGGATAACATCTAGATTAATATCTTGTATAGCAAGGTTCTTTCCATAGCTCTTAGTCAAATTCCTAATACTAATTACTGTATCCATCAGCTTCCCTGCCCTTTTACATTCCTAACAAAAGTGGATAAACCTTGTTAATCAATGACCCAAATAAGATCTGACGCCGCCCAATATCCAGAGGGCCTAGCCGGGTATCCCAAAATCCATGGCTGGGTGGGATCAGTTAAGGTAAATGTGTGACTTATACTGATAGTAACTCCAGGTTGGATGACATTACACCCACTACAATCTTGTGATTCGGCTCCTCCCCCTTGGTAATAGAGGGTAAACCCTTTTTGTTCTTTTACATATGTAGNAGACGTATTTCTCATCGTGTAAACCACCTCGACTGTTTGCCCGGTCGTGGTACTGTCTATTTGAACTTGCGTCTTGGTTATGGAACCAATTANTATCTCAACNCCATCAGCTGCCTGNTATGCCAGACNCCATAATCTCACCACCATTGGTACCGGGGTAGGGGTTGGAGTTGGCAGAGGTGTAGGAGTTGGGGTCGCGGTTGGCATAGGAGTTGGCGTGCTAGTAGGCATAGGAGTTGGCGTGCTAGTAGGCATAGGAGTTGGCGTAGGTATCGTAGGTATCAGATCCAGCGATGGCATGGGTTGAGCTGTAACAGATATAACAGGGGTTGGTGTTGGAGTCGCGGTTACAATCTTCACGACTTCTACGATCTTCTCAACCTCGACCTCGACAATCTTCTCAACCTCGACCTCGACAATCTTCTCAACCTCAACTTCTACGATCTTCTCAACCTCGACCTCGACGATCTTCTCAACCTCAACTTCTACGATCTTCTCTATCACTGTCGGCGTTGCCACCGTTTGCTTCTTTTCCAGATCCTTGGTCGCCTCAGTTATCAGAGAGGGCAGATTTATGTCTATTGTCCAATCTCCATTTGCGGTAACTTGCAGCAAAAACGTTCCATCGTCATCTATATTCACTATTTTGGACCCTGAGAAGTTCCCATATTCTTGTATTAGTTCGCTGGGCATCCCACCGTTTTCGTCAAACATTACCACTTCAAACCGCTCATCTCCAGAATGTTCGAATTCGGCTACCCACAAACCTTCCGTTAAAACAAAAAATGAAGTGACTTGCATCCCCGACCCCGCCAAAAATATGGGCTTTGCATCGGGTTTCATTTCGGGGGATTCTAGAGTTGCAGGCGTAATCATATCACCTGCAACAACATCAGAGGGCCCTGACGATTCTGGCCCAATTGTAGTCGGATTGCTGGGNGCTAGGACAAGTAAACATGGGTCCATTTCAATTTCTGTAAACATAAAGTCATCAATGTCTTTTATGGTGCCTCTGACAATACCCACGTCTCCTTTCACAACAGTCTGTAATCTTTCTATCATAACGGGATTCGCCTTCTCGAATTTACACACAGCGCCAGACATCTGTAAAAGGTCTGAATCTAAAGGAAGTATTTTGATGTCTCCATCGTGTATTTCTTCTATTATCCCCTGCATCTCAACAAGTTGGCCCTTATATTTGCTGTCCATCGCAACCTCATTCTGGTCACGCATATCCAACAATTCTCTNAAGTTAACTATTAAGGGATCAGGCTCAGGTGTCGGCGTTGATTCGCCACAACCTACCAATAAAATCGTTATAGAAATTNNGATTAAATATATTTTTTTCAGCAACATAGACAAATCCATTGGCCTTAGCGNTCCNAAGGCCACCTAAATCAAAATTATTCCTTTATAACGATCCCNCATATGATCGACGAAATTTTATACCTATCGAGCTACTATTTCCACTAAGCCATCAGCTTATACTACATCTGTTAATATATAGTTCAGCAAGAATGAAGTTCAGTTTAATAAAATTACTATCACGAATTCATAGGAAGCTCCTCCAGTTTTCGCGAGGAAGAATTGGCTATCAACTCGGAAAGGTACGCATTCTCCTATTAACAACTACCGGCAGAAAAACTGGACAAAAGAGGAGCGTTCCTCTCGCTGCTATATCCTACGGCAGCGATTTTATCGTGGTCGCTTCGTTCGGAGGTCACCCCAAAAACCCCAGCTGGTTTGTAAATCTCAAACACAACCCCTCGGTCACCATACAAGTCGGAAATAGCATCCAAAAGGCCGATACTTGGATCGTTGAGGCGACTGACAAAAGATATGAAAGCTTTTGGGCTTTGGCTTTAAATACATATAACGGGTTCGCAACCTATAGGAGAAAGGCACTCCGAGACATTCCTCTTGTAATAATTAGGCCTCACTATCCAAACAATTACCCATAATCTGCAGTTCTGGTGGGCCGTCAGGGATTCGAACCCTGGACACCCGGATTAAAAGTCCGGTGCTCTAACCAGACTGAGCTAACGGCCCTAGAAACACAGTCGCCTATTCTATCGTCCAAACCCTTCTGTTTCAACGGAAACATATTTTTGGAAATGAATCAATCTCATCTTACCTGATGTTATTGATCAAAATGCGGGGATCGTTCCCGAAGATTGAATATCTTAAATGGGACCCATCGATCTACAGGTTTATCATACCGGATAAGTCCTAGAAATTGTCCGCCATCTGTATAGATTCTATATGTATCCAGGTGGCTAATTCTCTGGCCTTGGATCGGCAAGAATACGGCCTGGCCGTTCCGAAGAAGTTGCGCCGTCCTCTCAGTTGCGATTGTGCTCTTATATGAAAGCAATAGGGAATCTATAGATTGAAGAAAGTTTCTCCAGTTTCCTGCATAAACCTCTTTTTCAAACTCCTCCAGAGACATTGCCCCATCTATACTTAATAGCCCGGTTCTAGTCCTTTTTAGATATGAAACGTGTGCCCCGCAACCCAATTCTTGACCAAAATCATGTGCGAGAGACCGCATGTAGAGCCCTCTCCCACACTCTGTTTGTATGGTTAGGAAAGGCAACGCAAACTCTACGATATTTATATCATGGACATCTACTAATCGCGGTTCTCGTTCTACTTCTATCCCTTCTCTCGCAAGCTGGTAAAGCCGCTTACCTTCTCTTTTTAACGCACTATACATCGGAGGGATTTGGGGGAAAGTCCCACGGAATTTCTCCAAGGTCTTTTCTATGATCTCTCGTGATAAATGAGAGTATTCCGTTTCTTCTGAAGCTACACCTTCTGCGTCATACGTGTCTGTTGTCACTCCCAATCTAATGGTCATTATGTATTCTTTTGTTTGACTCACTAAAAGCTCCATCAGCCTCGTTGCCTGACCAAAACAGATTGGCAACACTCCCTCAGCTAAGGGATCTAACGTGCCACCATGACCCACCCCCTTCTTTTGTCCAGTCGCTTGTTTCACCCTGCGCAAAACATCCATAGATGTCATCCCCGTTTTCTTATCAATAATCAGGATTCCATTTGTTGGAGATTCCTTAGCCTTCATTTGCTGTGTCATATTAATTGTCTTCATTATGTTTCAAGCTGTTCATTACCTGAAGAACCTTAGATCCTTTCTCCAAGGGATCTTCCAATTTAAACTCTAAGTTTGGAACAAGCCTTAAAGAGACAACATCCCCAATCGTTTTTCTGATGAATCGCGATGCCGATATCAGGCCTTCTAAAGCTTGTATTTGGTCTTTATATTTACCCAGAACGCTTACAAAAACTTTAGCATTGGTAAGATCAGGTGAGGTTTCGACTTTCACTATACTAATAAGATTTTTCGTCCGTGGGTCCTTGAGCCGACGCTGGACAACTAAACTTATTTCCTGTCGCAACAGTTCATTTACTCGCTGAATTCGTCTCGTCATAGGAACCTTTCCTTGTCCGGGTTTTACTAGAACAGAGCCAGGTTTAAATGCTATATCTTGGCCTTCTCTCTCCGATAGACCTCTAAGATATCTCCTTCCTCGAAATCATTAAAGTTGCCAACTCCTATTCCGCATTCAAAACCAACTCCTACTTCATTGGTATCCTCTTTAAATCTCCTCAGGCTAGAGACAGTGTTTTCATGCACTATCTTACCGTCACGTTTTACCCTTACGTAACTACCTCTGGTGATCTTTCCATCGTCCACTATACATCCAGCGGCATTCCCAGTTTTTCCTGCCTTGAATACTTCTCGAACTAACGCCCTCCCTATGACATGCTCAAGATATGTGGGTTCTAATATGCCCTTGAGGGCTTTCTCCACATCTTCAATAAGTTTATAAATAATATCGTAAGACCGTATTTCAACGGACTCTCTAGTAGCTGTTCCTTCTACTCCAGGTTCAATCCCTACACTAAAAGCAAGAATAATCGCGTTAGATGCATTAGCTAAGAGGATATCTCCCTCGTTAACCCTTCCTGTACTCGCGTGAAGAATCGTGATTTTAGCAGCCGGACTATCAAGTCTAAGAAGGGCACCGCTGGCTGCCTCAACACTTCCCTGGGCATCTGCTTTAAGAATAAGATTCAATTCCTTGGTCGTACCGCCGGTAATTCCGCTCATTACCCCTTCCAATGTCATTGCTCGCAACAATTTTTGATCTTCTACATGTCTTCGTTCGTTTTCCTCCACAACAGACTTAGCTGATCGCTCATCAGTTGTTGCATAAAATTTATCGCCCGCTTGTGGCAAAGTTCCAAAGCCGAGTATTTCCACCGGAACCGATGGGCCCGCTTCCAATATCCGCTTCCCTTTATCGTTAACCAAAGCACGAACCTTTCCAAATACCGTGCCTGCAACAACGCTATCTGTTACCCGAAGTGTCCCCGCCTGGACCAAAACAGTCGCCAATGGACCCTTAGTTCTATCAAGCTTGGCCTCAATCACAACGCCAGACGCTAACCCATCAATTTCGGCTTTGAGCTCTGCAATTTCGGCTACAACCAATATGTTTGCTAATAAATCATCGATCCCCGTATTTTCTTTGGCAGATATTGGTACTCCTATAACCTCCCCACCCCACTCCTCCAAAACTAAGTTATGGTCGAGCAGCTGCCTTTTCACTACATCTGGATCAGCATCCTGTCTATCCATTTTATTAATAGCTACTACAACAGGCACGTTTGCTGCCTTTGCGTGATTGATTGCCTCAATTGTTTGAGGCATTACCCCATCATCTGCAGCTACTACTAGGACGGCTATATCGGTGACTTGAGTACCACGTGCTCGAATAGCTGTGAAGGCTTCGTGCCCTGGCGTATCTAAAAATGTAATCTTTTGATCTTTGTACTCTACTTGGTACGCTCCTATATGCTGGGTGATGCCTCCGATCTCTTTTTCTGCCACCCTGCTATTTCTAATCGTATCGAGAAGAGTTGTTTTACCGTGATCTACATGACCCATTATCGTTACCACCGGGCTTCTCTCGGGAGCATTATCGCCTTGATCTTGACCTCTTTTCTCTAAGGTCTCTAACTCGGTTTTTCTAGACTGTTTTTGCTGCACCGGGATAAGTCCGAACGATGGGACAACCGTCGCCGCAAGGTCATAATCAATAACTTGATTTATTGCAGCCATTACCCCATTTCTCATTAATTGTTTTATGACGTCAATGGGGCCCACTCCCATGATCTCCCCAAGGTGTTTTACCGTAATAGTCCCAGGGATAATTACCTCTTGCGAGTTGCTCTTTCGTGTGGTTCCACGCCGACTCCTTGCTCCCTTTTCTGCGGTTGATTCCGGTTCTTTCTTAGTAATCATGTCTCTATCTCCTTAAACCGCATCCTATTCTCTTTTATCTGTGCTACTAATAGTTCTTTATCTTCAATACCAATCGTTGTTCGCAATGCTCGTTCTAGATTAGTTTTCATCGAGGCGGAGTCAAGGCAGTCGTTTGTTAAACACACATATGAACCTCTGCCCGGTTCCGTTCCTGCCGCATCCATAGACACCGTTCCCTCCCTCGTCCGTACCACTCGACAAAGCATTCTTTTGTTTGCTTTCCGCCTACAAATTAAGCACATTCTTTTAGGTAAAGTTTTGTCCACATCTACTCAACCTCTATTTCTTTCCACCAACTTTCCGTTTGGGTTTTGCCGCCTTTTTATTCCGTCCTCCTCCCCCACGCCGTTTTCTCCCAACTTTTAGATCTTCCATAAAATCTTCTGCAAATCGTATCTTCCCGGCATCCGGGGTGAGTTGGGGAGTCTGCCATACCTCTTCACCGAACCCCTCAAACTCCTCTTCTTCTTCCTCCTCTTCTTCCTCTTCTTCTTCTTGAAGGCTTAAAGATACTAATTCTTCAGGCGTAAGAGTGGCTTCAATTGGAGTCTCCAAAATTTCTACCGTTGAAACCTCGGTTTCTTCTTCTGCCATGAGCTCAGCCAAGGTCTCTTCCAGAGCGGGCGTGGCCTCTTTTTCAGAGTCCTGATCTACTGCGACAAGTGTTTCGGCCGGCGTCTCTGCTTCCAATTCCGCCATCAGAGCGGCTTCTTCCTGCTCTAGGTTAATTTGTTGCTCAGCTGTTTCAACTTCTAGTTTTATTTGAGCCTTCAGCGNCTCCCATTCAGCCATGCCTTTAATATCTAGATGCCAACCAGTCAGTTTCGCCGCAAGTCTTGCATTCTGCCCTTCTTTGCCTATTGCTAAGGAGAGCTGCCGTTCTGGTACCACCACTACAGCCGTTTGTTCTTTCGGATTCGACTCCACATGAACTACTTCGGCTGGGCTAAGTGCGTTAGTAATAAATCTAGTTAGATCTCGATCCCATCGAACAACATCAATTTTTTCGCCTTGTAGTTCGTTGACAATATTTTGGATTCGGTTGCCCCTCATACCTATACAAGATCCCACTGGGTCTACTCCCTCTTGAGTGGCTACCACCGCAACCTTACTACGAGAGCCTGCTTCCCGAGATATAGATCTTATCTCAACTATGCCGTTATATACTTCTGGCACCTCCAACTCAAACAGACGCTTTAAGAGGTTTTTATGAGAACGCGAGACAAGAATCTCCGGGCCTTTAGTACTACGCCGAACCTCTAAAACATAAACCTTGAGTCGTTGGCCTCTTCGATATCTTTCGGTTATAACTTGCTCATCTGGAGGAATAACAGCCTCTGCCCTACTAAGTTCAAGCGTAACGCCCCTGGCCGGGTCTATTTGGCCAATAACTCCCGAAATTATGTCCTCAGTTCTTTCAGTAAATTCCTCAAATACTTTTTCTCTTTCTGCTTCACGTAATCGTTGCAGCACTACCTGCTTGGCTGTCTGGGCTGCTATACGGCTAGCCTGATGTGACAGTCCATCTGTCTCCATCATTTCGCCAACCACAGCATCGTTCTTTATTTTTATCGCTTCTTTAAGGGAAATTTCTCTGCTATCATCTTCCACATTGTCTACGATTGTTTTCAGGGTGTAGGCGGATATTTCCCCCGTGTTCGGATTAAGTTTCACGGACACGCTTGTCGTTTCGCCCCAATTATCCTTCTTAAATGCAGAAGCCAGAGCTGCTTCAATAGCCTTTAACACCTCCTCTTTCGGAAGGTGCCTTTCGGCAGCGAGCTGCGTCAGAGCAATCAGAAAGTCACTCTTCAATGCGATGCCCCCTGTTATATTTTCCCATTCAACAAGAAAGCGGGTAAAGTACCCGCTTACGCAAACGTCCCCTGGGATAAAAATTCTAAGGAATTAGTATAACATTGAGCCTATAAACTGGCAACATCACCCCACTTATATCCTTCATAAAACACTTCCATCTTTCGTAGGAACTCTTTGCTGATTTAGGGCTACAAGTTTACCAATAGCGAGGCTAGAAAATACATGTCTCTATCTCAAGCTTTTTGAACGACCCTATCTGGCTAAGAACTCGAGGCTTACCACCATACTTTGCCCTTGCCTTCTTCTTCCATAACGACGGGATCCTTTGCCCACAAGCCCGTCGATAAATATTTCCATCCGCCATCCGCCAAGAGACATACTATATTCCCTCTGGACATGCCTGCAGCCATCTTCATAGCAGCCCAGAGAACTGAACCCGATGATACTCCCGCAAATATGCCTTCCTGAACAAGCAATTGTTGAGTTCCTCTAAACGCATCTATTCCTTTGGCCATAACGCGAGAATCTAACAGGGACATGTCCAGAATCGGAGGAACAAAGCCTTCATCTAAGTCTCGTAGGCCCTGTATAGTCTCGTCTGGTTCCGGAGCAACCGCTACGACCTTAATATCCGGGTTATGTTCTTTGAGCCGTCTTCCTGTGCCCGTTAGCGTTCCACCAGTTCCCAACCCAGCTATAAAAACGGCAGCATCTGGTAGATCACGTATGATTTCAGCCCCAGTCTCCTTATAATGTGCGCCCGGATTATCTTCATTGCCATATTGATAAAGCATTGAATAACGGCCAATTGGGCTTTCATCCATAATTCTATGGGCCATCGCCACAGCCCCATTAGAACCCAACTTACCTTCAGAATAGATTATTTTGGCCCCATATGCCGTCAACAGTTGACTCCTTTCTTGGCTCACATTGTCAGGCATGACCACTGTAACCTTGTAACCTTTCTGTCTTCCCACAAAGGCAAGCGATATTCCAGTATTTCCACTAGTGGGCTCAAGGAGAGTAAATCCTTGTTCAATATCACCCCTTTTTTCCGCCTGCTCAATCATATTCTTCGCTATACGATCTTTGAGGCTACCTGTTGGATTTTGTCCTTCGAGTTTAGCAAAAATCCGAACTCCACGATTTGGGCTTATGTTTTTCAATTCCACTAGCGGCGTATTACCTATCAGATCTAATATACCTGGATAGTTTTGTTCTTGTTCCAAGCTCACAGACCTAGCCCTCTACTGGTATTCCGTTCCCCGCTGGTAACCCACAGAAGATTTCGTAATCAATCAGTTCCGTTACAGTGGGATTATCACCACACAATGGGCACTCCGAGTTTCTCTTTATCTTCACCTCTCTGAAGTCCATCGACAAAGCATCAATCAATAGCAAGCGCGAAGACAATGAGTCCCCGATCCCAAGAATTAGCTTTATGGTCTCTGTGGCTTGTATGCTCCCAACTAGCCCAGTTAAAGATCCCAAAACACCAGCTTCAGCGCAATTTGGCACCATTCCGGGTGGTGGAGGGCTTGGGAACAAACATCTATAACAACCCTGGCCGGGAATAAAAACGGTAGATTGCCCATCAAATATTAATATACTTCCATCGATCAATGGCTTACCTAAAAGATAGCATGCGTCATTTACTAAATAACGAGACGGGAAATTGTCCGCTCCATTTATTACCATATCGTACCCATTGATAATTTCCTTGGCATTATCAGAAGTAAGCCAAACCTCATGAGGAATAACGTTTACATCTGGATTATAAGAATTAATTGTTTCCTGTGCCGAAATAACTTTTCTCTGTCCAACATCGTTGTGTTGATGCAATATTTGTCGTTGCAAATTCGACATATCTACAACATCAAAATCGGCAATGCCGATCGTTCCTACGCCAGCTAGAGCTAAATATAGTGCCCCTGGCCCACCCAGGCCACCAGCCCCGATAATTAATACTTTACTATCAAGCAGTTTCCTTTGCCCGTTACTGCCTACTTGTGGCATTATTATATGCCGGCTATAGCGTTTGACCTGTTCTGGAGTCAATGCTCTAGCTTGGGTCATTCTATCCTCCTGTAATCCATTTATGGGGATTGATCACTTCTAGGGGCATTTCTAAAATAGTCCCCTATCAAGATTCTTGTATACGGCTTATAAGCTGACCGCCACCCCGTTCGCCGTTAATTCTTCTTGCCGTTTTGCCATATCAGCTATCGTCGTAGAGCTAAGCAATTTTTCCACCGATTCTTCGAAAGAACGCCAGGTCTCTCTTTGTGCACATGCGGGGGAGTGCCTACAACCATCAGGTTCTACCAGGCAGTCTAGGAGATGGTTCTTCCCTTCNAAAACATTCATTACCATAGCTAGAGTTATATCTGAAGGATCTCTGGCCAAAACGTGACCCCCATGTGGCCCTCGTCTGCTCCTTATTAGACCCGCTTTGTGCATNGCTGTCACCACTTGGTCNAAGTAGGCTTCTGGTATNCCTTGGCGTNCNGCGATATCGGTCGTCTGAACAGGACTTGTCTTACCNCTTTGAGCAAGCTCGATCAAGGCCCTCACTCCATAATCTACTTTCATGGGAATTCTCATGACCTGCTACCTTGATCCAATTTTTCAGAAAGTATAGCATCGGTCACCGAAAATTGTCTATTGAAACACTCAACAATAGGCACTGTATCCTTTTGAAGACCCATCGCTATGTGCTAGAATAAAAAGCCAAGTTTCTAACTGAGGACTTTATTCGTGGAAAAGATTNCACTTNCTCTACAGCCCAGGCTAACTCTCGGTAAAAAAAATAGCCGTC
Organism: Dehalococcoidia bacterium; assembly: GCA_002712585.1. GTDB lineage: Bacteria > Chloroflexota > Dehalococcoidia > Lucifugimonadales. The sequence goes on from PAUC01000001.1 coordinate 89,596, forward strand.
TCCGTAAAAGCGGCCATATCCCAGTTCATCTATATGGAGGCTCCCTTCCCCCTGAATCCCTTCAGTGCGAGGAGAAGACTCTCTTTAAGGCGATGGCTGCTGCCGGGGGGAACACGCCAATATCTGTCACCTGGAATGACACATCCGAGGAAACATGGGCTCTGATCCGCGAAGTTCAATGGGATCCTCAGCATGGGGATCTCTTACATGTCGATTTCCTTCGCATTGATATTGCTCAAAAGATAACCGCAACCATACCAATTGTTTTAGTCGGCGACTCACCTGGAGCAAAACTTGCTGGAGGTGTAATTGTTCAAGGAGCACGGACAGTGCAAGTTTCCGCACTGCCTCTCAATCTCCCCAACGAATTCCAGGTAGACCTCGTAGCCATGGACGGCCCACAGTCAATCTTGCATGTCTCCGACCTTCCTTTGAGTAAAGACGTAGAATTGGTGTCGGATCCGTCCGAACTAATCGCCNGAATAGAAGTGATTAAGGAAGAGGCAACTGATGACCTCGTTGAAACATCGATTGAACAAGGAGTCGAGGCGGGCAGTCCTGACGCAACGCCTGAAGCTCCTACCGGAGGAACTTCCTAACTTCCATTTCAGAAGGGCAACATCACCAGCCTAAGCCTCAACTCGACCCAAGGTCGCGCCATTAAGTATTGACCCTACGAAGGCGGGGTGCCCTTGAGCAAATGACCAAATATCAGTGTCTCGTCGTCCCTCCAATCGCACTTTACTTAACACTACGACGCCCCTCCCTGTACACACTCCTATCGTTTTCGTGTCTCGGTCCAGCACTATCACCGCTCCAGGTTTCTCATGACAGTCGTAATCTATAACATAGGCCTCGATGATTTTCAGAATCCTACCTTGCCAATATGTATAAACACCTGGCCATGGACTAAACGCTCTTAGCCGGGCATAAATCTCGTGAGCAGGATTCTCCCACTGAATTTTTCCATCTTTTTTTTCAAACTTTTTCGTGTATGTCGCCATACTCGCATTTTGGTCAGTTAATTCTAATTTCCCAGCAACCCAGGGCGGTAAAACCTTGACCAATAGACTTGCCCCAAGAATAAATAGTCTATTGGTCAAGGTTTCTGCAGTTTCGAGCGCACTGATTACCACTTCTTCCTGTGCCAATATGGGGCCAGCATCCACGTTTTGGTCAATTGCCATAATACTAACACCCGTGATTTCTTCTTCACGGAGAATCGCGCTAGCTACCGGGCTGGCACCCCGGTATTTAGGCAACAAAGAGGGATGAATATTAAGAAAACCAAAACGCGGGACATTTAAAAGTCTTCGTGGCAATATTTGCCCGTAAGCCGCTACAACACATAGATCTACCTCCGCTTCCCCCAGCGACTCTACTACGCCGGGTTTCGTCAAGGCATCAGGCTGAAACACCGAAAGGTCGTTTTCTAAAGCCATCCTTTTCACTGGACTCATCTTTACCGTCCGCCCCCGTCCCATTTCCCTATCCGGGCCGGTATATACCACCTTAACCTCGAATTCCGAATTCAGTAGCACATCTAACACTCCAGCAGCGTGGGATGGCGTACCCCAAAACCCTATTTTCATGGGCTCTCATCTCCTGAAACCGTAATGGTCCCTTCATAACATATTAACGATAACGCCAACTACCTTTGCCTCTCGAATATTGGTTTGTTATATGAAAAGTTTACCATTTTATTACAGGATCGCTACAATACCCATGTATTATGGGTTACGAACTTCGTAATTGCCTTTACATTGTATAAATTAAATGTCTAAACAAATTTAAAAAAACGATTGGTTATCGATATAATTTTTGAAAAATTTTCCAAAACTCGCTTTTTCCTCTTGAATTTATTGCGTTCTACTGATACGGTCTGTATATCCTATGAAAGACACCTCTCAACATCCTACTTTGCCCCCTCCTGACGAATTATGGAAGGCGATTCAAGGACAATTACAAGTCAAGCTCACTCGTTCTATCTATGAAACCTGGATCAAGAATACTGTTGGGAGTAAATTCGACCGTCAATCACTCGTTGTTCAGGTTCCTACTAGCTTCACAGCTGAGTGGCTTGGCACGCGACTTAGACCACTTATATTGCAAGCCATTAAGACCATCGCCCCTTCGGTGATTGATGTCTCTTTTCAGGTTGGACAGGTTCGCCATATTTCCACAATAACTGGGCCAAATAAAACAGGTCCCATGCCACTATTTAGGCAACATCTTCCTAATCCAAGGTATGATTTCGAGTCCTTTGTTGTTGGCGAATCTAATAGATTAGCTTATTCTTCCGCACGGAACGTTGTAACAAACAAGGAAACAACGTTCAATCCTTTGCTTATATGCTCTGGCCCGGGTTTAGGTAAAACACATCTACTTCAAGCAATAGCAAAGTCTTGTAGTGATCTAAAAGTTGATTATCTCTATGTTACTGCGGAACAATTTACCAATGAGTTCATATCCGCTATCAAAACCAAGACCACCAGTGCTTTCCGTGAAAAATATCGTAACGTGGACGTATTTCTAATCGATGATATTCAATTCATAGCCGGAAAGGAAAAGACCCGAGAGGGATTCTTTCATACATTTAACGAATTACATACCGGAGACAAGAAAATAGTTATCGCATCTGACACTATACCTAATCGTATGCATGGTATAGATGATAGGTTACGTTCCAGATTTTCATGGGGCCTAGTAGCCAATATCACCCCTCCTGATTTCGATACTCGTTTGGCTATATTGAAACGCAGAGCTAAGAAACAACACTGGACAATCGGATCCGACGCCTTAACAGTTATCGCTGATCAGGTTGAGGGCAGTATCCGTGATCTAGAAGGCGCCCTAAATAGGGTAATTAGCACTTCCCGCGCACTGGAACTTCCACCAGATATGAAACTAGTCATAGAGTCTCTAGAAAGCTTAATGCCCAAACTATCGGCTTCTGTCATTACCAAAGAAGCGATATTCAGGTGCGTGTGCAATTCTCTCAATGTCGCTGAAAAAGACATACTTGGTGGGAGTCGTCAGAGAGAATTCGTTAGGGCCCGGCACTTATCAATGTATCTTCTCAAGAATGATGCAGGAATGCCCGTAACAAATATCGGGCGCATAATGGGTGATAGGAATCATTCCACTGTCCTACACGGTATTAAGAATGTTTCTCAAGGGCTTACTCACGACATATCACTACAAAATGATCTAAATCAAATTAGAAAAAACCTAACCCACGTATAAGTAGTTACCCTGTGGAACAAAGTTCATAGAACCAACAATAACCCGTGGATAGTGGGTTTAAGTTTCTACATACTTGCGCCTATTTGATCGACTAAGACAGCAAATCTAGCTATTACCATAAAATTATCAACTACTTTCCCATATATAATTTCCTATGATTTGATATCAATACCTATCTTTTCAACATTATTAACTTTCTTACTATTATGATTATATATAGACTTTATAAATGATTGATTTAGTAAGAATAAACATTATCAGTGGAAATGGTGGAAATGGACGTGTAAGTTTCAGGAGAGAAAAGTTCATACCTAAGGGTGGGCCAGATGGTGGTGATGGAGGGAATGGTGGTGATGTCTATTTTGTAGGTGATTCTTCTATAAACACTCTTCTAAGCATGAAATACCAGAAGAAATTTGTAGCCGGGAATGGGGGAGTAGGGGGTGGAAACAATAGACATGGGGCAAGTGGCAAAAATATATTCATAAAGGTTCCATTAGGAACATCTGTGTGGTCTTTACCTATAGAGTCAGAAAAGAAGCTTGTATTAGATATTATTGATGAGATACCTAAAAAACTGATCCCTGGGGGAAAGGGAGGTAAAGGAAATAAGAAATTCGCTAATTCTATAAATAGAGGACCCCTATTGGCTGAATCAGGTATGGATGGAACCGAAATGCATGTGGAACTCGAGCTTAAAATACTGGCTGACGTAGGAATAGTTGGGATGCCTAATGCCGGGAAGTCTACTTTGCTTTCTGCATGTTCTTCAGCCAAACCTAAAATATCTGATTATCCATTTACAACACTAGAGCCTATTTTGGGGGTGGTCGAAAAGGGGTTTAAGACATTTTTGTTGGTCGAAATTCCAGGATTGATAGAAGGGGCGCATAAGGGTGTTGGTTTAGGGCAAAAATTCCTGAGACATGCTGAAAGGACAAGAATTTTATGGCACGTATTAGACGGAAGTAGTAATGAGTTATTAGGGAATGTGGAAAAGATAAACAGAGAGCTTAAACAATATCACATGGATTTGTCAGGTAGGAATCAGATATTGGTAGTAAACAAGATGGATCTGGTAACTATCAATAGTACAATCAGGGATCTAAAGAAACAGATTGATGGTTTGGGTATGACAGTTTGTTATGTGTCTGCGGTTACAGGTGAGGGGATTGAAGAGTTAATAGCAACTACATTCAAAGTACTGGAAAATGTGGGCGATAGAATTATCGTTGAGAATGATGAATTAACCATTTTATATCCAAGGCCAACTAGGAGGACCATCAGGGTATGGAAAGAGCGTGGAACATTCGTAATTGAATCTGAGCAGCTAGAACGACTAGCAAAAATGGCCGATCTAAAAGACTTTAGGGCACGATTGCAACTTTGGAAGGTAATGGAGAGGTTAGGGGTGGAGCGACTCTTGGTAAGAGAAGGGATCACAGTTGGAAGTCTGGTAAGAATAGGAGATATAGAGTTTGAATGGGAATAGTCGAAAAATAGGCATACTGGGTGGAACATTTGACCCTGTACATATAGCTCACTTAGTAATGGCCGAGAGAGCTATATCAGACTTAGAATTGGAGAAGGTCATATTCGTTCCTACTGGTGTTCCTTGGATGAAAGCAAACACCAACATTACACTAGGCCTACATCGGATTAATATGCTGCGCCTCGCTTTGAGTGACAATCCATTATTTGAAATATCTACTTTAGAGACAAATCGGTTTGGTCCATCATATACAATCGACACACTAGAATTGATAAGGAAAGAATATGGAGACCAAACACGAATATACTTTCTCATGGGCTCAGATGCCCTATATAGGTTTGCAGATTGGAAAAAACCAAGGGAAGTTCTTGACCTATCGTATTTGGTGGTTTTTACTAGGGCTGTTACGGAGAATATAGCGAATATTCTTTTGAATCCAGTTTTTGAAAAGAGGAAAGATAAGATTATAGAGAAAAATTCGGTTAATATAGCGATTAGCAGTAGTGCTATCCGGGATATGATCAGAAACAATAGGCCGTTGGAAGGCAACGTGCCAGATAAAGTAGTTGAATACATAATAGAGGAAAGGCTTTATACAGATGAGTGATCGCCTGAGAGATATCACAAGTAGAATGTTGGAATTGGCAGAGGAGAAAGGAGCCCTTCTACGGGGAGATTTTACACTCTCTTCTGGGATTAAAAGTAAATACTATTTTGACGGACGCCGGCTTACTCTGGATCCTGAAGGTGCTATGCTTACCGGAAAAGCATTTTATAGCCTGATCCACAATACGAATGTGGTAGCGGTTGGGGGGCCTACTCTTGCTGCTGATCCAATTGTAACAGCGGTTTCATTAATTAGTTATATTAAAGGTAAACCAATATCTGGTTTTATAGTCAGGAAAGAGTCTAAAGGACACGGGACACAAAAACTAATTGAAGGGCCACTAAAAGGGCAATCCCCCGTGGCGATTGTGGATGATACGTGCACAACGGGTGGTTCGTTGCTTATGGCTATTAAAGCGGTAGAAGACATGGGCTGCACCGTAGAAAAGATATCTGTAATTCTAGATCGCGATGGTAGTGGACGTGAACTATTTACGCAGAGAGGTTATTGCTTCGAGGCGCTATTAGAGACAACTAGTGATGGCCGAATTAAGATAGTGGCGTCCGACACTTAAGGCTCACTTCTATCCCAGTTGGGTAAAGCTAGATATCCCTCCATTGGGACGATAACGACGGTATGAAGGTTCTGTGCTTTCTTTATCCGTTGGATATTGTAGAGATGCGTGATCACTTCGAAGTAGAGATGACGGAAGGTTGCCTCAAGGCTTATATAAGTAAAATTAGGGATGGATTCGTGCCATCGAATTCCTGTTGGATGTGCATCTGCAAACCAGGCCCAATGAGGAGGGGTATCCGGGCGAGGCTCTTCTTTTGTCCTAAGCGATCCCAGGGTTTCTGTTGATAGGATTTGTTGTGCAAGATTCAAGCCATCTTGCAGTTTTTGTAGGAGATCCGAAAGGTTGGGGTAACGTTCTTCGTCGAGCCACCAGCCTTTGTCTGATTTTTTATACTCTGCGAGCTGTCCCAAATCTTGCAATCCGTCAGGAAATAGTTGATTTCCCCAACGCCTAAGAAGCCACCCTGGCAGAAATGACCCCATATGACTTACTTGTTGTTTGATGCTCCATTTCGACCATTCCCATGTGGATGATGACCAATCCAGGTGGGTATCAGATAGGCCAGACACTTCTGACGCTACTAATGCATATAAGCCCGTGAATTGGGGGAAAATCTCATCGCCTGGAGTAGTGTCCGAAATTCTATTTGTGGACATGTACCAGACAACTCGTTTTAGACGTCAATGTTCTGAACACTACGGGCATGTGCAAGGATAAATTTCTTTCGGGGCTCCACGTTTTCCCCCATTAGTGTGGTGAACAATTCGTCGGCCCTAATATCGCCTGATCCATCCTCCACTTTGATTCTCAAGAGCTTTCTGGTTCCAGGATCCATGGTGGTCTCCCAGAGTTGGTCGGCATTCATTTCACCAAGGCCCTTGTAGCGTTGGATATTAATCCCTCTGCGACCGTTTAGCGAGGTCAGTATATCTTCCCGTTCTCCTTCAGAGTAAGCATATGAAGCCGTTTTCCCGGCTGATACCCTATATAAAGGTGGTTGTGCGATGTAGAGATATCCTCCGAATAGTAGGTGAGGCATGCGACGGAAAAAATAGGTTAACAGGAGGGTGCGAATATGAGAACCATCGACGTCCGCGTCTGTCATAATGATTACTTTGTGGTATCGGAGCTTTTCCAGATTAAAGTCGTCGCCTTCGTTTGAACCAATTGCTGTTATGAGTGCTCTAATTTCTTCGTGGCCAAGCACTCTTTCTTCAGTAGCCTTCTCAACATTAAGGATCTTTCCTTTTATCGGGAGAATAGCCTGAAAATGCCGATCGCGTCCCATTTTAGCGGATCCACCAGCCGATTCCCCTTCTACAATAAAAAGTTCTGATCGGGAGGGGTTTCTTTCAGCACAGTCTGCCAATTTGCCAGGTAACGAACTGCCATCCATGGCGTTCTTTCTAAGAACAAGCTCACGGGCTTTCCGGGCTGCGTCGCGAGCCCGCTGGGCTGTGGTGCACTTTTCTATAATCCGTTTGGCGTCGAGCGGGTGTTCTTCCAAGTATTGTCCTATTGCCGTAGCCAAGGAAGATTCTACCTGGTTGCGCACCTCTGCGTTTCCTAGCTTCGTCTTGGTTTGTCCTTCAAATTGAGGGTCTGTGAGCTTGACGCTGACAATGGCAGTAAGGCCTTCTCTGACATCTTCGCCAGTTAAATTGGTTTTATCGTCCTTTAGTAGTTTTTGTTTTCTTCCATAGTCATTGATTACTCGAGTGAGGCCGGATCTGAAGCCGGTTAGATGTGTTCCCCCCTCTTCTGTCTTTATGCAGTTAGCAAAAGAATATATGGACTCGTGATAGCTATCGTTATATTGCAGCGCAGCTTCAACCAGGGTGTCATCAACTGTTTTGGTGAAATAAAATGGTTCTGATTGTAGGGTACGACGGCCCTTGTTCAGGTTCTTGACGAAGTCTCTAAGGCCACCATCAAAATAATACGATCGTTCAACATCTCCACTGCGGTGATCGTTATGAAAATGAGAGATAAATTTGATATTAAGGCCGCGGTTTAGATAGGCAACTTGCTTAAAGTGGTCGGATATCATGCCAAAATCATAGTTAAAGCCGTCGAAAATTTCTGCGTCGGGAAGAAATGTGATAGAGGTTCCTGTACCTCCGTCCATTACGGCGGTGGATTCCAGGTCGGTCAGGGCCTTACCACGAGAATATTTCATATGGTGTGTATATCCATCGCGGCGAACGTCGATATCCAGCTCTGAGGAGAGAGCATTCACTACTGATGCGCCGACTCCATGAAGCCCTCCAGAGACTTTGTATGCTCCTCCACCAAACTTACCACCAGCGTGTAGAGTAGTCATCACGGTGTCGAGTGCAGACTTTTTGGTGGTCGGATGAACGTCTACTGGAATTCCTCTCCCATCATCTACGACACTAACGGAACCATTTGAGTTAAGCTCAATTAAGACTTTGGTGCAAAATCCTGCCATGGCCTCATCTACTGCGTTATCGACTATTTCATAGATCAAGTGATGTAGTCCACGCTGATCTGTAGAACCTATGTACATACCGGGTCGTTTACGGACGGCTTCTAATCCCTCAAGGACAACGATATCTTTCGCAGTATATGTAGATTGTATTTCAGTGGCCATGTATAGTGCGGCTCCCAGACTTTAGTTGGTTAGTAGGGTGAATCAAATATTACGGTGCTAAGGCCCTTATTATACCACTTTTGTTTGTACCCGGGATATATTTTTGAATAAAAATATAAGAACGCGGTTAAAATAAATAAAAAGACTAGGCAGTAGATCAGGGAATATGAGAACAGAAATTGGTTGAAGAGTAGGGTAGGCCAATATAGTTATGTTAGTTATTTTCCCGGAGGATTCCGGATTTTTTAAGCACGGAGGTTATGTGAATGGGATTGGGGAGCAACTGTTTTCGTTCAATTTTTCTCATCATCTCCCATGTCGCATCTGAGATTGGGGTATCGATGCCCATCTCAGAGCCTCTTCGCGAGACGTAAAGACTAAAAAAATCGTTCTCGGTTTTACGGCCTTTTGAAATGTCTTGTCCCATTGAAGCATGCCAATCGACAGGACCAGCGATGCTAAATTTAGCATCTAACTTTTGATATATATTAACATCGGCGACATTAAGCCAAGTATCGGGAGAAGTCCCCATCACAGGGGCTATGGCTATATCGTGGGATTTAGCTATAGTCACTACTTCGTTTATCGTATATATCCTTAGGCGACGGGCATCTGCGCTATTGGCCTGCCCGTTCGATCCCAGGCCGGACATTGCTCCTGTGGGATTGCTCATGCAATTGGCAGCAAGTTTAGCCCAGCGTTCCCCTAGCAGGTTTGACGTGCCTCGAGCGGCATCTATGTGTTCTAAGAGCTCAACAATACGAGTAACCCGCGGTGATATGGGGCCGCATAATTCCCCTACACGGAAGACGTAATGGCCACGGTTTCTACCAGGGGGTCCTCCTCGGGTAACATGGCCAGAATCTAAAAGCCCTACCTCTATTACGGACATTACACACCCTAAGGTTCGATGCTGCCCTACTATTGAGGCTACGGCGTAGTCATTGATGCCGTTTTGACATGAAACTACGAAGCCATCTGGCGCCAAGTGTGCCTTTATAAATTCGGTTGCCCACAGAGTGTCATAGGATTTTACTGCAAGGAGAACTATATCGAAGAGGCGGTTTTCATGTTGGACTTCATGTAGATGTAAAGCCTTGGCTGATTGGGTAAAAGGACCCTGACTACCCGTCACTGTGATACCATCTGTTTTTATGGCGGCAACGTTCTTATCCCACATATCTATGAGTGTGATATCTTCGCCTGCACGGGTCAAAAAGGCGCCAAAGTACGAACCAACTGCCCCAGCTCCCATAATTGCTATTTTGTTCATTTACTTGATCAAGCCTGTGATTATTGTAGGGAGCAGGCCATTTCTAAGCAAATTGTAGGTAGGAAGGATTCCGGAGATTAAAGCCAGCAATTAAGGTATTCTTGATACGTTCCGATATAATGTCAGACCGGAGGCCTCAATGGATTTAAAGTCGTATATTAGAGAAATACCGGATTTTCCAAAGCAAGGGATCGTTTTTAAAGACATTACGCCGTTACTGCAAAACCCACAATCCTTTTGCTACGCAGTAGATGAAATCGCAGACTTTTTAGGGTCGAAACGAACCGACGCGATTTTGTCTATAGAAGCCCGCGGGTTTTTCTTTGGTGCAGCGTTGGCATATCGTCTTCAGAAACCACTTGTTCCAATCCGCAAGGAAGGAAAACTACCATCTAGTACCACGTCTGTAACGTATTCACTCGAATACGGAACTGATACGCTAGAAATTCATAAAGACGGGATTTTAACCGGTCAGGAAGTAGTAATTGTCGATGATGTTTTGGCAACAGGGGGTACGGTTGGGGCTGCTTGTAGGCTTGTAGACAAGATGGGAGCGAGGGTATCAGGCCTCGCATTTTTAATTGAACTTGGTTTTCTGGATGGTCGGAAAAACCTGTCTAACTATGATATATATTCTTTGATAACGTATTAATTTTCGCTCACCTTAAATAGGCGGCATAATCCAGAACGATTACCTTGGTTTTGCTTTGGGGTTTTTAGTGAAATGAGGATTAGGAGCCAGCGAATCCCGGAAATCGGGGGCGCTTATAGGGATCCAATTTACGAGGGCAGTGTCTTTAAGGCGCGAAGCTACGCGTGGATGTGCGTGTTCTAATTCTTTCATGGGCAGATATGTATTGATAACTGTTGGCAATCTACGATTGTGTCGATGGACGAATAGCTGGTAGAGTTTTTCTTGTGCCCATTGTGTTCCACTCTCAGCGCCGAGATCATCAAGAACTAGTAGTGGAATTGACTTAACCTGCTCAAAAAGATGATCGTATTCAATGGAGCTATGGGGACTAAACGTGGAGCGGAGATGGTCGAGTAGATCGGGGACGAATGCGAAGAAAGCCACTTGCCCGGCACGAATGCTCTCGCCAATAATGGCGGCGGATAGATGTGTTTTTCCGCATCCGTGGGGGCCTGCAAGAAGGAGCCATCCATCTGGATAGCGAACGAAGGTTTTTGCTGCTGTAAGGGCGTGCTCAAGGCTAAATCGATCTTCTCTATCAGCCGCATTTCCCGCCGGGTCGAATGCCTCAAAGGTCATACGTTCCATCATGTCGCTAGGGAGCCCGCTGTACTCTGCTAGTATTTGCCTCCGTTGTGGAAGGTTCTCCGGCTTTTGGCATCGACAAGGATAGAGCTCTCCGAAATCCGGGTGATTTACCGAAACCTTATGTCTAACCCATCCGAGGTCTCCACAAATTGAACAGAGGCTTGTGANCTCACTGTTGNCTTGGGATTTGTCCTCTCCTGGTGTTGTATTCCTTGATGAAGCGTTTGCGGTCATCTTCTTCAGAATGTCTCCTAGGCTTTCCACCATTTTTGCCCTCTTTACTCCAGCGATCTAAAATTGAGGAGATATATCTCCAGTTTCTTTTGTTGAGTCCGACAGAAATCTTGAATGCTTCCTGTATCCACTGCCAGGGATATTGTTTCTCTGCTTCCATCAAATCTTCTGCTATAAGCGGCGATATCATGCCGATATTGGTTTCGTATAAGAAAAAGATATTTTTTTGAGGTAGACCAGGCGTGTCTAATAGGGAGTCGTTGCCGATGATAGGCTCAAAAGACTCCTCCTTAGACAAAGTTTTTTCTAGAGATTGGCGATCCTTGGCGGTATTCAGTGCAAAAAGTGGCTCAGGTTGACGTGTAGATGATAGTAGGCCTTTAGCAAAGATGCCTTTGCGTGTAGCGGCTTCCATTGCTGATTGGATCTCATTGGGAGAGAGGAGAGAGGATAGAATAGGGTCATTGGTTAATTCTGTAAGAGATACGATTCTGGCAGGACCCTTCTTTTTATGGATATGCCATAAGCACCGCAAGATACATTTCAATTCGTTTATATCTTCTATGGATGTTAACAGAGGCCCAAGGAGGGGGTTTGGTATCGGGGTAAAGCTTGTTCCNGAGGGAAACATTAAAGATTTCATGTTGAACCAGCGTATTCTACATCTATAGGGGCAGGATCAAACCGGAGTAGTTGGCTGCGGAATAAAAGCTTTAAATCCCCAATTGGCCCGTGACGATGCTTCGCGATAATTAATTCAGCTATATTNCGTGGATAAGGGCGTCCATCCGGNAACCNTTGGTACCATTCGGCCTCTGTAGTATAAAGGTCCTCACGATAAATAAACATGACGATATCCGCATCCTGTTCTATGCTACCACTTTCCCTAAGGTCAGAGAGTTGAGGTCTATGTGAAGGGCGCATTTCAACGGCTCGACTCAATTGAGAGACGGCTATCACTGGGATGTTCAGGTCTCTGGCCATTCCCTTTAGTGCCCGTGAGATAGCACTGATTTCTTGAACTCGGTTCACGTTACGACTATTTTCCGAGGCAATAAGTTGGAGGTAGTCGACGACCAGAAGGTCTATATTGCGTTCCATATATAATCGCCTAGCCTTACTTCGCATTTCCATTATTCCCTGAAGGGGGGTATCGTCAATGAAAATGTTGAGTTCGGAAAGACCGCCGACAGAGTCGATGATTTTTTGCTCCTCTGATTCCGAATAAAGATGACGTCTTAATCTATGGGAATCTACTCCGGATTCTCCAGCAAGAACCCGCATTCCAAGTTGTTCTCTACTCATCTCCAAGCTAAAGATACCAACGGAATTTCCTTCTTTGGCAGCATTTATGGCGATGTTCACTGCCAGCGTACTTTTCCCAACACTAGGACGGGCGGCTAGGATTAGAAGATCTGATGGCTGAAGGCCTCCGAGCAGGTCATCAAGTTGGTCATATCCAGACATGATTTGTGTTGAGGCGGAATCTGAAGGCTCCGTTAAGGAGGAACGATCTTCGAGGAACTGATCTAGTACTTCCCTGATGGAAACAAATTCTCTAGAGGACTGACTCGATCGTACTTTGAAAAGGAGGTCTTCCGCGTGGGATANCGTGCTGTCTTCATCTGCAGTCCCATCATAGCCGAGAACCGATATTTGGGATGCTGCGTTGATTAATCGGCGCATAGTGGCAGTTCTGGAGACGATCCGGGCGTAATGTTCTATATGCAATGATGTCGGCACAGAAGAAACGAGATGGCTTAGATATGCTGCTCCTCCTATGATATCTAGGCGTTCTTGTAGGTTAAGATCATGTGTAACCGTAACTTGATTAATAGCCTCGTCTCGTTGAAAGAGGCGTAAGCAGGCTTGATAGCAAAATGAATTACGTTCTCGATAAAAATCTTCTGGCTTGAGAATTGGGAGCGCCTTTAATAGGGCGTCAGGGTCGATGAGGAGTGACCCAATCACTGCTTCTTCCGCTTCGATGTCGTGAGGTTGTAATCGTTCTTGGTACACGGCCCTCCAGCCACGGCTAATCCCTTGTTCTCAACCGTAAGTGATACCTTTTTAAGGTCACAAGATTATGTTTTCCAGGCAGTTGATTTAGGGACCTGAAATTGGGTTTTCTTGGTTTGCTGGCTTACTCTCCTGCAGNGGNTTTGGTTTCATCCGACTCTTCATCNATAGCTGCAGGTTTGTCAGAAGAGGCCAATGGAACGTCATCATCATTTGCTTCCGGGGTTAAGGCAATCTCTTCGTTATCGGATTCGTAAATCTCTGCCACATTAGGAAGATCTTCGTCGAAGGGAAGATCTTCTTTGCCTTCCGCGGTGGCCATAACTTTGATAGAGGCAGAAACGTCCTGAAGAAGTTGGATGTTTATCTCATATGAACCCGGTTGTTTAATAGACTCGTTGAGTTCCACCATGCGTCTTTCCACGGTTTGTCCTGTGGATTCCTTTAGGTGCTCTAATATTGCGGCAACNGAGATAGATCCATAATATTGGCCTGTAGGTCCGACTCGTCCGGACAAAGATAGAACGGNNCCNTCAATTTTNCCNGCTATNGATGTGGCNTCTTTTGTNTGGACTGAACGCTTTTCTTCAGCTATTTTTTGAATCTTTTCNATTCTTCGGATCTGGTCAGNCGTAGCAATTGTAGCCAGNCCCTTGGGAAGNAGATAATTCCGGGCAAAGCCGCTTTTNACTTCTTTGATCTCGCCGGCNAATGCGACGTTTGTAACATCTTCCAGGAAAAGAATACGCACNGGATATACCTCAGNATTCTAGATTAGGGGTAATTATACCGTATAGATTGCTGCGCTTAAAGGAGGGGGTTTCTGGACCTACGAAGTAATAGTGCTTGACAGTGCTGTATCTCATCTCTAAGTTTGGGTTAGTTGACTGAGAGGTAGCGATATATGAAAGTATTGACCGGGGCAACGTTGTTCGATGGCACCGGCGGCGAGTCTTTGGAAAATGCGGTTGTTATCGTAGAAAATGACCGTATTTTGGATGTAGGAGCCGCGCCATCTATCAGCTTTCCAGCTGAAGCTGAAGTGTTTGATTTGAAAGGATTGACCTTGCTGCCTGGACTTATTGATGTCCATGATCATCTCGGCCACAATCACTATGATCTTATGGACCGCTGGGAACTAGATGCCCCAAACAGCTATAGGCACCTAAGGACCGCTAAAGTTTTAGAGGATGTGTTGGATATGGGCTATACTGCGGTTCGGGACGGAGGAGGGCTTGATATTGGCTTCAAACGGGCTGTCTCTGAAGGCCTAATTCCCGGCCCCAGGTTGTCCCTTTCTCTTAGCCTGATTTCTCCAACCGGGGGATTGTCCGATATTAGAACGCCGTCATTTCATTGTTGTCCTAGACCAACAAGCTTGAGTTTGCCAAGCGGCGTTGCAGACGGCCCAACTGCGGTGAGGACGAAGGTCAGAGAAATGTGTCGTCTGGGCGCCGATGTAATAAAGTGCGCAAGTACCGGGGGGGCTAGTTCTAGAGATGGACATGGTCCCCTTGATAGAGAGTTCAATAAAGATGAACTCGAGGCATTAGTTGATGAGGCCCATAAGCAAGGAAGACGTGTCATGTGCCATGCACTAGGTGGGCCCGGGTTGCGTCAAGCCGTAGAGGCTGGCGTTGATAGTATAGAGCATGGTACATATTTAAATAAGGATCCAGATCTGTTTTCCATAATGGCTGGTCAAAACATTTATTATGTTCCAACCCTTTTGGTTTATGTTTTTCATCGCGATAATCTTAGAGAGGAAGTAAAAATCCGAGCTAGAACACTCTACAATGACCATATACAAAGCGTTCAACAAGCTCAGGATGCAGGAGTTAAAGTAGTGGCTGGGACGGATGCAGGAGGATGGGGACATCCCTCCAACGCGGGGGAACTGGAATGCTTGGTCAATGAGGCAGGGTTGGATACGAAACAAGCGCTTTTAGCAGCAACAGGAATAGCTGCTCAGTGTCTTGGTTGGGAGAAGGATATAGGGACTATAGAAAAAGGAAAACTGGCGGATTTACTAGCAGTCAAAGGAGATCCTCTTAAGGACATCGGCGTACTTAAATCTAAGAAGAACATCAAGTTGGTTGTTAAAGGAGGAGCCGTTCATCGTGACACTCGATGAATCAAGTTCTGTTGGGAGGGATTGGTAGAGGCCATGCTTTTCTGAGATCCAATAAATTTCCGCCAGATTTTAATTCCTTTCGCATCCAAATCTCCCGAGCCTCCATTTCCTGACAGAAAGGCAAAAGTAGAGATGCTTGTTCTGGGGTTGCTGTAATCACCCCGTCTTCATCCGCTAAAATTAGATCTCCTGGAGCAATTACCACACCGCCAACTATTACCGGCACATTCACCCCGCCCTCGGCGATTCCGGTTCTCTTAATGGTAACGGCTGACGTTCCACGAGAAAAGGTTGGGAATTTTAATTGGCGGAGAGCCATTTGGTCTGTCGCCGGCCCGTCAGTTACCACTCCGATTATTCCAACTTCAAGAGCCCCTATGGCAGCAAACTCCCCCCAATTGGCGATTCTAGACTCTCCGAAGCGGTTCATGACCAAAACATCGCCCTTTTGAGCGATGTTTAATGCTTCTGATACTGCTGAATCAATTTGAGGATAGGCTTGTACGGTCAGTGCGCGGCCAACCAACTTTACGGGCTTCCAAACAGCATTTATGGACGAGTCCAGCCCCGAATCCAGCGCATGCCCTAAGGAGGCTGGGGCGATTTTCCAATAAGATTCAATTACGGCTGGATCCAATATGTCAACGCTAGGGTTAATAACTATCATGCAAGTTCTCCGTATATGGGATTGATATTCCAAACATCATATAATAATTCATGGCATTAGTATTGGTTGTTCGCCAGTGTTTGAGAAAAGACATTGGTACAAGAGAGCCATGGGGTTGTGTCTCACAGAAATGATCTTGGAGGTAAAAGTGATATCTCGGCAAATTGCTTTGGAAGAATACGATGACATCTGGGAAGCTAATGATCAACATGCCAACTTTAAAGCAGAAGTGGCAACCTATTCTAAAGTTGATCCGATGATTACCATAGATCGAATGAGTCGGGCGACGAACATTTCTGTAGGGGCATTAACGAGATATATATTGGCGAAATGGGCGGCATCAGGCAGCGAAGGGTTGCTTGAAATTGGTCCGAGGGTTGTCGATCAAATGAATAACGTAATAGAAAAAGCTGAGACTATTGGGGATGATCCGACTCGGCTTAGTGCTTATTATGTGTTAAGCGATATTATATCGTGGTTAAACTACCCCCTGCGCAAATAAGGAACGACGTCTCAGCAAAGCAATGATAAAATTGAATGGGTTATGTAAATCGCTGGAACTTCGTCCAATTTGTCTAGAAACGTGGAGCAATTGTTTAATATACTTAAAACCCGATCCGGGAACATGGAACTACAAATGATAATGTTGAACTACAGAAAACTAATTTGTCTCTTCGGCCTTTTGGTGGGTGTCCTAGGTTTTGTTATGTGTGGAGGGGACGAAAAAATTCAGGATCAAGCTGATCCGGCTCCCACAGCTACTTCCATCCCTATACCAACTGCAACATCAACTCCTTCGCCTACCCCAACCCCTATTATCATCGAAAAGATTGTAGAGAAAATTTATATCTATGTTGCTACCCCCACCCCAACTACTAAAGCTCCAGAACCAGTAGCGACAGCAGCTCCAGAACCAGCGCCGACAGCAGCGCCGACACAAGCGCCGACAGCAGCACCGACAGTAGCACCAACAGCAGCGCCGACACAAGCGCCGACAGCAGCACCGACAGCAGCACCGACACCAACACCAACTGCCACTCCTATTCCTTTGCCTACGCCCACTCCTACGCCCACCCCTATACCTACTTTAAGGCCTACGCCAACTAGAATAGCATCAACCGACGCTTCAAATGCTCCGCCCTTCCCAAATACATTTTTGGGGAATGTATATATCGGGGGGAGTGCAGCTCCAGACGGTATGGAGATCTTTGCGACTGTAGCAACTTTCCAGACACAATTTGCAGTGGTCGAAAACGGCAAATACAGTCTTACAGTAGGCCCGCCTTCTGTAGGCTATTTTGGTAGCACGATTGTTTTTGAAGCGTTAATTAATGGAACCCCAATTCCGGCCGTCGAGACGGTTGCATTCCAAGCTGCTAGTATTAGTCCTCCCACGTATCTAATAAATCAGTTAGATCTCCACTTTCCCTAATATGGTTAGTGGCAAATAGCCCTAGGCCGATTGCTGGAAAGGCACGAAAGTCGAAAGTTTGAGAGTCGACTCAATTGCTTAATACCCTACTCCAAACCAGAAAACGTCAAATGATGATATGCGAGTGAAACAGACAGCCAACTACAAATGGTTGGTTTTTTTTACCGTTGGTTTGGGCACGTTCATGGCGGTGGTTGACCACGGTAGCATAAATATGGCAATGCCTACGATAGCGGCCGAGTTCAAGACCGATCTTTCTAGAGTCCAGTGGATTTCCCTTGGTTATGCACTGTCTGTCAGCATTTTTTTGTTACCTGCTGGCTATTTGGCTGATCGGTTTGGTCGTAAAGAAACCTATGTTGTGGGATTTGTGATCTTTGCTACAGCTGCGGGATTGGCTGGCTTTGGCAATAGTGTACCAATGGTTATTGGCCTACGGGTTGTTTCTGCTGTCGGGTCGGCGATGATAATGGCTAACGGAATGGCAATTTTGACAACTGTCTTTCCGAGAACAGAACGAGGCAAGGTTCTGGGAGCCCACATGACTATTGTTGGGGTGGGGTCGATGTTTGGTCCCGTGTTTGGAGGTATTTTGGTTGGGGTCTGGGGATGGAGGTCGGTTTTTTTCCTAAATCCGATTATCGGTTTATTTGCATTGGCAGCTGCGCTCTTAGTGCTAGATCGCCTGCAACTCTCACCCGGCAATTCTAAAAGAGCTGGAGGAGCCTATGATTGGGCGGGGGCGATATTTTCGGCCTTAACTTTGCTAACGTTTTTGTTGACGATTACCTTTGGAAATTCCCTAGGGTGGACATCTTTTATTATAATCACGGGCTTTGTAGTTTCTCTGGCTTTGGCCGTTGGATTTCTGTTATCGGAAAGACGAGCTGCAGTTCCTATATTAGATCTAACTCTTTTCAACAACAGAGTTTTTTCAATGGGAATTTTGGCGGGCTTTATAGCCTTCTTTAGTACCGCATCTTTATGGTTTCTGTTGCCGTTTTATCTCCAAAATGTTCGTGGGATTGAACCGTCACAAGGGGGGTTGGTTTTGGTCTCCAGTGCTGGGGCTATGGCATTTATGGGAGCGATAGCAGGCCGGTTATCCGATCGGTTTGGTTGGAAGCCATTTAATATTGCGGGGCCGATTCTTACAGGTAGTGGCTTGTTGGCAATCTCGCGAGTCGACGGTAGTTCACACCTTGGTTTGTTGATAGTTGGGTTGATTTTAGTGGGGTTAGGTAATGGCATGTTTCATTCAACAAATCATAGTTCAATCATGGGGGCAGTTGAAACTTCAAGCTATGGCATAGTATCGGCGTTCGTGAACCTTAATAGACAAACAGCATCTACTATTGGGCTTGCAATGGCTACAGCTATCGTAGTAGCGACAATGAATGGCGCTGGGGTAGCCCCAGATTTAACCATGGTGGCTGGCATAACTTCAGAGGTTAGTTTAGCGTTTACGAAAGGACTAGGAACTGCTTACAGCTTAGCAGCAGGGCTAATGGGAATCGTCGTGGTTGTTTCTATGCTGAAGCCGCAACCTAACAAAGGAATATCTATGCAAAAGGAGAGTAATGCTTAGCTGGATAATTGGTCCAAAATTGCAATTCTTGCAGGTATTATATGTGGACTAATGTGTGATCCTGTTATTGGTGTAAGCGGTGGTGTTTCTATGGCTAGGGCAGGCGGTATCGGTTTTACTATTCAGCAGGTTAGACCTTAGCCGGCATTTAGTGTTAAGAGGTAGCAGATGTCTTAAATAACCGGAGGGCTCTCTCCGTTGCAGCGGACAATAATTCATAGGTTTGATCTACACTCTCTCTGAAAGAAAGAGGGCGATCTAAAATACAGCAGACAGCGTCGATTCCGTGAGAATATACATCCCGATATCCGCTGCCAAGACTACCAGCTAGAGCGATAACAGGGATTCCGAAAGTCTTGGCTCGTCGAGCAATACCCACAGGGGCTTTGTTGAAAATAGTGGACTGGTCGATTCTCCCCTCCCCAGTAATTACTAAATTAGTGTTTCGGAAATGCTCGTCAACATGGAGTGTGTCACAGATCAAATCTATGCCTGACTGGATCCTACTATTTGTGAAGGCTAGAAGAGCGCCTCCGACCCCCCCCGCAGCCCCGGCCCCTGGGTACTCTGCTATATCTCGTCCCAGGTCTCTTCTTACGATCTTAGAAAAGTGAGTCAATGCAGCTTCCAGTTCTTTCACAACACTGGGCGAAGCGCCTTTTTGTGGCCCGTATATGGCCGTAGCACCATTAGGCCCTAAAAGAGGATTACTGACATCAGTGGCGACAACGATATCAGTCTCCTTTAAACGAGGGTCAAGCCTGGTAACGTCAATGGTTTCAAGCTTAATCAAGTGCATTCCCCCAGAGGAGAGATCCTGGCCGTTTTTGTCTAAAAGTCTCACCCCCAAAGCATGTAACAATCCAGCACCAGCATCGTTTGTAGCACTGCCACCAAGGAAGACAATCACCTTTCTATATCCCTTGTCGAGGGCAGTTCGAAATAGTTCACCCGTTCCCTTCGAGGTAGCTGTGCGGGGATTTCTCTTTTGGTGAGGAACTAATGTGAGGCCAGACGCCTGTGCGAGTTCAATTACGGCTGTGCTGCGATCGGACAGAACACCCCATTTTGCAGTTGTCGTTTGGTTCATCGGCCCAGTCACGGTAGCCGAAAAAAGATCTATAATTTCGTTGTCATGTAATACATCGAGGGTTCCATCTCCCCCATCGGCAATTGGCATAAGGAGAGTGGTGGCTTTAGGATAAACGCTCCACACCCCCTGTTCGATAGCTTTTGCGGCCATTTTTCCGGTAAGGGCGCCTTTGAAAGATTGTGGGGCAATCACGATTTTCATTGTATGATTTTCTCAGGTGTTTATTGCAATTAATGTCGCTTGTTAAGAAATCCTCTCGGGTTCCATATTAGCAAGCGATTCCAGGGTAATTAAACTTAAGGTGGCAAAACCAGGATTCAACACAAAGTTGAACCTATAAATCGATACGAATTACGTCACCACTAATCTCCCATCGTAGTAGTGAAAAGGTCGCGTCTATAGGGACTTCGAAGACGAGCCACCCATCCAGATGATAATCACGAATAACCTCTTGTCTTCCTCGGAGGAACGGGATGAACTTGTCCTTATCGGTAAAGGAGGTTGTTGAAGGAGTGGCTTCTTGAAGTGTATTCAAGGAAAGAAAGCTGGTACCATCCTCCGTCCTAATTTCGGCTGGCTCTGCTTCAATATCTAGAGTGGTAGATTCAGCAGCATGATTTCCTAATTTGGTGTGCAGGACCAACAGCTCATTTCCAGTTCTACTTGGGAGGATAACTTTATTTATCCCGTCGTCGTCTTGGAAGTAGACGTGCGGGACAGTCTCCATATCTAACGGCAATAGAAAAAGAGTCTCGGCTTGGTATTGTCTCCCTAGGGCACTGCTCCCGCCTGAACATGCACTAAATAAAAAAGAGGCTGTTATAAGCAAGTAGGACAACCAAGTTGTTACGGGCGATTTGGTAAACTTAGAGGACAAGGTTATTTGCATGTAAAAAATTACTCCTAGGCGACACTTAAAGACGACATTTTGCGGAGTCGCTCCACAATTCCTGGAAGAATATCTAAAACGGCCTTTATGTCTTTTTTCGTGTTGGTTTTGCCAAGTGTGAATCGTAGGCTTCCCCTTGCCTGATCTGCTGACTGGCCTAAGGCCAAGAGGACATGGGACGGTTCCAAGGATCCGGACGAGCACGCACTTCCGCTTGAAGCACATATGCCGGCAAGGTCGAGCGCAACTAAAAGCGGCTCTCCCTCTACTCCAGCGAAGGAAAAATTGGCATTGTTAGGGAGGCGGTCACTGGGATGACCGTTCAGGGCTGATCCAGGAATAGTTTCAAGGATGCCTTTGATAAGAAGCATTCTTAACTCGAGACAATGGGCTGATATCTTTTTCCGATCACGATCCGCTAACTCCAAGGCTGTAGCCATTCCGACGATGCCAGCTACATTTTCGGTCCCGGACCTGCGTTCGCGCTCCTGGCTTCCACCTAGTTGTTGGGGCAACCAAGGGGTTCCACGTTTTATGTACAAAAGACCGACGCCTTTGGGGCCATAAAAC
Source organism: Dehalococcoidia bacterium (assembly GCA_002712585.1). GTDB lineage: Bacteria > Chloroflexota > Dehalococcoidia > Lucifugimonadales. The sequence goes on from PAUC01000001.1 coordinate 111,313, forward strand.
TTATGAGATGAAAGACTCAGTAAATCGACCCCCAAATCTTTTACATTTAGGTTGGTGTAACCAGGGGCTTGGACTGCATCAGTGTGGAACACTACATGACCGGAATGATCATCTCTTATTGTCTTAACAGCCCGCACGATTTCGGAGATGGGCTGCAAAGACCCGATTTCGTTGTTTGCAAGCATGATGGATATCAAGAAAGTTTGGTTGGTAACAGCCTTCAATACTTGATCAGGTGTGAGCTGACCAAATTTGTTTACGGGGAGATAGCTAACAGTTAACCCGGCATCTTCTAGATGCTGGCAAGTGTTTAGGACCGCATGATGCTCAATAGTACTAGTGATGATATGTGTGCCAGTATTGTAGAGGGCCTCAGATACTCCCTTTAAGGCAGCGTTATCCGATTCTGTCCCTCCGCTTGTAAAGACAATTTCGTTGGGCCTGCAGTTGAGCACGCTAGCGATTTTCTCTCGCGACTCATCGAGTGCCTTTCTTGCTTGCTGGCCGATGGCATGTATGCTGGACGGGTTTCCGTAGACATGCGTGAGATATGGTGACATGCTATCTAGGACTGCTGGGTCCAGAGGAGTGGTACCAGCGTGGTCCAAGTAAACGATATGATCTTGTGCAGTTTTTGTTTTCATTTATTGTTGTCGGCTAGGTGTATTTTAGCACAGCACTACCAATGCCTCTAGCTGCATCGCACCATGGTAGTTATGATTAATGCCCAGAAATGTTGGTTAGGTTGGCATAGGCAATCATTTTGTATGCCAATTTGGCCGCAGTAAATGAACACGATGATGGCCCTAAATCTGGACTAAGTTCGACAATGTCAAACCCCACAATTTCCCTTTGCTTGCTGATTGCTTCGATAAGACCAGTTAGTTGTGACCAAGATAAACCACCCGGTTCAGGTGTGCCTACCGCAGGCATTAAAGAAGGGTCAAGGCAATCTAAGTCGACACTAATATAGACCTTGGGGGATGAAAGGGCGGCTAGAACATCGAGGTGGGGCGGAGGCTCAGGATCGACCGAATTCATAAAAAAAACATGAACGTTTGATTTCTCTATAAATTCCATTTCTTCCTTACTAATACTTCGGACGCCTACTTCTACTACTGGGCAAATTTCAGAAATACGACGGGCTACATTGGCATGCCCCCATTTGGACCCCATGTAACTATCCCTTAGATCCCCATGAGCGTCGAAATATAAAACGGACAAATTTGGATNCAAGCTTNGATATGCCTGGATTGANCCGAGAGTTATTGAGTGATCTCCTCCCAATAATCCAACGATTTTCTTTTGTTCTACGAATGGCTGCACCGTTTTACGAATACGGTCGATCATTGCCTGTGGACTGGCAAGGACCGGTTCCAAAAATGGAGTAGTGTGGATTCCGATTGAGGCCACGTCTATTCCTAGTTCATGGTCAAAATCTTCTAGGTGGGCGGAAGCCCGAAGTAATTCTAAGGGTCCATCCCGTGTGCCAGTTTTATATGTGGTAGTGCTATCGTATGGCACTGGCACTAACACTACTTTAGCAGTCTCTAGCTCAGCTTCTTTTGCAGATAAAGAAAGGAAATTTAGAGGGGCCCACATATTCGTGTCACAATTGGTCACAGTAGTCTTTAATTAGTATTTACGGCAGTATCGAGTTGATTGGTCTTGCTTGGGACGTCTGGATTTTGATCCAGATATTCTAGGCCGCGTTCTACTAACCAGCTTTTTATAGTCTGTAGAGAGAAAAATGCTTTTATGTCGCTTATCGCCTTATCTGAATCGAACGACCTGCAGGAGAATATGTCGATATTAATATAATTTCGTTCAGGGAACGTGTGTACGCTAATGTGACTTTCTGCTATAACAACGAACCCTGAAATTCCGGAATCCAAGGGATTAGGGGCAGCGTATGGGAGGACGACTGGGCCGTGTATGATATTCATTCCGAGAATTGAGGGGTATTCACGCAGAAAGCTTGTTAGTGCGTCTTGGTCGTACATTTTGTTAATGTCCCCGAAAGAACCGTCGATAAGTAAGTGCAACGAAAGCTCCTTCGGCATACAGTTGGTGTTAAATCATGTCCAAGTGTATTGGCAAATGGTGGCTACTTAGCATATCATCACAGGATTGTCTCGACAATAGGGACATGAAGAACCTAATCTCGAATGAAAGCGGTGAAAAAAGATGGCGAGTCAGGTCATGATAGAAGCTAGAAATNTAACCAAGTATTATGGGAGTTTTCTGGCAGTTGAGAAAGTAAACTTCTCAATTAAGAAAGGGGAGATTCTAGGCTTTTTGGGACCGAATGGAGCCGGGAAGACCACGACGATGCGTATTTTAACTGGCTTTATACCTCCCACAAGCGGAGAAGCTCTTGTAGCCGGATATGATTTGGTTGGGCAATCTATAGAGGCGCGTGCTCATATAGGTTATTTGCCGGAGACAGTACCGCTATACACAGAAATGACTGTCCAAGGATACCTTTCATTTATGGGTCAGCTTAGGGGAATGAAGTCTGGAAAGGTACGCGAGCGATTGGGATATGTTATCGAGGCATGTAGGCTCGAAGATTATTACGATACATTTATTGGCAAGCTATCAAAGGGGTTCCGACAGAGAGTTGGCATAGCTCAGGCCATTATACATGAGCCCGACGTACTAATATTAGACGAACCAACGGTCGGAATAGATCCAATACAAGTGGTCGAAACAAGGCAACTTATAAAGGATNTAGCTGGTGGGCATACNGTAATCCTTAGTACACATATTCTCCCTGAGGTCAGTATGTTATGTGATAGGGTTCTGATAATTCATGAAGGGAAAATAGTAGCAGAAGATACCCCAGATGACCTTGGCACAAAACTTGCGGGAGTAGATAGGGTTGAAGCAGAAGTGGAAGGACCAAGGAGCCAGATTCTGGAAGTATTAAAGAAGATACGAGGGATTATAGATGTAACCTCCAGGCCTGCTGGCAAAAATCGTAATGTCTATAGAATCCAGGCAAAACAGGGATTAGACCTTAGGCCGATCATAGCAAGGACGATAGTCAACAATAATTGGGCTCTTTTAAGCATTCGATTACTTAGTATGAGTCTAGAGGAAATTTTCCTTAAGTTGACTACTGAGGAGAACCTAAAGACATGAGAAATACGTGGCTTATAGCATGGAAGGAAATACGCGGATATTTTACGAGCCCTATGGCCTATGTCGTTGGGTTTATCTTTGTCGCATTGACTGGATACTTTTTCGTTAGAAGCGTGGATTCTGCTTTGAGCGGACCCAACTTTCCAGAAGCTAGTCTAAGGCATCTTTTCAGTCAGATGTCGATTTTTATTATTCCTTGGTTAGCCCCTGTGCTAACTATGAGGATGTTGGCTGAAGAACAGAAGATTGGGACACTTGAGCTGCTTTTGACTGCTCCAGTGAGAGACTGGGAAGTTGTCATGGGGAAATTTGTAGCGAGCATGACGTTTTTCTTGGGCGCGCTGGCCTTGACGCTTTGGTATGTATTGATGTTAAGTTGGAGAGGCAATCCTGACCCAGGCACTCTAGCTAGTGGTTATCTGGGGATAATATTGTACGGATCTACTGCGATAGCCATCGGGTTATTAGCGTCGTCTTTTACAAGCAATCAAATTGTATCTGCAGTAGTATCTTTAGGGATTTTGGTTTTACTGACTTTTCTTGAAGTAGGAGCTGATCAAGTGGGAGGAGTAGCTTCTACAGTGGTTGCCCAACTGGGGATCACTACACATTTTGGGGATTTTGTAAGAGGAGTTATAGACTCAAGTAACGTGGTTTATTATTTGAGTGTCACGGGAGTTTTTCTATTCCTAACCGTGAGAAACCTAGAAACCCGTCGATGGAGATGACACGAATATGACATCTAAATCAGGCCCCAAGAATCACAATAACGGGAAACGGCTCGAAGGCATACGTGCTTATGTGAAAGAGGTCGGTTCAGTGGGCTCTACATCTGCATTAATGGGCATTTTGGCGATGGTGGTAGGGTTGGTGTTAATCGTTACCGTATCAGAGGCTAAAACCTTTGGGTTGGCCATATTGATATTGGGAGCAGTCGTGGTCTCCCTTGCTGGAATTGCTGCACGGAGAGCGGTTACAAAATCCGTAACAGGCCGGAGAGGGAGATACAGTGCTAATACCCTTCTAATGATCATAAGCTTTCTCCTTTTAATAGGGGTTTTGAATTTTGTTTTTTGGGATAATCCAAACAGATGGGATGTTACTTCTACCAGACAATTCACGTTGGCCCCAAGGACATTGGATGTATTGGCCAACTTGGAAACTCCTGTTAGTGCAATAGCGTTTTTCGATAGGAATGATGTAGACCAGCGCCCTTATTTGGAGGATGTGGATAATCTGCTTCGGGAATTTTCTGTCCGCTCGAATAAATTCTCATATGAGGTCATGGACCCGGATGTAGAACCTAATATAGCCAAGCAATATGGTGTAACCAGTCCGGGGCAAGTCGCTTTCTTTGTGAATGATTCGGATTCATTTGATGTCGCTTTTGGAGCGAGATACAGAGGAAGGAATCCACAAACTGGCGACGCGATTTTTGATGTGAATCCGTCTCTTGAGCAAGACTTTGTTACGCCGCTTCTAATTGTTTCAGGGCAAGAAAAGAAAACAGCCTACTTTCTTACAGGACATGGTGAGAGGGATGTGGTTGATCCAACAAGTGATGATGGAATATTTGCTGCTGTTAATGCTCTGACAAAAGAAAACTTTGATGTAAGGCCGCTGGATCTCAGCCAAAAGAAAATAGTTCCTCGCAGGACTGGAGACCAGCCACTTGAGCAGGATCAAGTGGCTCCATCCCTAGTCATCATAGCTGGCCCTGTTAAGGACTTAATGGACGACGAAGTAGATGAACTTACGGATTTTTTGGAGGACGGTGGCAGACTTTTAGTTTTAATTGATCCAGGAGCACCTTCAAGCTATATAGACTTTTTATCCAATTGGGGTGTAACCGTAAGTAAAGGAAACATTATTGATGAAGAAGATTTCCTGAGGCCGGACACCAGGGTGCCATTTGTAACACAACATAATACGCAGATTGACATTACGAAGGGCCTAGAGAGAACCTATTTCCCAGGAGTAGCGGCCATTCAATTTGACATGGCATCCATGCCCCCAGTCGTTGTTGGTGGTCAAATACTCCCGCAGCAAAACGTAATAGAGATTTCAAGAACTTCGTCCGGAAGTTGGCTGGTCGATGATTTGGCTCGCAGCAAGCCGGATTCCGATCTAGACAGGCAGGGAACGTTTTCTACGGTCGTATTGGTAGAGGATGCCTTCGCGCCACTCGACAAAAGTCCTAAATTTATTGATCCTAACAGTGCCATTCCTGCTTCATTAGTCATTATCGGCGATTCTGATTTTGTTACGAATAAACATTTTAATAATGCTAGCAATGGCGACTTATTCCTAAACTCTATAAATTATCTTACGGGAGATGTTTCCCTCATAAACATAAGGCCAAAACAAGTAGCGAGACGGGAGATATTGGCAACACCAAACGAATTTGACGTAATTCGATACACGAGCTGGTTTGTACTCCCATCTCTAATGGCTTTGGCAGGGATCGGTATTTGGTGGGTCAGGAGATAGTGCATAGGCCATGAATATTAGGTTTACTATTCTTCTGGTGGTCCTTGTCGTTATAGTTGGAACCCTTGTTGGTATAACCCAGGTATTGCGTAATACTAGTGATACCGAATCGATTGGGAGACTTTATTCGATTGCTCGCAACGATATTTTGAATATATCCATGGAACGAAAAGGCACTACTGTTAAATTCAGTAAACAGGATAACCAGTGGGTTATAGTGGGCGATTCAACGACGGATGATGTAAATGTGGATGCAGATAGATGGAGTGGAATTGTATTCCTTCTTGAATCTCCAGGAATAGAGAAGCCGGTGAGCAGACCTGAAGGAGAAGAACTCGACTTAGGTGAGTTTGGCCTCGATCCTCCGGTCATGAAAGTAGGGATTAGTAACGCAAGTAGTTTGGTGCTAGAAATTTATCTTGGTGATTCCACACCCGCAAGAGATGGATTCTATGTTAAATTGGCAGGAAAGAAGAACGCATATGTAATTAATTCGTCGTGGGCAGATGTGGTTACAAGACTAATTACACAGCCGCCGTATCCCTTGGAAGAAACCTCAAACAATTCAGTTCCCATTGATTAATCGGGTAACAGGCTTCATGGGCCGAGCTTCGTTGAACCCTCCTAAGTTGTAGCATATAATTTTCCCAGCTATTACATTCGAGTGAGGTCGTAAAAACTTTGAAGGGAGAGATCTTTGCGATAGGGACCGAGCTTCTCATGGGAGAACTNTATGATACTAATTCNCCCTATATCGCAGGTGAATTGTCTCTATTGGGGATAACGGTAGAGAGAGTTACGCAGATCGGAGATAACCTATCGGACCTAGCTGAAAGCTTTTCGANNGCCTTAGATAGATCAGACTATGTTTTTACAACTGGGGGATTAGGTCCTACGCAAGATGATTTAACACGAGAGGCCATAGCGTTGTGTCTGGGAGAGAAAATGACCGTCTCTTCGAAATTGCTAAAGGAGCTTGAGGGCTGGTTTAAAGTAAGGGATATGAAAATGCCTGAGCGGAATATCAAACAAGCGGTTCTTATACCTTCAGCTCGCAGTATCCCTAACAAAATGGGCACTGCACCCGGATGGTTTATCGAACATAACGAGAAAATAATTGTAGCTATGCCTGGGCCGCCTGATGAAATGCAAAATATCTGGATAAACGAAGTTTTACCGTTGATAAAGGCGAGAACTGAGAAATCTGTAATCTTGACCAAGACCATTAAGACATTAAATCTTTCAGAGGCTGAAGTAGCTGAGTTGGTAGCTGGCTTCTTTGGGATAGAGAACCCTAGCCTTGGAATTTATGCAAAACAGGATGGGATTCATCTTAGGATAATAAGTAGAGCTGCGACAAAAGCAGAAGCCATAAATCTAATGGGAGTCGTTGAAGAAGGGATTGCCAAGAAATTAGGTTCAAACGTCTGGGGTTATGATGATGATACACCTGAAGGCATGGCAGGCAGGGCTTTAGGGGATAGAGGGCTTACGATTGCTTCCATGGAGTCGTGTACAGGTGGACTGCTTTCTAGTGTATTGACTGATGTTCCAGGCAGTTCGGCTTATTTCAAAGGCGGGCTAATTTGTTATGGAGTCGATTCCAAGCTNGAGAATGGGGTTCCGGCTAATGTTATAGGTAGTTATGGGGCAATTAGTGCGGAAACTGCTTTGGCAATGGCAAAAGCTGCAAGGAAAAAATTCAAGGCCGATATTGGGATTGGAGTGACAGGAGTGGCTGGGCCGGGCAAGCAAGAAAGTAAACCCGTGGGGACAGTTTTTGCAGCCATTTCTATGGATGGAAAGGACAGAAACTTTGCGATGAAACTTCCTCCTAGACGACCCATTGTAAAAAATCGAGCAGTAGCCAAGATTTTGGTTGAATTAACGAGAGTGCTAAGAGAATTTTAGTGTAGATCTATTTGAAAGTGNCATGGGCCTGATATTTATTAAATAGTGAGTTTTCTATAAAGGTGGGGGAGCCTATTAGGCAGCATAGATATTTCATCTAGAACTTCGTATTCCATGTCTCCGCACATTGTTTTAAGGTAATCATGGCCAGTTTTATCAACAGTTAGGCAGAAAGGAATAATGCCCAATCGACGAGCTTCTACGAGTGCCATATGTGTATCATGTACAGCGTATTCCTTTTCCACCCCTTCCCTGCTGTAACCTCTATCTTGGGGCCTACCATCACTAATGAGGAATAGGATTTTGGTTTTAGTTTCCTGACGGGAAAGTTTAGTCGTAGCGTGACGTATTGCTGGGCCCATTCGTGTGGCATGAAGCGGACTTATCTTGTCGATCCGTTTTTTCACACCATCGGTCAATGATTCTTCAATATCCTTAATCACGTAAAATTCAACGTTTTCTCGACCATATCCGGAAAATCCATAGATTCCATAAATATCACCTATGGATTCTAGCGCTTGCATTAGTAACGCGACTCCTTCTTTTTCTAAATCAATGATTCGTTTGTATTGACGTCTTACAAGCCCCTCTCTCCGAGATCGTAGCCAGACCATATATTCTATGGGATCTTCAGGGGCGTCTGTGGCATTGTTGATTGGTTTACCTTCGTCTATAGCTTCCGCTGTGGATGCGCTCATATCTAACAAAAACACTACAGATACGTCACGTTCTTGCTTATTTCGAAACCAGTAGACTTTTTCTGATGGAGTGATGCCAGATCGGCGGTCTATCATAGCTTCCGTGGCTGCATCAAAATCAAAGTCGTCTCCGTCTGGTTGTCTTCTTAACTTTCGAAAGCCTTCTGGCATCACTAATTCGAATTGCCGACGAACATCCTGGAGTAATGAGGCATATTTTTGGGTTGTCTCGTTGAAGAAGGTAGATTCTCCTTGCTCCACAGTTTTTTCTCGTACTACGCACCATTTGGGTTTGTAGTCACCCGCGCGGAAGTCCCACTCATTATAAACATAAGTTTTGGGTTCTTTGGCATCCAGCTCTCCGCCACTCTCCTCTACGTGTTGCATTGCCCCAAATCCTTGACCGGCGTTGGAAGTGGCTTGAGTTAGGCCCGCCTGTCGCAGCATGTTTTGGGCGAACAAGGCCGCAAAATCCATGTCCTTATTATCGCCTTCGGACATTTCTGGATTATCCTTCAGCAGTTGTTCGAGTTTGTCTTGGTCTAATTCTTGTTGGTCGCCATCGCCAGACATTCCTGTTCCGTCGCGCAATTTATTAAGGGTTTGCACTAGTTCTGGCTTAAAGTCTCCGCGGAAATCAACGGCTTCCGGAGACCCGTATTCTATATCATGGGCAGAATCTTCGGAGTTCATGTCGTCGAGCTCTTTTATAATTTCTGAAAGCTCGTCGTCTGAAAATTGGTCATCTGAATCGAAATCCTCCTCTTTCCAATCGTCATCCGGTTCGTTTGGTATTTTGGCGATGATTTTATAGGCACGAAGTGCGCTCTCGGCGGTATCTTCGATCTTGGCTATTGGATCTAGCAGGCATCGTTGGAGTTTAGCGAGGACACGGATTGCTTTGGAATACTTTCTTGGCACCAACAGATTGGTGTATTCGTCCAGGCTAAATTGCACCAGTATTTCCATGATTGCCTGTTGTAAGGGAAGGGTCTTGGTTTCGGGTCGTAAGCTGACGGCGTGCTTTTGGATAGAAGCGTAAGAAGATTTGATTCCAGGGTATTCGTATTTGATAAGAAATCCCAACCGGGTATCTTCGAAGGTAGTGAATAGGTCCAAGGCAATGCGTCGATTATCGAATTGGGAAAAATAATGGCCTATCTCTGTAATCCATTGCTCTTCTTCTACTACCGCAAAACTTGATGAAGGGAGGCCCCGGGGTGCGCGGAGATCATTAAATTGTGTTGAAGGGCGATCATAGGAAAAGTCAAAACTGCCAAATTCTAGCCGTGCAGTTTGATGGGTTGATACCACTTTATACCAATCGAAGTTGCCCTTTTTTGTTGGGAAAATATCTACTATTGCCGGAAGATAAACATTTTTTCCTTCTGTGGTGGCAATGTCTGCAGAAACCCAACCTAAACCTTTTTCTGCTAAATTGGAACTTTCCTTTATTTCTATATCGGAACCAGAAAGGGCTGAACAATAAAGGTGGAGTAAATGAGTAATTCCCTCCAGGGCAGTGCTGGAAGAGAGCCCTTCAAGCATTTGTTCTGATGTCTTGGATTCGAGTTTGAAATAGGCAAGCCCCCCTTCAGGGTTTTCTGATAGGATTCCGATCCCGTGATCAAACCAAAAGTCGAGTTGTGGCATAGAAACCTTGTTTATCACAAGGGTTAGATTGTTAAGGAAGGCGGCTACTGATATGGGGGAATGTTTTAAAAGGCGCTCGCAGAGGTCCAATACGTGTTCTTGTTCTACGGTTTTTAGGGTTCCTATTGCAGATCCCCCTTGAGCTAAGAAACGGGGAGTGTCTTTTGCTCCATGCATAGCGAGAATATTTGCAAGACTCAGGAATCTATTTCTGAGTGGTTCGGTAATGCCTGAAACAGAAGATTCGTATGTTTCCAAAACACCTTTGATATCACGCCAACTATTTTCTGACAGTGTTTGCCAAAGGATAAGAAACGAACTTCGTTCTCGACCCATGGAGCCGAGGACGCCATTCCCTATTATTAGGCATTCACCAGCAAGATCATAGGATCTTGCTGAAAGGCTTTCGATAAGGTTGGTAAATGTTTCCAGGTCAGGAAATGGTAAGGCTTTTAATAAAGACGGGCTTAGGTCAAAAAAACTTACTGAAAGAGTGCTCGATTTCCAGGTTCCCTTATATAGTGAACGACCTAGAGCGGCCCAGCGAGATAAATTATTGGGTTGAATGTGTTTAACCGCCTCTGGTCCCACTTTGAAGTATGCTGCACCAAGTGTGGCAGAATCCTTAGTCAAATAGGAGCCACTGCGAGCCCATTGTAGAAAAGATGAAAAGGAAAGATGCTTTGCAACTTGAGTGCTTGAGGAAGCAAATTCCACGGTAGCTTCCCAGGATCTTGTACTATGGTTCGCCATAGCCATGGCTTCGTTTTCCCATAGGGCTAATTCATTTTGGTCGAAAATCACCTGAAGAATTTGCCTGGATTCTTTTAGCGAATCCTGCAGTTTTGCTGGATGTTCGTCTGCGTTTGCAAAACGATCTTTATCTAGGGGCTGTTGCATAAGGCCTCCTTATGTGGGGAGGTTTGTTCAATTAATTGTAAAAACTGGGTAATTATTTTGGCGGTGGCGCCATAGATTAGGTGGGACTTATAAGCGTAGCTATAGGATTTAATGAGATCTTGTCCAATAAGCCTTACTTCCTCTCTCCAATTGAGCGGGTTCTCCAATTCCCCGATAGGCACCTCAAGAATTTCCTCGACCTCCGATTTGCTTGGGAGGAATTTATAAGGATAGGTTATGGTGCCGACGAATACTTTTAACAGATATCCGGTTTGTGTAAGAACATCGTCCATTTGGCCCAGAATAGAGATGTCTTTAGATAGTATGCCGACCTCCTCATAGGTTTCCCTCAAAGCTGTAGCCAGCGATGTAGAATCATGATTTTCTGGTGTGCCGCCTGGGAAAGATATTTCCCCCTTATGGTTTTGCACTAGCTTGGATCGCTTTTGCAATTGTATGCAATATCCGCCGTCTTTTTGATAAATGATGACAAGGACCGACGCTGGTCGGGTCTTTTCAGATATCATGGAAGTGGGGACCTTTGATGATAACAACTGTTGTAATCGATCTAAAGTTTTATCTATCATTTGGACCTAGTTAGCAAAAATAGCAGTTACTATTTCTTCGACGCTTCTTTGTACTTCAGCGTCGTCGGTTATTCCCCAAACTACTGATACATGACATGCTCTTTTGGGAGAGATACCTTGAGAAATAAGTTTGCCAGCATAAATCAAAATTCGAGTACTAGCCCCCTCTTTAAGTCCATGATCCTGGAGATTGCGGACCTTTTCTCCTAATTTTGCAAGAGATCTGGCGTGAGCGGCAGTGCATCCCGATTCTTTTCGTATAATCTCAGCCTCTACCGNCGGAGGTGGCGGAGAAAATTCAATCGCNATGAATCTNTGCCNAGTNCTTTCTTTCAGATCCTTTAGTGCNCTTTGATATCCAGGATTATAAGAAATTACTAATTGGAATCCTTTCTTAGCCTCCAACACAATCCCTTGTTTTTCTACAGGAAGAGTCCTTCGATGATCTGCTAGTGGGTGTATAAGTACGGTTGTATCTTTTCTAGCTTCTACGATTTCATCGAGATAACATATTGCACCAGATTTGACAGCTCGAGCTAGAGGTCCATCCATCCAACGGGTGCCCTCGGCGTCCAGGAGGTATCGGCCTACTAAATCACTTGCTGTTAGATCCTCATGACATGCAATTGTTACAAGGGGGATTCCATTTTTGGCGTTAGAATCCTTGCCCTGATTATTTTTGACTATCGTAAGGGGACGACTTAATTTCCAGGCCATATATTCGACAAAGCGAGTTTTNCCGGTTCCGGTAGGNCCCTTCAGAAGAATTGGGATTTGTCCGTTATATGCAGCTTCGAACAGNTGNATTTCATCTGCTACTGGCAGATAAAAAGGNTCCTTATTTATATAATATTCTTCTATCGTAAACTGGTTATAAAAAGTGTTGTTATTTTTGGCCATTCTTTCCTTAGTCGGATTACTTGTAGCGGTTGCACCACAAAAATCGGACCCGTTGTTCAAGCTGTTTTAAGGATCCGTTATTATTTATGATTACATCAGCAAATGAAGACATTTCTTTGGATGTCATTTGAAACCGCATACGTTCCCTGATTTGTTTTTCTGAAAGCCCTCTGTCACGTCCTAGCCTCTCGATGACCCTTTTAACGGTGCTTTGTATTGACCATATCCGATCGACTAAAGATCCCCAATCGGCCTCGATAAGGAGAGCGGCCTCCACCACTATTGTATCAGCATTTGTGTTGTTTAGTGCATGAATTTTGTTTTCAGCCATGGACCGGATTCGAGGTTGAACGATATTGTTCAGGACCGTCATCGCCTGTTTATTGCCGAAAACGATATCTGCTAGCTTGTTGCGATTTATTGTTTCATCCTTGTTGAGGATATCCAAACCGAACCGCTCTACGATTTGTTTCCATTCGAGAGATCCTGGATCATAGCTTTGGTGGCCCAATTGGTCAGCATCGATGATATGAGCACCAAGGAGTTTTAACACGCGGGCGACCTGGCTCTTTCCAGAGCCAATCCCTCCAGTGAGTCCGATTACTAGCTTCTTAGTGTTCACGGGTAAAGGCCTCTGCCAGTCTAACAACGGTCTAGGATGCGGTCAAACTAACGGATTGTATCTAACGGAGACCAATCGAGGGCATGGACCCATTTGAATTGGTCAGAGCGAGGCCTAACTCGTAATAACGTTGTGAGTATTCGTGGCAAAGCGCAGAGAACCGGTGTTCGTACGACAAGCTTCTTATAGGTTCGGTTGTCATTATCACTGCATCCTCTCTGTTATCGTTATAATAGGCCTTACGGATTCCTATCTTTTTAAATCCATATTTCTGGTAAAGAGATATGGCTGTTGAATTGGAAATCCGGACTTCCAGGGTAACCACTCTACTATTTCTAGATATGGCGGATTCGATACTTCCTATCATGAGAAGTTCGCCTAAACCGTGTCCTCGCCACGAATTACTAACCGCGATTGCAGTGATATGGGCGTCGTCTGAAAGAAACCAGATGCTTACAAAACCTAAAGGCATCTCGAAAGGAGTTTGTCTCGGAGGGGCCTGATGGAATAATTTTGACTGGATTGTTTTAGAAAATCTTTTGTATAAGTTAGGGCTCTCACCAGGTGACTCCATCGGGTTAGTTAAATGGTTAATCCTGGGATTCTGATCTAGGTCTGTCACCACGAGATAGGCTATGCGCTTATTGTGCATATCTCTTTTTATGGGGGTCCGCGGCCATAAAGTTGGAAAGGCTTCCTTCTCTATTCCTTCCACAAAAGGGATGTCTTGATCAATAATAGTACGAAGGGAAAAGGTCATCTGGGAACCCGTAAAAATCTTTTTGGCTANGNNNTAATTTTATCACGTGAAATGAGATTAAATAAACGNCTTTTTGTTCGTATTTNACCCTAGATTGNGCTTAAATCNNGTATTAGTCGATAGTTATGATGATAGAAAGAGCGTATAATCGGATCCCATGCGTATTCTCCTGCGGCTTGCAGGCTTTGGATTAACATATAAACGCTATCTAGTGCTAGCCCTTGTTTCTCTCGGGAGTGCTAATATTTTGGCGTTAACAATTCCCCTAGTTATCGGGGCTTCAGTTGATTATGTTTTGCGAGAAGGGCAAAAAGAGACGCTGATTTGGTTGGCTTTGCTATTGTTTGGCCTAGCGGTACTCCGGGGAATATTTAGTTATGGCCAACAATTTTTTGCGGAGGCCCTTTCTCATCGCGCTGCATATAATCTGCGGAATCAGCTCCTGCAAAAACTCCAAGGATTGAGTTTTTCCTTCTATGATAAGAGGAAAACTGGGGATTTGATGTCCCTCGTCACATATGACGTAGAAAGCACTAGGATGTTTATTAGTTTCGGGCTTACGCGGTTTTTCCAACTTATTATAATTATACTTGGTGTTATTCCACTCCTTCTTATCACCCACTGGCAATTAGGATTAGTAGCCATATTGGCTATACCGTTCACACTTTATTCATCGGCTGGGGTAGGGAAGAAACTGAGAGTTGTTTGGAACTCGGTTCAGCGCAAAATGGCAGAATTGACTACTGTATTACAGGAAAACCTTACTGGCATGAGAGTGGTTAAATCGTTGGGAGCAGAGAAATTCCAGAAAGAAATATTCCATGAACATTCTGTTTCGGTCTCTGAGGAAACATTTAAGGCGCACAGATTGAGGTTACAGAATTCAGCCTATCTCACCTTTATATATATATCTGTAACAGGAATTATTCTTCTCCTGGGCGGCCGTTGGGTAATCAACGGTGAACTTACCCCAGGCGAACTTACCCAATTTCTTTTGTACTTGGGGCTTATGGTAATGCCTGTGAGGATGCTAGGGATGGCTGTAAATACGTTTTCTAGAGCAATGTCGTCAGGCCAAAGAATTTTTGATGTTATAGATTTTATGTCACCCGTTATGGATAGACGAGGGGCAAGAAAACTTGAAAAAGCTAAAGGCATGATAGATTTTGAAGGAGTTACATTTGGTTATCAGTCTATGTCCCCGGCCCTACAGAAAGTAGATTTCCACATAGAAGCGGGCCAGAAGGTAGCAATACTTGGTGCAGCGGGAAGTGGTAAAACTACGATAGTTAATCTAATCCCGAGATTTTATGATCCTACCGATGGGTGTGTAAGGATAGACGGTATCGACCTGAAGGACTTAACTTTGACTTCTATAAGGGAGAATGTGGGGATGGTTTTCCAAGACACATTTCTTTTCCAAACGACTCTTCTTAATAACATTGCTTACGGGGCAAATGGAGCTAGTCGGGATGAAATTCTTAGTGCTGCGAAAGCTGCCCAGCTAGATGAATTTATAAGAGGATTGCCCAATGGATATGAAACCTCAGTTGGAGAGCGAGGGGTTACATTGTCTGGAGGCCAGCAACAGAGACTTTCAATAGCACGGACCATTTTGCTTAACCCTCCCATCCTCATAATGGATGACTCGACAGCGAGCGTTGATGTAGAAACCGAAAGCTTAATAAGAAAAGCACTCCAAGCAGTTATGGAGCAACGAACTACCTTCATTATTGCTCATCGTGTAACTAGTGTTAAAGAGGCAGATATTATATTGGTTCTAGAGGAAGGCGAGATTGTAGAACAGGGAACGCATAAAGAATTAATTGAGAGAGAAGGATTTTACAAAAAGATCTACGAGCTTCAGATCCTTCCGCACGAACAACTGTTGTTGGATGGCAGAAAACTAGGGAAATGAGGAGGCCCTATTAAATCGTTATGTATACATGGGTATGGGGGGGATATTGAACGTTCCTATAACTAATCCGGAGGCCTTTGATTCTCGGAGGGGCAGCCTCGGAGAGTATAAGATTTTTTTGCGTCTTATAAGATATGTATTCCCGTACCGACGATTATTAATCTTGGGCTTTGTTACCATGGCGGTTTATACATTTGCAGTCGTGGCCGCCCCATTCTTGGTTCAACTAATGATAGATGAAATAACAGGAGACATGCCCAAGATGTCTGTCCTTTATGTGATAGTCGGCTTATACGGAGCTAATGCGGTCTTGCATTGGGTCACTCATTACATTCATCAAGTTTCATTCCAACGGGTGGCTCAGAATGGGTTGGTGGATTTGCGGGATGATATGTTTGGTCATCTTCAGGACCAGTCCATGACGTTTTATGACGGAGAATCTATGGGTAGGATAATGTCGCGACTACAAAACGATATTCATCAACTACAGGAATTTCTATCATCCGTGGCCGTGACCTTTGGAGATGTGCTGATATTAATCGTTATTGTGGGCGTCATGTTGTTTATGGATTGGAGGCTGGGTTTAATAACTATGTCGGTCGCACCTGTGATAATTTGGATAGTATTGATCTGGCAGACTCGGACATGGCCGCGATTCATGCAAGTGAGGAGGACGCTGGCTGTTGTTAATGGGAATCTGCAGGAAAACCTTACGGGAATGAGAGTAATTCAAAGTCTAAATCGTGAAGAGAAAAACTTGGAAGATTTTGTTGATAGGTATAACAAGGACCATTTTGAGTCTCAGGTAGACTCTAGTCGCCTGTCGGCCGCCTTGATGCCTTTGGTTGAAGGGTTTTCCGGAATATCGATGGCGCTTGTCGTAGTAGTAGGGGGGATGATGGTTCTCGATGGAAGTCTGCAGATTGGCATTGTCGTGGCATTTGCTCTTTATATTCAGCGGTTTTTCGAGCCAATTAGGTTTATCACTATGCAATACACACAAATGCAAAGAGCATTAACTTCGAGTTCTCATATATTCGAGCTTATGGATAGGCCAATAGCGATACGAGAGAAACAGCATGCCACAGAAATGAGCAATATCAGAGGTGAAATTGAATTCAATAATGTGGATTTCCACTATGTGGAAGGCTCGCCCGTATTAAAGAAAATGAACCTTAAAATCAGATCAGGAGAAACGGTAGCAGTTGTGGGAGTTACAGGAGCAGGCAAAACCACTGTTTCTGCACTAATCCTTCGTCTATATGATGTCACAAAAGGGAGTGTGAAAATTGATGGTGTTGACGTAAGGGAAATGAATAGGGTATCACTAGTAAATCAAATAGGGACGGTTGTTCAAGAACCATTCCTTTTCTCAGGGACGTTTAAAGATAACATTAGATTCAATCATTCAGACGTAACCGATCAACAGATTGAAACTGTGGCTTCCCTCGTGGGTGCAAGCAATTTTATCGATAAAATGGGTGGATACGATTCAATGATCGAAGAAAAAGGATCCAACCTTTCGGCAGGAGAGAGACAGCTAGTAGCGCTTGCAAGAGCATTAGTATTTGACCCCAAGATTATTATCATGGATGAGGCTACTGCCTCTATAGATAGTCATACAGAGTCGGTTATTCAGGAAGCGATCGAAAAGATTTTCGAAAATAGGACAGCCCTAGTTATAGCACATAGACTATCTACAGTTCGCAATGCCGATCGTATTATTGTGATGTCCGCAGGAGAGATCATTGAAGAGGGCAATCATTCAGAGCTTCTACTCCAAAAGGGTGTATATCACGCATTGTATTGGCAGAATTTTAGCTAATAATTGCAATGCGGTATCTATTGAGATTGCCAGAGACTTTATACCGCCATTATGTGGTAACCTGCATCAACCTGGAGAATCGTACCAGTTATTCCACTGGACATATCGCTAAGTAAGAATAAAGCAGCATCTCCTATTTCCGAGTGTTTGATGTTTCTCTTCAGAGGAGATTTNTCAGCGTGNATGCGTTTCATTTCTGCGAAACCGGTAATACCCCTTGCNGCNAAAGTGTTTAATGGCCCCGCAGAGATCGCGTTTANCCGAATCCCATGGATNCCATATTCTGAGGACAGTTGCCGNACTTCATTTTCNAGAGCTGCCTTTGCTGTACCCATTATGTTGTATCCTGGATAAACTTTGGAGGATCCATCAAAAGTTAAAGTGACTACGGCGCCCCCGCTTTCCATTAACTTTGATCCTTCGCGGACGAGGGGGATCAGAGAATAAGCGGAGATATCGAGAGCAATCTTGAAACCGTCCCGGTTAATATCCGAGAAAGCCCCACCTAAATCTTCCCGTTGAGCATATGCTATGCTGTGAACAAGGATATCGATTCTCCCGAAGATGCTACTAATTTGCTCGAATGCTGACGTTATGCTTGTGTCGCTGGAGACGTCGCATTCAATCATTGCCGCATTAGGAAGATCTTTAACTAGAGTTGATATACGACTTTTGAGACGTTCGTTTTGGTATAAAATTGCCAACCTAGCCCCGGCTTGGGCTAATGTTTGGGCGATAGACCAGCCAATGCTACGATCATTAGCGACCCCGAAAACTACAGCGGTTTTATTGGATAAATCTATTTTATACAATGAGCTTTTCTCCTAGTTATCCAAAAGAGTATAGCATTGACCTGCTATCTAGCTGAAATATGGCCAGATTTCCTTCAAGAACTTGGCCAGTTGTTTTTCTACATCAAAACTTGCGAATCTTATAATTATTGTTGAAGCTCCGGATTCCGAAAACTCTTGAATGCGCTGTATAGTGAGCTTAGAAGGTCCCCATGGCCCCCAGAGTTGACTCCACATGTTTATACCGTAATAAGCCTTTAGGAATTGGTCAGATTCTTTTTTTGCTATTTCAAGATCATCATTTAAATTTATCGTCATATACATTACTTTTTCCATCGCGGAAAAATCCTTGTTATGGATATGCGCCGCCGTTTTAACGTGGGAATAAATTTGGGCAAACCCTTGAGGGTTCTCCGAAATAGTTATGAATCCATTGCCAAGGCGGGCAGCACGATCAAATTGTTCTGGCCGTTTGGCCCCTAGATGACAGGCAAATAAAACGGGCACTCCTGTTATTCGAAAACTCGCAAGGCCAATCCCGACGTTGGCAAATTGATAGTGAGTGCCATCAAAATCCAAAAAATCTCGAGATAGCAAGCCATTCACTATCTGTATTGTCTCCTCTAATCGTTTNCCTCTTCCTCTAGGAGAGATGCCAGCAGTTATCCATTCCTGTTTTTGAGCTTGGTTGAAGGCACCGCCTGCTCCTACTCCTAATATCAGACGCCCATTTGATAGAAGATCCAAGGTNCCNGTGGATTGTGCTAAAGNGANTGGAGCNCGTAAGCTTGGTATGAGTATNGCGGTTCCCAGCTTTATCCTTTGGGTTATGGGTGCTAANGAGGCCAGAGTTAGTAGCGGCTCTAGCCTNGGTTTAGCGGTNAGGCTATCACCGACCCAAACAGAGTCTAAGCCTTCGGACTCGGCTATCATAGCTAGTTGAACAATTAGGTTTGCCTTTCTTGACTGATTACCAATTATCAGGCCTCGTGTAGGAAGTAAAAGGCCGATTTTGGGAGCCGACTCAGGCACTTAGATAATCCTCTGTGGTGAGGCGATGTGTTATACCTGGAGTTAAACCTTCGAAATCCTGGAGATCGCTTGAGGTGTCCAAGTCAAGAGTTAAACCAAGGCTATAATTTATTGAGAATGGCAGGAGAAGGCTAGCAGCATCAGAAACATGCTTTCGAAAACTGCCATTNCCTAGCTGAAGCCTGAATTTGCTTGGATNAGGCATNAANATAGCGTTGGTGCCGCCGCTCCTTTGGGCAGGNGTCAGAACTGCATTCCTCATGTTTTGGGATGAATCAAGTAATAATTGGATATCCCTNCGTTGTATGTAAGGCAAATCTCCAGGTAGATAAAGAGGAGTCATACCAAGGCTCCATGCCAATTCAAAATGCGTGCGGACACTTTGGTTGATGTTGGTTCCTTTATCTAGAATCCAATCCGCACCGTGCATCTTGGCCACCTGTTGTACCAGGCTATCTGTGCCAACAACCCAAATGTCTGATATTACTTCCCTCGTTGTATTGATAGTATGTTTCAAAAGGTTCAGTACCAGCGTTTCTCTCAAAGAATCGTCGAAAAGAGAAATCAAACGAGACTTTGCTTTGTATAACGATTTTATTGGAATGATTGCAACCGGTTTTTTGCTTTGATTAATCATGGAATGTTTTTGTTAGAGAGAGGACGAATTTGGCCAAAGATATTTTATCAGCTTCGGTTTCCATGATTGTGTTGGTGGTTCTTGCTTCGATACCCAAATTTTTTATAGCATTAAGATTATGCGCGTCTTTGTTGTCCAGGATAAAAATGTCGCACAGGTCACGAAAATACTTGGCAACTCCTACTGAAGAGACTTCGTGGCCGAGCTCTAATAGCAATTTTGCTGCGGGCCCCTTAATGGCTTTGCCATCTACGATAGGGCTAATTGCGATTTTAGGGCCCTTGAAATCAATAACGGATTTTCTGACGCCGTTGATTGATAATATGGGATCTACGCTAAGGAAGGGATTGGATGGGCAAAAAATCAGGGCTCTAGCTTGATTGAGGCCATTTAGAAATATTGACGAGGGAGCAGCTAGCTTCGATCCGGAAAAAGTGATGCCTTTAACGAAAGGCTTGCACTGGTATTTAACGAAATATTCCTGAAAAGATAAATCTCCATTTTCTGTCTTGATTCGTGTTCGTACTGGGTCGTCGCTCATAGGGGCAACGATTTGGTTTACTCCTAAGTGTTTGCACAGTTCTGTTGTGACTTCGGACAGAGTAAAGTTCTGTGATAGTAAATCTGTTCTTCTGATGTGAGTCCCTAAGTCCCGGTCTCCCAAGTTAAACCAAGGGTTTGTGCCGTAGGTTAGAAGCATTTCTTGTGCGTTCCAAGTTTCCCTGGATAGCCCCCAACCACGATCCCTGTCGGAAATACCCGCTAGGGTATACATTACTGTGTCTATATCCGGGCAGATGTGTAGGTTGTGGAAGGTTTCATCGTCACCAGTATTAGCGATGACTACTAATTCCTTGGGGGGCATGATTTTGGATAATCCCAGGACCAATTTTGCCCCTCCGACCCCTCCGCTTAGGGTGAGTATTGGAGATTTAGTCATTAATCGAAGACGAGTTTACTTGACTAGCCTTAGGGTGTTTATACCGATATGTTTTCAATTTAATTAGTTCATTATAAGTGCCGAAATATTTCTCGGGGGATTCTGTAAGCTGATCCAGGGGGTCAATAGGATCATCGTTTGCTTCGAATATCCTCCGTATCTTATATAAGGTGTAGCGTTCGGCAGGTTTGCGGCCTACTTCCCTTATTATTCTCCGGAATTCGGAGGGGCGTATTAGTTGTCCATGGTTTGCCCCAGCAGATGTAGAGATACTTTCGTTGATTAGACTTCCACCGAGGTCGTTAACCCCTGCTTGAAGCAGTATTTCGGAAAGGCGAGGACCTTCCTTGACCCATGAAACTTGGATGTTGGGAATCCAATTGTTGAGCATTATGCGCGATATTGCATGCATTTTTAGAACTTCCATGCCGGTAGGACCCGCACGCAATCCTTTCACTGATTGGCGGAAAAACATTGGTGCCTCTTGGTTAACGAAACTAAGAGGCACAAACTCTGTGATGCCATTAGTCTCCTTCTGGAGATTTCTTATCAGATTTATATGGCGAGCTTGGTGCTCAAATGTTTCCAAGTGGCCGTACATGATAGTAGATGTAGTCGGGATGTTTAATTCATGGGCGGTACGGATTACCTCCAACCATTTATCTACCGTTATTCGGCCTGGTGAAATCTTGTCCCTGAGTTTTTGGTCCAGTATTTCCGCGGATGTTCCTGGCAAGCTTCCTACTCCAGCATCTTTGAGTAATTGAAGGTAGTCTTTGATACTACATTTAGAACGAACGGAACCATAGAGGACTTCTTCGGGAGAAAAGGCATGTATGTGCATTTCTGGTATAGCTTTTTTGATTGCGGCGCAAAGTTCTACATAGAAATGGCCGTCCATTTGAGGTGGCAGTCCGGCTTGGATGCAGACTTCCGTGGCCCCTAAATCCCATGCTTCTTTTGACCTTCGGATTATTTCTTCTAGGGGGAGCATGTATCCTTCGTCTTCTCGGTAGTCCCTACTGAACGCGCAAAATCCGCATCGTTTGATACACACGTTTGTGAAATTGATGTTTCTGTTTACCACATACGTAACAAGGTCTCCTACAGTTTGTCTTCGTAACTGATCTGCTACGAGCACTGTAGCGTTTAAATCCAGACTGGTGCTATTAAAAAGTGTCAGAGCTTGAGGTACGGTAATATCCTTGCCACTTAGTGCGAGATCTAAAACCCTTGCAACTTGGGTAGATACTTTAGATATCATACGATCCAATTCAGTGAGTTTAGACATAGCGATTAATGCCTCCTTTTACAAATCCGTCTGTGTCCACTAACCGTGAGATATTTGTGCGTAATGAAGACGAAACAAAATCATGNTTNTTNANAAAGTATTCAGGNTAGATNGGTAGCCGTGGCNTCAGGTTNAGACCGTACGCTGCGGTTTCCTNGTTTAGCGTGCCCAATGTCGGCCATGGTGATTCNGGGTTTACGAAATCCTTTGTCAANGGAGAAATTCCGCCCCAGTCGTTAATCCCTGCTAGNAGGAAAAGAGGATATGTTTTGCTATTCAAGTTTGGTGGNACTTGGATGTTAATGTCTGGTCCNAGTATTAATCTGGCTACAGCTGTGGTCCACAGCGTGTCGTGNAGGAGGGGATTAGGATGATGAGCCATAGGTGTGGACTTTTTTGCCTGGAAATTTTGAATAATGACTTCTTGGATATGGCCATATGTTTTATTAGATTGTTTTATGGCCCAGAGCGCTTCTATTCTATCTATCTTGCTTTCTCCTATTCCGGTAAGGATGCCGGTAGTGAACGGAATCTTGAGTCGACCAGCTAGGTCAAGCGTTTTACGTCTGACGATGGGCCATTTACTTGGTGCTCTATGATGAGGTTGACCGGGCTTCGTAAGGTTGAGGCTTAAGGTTTCTAACATAACTCCCAGAGATACATTGACCTCTTTGAGTTTAGACATTTCTATTCTACTCATAGTTCCAGGGTTGCTGTGAGGAAGAAGTGTCGTCTCCTTCAAAACAAGGGAGCATACAAACGTTAAATAGTCTAAGGTTGACTTAAATCCGCGCTTTTGCAGCCAAGCTTTAGCTTCAGGATATCTTTGTTCCGGACGTTCACCGAGTGTAAATAAAGCTTCAGTGCAGCCTAGTTTCTGGCCGACTTTAGCTATTGTTAAAACTTGTTCAGGTGAAAGAAATAGAGAACTAGCCTCTGTCGGGGACTGCCTGAAGGTACAATAATCACAGAAATCACGACATAAATGAGTAAGTGGTATAAAAACTTTGGGAGAGAAACTTATTGTAGATCCCTTTCCTATATCTCGTATATGACGACTAGTCTCACAAAGGCCAGGCAATTCACTTGGGGTCGCCTTTTCCAACAAACATGCTTCGGTAAATTCAATATCTTTTCCCTCTAGTAGTTTATGAACAACCAATTGAAGTGTAGAATTTAGACGCGAGATTGAATCTCCTTTTGTGAGATTGCCCTGGGTAATAGTGTAAATAGGAGATGAATGGTCTGGGCCTATATGAATCGATGGCAAGGTCATTCAGCAATTGTAGACCCTGTAATAGTTAGGTAGCAATGGGACAATATGTTGTAGGCACAGCGGTGGTTTTGGCCGGGGGGCGAAGTCTTCGAATGGGACAAGATAAGTCTATGATTCCATTGGGCGATAAACGTATGATCGAGAGAGTATTAGATAAGGTAGGGGAAGTTTGCCCCGAGCTTATTGTGGTGACAGGCAAAGGTTATGATTTGGAATGGCTAAAGGCTGTTTATAATATTCAACATGTAGAAGATGTAGAAGTTGGAGCAGGCCCTCTATGTGGCCTGTATTCTGGACTACTGGCTTCCACTAATGAATTCAATTTTGTGGTTGGGTGTGATATGCCATTCCTTAACACGAGTCTTGTNAAATGGTTTCTGTCAGAGGCNGGGAGTAGCGATGTAATAGCTGGCGTNGTGAATGGAGAAAAGCAAACCCTTCATGCAGTGTATTCTAAAAATTGTATTCGAGCGATAAGAACATTGTTGTCGTCTGAGCGAACCAGTCTAAAAAGCCTTCTAGAAGAAGTAAAGACTAGATTAGTTCCGGAAAGTGAATTAAAGATTAGGGATCCAGCACTGAGATCGTTTTATAATATCAACACGTCTATCGACTTGTTCAATGCACAGAAATTTTGGGGGGTCTGATATAGCCCAATTGTTTGTTGAAGATATGATCTAGGCGAAAGGNNNAATTGCATGGGNAAATGCTGTCACAATAAAGTCCCTTGATTAGGCTTTCGAGTGGAGTCATAAGAAAAACCCAGGTGTTGGTATGCAAGTGGAGTCGCAGTCCTTCCCCGAGATGTTCTTTCTAGAAATCCTAATTGAATTAAATAGGGCTCATATATATCCATAATCGTGTCGGACTCTTCGCTTATAGAAGCTGCGAGAGTTTCAAGTCCAACTGGTCCGCCNGAAAATTTTTCAATGATACTGCGCAGCAGACTNTGGTCAATTTTGTCTAAGCCTAGGGAATCAACATTCATTTTNCCTAGAGAATCTGTAGCAATGGGGCCGNTAATAGCACCTTCTGCCATTACCAAGGCATAATCTCGTGTCCTCTTCAATAATCTGTTGGCAACTCGGGGAGTCCCACGAGAGCGGCTGGCAATTGCGCTGGATCCAGGCCCATCTATTGTTACATCTAAAATTGAGGCTGATCGTTTGACAATGGTTTCCATAGCAGTCTGATCGTAGAAGTCGAGGCGATAAATGGCCCCAAATCGGTCTCTTAGGGGAGCACTTAGCAAGGCGTATCTAGTAGTTGCACCAATTAGCGTGAACGGATTTACTCGTAGGTTCATGCTTTTAGCCGCTAGCCCTTTTCCAATCATCCAGGAAAGGAAAAAATCCTCCATTGCTGAGTAAAGAACTTCTTCCACAATTCTACTCAAACGGTGTATTTCATCTATAAACAGGATGTCTCCTGATTGAAGACTGGTTAAGATGGCTGCCATGTCACCAGCACGTTCTATTGCAGGGCCTGAACTCACCCGAATATTCACATCCATTTCTTCTGATACTATGTTTGCAAGAGTTGTTTTTCCTAATCCGGGAGGGCCGTAGAACAAGATATGATCGAGAGACTCGCCCCGAATTTTTGCGGCTCGTATGGATATATCTAAATTTTCCTTGATGGGGGTTTGCCCTACAAAATCGAGGATATGTTTTGGACGCAACGACGAATCTATGTCTCGGTCGTCGCTTTGTTCGTTGCCGGAAATTATGCGGTCGTTCATTTGCAATCAATTTTAGGCATCGCGGGTAACTGTCGTCAACGAGTCTTTGTTTGAGTTGCAAAAGCCACGATTGTACAATGGCATTTGTAGGATAGGTAAATGCATAGTCATAGTAAAAAAGAATGGGAAAGCGAAACTTTAGGACCACTGGTCCGAAAGCATCCGGAACGAAAAGAAAACTTTTTCTCCGAATCCGGCATTGAACAAGACCCAATTTTTACACCCGCTGATTTGAATTCAGACGAATTTGATTATCACAATAATGTCGGATATCCCGGAGAATATCCGTTTGTTCGTGGGATTAAAGCCAATATGTATCGAGGTCGCCTGTGGACTATGAGACAATACTCTGGATTTGGATCTGCTGAAGAAACTAACCGTAGGTTCCATTACTTGTTGGAGCAAGGTCAAACGGGATTGTCAGTGGCATTCGATCTTCCTACTCAGATTGGATATGATTCCGATCATCCGTTAGCTCGAGGGGAGGTCGGCAACGTTGGGGTGCCCATTAGTCATTTAGGGGATATGCAAATATTGTTCAAGGATATTCCCTTGGATAAAGTCAGCACCTCTATGACTATTAACACGACAGCGTCCATCCTTCTCTCTTTGTATATAGTTGTGGCGCGTAACCAAGGGGTGTCTTTAGATAAAATCAATGGGACTATACAGAACGATATTTTAAAAGAATACATCGCTAGAGGAACGTATGATTATCCTCCCAAAGAATCGATGCGATTGGTTCTAGATACCTTTAGATTCTGTTCTGAACATGTGCCTCGTTGGAATACTATTAGTGTCAGTGGTTATCATATGCGAGAGGCAGGGGCGACAGCACCCCAGGAATTGGCCTTCACTTTTTGTAATGCTATTGCTTATGTGCAAATGGCAATTGATGCGGGTCTCAATGTAGACGACTTTGGCAGTAGAATTTCCTTTTTCTTTGCCGCTCATAATAATTTATTAGAGGAAGTATCAAAGTTTCGGGCAGCCCGTCGGATTTGGGCTAGGATTATGAAGGAAAGGTTCGGGGCTACGGCTCCTGAAGCCATGACTCTTCGCTTTCATGTTCAGACAGCAGGGGCAACCCTGACGGCCCAACAACCAGATAACAACACAGTTAGGACGACTATACAGGCTCTAGCCGGACTTCTTGGGGGAACCCAGTCTCTTCATGTTAATTCGAGGGATGAGGCGCTTGGATTGCCTTCAAAAGAGTCCGCGCAATTATCCCTTAGAACTCAGCAAATTATTGCCTATGAAAGCGGCATTGCTGATATTGTTGATCCTTTAGGGGGGTCTTATTACGTAGAACATCTTACGAATCTAATTGAGAAAGAAACCCTTAGATATGTTCGCCGAATAGATGACATGGGTGGGGCAGTGGCTGCGTTGGAGAAGGGATTTCAATCGCGTGAGATTCATGAGGCAGCATTTAGGCATCAAAAGGAAGTTGAAACGGGGAGTAGAGTGGTCATAGGGGTTAATAAATATGTTAGCAAAGAGGATATGAGAATATCGCCTAGTAAAGTCGACAAAAACTTTAGGCAACGACAGATTGAAAGATTGGTTAGTGTTCGGAAACAACGCAACTTTTCTGTTGTTAAGAGGCATCTGGCAAGACTAGAGGAAGCAGCGAGGACTGATGATAACGTAGTGCCAGTTATCATTGAGGCTGTGGAGGATTTTTGTACTTTGGGTGAGATTAGCGATGTGTTTCGCAAAGTGTTCGGGCAATATATGAACCAACAGGGTGCTTTTAAAGGCTAAAGAATGAGGCATAGGGAGGGAATATGCGACGAGAGTGTACTGTTCAATATATAGACCATGTTGGTGTAGCTGTAAATGAGATAGAGGCTTCAATGGGATTTTTCCGGGATACATTCGGTATAGAAAGTTCCACTATAACTGTGATGGAAGAACATGGGGTAAAAGCAGCACTTTTGATGGTGGGACAAACACGCCTTGAATTGCTTGAACCGTTGGGTCCAGAGACAGCAGTCGGCCGATTTCTTCAACGGCGAGGTGAAGGTCTTCACCACCTGGCTTTGAATGTAAATAGTGTTGGGCGAGGCTTGGAAGTTGTCAAAGCGCGAGGATTGAGAGTCATAGATAGAAAGCCACGGGAAGGATTAACTGGAATGGTAGCCTTTATACATCCAGAATCCACCGGAGGCATTTTAATGGAACTAGTAGAATCTATTGAGTAGTTATTCTCGAGAGCCTAAGATTATGGAAACAGCCAAGCCAATCAGAATTCTTGTTGCCAAATTGGGTTTAGACGGGCATGATCGCGGGGCAAAAATTGTTACTCGTGCGTTAAGGGACGCCGGAATGGAAGTAATTTATACAGGAATAAGGCAAACTGTTGAGACGATAGCGTCTGTGGCTGTAGAGGAAGATGTAGATGCAATTGGGTTGAGCCTACTATCGGGAGGGCACCTTGAAATGGTTCCAGAAATAATCGAGAGATTAAATTTGGAAGACATGGGAGAAGTCTTGATTGTAGTCGGGGGAATCATTCCTCCGGCTGATCATAACGCATTAAAAGAATTGGGCGTGTCGGCTGTTTTTGGTCCTGGAACCGATACACAGGCAATAGTAGATTTTATTAAGAATCGACTTTACAGGAGTGAAAAATCTTGAATTGTTATTTTTTTAGATTGGTTTAGTAGTGACAAAGCCAGGTAATTTGCCTTGACACTAGAAAACGAGGGTTTCTATAATGCCTCTTCAGTTTAGTAAGTCTTAAATTTGATAGCTAAGAAGCTCGAATCTGTCTGCGAAGAAACAAATTAGTAGCGTGCTGTCGATCTAGGAGAGGATTATCTCGTTTGAATGTTCTAAAAAATTAAGGAAATTCAAATGTGTATCACAGCAACTTGGAAGGTATATCGTTAAAAAAGGAGAAATGGATTAATTATGGGAGCCCATCCAACTAAAAAGCTAACAAGGTCGAGGGGCGGCAAAAAGTTTACCGCATATCGTCTAGACAAGATAAATCCCGGAAGTTGCCCAGAGTGTGGTGCGGCTAAGCTCTTACATAGAGCATGCCCCAAATGTGGATTTTACAATGGGAGATATACAGCAAGGAAACTTAAAGAGAACTCGCAAGAAATTAACGAACAAAGTGAATAAGGTTTCAAAAGGGCTACTAAAACTTTGATAAATACTAAAACCGAAAAAAATGGTACAGACTGATTTAGAATTATCTTATCAGGGCATTGCATATATTTTCCCCGGCCAGGGTGCTCAATTTGTAGGAATGGGCCGAGAGTTATATATGGAGTCTGCCAGGGCTAGGGAGGTCTTTGATCAAGCGGATAGGGCGTTGTCTTTCTCCCTGAGCAAACTAATGTTTCAGGGTCCTGAGAGCGAACTAGAAAAAACTATTAATGCTCAGCCTGCAATATTGATTGCTAGTCTAGCGGCCTTGGCTGTGTTAAAAGAACTTTTGTCTCCTTTTGATCCCAAGCCTGTAGCATATGCTGGGCATAGTTTGGGAGAGTATACTGCTTTGATTGCATCTGGGGCTTTAAGTTTCGCTAATGGTGTGTTGCTGGTTAAAGAGCGAGCTCGCCTTATGCAGGCTGCTACAGAAAACAATGATGGTTCTATGGCAGCGATAATTGGGTTGAGTAGAAACGCTGTAGCAGATATATGTGGGGATGGTGAAGTGGAAATGGCCAACATAAACACGGCTGCCCAGATTGTTATTAGTGGACGTAGTGAGACCGTAAAAATAGCAGCTGAGTTGGCCAAGACTAAGGGCGCGCGTAAAGTAATTTCGCTCCCTGTCTCCGGTGCTTTTCATTCTAAGTTGATGTCTCCAGCCCAGAAAGGATTGAATGCAGCATTGAGATCTTGCCAACTTGATGACCCGAGATCTGCAGTTATAGGCAATCTTTCTGGACGGCCACTAAATACGGAAAGCGAAGTAAGGGATGAGCTGGAACGACAACTATGTGGGTGCGTGGATTGGGAAAAATCAGTTGAGACTATGGTTGATATGGGAACGAATACATTTGTAGAGATTGGCCCCGGTAACGTGTTGACTGGATTGGTAAAACGAATAAATAAGGATGTCCATTTGGTGAATGTGTCGGATTCTGCCTCAGCGAGAAAATTCGTAGAGGAGAAAATAAGATCGATACGAATTTAATAGAGTCTTCAATAGATTCCCTTTCATACGGAATCGAAAGTGGTCCGTGGCGCAAGGCTAGGGAGATAGCTTTGGGTATTCTTTATGAGGGCGATGTAACTGGTCATTCACTTGAAAGTATCTGTAAACGGAGATTAACAGGTGAAGGCTGTGGAACGGCCGTACAGGATTTTGTGCGATCCTTGATATCCGATATAACGGAACGGATCGATGAAATAGACACATTTATAAGAAAAGCTGCTCCTGTATGGCCGATTGAGCAAGTATCTATTGTTGATAGAAACATTATTAGGATAGCCGTTTCTGAGATAACCTGTTTTAATAAAACTCCGATTAAGGTTGCGATCAATGAAGCGGTAGAACTCGGAAAGATATATGGGAGCGATAGTTCATCCAGATTCATTAATGGGGTACTAGGTTCTTTGGTGGGAAATAAAATAGGATAACCCATACGGTCAAACAGGAGGTAAAATAGTCAAATGGCAAGTGTTGATGAAAGAGTTAAGTCTATAGTGGTGGATCGATTAGGAGTGGACGAAGAAAAAGTTGTGCCAGAAGCATCCTTTGTGGATGACCTTAATGCCGACTCGCTTGATCTAGTAGAGTTGATTATGGCCTTCGAAGAAGAATTCTCTACAGATGGGAGTAAGGTTGAAATAGCTGATGAAGAAGCAGAGAAGATCCTTACTGTCCAGGATGCGATAGATTATCTAACCAACCAGGGAATAGACGACTAGTAAGACAAAGTTCAGAACATTGTGTTTTCTTGCAATCTGTCAACGTTCGTTTATGTTTAGCAGGTGCTGCAACCAGTGTGTTGAAGTTTATACATCATGTACACATCTATTAATGATCTTAAACAAGTAGGCAGGGCGGTTAGCGTCTGCGTAGAATGTTCCTTAAGCGAGACGAGAAATAGAGCGGTGCCAGGGGAGGGGCCAACCAATGCCCAAGTTTTGTTTGTGGGCGAAGCCCCTGGATATAATGAAGATATGCAAGGAAAACCTTTTGTTGGACGTGCTGGTACGTTTCTGAATGAATTGCTGAAGTCAGTTCAATTGGAAAGAGGAGAAGTATTTATAACCAATATTGTAAAATGCCGACCTCCTAACAATCGGGATCCTGAAGCTACGGAAATTGCAGCATGTAAGAAGTATCTAGATAAGCAGATTGAGCTACTCGAGCCCAAGATTATTGTGACATTGGGCAAGCATTCGCTAAACAAGTTTTTGCCAGGCCAGAAGATAGGATTGCATCATGGGAAATCGCAAGTTATCGATGGTCAAATTGTCCTTCCTTTGTACCATCCTGCCGCTGCTCTTCATAATGGGAGTCTACGGAACGTAATATTGAATGATTTTAAGGAAGTTCGAAAAGTGTTGAATGCGAAACGGATAGATACAACGAGAGAGAAAGACATTGGTGAACAGTTGAATTTGTTTTGATTAGGATTATTCGTGATTAATAAAACTCTTAAGGTTATTCCATTGGGCGGGTTGGGAGAAATAGGGAAGAATATGATGGTATTCGAATACGGCGATGATATTGTCGTTATTGATTGTGGGGTTATGTTTCCCGAAGAAGATATGCCGGGTATTGATCTGGTTCTTCCCGATATTCGGTATTTGATCGAGAATCAGAAAAAAATTAGAGCTATTCTCATAACGCATGGACATGAAGATCATACAGGAGCTCTACCATATGTGCTTTCTCAAATTAACGTACCCGTTTTTGCGCCACGCCTCGCACATGGTCTTATATCAGTTAAGTTGAAAGAGCATAATCTTGATAAACAGACTGAATTGAATCAGATAGAACCAGGAGTCAATTATAACTTTGGTTCGTTTGGAATCGAATTTTTCAGGGTTTGTCATAGTATTCCTGATGCTATGGGCATAGCGATTGACACTCCTATAGGCAAGGTGATTCATACTGGCGACTTCAAAATCGATCATACCCCAGTTGATGGCAAGCCCACTGACTTGGCGTTATTAGCTAGATTGGGATCGGATGGAGTTATGCTATTGCTTTCGGACTCCACATATGCGGAAGTACGAGGGTATACTCCATCGGAGCAGGTAGTAAAAGAAGCTATCTTTCGAGCTATTGGTGAAGCCAAGGGAAGAGTGTTGGTAGCCTCTTTCGCATCATTAATATCACGTATACAACACGTCATAGAAGCAGCGGTTTATCATGACAGGAAAATTACATTTGTTGGGCGCAGTATGGTAAATAACGTTGCTATGGCTCAGGAAATGGGTTATATCTCTGCTCCCCCCGGAACAATAGTGCCTCTTCAGGAAGCCATAAAACTTTCGAGTGAACGGCTAGTCATGATGACGACCGGAAGTCAGGGAGAACCGACATCAGCATTGGTTCGTATTGCGAATGGGACACATAGGGATATTAGTGTTGCAATTGATGATACAGTCATTATATCAGCGACACCGATTCCAGGGAATGAGCGATTAGTAAGTCGTACTATCAATAATCTTATACGGAAAGGCGCAAATGTTTTATACGATAAGGTTGCTTTGGTGCACGTACATGGACATAGTAGCCAAGAGGAATTGAAGTTGGTTTTGAATTTGGTCAAGCCACGATATTTCGTTCCTATTCATGGAGAATATAAAGGGTTGGTAGCACATGCTAATTTGGCAGAAAAAACCGGGGTGGATCAAGAGAACATATTTGTCTTAGAGGATGGCGATGTATTGGAATTGAATGGGGCAGAGGGTTGGATTGCAGGGCAGGTTCAGGCTGGACAAGTGTTCTTAGATGGTAATACGACATTAGATATGGAAAGTTCAACGTTGAGAGAAAGGCGGGCGTTATCAAAAGCAGGAATTGTTTTGGTTATCTCGATGATTGACGGTTTAAATCATAAGCTTATGGGCGAAGTCGAAATAGTTGGGACCGGATTTGTAGATAGCGATAGATTAGGTTTCATATCTAGAAAGGTAGGTCCTATGCTCAGTGAGTCATGGGATCGGGGTGATTTCCTGGTGTCAGATTTAGGCAAAACTAACAAACAAATCAAAAGAATTGTGTCTGATATACTATATAAAGAGACTGGTAAGAGGCCTATGATTGTACCTGTAATACTGCAGGTTTAGGTAAAGGATGGCCAGTCGGTTAGGGAATCTTCTTGTTTTAATATCAGCCAAAACCCTTAGAGGTCTAGTAACCAGGAGGGGTTTGGGCTTGATGGCGATCATCTTCTTTGTTTTAGCAAGGACTGTCTTTAACCTTGACATGTCTTGGCTAGGAGAAGTCGGCGAAGAGATCTGGCTTTTTGGCGGATATGGGTGGATCCCGTTTATTTCGTGGTCAATAGCGTTATTGGCATCGATTCGATTTTGGCCAAGCATGTTGAAACACAACGCCAAGATTTGGATAGCCTCGTTTGTTTTTCTAGCGTCTATTTTGACAGCGCTTTCTCTGTTTAGCCCAGATGTTGGCACACTATCTATTTATGGCTATGGAGGATGGTTAGGACAATTTATTGGGGGTGATCCAATATTACTTAGTCTGGGTAAGATGATCACTTTTATGATGGCTATATTGTTACTACTGGCTCCGCAATGGACTGCCTCAAAGCTTCGGAGGTTTTCTCTGTTTACCTTAAATGTGATATTAAGCGGTGTTCGAAAATCTTTTATTAAGACTAAGGCCTTAATCTCAACTAGTATGAAAAGGTCCAGTAGTAAGACGATTTCGGACAATATTGAAATTGGCACGGGCAATCCAAGTTTTACGGGGCGTCTTAAGGGGGTTGTTTCAGTTATAGGCTTTAGTAAGAAAATGGCGGTAAAACAGCCGGATAGTGTTGATATGGCACAGCAGAAAACATCACCTGAACAGGAGATCTTCAAGAAGGTGAAACCGTCGAAGTGGATATTGCCCGATGCGGAACTTTTGTCCGAAGGGCAAATTAAAAGCGTGCCACAAGAGACTTTAGGGAAAATGTCAAGAATCATAGAAGAAACTTTGGCTGATCACGGGGTGCAAGTTTCTGTTGAAGACGTCAGGGTCGGTCCAAGAGTCATAAGATTTGGTATAGTTCCAGGATGGATAAGAAGATATACTGACGCTAGTTCCACAAAACTAAAAGAGCATCAATCCAATGACGCCAGTAGGGTGAAAGTCCAAAGCATATTGTCCAGGGAACAGGACTTGTCCCTCGCTCTGAAGACAGCGGATCTGCGTATAGAGGCACCTGTTCCAGGAGAAGGACTCGTTGGATTAGAAGTGCCAAATCCGTCTCCTTATAGAGTTTATCTTCGATCTATTACGGAACATTCATCGTTTAAGAGGATAGCAGCACGTGGCGGTGTGCCTATTACGTTAGGCAAGGGCACTGGAGGAGAACCGGTAACAGAGGATCTTTTATCTTTACCACATCTGTTAATTGCTGGAGCTACGGGAAGCGGCAAGAGTGTTTGCGTTAACGCTATAATAACGTCAGTGCTTATGGCGAATCGCCCTGATCGGCTTCGGATGATAATGGTCGATCCGAAGAGGGTAGAGCTTACACCATTCAATGGTTTACCTCATCTACTCAAGCCAGTTATTGTCGATACGGAAAAAGTTTTACCTATGCTTGGTGGTTTGATGAAGGAGCTATTCCGACGTTATAAGCTTATGGAGGAACAAGGAGTTCGTAACATTGAAGGTTACAATAAAAAGGCAAAAGAGCAGATTCCTTATCTCCTACTGGTTGTAGATGAATTAGCGGACTTAATGATGTCAGCACGATTCGAAGTAGAACAATCACTAGTGCGGCTGGCCCAGCTAGGGAGAGCCACAGGCATCCACCTGATTCTCTGCACGCAACGGCCATCCGTTAATGTGGTTACGGGGCTTCTTAAGGCGAATATCGCCGCTCGTGTTGCGTTTGCGGTTTCGTCTCAGGTTGATTCTAGAGTCATTCTAGATGGTGCGGGGGCGGAAAAATTGCTAGGCAAAGGAGATCTTTTGTTTTTGTCAGCACAGTCTCCTAAGCCACAAAGAATTCAGGGTACGTTTATGTTCGACGAGGAGATTGAGCGTATAGTCGGTTTCTGGAGAGATCAAGAGGGCCCACCCTTAGTAGATATTGATTTGGATGAGGCTCAGGATTTAGCCCAGAACCCGTGGGATGCGAGTGGAGATGAACTTCTAGAAAAGGCTCGAGCTTTGGCCGAACATTCGGAACGTCTATCTCCTTCTCTTTTGCAACGGCGCCTCCAAATAGGCTACTCGAAAGCTGTGGATCTCATGGAAGCCTTAGAGGCAGAGGATATGATTCCAGAGGGAATGTCCGTTGATCAAAAACAAGTGTTTTAGTAGAAGTTAGTTTAAATCGTCACGACAGAAGGATTCCGGGGAAATGATTACGAATTTAGTGATCGAAATGGGATAAAGGGTATGATGCAGTGGCCATCATGAAAAAGCCTTGATAATTTAGAGTTGCTGCAAACTGGCATCAAGGTTCTGAGCGATTTTCTCGTATTCATCCCGTACCGTTGCACTTGTGAGTACGGTTGGTTTATTGCCACTCTTTCTATAATCGGACCGAAGTTCGAAAGATCCCAAGAAGGGAACATCCAGTTCCTCGGCCAACGATTTTCCTGCCCCTTCTCCGAATATATCCCCTACGTAGTTTTCTACTATACCTAATATTTTAATGTTTAGTTTACGGACCATGTTTATCGAACGTTTGGCGTCGATAGTAGCCAGGATTTGTGGAGTAGTTACCATGACAAAACCGTCCAATGGAAGGGTTTGCATAACCGTTAGGGGAGCGTCAGAGGTTCCGGGCGGTAGATCTACAATTAGGTGAGTTAAATCGCCCCACTCAGTCATCTGGAGGAATTGATTTATGGCGTTATGTATCATTGGGCCACGCCAAATGATGGCTTCCTCTTCGCTTTTTTGGAAGAATCCCATAGATATGCATTTAACACCAAAGCGTTCGGATGGGGTAAGTTTACCGTTGTTGTGAGCGGGAGGTTCGGCGAGTCCCAACACTTTGGTAACATTTGGGCAATCAATATCGGTGTCGAATAGTCCGACTTTGTCACCGCGGCTTGCTAGATAGGTGGCCAGATTTACCGCAACGGTAGTTTTTCCGACGCCTCCCTTGCCGCTATAGACGGCGATCTTGTGTTTAACTTTAGAAAGGTTTTGGGTTATAGACCGTCTTTGCTGCCAAGCCTTTTTAATGTTATCCAGACGTGCTTGTTCTTGAGGTGTAGGTGTTCTTTGTGGTGTAGTCACGATGATAAATCTCCGCTGTTAACTTGTAACGAATAGATAGTTAGTCTATTCCAAGAAGTTTTTTGCCGTCCTCGCTTATCATTTCAGGGTTCCATGGAGGGTCAAAGGTCATTTCGACTTCTACATCAGATACTCCCTCCAATTCTGCTATGGCCCATTCGGCTTGCTGAGCAATAAAAGGTCCCATTCCGCAGCCAGGGGCCGTCAAAGTCATAAGTACGTGAACGTTCCCCTCCTGAACGCTGACATCATAAACGAGCCCGAGATCCACTACGTTAATAGGTATCTCTGGATCATAAACTTCTTTCATCACCTCTACTACAGCACCATGAGTTATTTGAGTCCCTTCCATCAGTTCCTCCACGGGGAAATTAATAGTGAATTGATGCTAGCAGTGAAAAACGGTTTGGTCAATCACTGGATTTGGTGCTCAGTCAGCGAAATTTTCTCGCTATAGTCAACAATTTCCGAATCTCGACTACCTCATCTCTTAACATTGCCGCTTTCTCGAATTCCAGGTTCTTAGCAGATCGCTTCATTTGTATTTCTAGTTCCTTTACCACCCGGAATAGATCCACCTCAGCCATAAGTTCGTACTCTGTAGTCAGGGACGTACTGTCCCCCCCTACGTCTCTCTTAAGGCGTTCTGTGATGTCCTTTATAGCTTTTGTTATTCC
The DNA here is from genome assembly GCA_002712585.1 of Dehalococcoidia bacterium. Lineage (GTDB taxonomy): Bacteria > Chloroflexota > Dehalococcoidia > Lucifugimonadales. The sequence continues at coordinate 147,532 of PAUC01000001.1, forward strand.
TCGTGGAACTATTTTGTTGCGCTTATTATGTTTATTTTGTATAACTCGGCGTCTGTCCGTCTCATCAATGGCGTTCTTCATGGAATTAGTTATATCGTCGGCGTACATAATTACGTGGCCATTAACGTGGCGGGATGCTCGCCCTATAGTCTGGATGAGAGAGGAGCTAGACCGTAAGAACCCTTCCTTGTCGGCATCTAGGATGGCAACGAAGCTTACCTCGGGTAAGTCTAATCCTTCACGTAGGAGATTAATGCCGACAACTACGTCATAAGTTCCCAATCGTAAATCGGTTAGGATTTCACTTCTTTCCAAAGTATGTATTTCTGAATGAAGGTAGTGGACGCGAACACCCATTTCTTGTAGGTAATCAGCGAGCTCTTCGGCCATCTTTTTTGTTAGAGCTGTTACTAGACATCGCTCTTTGCGTTCCACACGCAAATTGATTTCGTTTAAGAGATCGTCTATTTGGCCTTTAGTTGGTCTGACCTGTATTACTGGGTCAAGGAGTCCTGTAGGACGGATAATTTGTTCTACAGTAATTTGGGCCATGCTATGCTCGTAACTTGAAGGTGTTGCCGAAACAAATATTACTTGGTTTATGTGGCCCTCAAACTCTTCAAAATGCAAAGGTCTGTTATCTAATGCGGAGGGTAGTCGAAACCCGAAATCCACGAGGGTGCGTTTTCGTGATATATCTCCTCTATACATACCCCGTATCTGAGGGATTGTCATATGAGACTCATCAATAAACAATAAATAATCTTGAGGGAAGTAATCCATTAGGGTCCATGGAGTACTTCCTTCGGCGCGACGGGTGATGTGGCGTGAATAATTCTCTATTCCAGAACAATAACCCACTGTTTGCATCATTTCCAGATCATACCTGGTTCGGGATTCCAATCTGGCCGCTTCTACAACCTTTCCGGTGTCGCGGAGAAAGTGTAGTCGCTCGGACAGCTCAATTTCGATATCTTGAATCGCTAGCCGCATTTTTTCATCCGATGTGACAAAATGTTTTGCAGGGTATATTTCCATTTCCCTGCGCTCATTTAGAATTTCTCCGGTCAGGGGATCAATTTCTAATATGCGTTCAATTTCTTCTCCCCAAAACTGAATACGAACAGCTACTTCTTCATAGGCTGGTAGCATTTCTATAGTTTCCCCTTGGACCCGGAACTTCCCTCTAGTAATAGTTAGATCATTCCTTTCATATTGCATAGCTATCAAATCCCGAATAAGACTGCTACGTGACCGCGAATCCCCCACTTTTATCGGAGCCACAAAAGAATAATATTCCTCTGGGTCACCTAAACCATAAATACAAGATACCGATGCCACTATGAGCACATCTTTTCGGGTAAAAAGGGAGCGAGTGGCGGAGTGTCTAAGTTTGTCGATTTCTTCATTGATGCCCGCATCTTTTTCGATGTAGGTGTCGGTTTGTGGGATGTAGGCTTCGGGTTGGTAGTAGTCGTAGTAAGAAACAAAATACTCTACTGCGTTCTCCGGGAAAAACGATCTAAATTCGGTTGCTAATTGTGCTGCTAAAGTTTTATTGTGAGCTATGACGAGAGTGGGACGTTGAACATTTTCCACAATGTTAGCCATAGTGAAAGTCTTGCCTGATCCAGTTACCCCCATCATAGTTTGGCATTTGATTCCAGAATTGAAACCTGTTACCAGAGACTCAATTGCCTTAGGTTGATCACCCGTGGGTTTAAACTCTGAAGAAAGTTTAAATTTCCGGTCCGATATCAATGGCATTTTTCATTCTCCTCTGGGAGAACATAAGATTTAAAGAATAGATTGTGGGTTAAGTAATAGTAAACTAACATTTATTATGGTTTTGTGGGTGGTTGATTCAGGAAGTTGAAGCTAATCGACTGAGAGCTAAACGAACCTTTTCCTCCACCGATAGATCTGACGTATCACCGATCGATCTTAACGCTTGTCGTGCTTCGGATTGTGTATACCCTAGAGCTAGTAGGGCTTCTAGTGTCTCGGGATCTGTGTTACTTAGTTCTGGCAAAGATGTGGTAAAGATCTCTTTTTCGAAAGTAGGTTGAAGTTCTAAGATGATTCTGTTAGCGACCTTTCTGCCGATTCCGGATATGGTGGTGAACATGCTAGCATCCTCAGAGACAATTCCTGTTGCTATCTCTTGGGGTGGTTTTGACGATAGTATCTGAAGGGCCGTTTTGGGTCCTATGCCAGATACGCCAGTAAGCAGCTGGAATACCCTCAGGCTTGCCTGATCTACAAATCCATAAAGCTGGGGCTCCTCATTCTTTAATACGAATTGGGTAAAAAGTTTCACTGGTTTTCCTACAGGAGCCAGGCGGAAGCTTAAAGATGCAGGTATAGATATGTGAAAAGTTACACCACCAACGTTCACATTTAACCAGCCATCTCCCTTGGAGTCGATAATTCCGTTAATACCAGCAATCATTAATGTTCATCCTCTCTTTCAAGGTTTAATTTGTCGATTTAGAATAGTTTCCAAATCGCGCTGTCTGATATGGCAAAGGGCTGCTGCCAACGCATCGCTAGCATCGGTTGAATCGGGTTCTACGGTAAGTGAAAGTGAAAGAATTATCATGGACTTAACTTGTTCCTTGGTTGCTTGACCATGGTTGGCGATAACGGACTTGATCTTAGTTGGAGCGTATCTGAAAATCGGGAGATTATTGGACGCGGCAGCTATTAAAACGGCCGCTTGTGCCTGGCCTATCGCGAAAGCTGGACCAACAAATTGGTTGTTTCCAGTGCCAAGAAAGGGTTCCTCTACCGCCATTTCTGAAGGGTTAAACATGTTTATCATATTCAATATATGAGAATGTATTTGATGCAATCGTTGTTCGATCGGCAGTGAAGGAGATAAATTAAGAGATCCATAATCTGTGGCACTTAAGATCCCTGCCTCTTCTTTTATCAAGCCGTATCCGAGATGCCTTGTCCCAGGATCTATTCCCAGTACAAGCACTATATTTCGCCCCGGTATTTTTCGAGGACATTATCTGGAAAGTCAGCGTTGGTGTAGACCTTTTGGGAGTCATCCAATTCCTCGAGGAGATCCAGAAGACGAAGTGTTTGTTCTGCTTCCTTTTCACTCAAAACTATGGTCGTCTTTGGGACCATTGAAAGTTCGGCAGTTTCGATTGGTATTCCGAGGGACTCTAAATTTTCCTTCACAGATTGAAGGGTCTCTGGAAGGGTATAAACCTCAATATATGGGTCTTCTATGGACACGTCTTCAGCTCCCCCGTCTATTGCTGCGAGAGCCAATTCCTCGCTGTTACTGCTTGTCGTGTCTAGGGTGATAATACCTTTGGTCTCGAAATTCCAAGATACACATCCAGATTCACCCAGCGTAGCTCCAGTTTTGGTAAATGTGGAACGGACCTCAGCAGCGGTCCGGTTTCGGTTAGATGTAACGGAATTTAATATGATTGCTGCTCCCCCGGGGCCGTAGCCCTCGTAGGTAATTTCTTCAAGAGATTCTGTTCCGTCTCCGGTTCCTCCAGCTCGTTTCACAGCTCTATCAATATTGTCTGATGGCATATTGTTGCTACGAGCTTTGTCTATAGCCAGGCGTAGTTGATAATTTATTGTAGGGTCTGTTCCTCCACCCTTTTTTACGGCAATTGTGATTTCCCGGGCGAGTTTAGTAAACAGAATTCCCCGCTTCGCATCGGCGGCTCCTTTTTTGTGCTTGATGGTTTTCCATTTAGAATGACCTGACATTTCTCAAGTTCCTCTCGTACTTTCGCCTGTGTATTGGCACCTGCCATGTTAATAGATATTACACCTGGGTCAATTTGGGGTCAAAAGGTTTAACGTAATACATTAGGGTTATTGATTGTCATGGTATTGGTTTTTAGGCAAATTTGAGTGATCACTGACTTGATCGCTGGTATCAATAGGTCGGTTTTACCAGTCTTAACTACGTAAACATCATTACTTCCGGTTTCGATTATTTCGTTTATGTAACCGAGGAATTCTGATGTGGTTGATCGGACCTCTAATCCAATTAACTGATAATGATAGTATGAATTGCTTGCGGGCTTTGGGCTCTTTGAGAGAGGTATGGAAATGGCTTGGTTTTTGAGTTCGGTGGCATGTTTTTTTGTAGAGATGCCTTCAAGTTTGAGGATTCTTGTCCTAGAGTTTACCTTTAAGGACTTTAGAATCTTGTGCTGTTTGCCGTCAAGGAAAAGCCATGAACCAGCATCGAATCTATGTGGGTAGTCACTGAATGTGTTTGCGAAGAAGCTGCCGTCTAGTCCATGCGGCTGTCCTATTCTAGCTACTAGGATTGGTTCTAAGGAATAATCCAGGGACTTGCCCTGTTTAAATGATTTCAAGGACAGCGCGTGTCCCGTCTTTCACTGCAGCGACCCTGAGCAATGTCCTCATAGCTTGGGCTACTCTGCCTTGTCGCCCAATGATCTTTCCCTTATCTTCCTCAGCTACTTCCAAGCGGAGTATAAGACGTTCATCTTCCACCTCGGAAGTTACCTTCACTTCCTCTGGTTTGCTGGCCAAGCTTTTGGCTATATATTCAATGAGATCTTGCATTACTTTGTTGCAGCATCAATCTCGTAGACCTTTTCCCACTGAAAGATTCTCTGGACGGCTTCCGATGGTTGAGCACCATCCGCGAGCCATTTCTTTGCCTTATCTTTATCTAGTGAAACAGCGGGAGGATCCTGCATCGGATCGTAATGTCCTATTCTTTCGACAAATGCTCCATCTCGCGGAGCTCTGGAGTCTGCGACGACTATCCGGTATGAAGGTTGTTTTTTCTTGCCGACCCGACGTAAGCGAATCCTCAACATGAAATGCATCCTCAAGAAGGTCTAGGATTTAAGAAATTCTATGCCAGGGTATGTGCCTTGTCAACGTAGTAATACCAACTAGGAGGGCGTTTCATGTGCGAATTTGCTCCTTGACCCTGAAATAAACGTAAATCTATAATTAGATGGACGTCGTGGGAACTTTATGCGGCGTTGTCAAGAATCCATAAGGTGACCTTTTTGCCGGTCGACAATACCCTGGAACAATTGCGAAGTACTGCTCTCCAAGAGTTGGAAGAGTGCACGTCAAAATTAGATCTCGCAGAATGGCGTGTAAAATATTTGGGCAGAAAAGGATATGTAACGGGGTTTTTAAGGGAATTAAAAAACCTACAGCCGTCTGAGAAAAAGACCTTTGGGAGTCAGGCTAACCAGTTGAAGGTTTTCCTGACAGAGCGATTGATGGCGGCGGAAAGCAAATTGATAGAACAAGAAATCAGGGTCCTTGGTGAGAATGATCGAATTGACGTGACACGGCCTGGCCGATTGATCAATGTAGGGAGCTATCATCCACTTACGAAAATTCGACGCGAGATAGAGCAAGCATTTATATCGATGGGCTTTCAAGTTGTAGAGGGTCCAGAGATTGAATGGGATCATTACAATTTTGAATTATTGAATATTCCTAAGAACCATCCATCTCGAGATATTTGGGATACGCTTTGGGTTGACTATCGAAACGAAAGAGGCGAAAGGAACATGCTTCTTCGCACCCATACTTCACCTATGCAAGCTCGTATAATGGAACAAGAAGAACCTCCCATTAGGGTTATAGTCCCAGGCAAAGTTTACAGATATGAAGCTACAGACAGAACTCATGAATGGCATTTCCACCAGGTAGAAGGATTAGCTGTTGATAGGGGTATTACCTTTGCAGATATGAAGGGAACGTTATATGAATTTGCCAGAAGATTATTTGGATCTGACAGAAAAGTTAGATTCCGGTGCGACTATTTTCCATTTGTGGAGCCTGGAGTCGACATGTCGATTGATTATCTAGCACCAGGAGCTGATAGTCATGATTGGCTCGAGATTATGGGAGCAGGAATGGTACATCCAAAAGTTCTAGAAGGGGTTGGATATGACCCAGAAGAGTATACCGGCTTTGCTTTTGGAATAGGACTTGAGCGAATAGCCATGTTGAAATACGGCATCGATGATATACGACTGTTTTTTGATAACGACCTCCGATTCCTAAGGCAATTTTAGATGAAGATTCCCATTTCATGGCTAAAAGATTTTGTAGAGATAGGAATTCCCGTTCATGAATTAGCTGATAAGTTGACTATGGCTGGCTTGGAGGTTGGCAGCATTGAGAGGATTGGTGGGTGGGAGAAGTGTTTAATTGGAATGGTACGATCAGTGATTCCTCATCCCAATGCCGATCGATTGCGATTGTGCGAAGTGGATACTGGATCTACTATCCACCAGGTTGTGTGTGGAGCATCAAACGTAGATGTAGAGCAGAAAATTGTGTTTGCTGAAATTGGAGCAAGTCTTGTCGATTCGAGGAATGGTAAGCCAAAGACGTTGAAGGCAGCTAAGATAAGAGGGGAGAGGTCTGAGGGGATGATTTGCTCTGAATTAGAGTTAGGTCTAAGTGAAGAGCACGAGGGAATATTGGTGTTGCCTGAAGATGCCCCTACTGGCATGTCCTTAGATGATTATATGGGGGACTATGTTTTAGATATAGAACCTACACCCAATCGGGCAGATTGGTTTTCGATTTTGGGTGTGGCTTATGAGATTGCTGCGTTGACGGGTCAAGAAATACACGAACCTCTAGTCGAATATTCCGAGGATGGGGAAAATATACATGATCAAGTAAAAGTTACTATCCAGAGTCCTGATCTATGTCCTAGGTATTCCGCTAGTCTCATAAAAGGGGTTTCCATAGATGAATCTCCTAGATGGTTGCAGGGTCGGTTAAAGAAAGCTGGCATCAAAGTCGTAAATAATGTGGTTGATGTTACCAACTATGTAATGTGGGAGTATGGTCAACCACTTCATGCATTCGATTATGAAAGGCTGCTTAAACACCATGTAATTATTAGGAAGGGATATACAGGGGAAGAAATTATTACATTAGATGGCGTACAGAGGGGATTGTTCTCGGATACGTTGGTTATAGCTGACGATAGGGATGCTATAGCTCTCGCTGGAATCATTGGAGGCAAGAACAGTGAGATCGTTGGCACCACCAGAGACGTGTTTTTGGAATCAGCGAGCTTCGACCCAGAGAATAATAGAAAAACATCCCATAGTTTTGACCTCCGGACAGAAGCTAGTATCAGATTTGAGAAAGGATTGAGGCCTGACTTAGTTGAGGTTGCCTTGAAGAGAGCTACCCAGCTGATACGGGATATTGCAGGTGGAGTGGTAGCTAAAGGCAAGATAGACGAGTATCCGGGGCGAGAGGAACCCAGAAAGATAATGCTGACTGACCGAAAGATGAAACAGGTCTTAGGGATTGAAATCAGTCCGGCGAACATCGAAAAAACGTTGAATGGATTGGGATTTCAATGCTGTGTGACGGACGGTGCTGTAGATGTAAGAATCCCCTACTGGCGCAGTGATATCGCCATAGAAGAAGATCTAGTCGAGGAAGTTGCCAGAATAATGGGATATGAAGCTATTCCCACTACGATGCTATCAACGCCTATTCCTCATCATAAAGGCGACGACTACTATATGTTCAGGGAGAATATTAGAGATTTGCTAGTCAGAGAAGGCTTACAGGAGATCGTCACATATTCTGCTTCCAGCTTTGAAACTTTGGCACGTACGAGGCTTATTGATGATTCTGAAAAACTGGTTCGTATAGCAAATCCTATGAGCGGTGATTTTGAGTATATGCGACCTGTTATGGGGGCCCATATACTACAGGCATTGATTTCTAATTTAAGCTTTAATCGAGGTCCTATTGCTATGTTTGAAATGGGGCGAGTTTATCTTAAGCGAGAGAGAGACCTGCCTGAGGAAAGGGATATAATTGCTGGACTGCTATATGGGCCATGCTCTGAGGAAGGATGGTTAGGATCAGACGGACAATTTGATTTTTATGATGCAAAAGGAATAGTAGAATCATTACTTGGGCGATTGTTTTTAACAGGAAACTATACTGCTCTAGAAAATGGCTTTCTTCATCCGGGGAAATCGGCCTCAATTAACTTATTTGATAGAAGCGTGGGTAAAATAGGAGAAATCCACCCCGTTGTACAAAGGGACTTTGGAGTAACAGAAGGAACCGCAGTTTATTTTGAGATGGATGTTCGATCAATGTTTGAGATGGCTACTGAAACATTTCCTAGAATGAAGCCGTTAGCGCGATTCCCAAGTACGATACGCGATGTATCATTATTGGTGGATCTCAATGTGACGTACGCTAGCATAAAAAACGTTTTTGAACAAAATAAGCTGATAGCAAAAGCTGTGTTAGAAGATGTATATGAAGGAGATGGAATACCTGAACAAAAATGTTCTCTTACATTTCGCCTGTATCTACAATCTCCTATAAAGACGCTTTCTTCCGGTGAGGTAAATGATGCCATTAATAAAGTCTTGGATAAACTGAAGGCTGAAACAGGCAGTATTCTTAGGGGGACAGAGGGCCAGTTTGAATAGCGCTAAACGTGACCATAGTGGGCATCATCACGCTGACATGATTAGTGTGGAAGAAGCTTACAGTAGGATATTAAGTGCGTTCCAGACCTTGGAATCGGAAGAAAGGAGGCTATTGAAGTCTCAAGGGCAGGTTACCGCCCAAGATATATTTTCCCCTTTTGATATTCCTATGCTGTCTAATTCTGCGATGGATGGTTATGCGATACGCTTTCGGGATGTGCAATCAGCATCCTCGAGTTGTCCGGTCATCTTAAAGGTTACTGAGACAGTCGCAGCAGGATATATGCCAAAGGGCACTGTTTTGAAAGGAACGGCAATCAGAATAATGACTGGAGCCCCTGTACCAGAGGGTTGCGACACGATTATTCCATTTGAAGAAACTGATGAAGAGGAAAGAAAGATCTATGGGAAAGGTTTAAATGAGATAGGAATAAAAAAAGCACAAAATATTAATATGCATATAAGGCCTCGTGGGGAGGATATTCCGAAATATAGTAAAGTTTTGGCTAAAGGAACGACCCTCACTCCATCGTCCATAGGGATTTTGGCATCCCTGGGTTTTAAATCTGTGAAAGTAGTTAGGCGTCCGAAAGTAGCTATAATTGCGACAGGTGACGAGCTTGTTAGTCCTGGTCAGCAATTGAANGANGGNAAGATTTTTGATAGTAATAGTTACACTATAGGGGCGGCTGTAGAGAGATATGGAGGAATTCCCTACATCATAGGAATTGCCAAAGATAATATGGAGCATTTAAGGAAAAAATTACTAAGGGGCCTAGAAGCTGATTTGCTTGTTACTTGTGCGGGGGTTTCTAAGGGTGATTACGATATGGTAAAAGATGTACTTGCCGAATTGGGAGAAGTTAATTTCTGGTCTATTAGAATGCGTCCTGCTAAACCTTTGGCGTGGGGTATCTTGAAAGGAGGAGTGAGAGGGGAGAGCACTCCACATATAGGACTTCCGGGAAACCCTGTCTCTGCTTTAGTTGCTTTTGAAGAATTTGTTCGACCAGCAATTCTGAAGATGCTGGGGAGGAAAAAACTTTCTAAACCCACCATATTGGCCGAATTAGAGTCTCCCATATATAATTATGACGGTAGAAGAGTATATGCTAGGGTGAATGTAACGTTCTTGCACGGAAAGTATTATGCTAAACCAACTGGTCCTCAAGGGTCCAATATATTAACCTCGATGGCTAGAGCGAATGGACTAGCAATTTGCCCGGAGGACCTAACGTTTTTGGATAAAGGTCAGGAAGTTGTTGTAAAAATGCTGGAATGGAATGAAGAGGGAAAACTTGATTAAGGGACAGAATACAAAAGAATTACCTGCGGGATATGAAGAATTTTTGGGTGTAAAGTACGTCATGGACCCGAAGATTTTAGAAGAACGGGGGCGATCGGTTGAAGCGTTACTTCTAGCAAGATTGCCTGAAGAACGGAGAAGCAGTACTAAGGCTCTTCCAACATTGAAGAGCCAAATAAAAGAAATCGCAAAAACTGATGCGAAAGAATCAGGGTTCTTGGATCCGGCGATGCCCCTTCGGGAATTAGCGTTTCGGCTAATTTTAAAGAATGGGAATAAGCCGACGCCTTTAAATGATCTTCATTGGTCACTTACTGAAGATTGGGCTCATCCAACGCACCCAATGGCTATTAGTGTTTATGCGTTGAAAAGGATTATGGATTCTGATATCTACTATGGTTTCCAACAGGTAACCGACAAGGCATAGAACCTTTCGTCTATTCACTAATAGATGCCTTGCTTTGGTTAGGATGGGGATGCGTGTAGAATTAGTTAGTGATGTACATCCTTCATGGTGGTCAACACCTCGAAAGAGCCACGGATTTCCAGGCGTTTATTAGCCAATGGAGTTTTTCATTTTTTGTCCTCATATCCTTGGGAGCAGTCTTGGTTGTCTATTTCTGGGGTACGCGACGATTGTCATTACGATCTAACCGCAAGTCATCTGGAAAGATAAAGAAATGGGCGTTTGGGGGGAGTCTGGCTGCTTTATTGGTCGCGTTGATTTCTCCGGTAGATGTTTATTCCAATGATCTATTTTTTGTTCATATGATTCAACATCTCCTATTAGTGATGGTTGCTGCTCCATTAATTCGAATAGCAAGTCCAATGGCGGANTATCTTTGGGGGTTACCAGAAGCTATAAGGGGACCAATCGGGAACATGCTTGCNAAAAAAGGCCTGATCAGGGTCTTTTTGTATGGANTTACNACTCCTTTAGNTGCCTGGTTNCTNTTTGCNATNGTTATGTGGGTGTGGCANGTGCCGGAAATTTANGATATGGCGTTAAAATCTAAGGNACTACACAATTTTGAACACNTNACNATGTTTTTTGTTGGGATAGTATTTTGGTGGCCGGTGCTAGGATCCCCAGTTTTATTNCGGCAATTAGCTTTCCCTTTACGATTTCTGTACCTGTTTTTGGCTTTAATGCAAAATGTAATATTGGCGGCTATATTGACTTACACTGATACTGCAATTTATAGGTTTTATGTTGATTCTCCTCTGCATTGGGGCATTTCTTCTACGACTGATCAACAATTAGGAGGAGTAATAATGTGGATAATTGGATCGATGATGTTTGCAGGGGTTACAATTGTTCTCTTATACATGTGGTTGGAGAGGGACCATAGACGAATGCTCAAAAAACAGAGAGATATGTCCTTAAGAAAACAATATTTGAGCTTGTTTGGAAAACAGGCCCAACGTTCTTAGATGGCTATGTGGCAAGAGTTTGAGGGAAATAGGGTCCAAGTTTTCTTGACTCTACTATGATGCCTTGGTAGAGTACGCTTGAAATTTTACGATCTCTTAGAACTTCGAACTAAGGTCTTTGTCAGGAGACACCCTTTGATGGTAAGGCTACCCTCTCTCCGGAGTTGCTGCATAGTTTCCCTTCTAACTGGCGTGGTGTTGCTGCTAGCCGCTTGCAATTCCAGTAGCCCACAATCGACGTTTGACGCCGCGGGCCCAGTAGCTAGAGAACAGTTAAAGTTGTTTTGGATAATCTTTTGGGCAGCGATGATTGTGTTTGCTCTTGTAATGTCGATCATGATTTACTCGATCATACGATTTCGAAGAAGGGATGCAGACGAGATGCCAAACCAAGTTCACGGCAATACTGCTTTGGAGATTGTTTGGACAGTAGTCCCCATTATACTTCTAATCGTGATAGGTATAATTACGGTCAAGACTTTGTTTGATTTAGACAAGCCGCCATCTGCTCATCCACTTCGTGTGGAGATATGGGCCCATCAATGGTGGTTTGAAGCCGCCTATCCTGACTACTCTATAACTACTGCCAATGAGATATACATCCCTGTCGATCGGGATGTTAGCGTTAAACTCCAGTCAAGTGATGTNCTTCACAGTTTTTGGGTTCCGAAACTTGCNGGCAAAACTGATGTTGTNCCGGGCAGGGTTAANGAACAATGGTTTCGTGCAGATAGAGAAGGAGTGTTTTTGGGNCAATGCGCAGAGTTTTGTGGTACAGCACATGCGTTGATGAAATTCCGCGTAGTAGCAGTTTCTGAACCAGAATTTAATTTATGGCTAGATCAACAGCGGTTACCTGCGATACCTCCCACGGATCTTGTTGCAACAGGTGCATCCGTTTTTAATGCCAAGGGTTGTATAGTTTGTCATTCTGTCGGCGGATCGGATAGCAATGAGATTAGGGAATCTCGAAATGCAGCCTTTTTATCGGGACAAATGATTAGCCATGGTCCGAACCTGACCCATTTCCGAAGTAGGGATGTATTTGCTGGGGCCATATTAGAAGTGAATGAAAAGAATTTAACGAAGTGGCTTGAAGATCCCGAAGATTTGAAGCCAGGAAATCGAATGTCTAGTTTGGCAGGAGCGTTCAACGATCCTGCCTTGGAACTAACTGAGAGCGATATAGACGCATTAGTAGCGTATTTGTTGAGTCTTGAATAGATGAAGGGCATTGAGTGTATATTAACTTCAAAGAGGAAGTGCGTTGTAATTAATACTAGGTGGTTGTTATGGTAACTACGACAAAGGGGATGTGGGGCGGAGTAATTGCAAGAAGACCTATTGCCCCTACTGGGGTCCTTGGTTGGCTGTTTACTATTGATCATAAACGTATCGGTATNCTTTATGGCGTTACTGCCTTTNTATTGTTTTTGTTGGGTGGNNTAGAGGCTCTACTTATNAGGCTTCAACTTACTTCTCCNAATGGGGACGTNATCAGNCCAGANCTTTANAATCAGNTATTTACAATGCANGGCACTACCATGATTTTCATGGTAATTATGCCAATGAGTGCTGCCTTTTTTAATTTTATCGTTCCCTTAATGATAGGGGCTAGAGATGTTGCCTTCCCAAGATTGAATGCCTTTAGTTATTGGACATTCCTGTTTGGGGCGATCCTTATGAATGTTAGTTTCCTGGCTGGGGGAGCCCCAGCAGTCGGATGGTTTGCTTATTCGCCTCTTACGTCAATACAATTCTCTTTAGGTAGTGGCGTGGATTTTTGGATCCTTGGTCTTCAGGTCCTTGGGATAGCATCACTCGCAGCTGGATTTAACTTTATAGTCACGATTGTAAACATGAGAGCTCCTGGAATGAGCATGATGCGACTCCCCATATTTATTTGGATGACTTTAGTAGTTAACTTTCTAATAATTCTGGCCTTTCCCATCATCACAGTGGCTTTAATATTGCTTCTATTCGACCGTCAATTTGGGACAACATTTTTTGAGGTAACCTCAGGAGGGGATCCCCTTCTTTGGCAACACCTGTTCTGGGCCTTTGGGCATCCTGAGGTATATATATTGATTCTCCCGGCTATGGGAATAGTTTCAGAGGTGATTCCAGTCTTTTCCAAAAAGCCGATGTTTGGCTATTCGACAATGGTGCTGGCTGGTATTCTCATTGGTTTTATGGGATGGGGCGTGTGGAGTCATCACATGTTTACTGTAGGTCTTGGGCCTACCGCTAATGCAGCTTTTTCCCTAACTACTATGTTTATCGCGGTGCCTACTGGCATAAAGATATTTAATTGGTTGGGAACTATGTGGGGAGGGTCTATAAGTTTCACTACTCCTATGCTTTTTGCAATAGGATTTATCGCTATGTTTACGATTGGCGGGATGAGTGGTGTTATGCATGCGGTTGCCCCTTCCGATTTTCAACAGAGTGATACGTATTTCATAGTAGCGCACATACACTATGTGCTTTTTGGAGGGGCGCTCTTCGGAGTGTTCTCTGGAATATATTATTGGTGGCCTAAAATCACAGGCAAAATGTTAAATGAAATGCTGGGTAAAATTTCATTTTGGCTATTCTTTACCGGAATGAATTTGACGTTCTTTCCCATGCATTTTGTTGGGTTGGACGGTATGCCTCGTCGTATCTATACGTACTCAGAAGGGATGGGNTGGGACTTNTGGAACGCAGTATCNACCGTGGGGGTTTTTGTTATAGNNTTGGGCATCCTTGTTTTTATGCAAAATGTTTGGCATACCAGTCGAAAGGGGAAACAAGCTGGCTCAGACCCCTGGGATGGTAGGACGTTGGAATGGTCTATACCGTCACCACCCCCGGAATATAACTTCGTTGAGATTCCTAATGTTGATGGTAGAGATGCTTTTTGGGGTCAAAAATATTCTGAAGGGCCGGATGGTAAACCAATGAAAATAGTTGCGGAGAATGCTCCTATTAAAACACATAGTGATGACCATGACATACATTTACCTACGCCTTCTTATTATCCCGTGCTGGTCGCATTGGGTGTGACTCTAATTGCTGCTGGGTTGTTATCCCATCTGTTTTTTAGTGTAGCTGGTGGCGTTTTGACCTTCGTGTCAGTATTAGGATGGGCGCTTGAACCGCCCACGGCTCCCACAGAGGATGGAAATCATAGAGCAGGGGCGTATTAGACTAAATGGCGATTACATCTGAAAATCAAGAACATACCTCTACGGGTTTGGGCCATAGGAAACTTCTCATGTGGACCTTCCTGGGCTCAGAGTGTCTATTTTTTGGCTCATTAATTGCCACGCACATGGTTAACAGGAATGAGGCAGCATTCGTCCATGGACTTTCACCAGCTTGTCTTTTGGATATTCCAATTACCTCACTGAGCACCTTTGTTTTATTGATGAGTAGTGTGGCGATGGTGCTAGCAGTGGCTGCCGCATATAGGTTTGATGTAAAGCAACAACGACTGTGGTTACTTATGACGGCTTTACTTGGGATAGTTTTCTTGGGCTTTCAAGCGTATGAATTCCAGACATTTGTGAATGAAGGGTTGACCATTGGCACTAACTTGTTCGGATCGACATTTTTCACGCTGACTGGTTTTCACGGTGCTCATGTGACTCTCGGGGTTGTATGGATACTTATTATGTTGGTTCTAAGTTATGTGAAACCCGACGCGACAAGCAATCCTCTTAACACAGATATTGCGGGACTCTATTGGCATTTTGTTGATATTGTTTGGATTGTTATATTCACGGTGGTTTATCTTATCGGATCCTATGGACTTGATTGCGGTCATGTCGGATAGGCTTTTAGGAGAAGGGGATGTCGTCAGATCATAAGAATGGACAACACGGAGCTAGTATACCGGCATATATGCTGGTGGCTGCGATATTAGTTGTTGTAACGGCTCTTGAAGTCGGCTTATTCTACCTCGATGTGATTGGCGAGCTCATGNTTACTGTCATGATCGTTCTTTCCATTTTGAAGTTTGGACTTGTTGTCGGCTATTTTATGCACTTAAAATTCGAAGCCCCAATATTTACATACTTCTTTTTGGGAGGCGTATTCTTAGCGATCGCTATATCGCTAGCATTTCTCACCTTATTTACTAACTTTGACATTGGTGATCCAAATGTGGCCCATACTCCTCCCGCAACGCCGACTCCTTATCCAACTCCAACTGTTGTAATGGTTTTGGCGGAATCTGATAGCAATATAGTTTCTGAAGGCAGTGCGGATAGAGTGGTAGGGGGCAAGGGAGTTTTCGTCGAAAAAGGTTGTGCGGGATGCCACTCAATTGATGGTCTCGAGGGAGCGGTTGGCCAGGTTGGTCCTAACCTTACGAATATAGGGACTGTTGCCGGGACTCGTATTGCTGGTGTTAACGCAAGGGAATATATTGAAGAATCTATTATGAATCCTAGCGATTTTGTTGTGGATGGGTTTGCTCCAGTTATGCCAGACCTCATGGGATCCTTTAAAGAAGGGGAATTCAAAGAATTAGTAGATTATCTCGAATCGCTTGAGTGAACCTTCCATGGCCACCCACTGGTTTTTAGTGGAACATAAGTCTTGAAGATTGACTTGAACAGAAAGATTCCTGGTCCGCAATTGCGAAACCTAGCATTTGTTACCGTGATATCGATCTTCTTCTTAATTGTGTTGGGGGGGATAGTGCGCGTTACTGAGTCTGGGTTGGGTTGCCCAGATTGGCCGCTTTGCCACGGAGAGATAATTCCCCCGTATAAATTTGAGACATTGATAGAATATTCTCATAGAGTGGCAGCATCTTTGGTAGCCATTTTGGTTTTTGCGATGCTTGTTTTAGTTTGGATTAAATATAGATGCGAAAGATTATTATTATGTTTGGTCCTTACTGGATTTATTTTGGTAGTTGCTCAAGCTGGCTTAGGTGGAATTACCGTTCTTACTGAATTGGCTGGAAATCTGGTTACTATCCACCTTGGTCTAGCTCAAGTATTGTTAGCATTGTTTACCCTTGTGCTTTTTGTGATTATCTATGGTCCTAACTTCGGAGCAGGGGTTTTCAACAAACACAAATGGTTACTAATGGCAACCATGGCCGGTGTGTTTGCTTTATTATTAAGTGGTTCATATACCACTACTACAGGCGCCTCTGGAGCATGTGATCAATGGCCGTTTTGTCAGTCAGGATCACTGTTGATTAATAGTAAGTTACCAGTGGTTCATATGATTCATAGGATTATCGCTCTTGTGGCAGGTGTCTTAATTGCGGCGAGCTTGCAGTTAGTTTGGAAAACCAGAAAAGGAGATAGTAAATTGTGCCTGGTGGGTGTTATGTTGGGTTTCGCACTCATCATGCAAATAGTAGTGGGGGCGGCAACTGTATTGTTAAATTTACCGGGAGAGTTAAAGATTCTCCACCTTGTAATTGCTACCCTAATGTGGTGGTTGACTGTGATTATGTTATTGTTATTGTCTTTTTACGACCAAAATCCTCGTATAATAGGGAAACCTGATACCAGGTGATAATGTAACCAACGTGGATTGTTGTGCAAAATGGATGGATCAATCATAAAAGAGAAATTTAAAGNTTATGTGAGCCTAACAAAACCACGTATTATGNTTTTGTTATTGGTAACTGCCATGACGGGGCTGTTTTTGGGTNAACANGGTGTNCCATCGNTTACATTAGTTATNGCTGTACTTATAGGTGGTGCATTTGCCTCAGGAGGGGCAAGCTCNATAAANCACTATTTGGACANAGATATAGATAGCAAAATGAATAGGACCAAAAANAGACCCATACCATCGAAACGAANAAGTCCGGNTGAGGCNCTATTNTTTGGNNTAGTTTTGANCNCNTTGGGATTCCTGGTTCTTATATATTGGGGTAACCTTTTAAGTGCGATCCTGGCGATGACGGGTACTCTGTTTTATGTCTTCGTATACACGATGTTGTTGAAACGAAACACTCCACAAAACATAGTGTTAGGTGGGGCAGCAGGAGCAATTCCTCCATTGGTCGGGTATGCTGCTGCTACAGGGACGGTTTCTATATCGGGTATATATTTGTTTTTGATCATATTCTTTTGGACTCCACCCCATTTTTGGTCGCTCGCTCTGATGATAAAAGATGATTATGAAAGAGCAGGAATACCAATGTTGCCCGTGGTTAAGGGAGTGGCTCATACGAAACGTTCTATTTTTGCTTATACAGTTTTCTTAATAGGTCTAACGTTAGGGTTTGCCTGGATGGAAGGAATGGGTTGGATCTATTTTATCAGTTCCCTTNNTCTGGGCAGTGTGTTTGTCTATTATGCGTGGGATCTTCTCAGGCGAGGTACAGAAAGAGCAACGAAACGAATGTACCTTTACTCTCTCGCTTATCTCTTTTTGTTATTCGCGGCAGTCATGTTAGATGCTTTAGTCTGAGATCATGACATTCAATTAGTTTGAGCCTACTGATGAATTGCAAAAAACAGTGATCAACAGTCGCTACAGGGTTTAAAATCTTTATCCTAGGGAGCGATTGGTGTGCCAAGCTGATTTTTGGCTATTTCTACTAAATCCTCAAATCCTTTAGGATCATGTATCGCGGTTTCGGATAACATTTTCCTATCTACAGCGATATTGGCTTTGCTCAGTCCTCGAATTAGCTGGTTATAGCTTATACCTAGATTACGTGAAGCAGCGTTTATCCGTAGGATCCATAACCTTCGAAATTCTCTTTTGCGTTCACGTCTGTGCCTGTAAGCATGGCTCCAGGCATGCAGCAGGGCTTCACGGGCACGACGGAAAGAATGCCCGGAAGCGGTTTGATAGCCGCGAGCAAGAGACATAATCTTTTTATGTCTCTGATGTTTTGTGACTCCTCTCTTTACTCTAGTCAATTCTTTACCCTTATTTGATCTATAGGTTGTTGGGTATAAGCCGCCGAAGAGCCTTTACTCTATGAGGNCTTACTCCTAGTTTGCTATCGTAAGTACGTCGTACTTTTTTCGGTTTCTTCCTTCTTAAATGGCTACTATTGCCTTTCATACGGAGCATTTTACCCGTACCGGTTATGTGGATTCTGGCTCTAGCGCCTTTGTGTGTTTTCAATTTAGGCATCATTTACCTCGACGGGCTTCTTCTCTACCTTTCCTGTAGGCTGAGGGACCAATATTATGGACACGTTATTTCTCTCAGCTGAAGGAGCTTTTTCTAATTTCGCTACTTCTTTTAATTTTTCTGCTACGGTCCGCAGTAGGGCCATCCCCAATTCTGGATGGGTAACTTCTCTGCCCCTAAAGAAGACGGCTATTTTTACCTTGGCTCCTTCTGACAGTAGTTGTCCCGCCTTGCGAGTTTTAGCTGAGAGATCGTGAACACCGATATTGGGTCGAAATCTGATCTCTCTTAATTCGGTAGACTTTTGAGCTTTCTTAGACTCCTTCACTTTTTTTGCGTGCAAGTATCTTAGCTTGCCGTAGTCCAGGATTCTGCAGACCGGGGGATCCGCTCCTGGAGAGACCTCTACCAAATCCAGATCTTTAGTTCGTGCCATAACCAGAGCGTCGGCAAGGGAAACTATCCCGAGCTGGGCGCCATCGTCGTCGATGACTCTGATGCGGTCACTTCGAATACCTGAGTTAACCTTATACTCTCTGACTATAGCTCGAAACCCTCCGAAATTTATATTCCATCACTGGAGCAAAAACTCTAACATGAGGCTTGCTTATAGTCAATTACGGGACGATGAGATTTAGCTTGTTTTAGCTTTGTGGNCCGAGTTTGCTTCTGTTCGAAGTAAAAGGCCAAGTTGTTCGATAGACATGGTACCAAGGTTGCCGTTGTTTCGTGTTCTGACCGCGATAGTTTTCTCTGACGTTTCTCTATCGCCTACAACTAACATATAGGGGATCTTTTGAAGTTGAGCCTCGCGGATTTTAAGGTTCATGCGTTCGTTTCTTGTGTCAACATCGAGCCGAAGGCCATCTTTGGTTAATATATTCTTAATCTCTAATGCGTAGTCAACATTCCTGTCCGTTATAGGAATGATTGTGCCTTGGATAGGGGCAAGCCATAGGGGAAAAGCCCCACCATAATGTTCTATTAAGACACCCATAAATCTTTCGATTGCCCCGAGCATTGCCCGATGAATAACTACAGGTCGCTTAGATGACCCATCCTGCCCAATATATTCNAGGTTGAACGATTCTGGGAGAGAAAAATCTAATTGCACGGTTCCCAACTGCCATTCGCGTCCGATGGCATCAGGAACNAAGAAGTCTATTTTTGGTCCGTAGAACGCCCCTTCGCCTTCTACCGCATCATATAAAAGTCCGCTATTTTCCAGGACGCTTCTTAGTGCGGTCTCCGCCGTATCCCAGATAGAATCTGATCCAACCCTCTTTTGGGGTCGTAGAGAGAGCATAACCCGTGGTTCGTCGAAATCGAATATTTTGTATGAATCTAGAAGCATCTCTATAAACTTTCCTACTTCATCGTGGATTTGCTCCGGAGTGCAAAAGATGTGAGCGTCGTCTTGGCAAAATGAACGAACTCGAGTGAGCCCATGGGTAACCCCGGAGCGCTCGAATCTATGTAGTCGGCCAAAATCTGCAATCCGAAGTGGGAGTTCTCGATAAGAGTGCAGCTGGGAAGCATATATTAGGGCATGAGCTGGGCAATTCATGGGTTTTACGCCAAATTCCCTATCATCAGCTGTAATGAAATACATATTTTCTCGATAATTGGCATAATGGCCAGAACGCTTCCAAAGGTCTGACAGGTAAATTTGCGGGGTTATTACCTCTTGATACTCGTAGTCCAAATAGAGATTTCTGACGAAATCCATTAGCAGTTGGTAGACAATGGNNCCTTTTGGTAGAAAGAATGGACTTGCTGGNGCTATAGGATCAAAAATAAAGAGCTTCAAGTCTTGTCCCAATTTTCTATGATCTCTTTTTTCCGCCTCTGCTATCCGTTGAAGATAGATCTTTAATGCCTTAGGGCTTTCGAACGCAGTGCCGTAAATACGTTGCAACATTGGTCTTTTNTCGTCGCCTCGCCAATAGGCNCCTGCTATCGAAAGTAATTTAATNGCTGGAATTTTACCGGTCGAATCNACATGCGGGCCTTGGCAAAGATCGGTNAATTTGNCATGAGTATAAGTTGATAGTGCTGTAGAGTCTGACAATCCGTCGATCAATTCCAATTTATACGGCTGATTCTTGTGAAGAGAACGGATTTGAGTCCTGGTATGTTCGGTGTAAACAAAAGAATGATCTGCTGCTATTATTTTCCGCATCAATGTTTCGATTTGGTCTAGATCATTCGGAGTTAATGTCCTGTCCAGTTCTAAGTCGTAATAAAAGCCGTCGTCTGTCGGTGGCCCAACCCCAAATTTAGCTTCTGGGAATAACTGTTGTACTGCATCGGCCATCACGTGCGCAGCCGAATGTCGAATTCTGGCCCTGAGATGTATTAGATCGTTGGTTGTGGCTTTGTTCCCCGATTCTATTGATTTCATGGGAGCACCTTAATAAGGAGTATCCTAGAATTATAATTCATGTGGGCCTGTGTATAAATGGGGAAAGACACATTATTTGAAGCCTATCCATCTGTTTAAATTATTTCGGACTGAATTATTGCAGAATTTGAAAAGGGTGGATCAAGTGCCAACCGCTATTGATTGACAGTAATCTAAGATATGCATACACTGCCGATAATTCAGATTTGGATGAA
Organism: Dehalococcoidia bacterium; assembly: GCA_002712585.1. Taxonomy (GTDB): domain Bacteria; phylum Chloroflexota; class Dehalococcoidia; order Lucifugimonadales. Next base: position 168,484 of record PAUC01000001.1, read on the forward strand.
AAGTGACTCGATGCCTATCCACTCCAAGCCTATCGTTATCACTAGCGTGAACCACGTTGTCTATCTGGTCAAAGATTTGGGGAAAAGCATGGAATACTACCATGGCTTTTTAGGAATTCCACAGATACCTAGTCAAGTTGATCTTAAGCATATTATTTGGTTGCGATTGCCGAGTGGCATCATGCTTCATCTTATACAGTCTGATGACGCACCGTGTCCTAGAGAAAATCATATAGCATTTCAGGTATGTGATTTAGAGGCGACTATGAAGGCAATAGAAAATAAAGGATATAAGGTGGAACGCACTGGTGTTCGTAATGATGGCCAACGGTTCTTTTTTACACTAGATCCAGACGGGAATTCCGTGGAGTTTTGCACTGCCTCAGGGTTCTAGTTTTGCCTTCGTAATATCTTTCCATCGGTAATCCTGGGAGTAGTTATTAGTATAGATGGTATTATGGCAATAAGGGCTAGGGATGCCGATATACGGAAAAAGTGTTGAAATAGGGTTAGGGTTGCATGGTTAAGGACATCGATATATCTGTCCTGTCGAATTGCTAGGTCAAAAGAAGATTCACCTGTTACGGGTAGAGGCAATTCCAAATGACCAGTAAGTTGTATAAAATGTTCCATTCCCCAAGCCGATAACGCAGCTAATCCCAAAGCCATGCCGACCATTCTTGACAAGGTGATTATAGATGCAGCGGTAGCTTTGTAATCGTCTGGACAGGTCTCTATAACAATGAAGAAAAGAGGAGCCATCACTAAGCCAAAGCCAAAGCCGGCTAATGCCAGATTAATGGACATCTGTGGATCGGATATGAGCAGTCCCCATTGACCCATAAAAAATAAGGCTGTAGCGGATATTGCAAGGCCTGTTATTATCACTTTTCTTGTTCCTAACCGTTGGCAGACTAATCCTCCTAGTAGTGCTCCGATTGGTATAGCTACAGTAAGTCTTACCAGACGTAGTCCCCCAGAAAGGGTACTCTCTCCATAGATTGTTTCTGCCATCAAGGGGACTGTAACCATAGCTATGATAAGAGAAGCTCCCACTAACAGTTTAGTAGTCATCGAGGCTAAAGAAGGTATTGTTTGAAAGAGGATTTGGGGGAGTAGCGGTTGGGCGACTCTTTTTTGATTCCATATAAATACGCTGATGATAAAGAAGCCAACTGCTCCTGTGAACAGAGGGGTAGTTGAGGAAAGATCGAATAAGCCTGGGTGGGATAATGTTGCAGTAAGGAGGATTAGAGAGCCCGTCAACAGGAATCCCCCACGATAGTCCATTTTAGCCTCGTGGCTTCTTTTGGATGAGATGTACCGGATTCCAAAAAGAATTATCAAAGCTTGGGGCACATCTAGCCAAAATAACCAGCGCCACCCAAGGAGCTCTGTTATTATACCTCCGTAAATAGGACCTAGGACGAGGCCTATTTCGGCAGAAGCCCCTATTATTCCTATCGCAAGTAATTTGCGATGTTGGGGGACGTGTTTAGTCACTATCGCTAGTGATATAGGTATTAATCCACCTCCACCGACTGCCTGAATAAATCTGGAAACGACGATAGATTCTAGATTCGGTGCAATGGCCACGAAAATTGAACCAATTGCGAAAATTAGTAAACAAAGTCGAAAGATAATAGCGTATCCGAAGACGTCAGCGAGCCTGGATGCAAAAGGTATAGCAGCGGTATAGCCAATTAGGTATGCAGTGATGATCCAGGAGGCATTATCAAGTTGGTTTGCGCCCAGTTCTAAATCGAACATGAGTTCTGGCAGGACGGTTACTATAACAGTTTGATCCAAGGCCGTGAATATAACCGCAAGACTTGTGAATGCAACCAGAAACCAGGGATGCTTCTCTGATTTAATGTGTGTGTCCATCAGTCTTTATAATGGGGCCATAATAGATACAGGTTTGTCGAAGGATCTGAATCGTAAAATCCGTATCACCGGATCTTTATCGCTAGGTATAATTGGGCCGGATAACCGGATTTTCTCAATAAGGTTAGATGTTGGTGATATCCATATATCTATTTCCACTTCTAGCATTGGTGTGGCGCTAGGAATCAGAGTGGCGAGAGCATCGGTCATTATTGTTCCAGTAAACTTATGGCCAGTGGATTCAGAATTAACACGATCTTTTGACGAGTTAGAATTATCAAAAGCCAGGAGAATCCCAGAGAGGGAATCACCTAAATCAGAAAAATTAAACGGGAGAAGCGGCTTTTCCAGAAGTTCCCAATTTCCAGTAATAGGGTTGGTCAGATATGTTTTATCGCCAATGCCAGTTATTTTCATTTCTATGAATGATCTAAATAGAGTAGATTCCCCTTTTATGTTCAGATTGAAGCCGTGGTTTATTTGGATTTCGCCATTTAAATCTCTGAGAAGGATGCTGGGCATTAGTTCCGTAAAGCCCTCTTCGTGGTGTAAAGAAAATGTCAAAGAAGATAGTTGAGTCATTTGTTTAGCCGATCTTTCGATTAAAGAGTCAACTGGTTCATCGGTGGGATCAAGGTTATTTGGGGCATTACAGGCTATTACGCAGAATACACCCACCAAGCTTAGGGTAGTGAGGAGAATTGTATATTCGCGTAATCTATCCAGATTCCTATACCGGCTATTGGCGGGATAGTTGAAAGATTTTACCTTCGGTTTTAATAGAAGGCGCAATCACCATCTCAGCTTTATGCATATCTTTAACATTGAAAGCTCCACACATTCCCATGGCTACTTTTAGGGCCCCGACCAAATTTTGTGTCCCATTAGTTTTAGATGTTGGGCCGTAGAGTAATTGAGATAATGATCCTGTGGTGCCAACGTCTATGCGTGTTCCACGAGGGAGTTCTGGATGGGGGCTGGCCATACCCCAATTGAAGCCTCCACCAGGAGCTTCAATTGATTGGGCGAAGGGAGTCCCAATCATAACCCCATCGGCACCTGCGACAATGGCTTTGCACATATCACCACCAGTCCGAATACCACCATCTGTTATGACGGTGACATATTTGCCGGTCTCTTTGAAATATGTATCCCTCGCAGCTGCACAGTCTATAGTCGCCGTTACCTGCGGGACCCCCACTCCTACCACCTCTCGTGTAGTACAAGCAGCACCAGGACCGACACCCACCAAGATGCCATTTACTCCGGTCCGCATGAGTTCAAGGGCTGTATTATATCCGACACAATTTCCAACGACTATGGGGATCTTAGTTTTCGCTACAAGGTCTGGTAGTACAAGACCCTTATAACTGCGTGAATTGTGCCGAGCGGTTGTGACAGTGGACTGCACAAAGAGTATATCTGCTCCAGCCTCGACGGCGATCGGGCCTAGTCTTTTGGTGTTTTGAGGAGTAATAGAAACAGCGGCGATAGCTCCTGATGCCTTTATTTCTTGTATGCAGCTTCCAATGAGGTTTTCTTGTATTGGCTCAGCATAAATTTTTTGAAATACAGTCGTCACCTTATCTGGTGGAGAAGAAATTATACTTTCCAGTATCGAAGAGGGGTTTTCATACCTGGTGTATAATCCTTCCAGATTAAGTACACCTAGACCGCCCTTCTTAGCTAAAAGGCTAGCGAAGGCAGGTGAGACTACGGCATCCATTGCTGAAGCAAGTATCGGGATGTCAAATATATGTTGTCCAATGGCCATCTGTGTAGATGCCATATCTGGGTTTATGGTGACTTCCCCGGGGACAATAGAAACTTCATCGAATCCATATGCGGGACGAATTTCTTTGAAGATGGGTAGGCTCATCCGGTTTAGCACCTCTTTAGGGCAGAATATGGGACTATACAGCGATGAGCCCCGACTCTAGCAAAGGGTTTGAAGCAAGTCAAGGATATAATGTTGCTGGTAGAATAACCCAATGTTATTATTTCCTGGCCACTAACCGTTTGGGAATGTGAGCAGTACAACGAATGAAGGGGGCCGCTGGGATCCGTGAGGACCAAGACGGCAGTACATTTAACTAACACCACGTTCTCCGTAGCAAATACGGAGCGGGTTTGCTGTAAATATGAAATCCGATATTAGTGATATTAGTATTGGAATCATTGGTGCTGGGGCAATGGGAACGGCGTTGAGCATCGGACTTAATGCAATAGGTTGCAACGTATCAGTAATTACTAGTAGAACAAAACAATCGGCCACGCGTTTGATCGATAGAATACCCGGAAGTCGGTATTCCAAGAGTCCCGCAGAATTTTCCCAAGCCTGCGATTTGGTTTTTATTACCACACCAGATGATGTAATCAGTGATGTGGTAGATACATTTTCTTGGAAGGCAGGCCAGGCGGTTATACATTGCAGCGGCGCTAGAGGATTGAGCGTCCTTGATCCTGCCCGTGTACAAGGGGCATTGGTCGGAGCTTTCCATCCTTTTCAAACATTTTCTAATGTTA
>PAUC01000002.1 GCA_002712585.1 Dehalococcoidia bacterium
TGTGGAAGGGCCGTGGCTTAACGGATAAAAGCTACCCCGGGGATAACAGGCTTATCTCGCCCAAGAGTTCACATCGACGGCGAGGTTTGGCACCTCGATGTCGCCTCATCGCATCCTGGGGCTGAAGGAGGTCCCAAGGGTTCGGCTGTTCGCCGATTAAAGCGGTACGTGAGTTGGGTTCAGAACGTCGTGAGACAGTTCGGTCTCTATCCGTCGTGGGCGCAGGAAGCTTGAGGAATTCTCTTTCTAGTACGAGAGGACCGAAAGGGACGCACCAATGGTGTGCCGGTTGTCCCGCCAGGGGCATCGCCGGGTAGCCATGTGCGATGTGATAAGCGCTGAAGGCATCTAAGCGCGAAGCCATCTCCAAGATTAGGCTTCCCATCCCGAAAGGGAGTAAGACAGCAGGGAGACTACCTGCTTGATAGGCCGGGAGTGTAAGAGCAGTAATGTTTTCAGCTTACCGGTACTAATTAGTCGAGGACTTGACCTACGTTAAAGGTTTCAAACCATCTATTCATAACCAACCCATTCAGGACACGTATGTCTTGAACTTCTACGCGGGGTGGAGCAGTGGCAGCTCGTCGGGCTCATAACCCGAAGGTCGTTGGTTCGAGTCCAACCCCCGCTACCAATGAAATCATATCTAAAAGCCCCCGCTTTCCCAAGTAAAGAGGAGGGCTTTTAGTATTTGATAGCATTTTTTTACAGAAGATTGTTCGTGACAACGCCATGGGCCTGCACAAGGTCAGCTGAGGCAAGTAGCACGCAAATCCCCGAGTCATAATTAGGCTTAATATTCCTACAATTCAAAGCTTGTCTGTATATTCCCATTCAATCATAATATCGGACCAAGCCAAGATGTTGGGAGACAATAAATGACAAAAGACAGATTGCGTATCGGAATAGTTGGAGCGAATGGAGAAAACGATAGATGGGGCGCTAAAGCTCACGTACCGGCAGCTCTTTCAATTGATGAAGTAGAACTTGTAGCAGTTGCTACTTCTCATGAAGAATCAGCTAAAATAGCACAGCAAAGGAGCGGAGCGCGTCTCGCATTTTCCAATTACCACGAATTGGTGAAGTCCTCCGAAGTTGATCTGGTTACAATCTCTGTTCGTGTAGCTATGCACTATCCGATTGTGATGGAAGCAATTGCGGCAAAAAAACATATATTCTGTGAATGGCCTCTAGCACTAGACTCTAGCCAGGCATCGAAAATGCTCCACAGTGCAAAGGTATCCGGTATAGGACACGCCATAGGAACACAATCTAGGTTCTCCCCTGGATTAATGTATTTGAAACAGCTGGTGGAGAATGGGGCCATCGGTGAACCGCTTATGTTCAACATGACTCATCATCTGGGAACTATGCCATCTATGCCATCACACAGATGGTGGCTTCTACGAAAGGATGAAGGTGGGGGTGTAACCCTTGTTACAACTGGCCACGCTATAGATATTGCCAGATGGATTCTGGGGGATGTCAAAGCTGTCTGCGGAAAGGCCGCCACTTTTGTAAAAGAAGTTCAATTCAAAGATAAATTAGCCGAGTTACCTGAAGATGAATTCAACAAGGTCTCCGCTTTCGATTCAATTTGTTTTGCCGTAGAGATGGAGAGTGGGGTCCTAGGCGTCGCAAGTACAAGCATTGTTTGCAAGGGATGGGGAGGATTCCGATTAGAGATACAAGGAACAGAGGGCAGATTAATAGCAGAAACGCCTGATATGATACAGTTCTCAAACGCGAGGCTTTGGATGGCTTCAGGAAGAGGGGGATACCGTCCAACGGAATTAAAGGAATTGACCGTACCAACGGAATTCACAAATGTACACACCTTGAGTGATACAAGCATGGGATTCCATATAGCGCAAGAACTAAGAGCTTTTGTAAACTCCATTCGGAATGGCGAACGCGATTTTAGCCCTGGTTTCAAAGAAGGATTAGATCTACACAGAATAATAGAAGCTATAATCCGTTCATCTGATACGGGGTCTTGGGAAAATGTTTAGAAAAAGTACCGTAAGTCGCAGATGCTCACCAGACAAAGGCACCGGTTGATCAAAGTTCCTCCTTCATGTAGAGTTCTCTNATAATGGAGCAGGAGTCGTGCCGTGACTGAAACTTTTGGAAATACCAAGTTCTCCTACAAATACGTGGATGGCTGGGGCTCTCTACCTAGAGGAAAATCCTTTCTGGAATGCCCGGGTGTCGCAGTTGATTCCAAGGATAATGTCTATGTCCTTACCCGTGGGGAACACCCTATCATTGTCTTCAACCGTGAAGGTGATTTTGTAAAAACGATTGGTGACGGTCTCTTCAGTCGTAGAACTCATGGTCTATATATCACCCATGACGATTTTCTATTAGTTGCNGATGATGGCTTGCACACTATCCAAAAATTATCNGTAGACGGAGACCANTTNNTGGAAATCGGAGAAAGGGANCANCCCAANCCACGCTGGNNCGGNCAACCNTTNAACAGACCAACATCNGCNGCNATTCTCCCGAGTAACGGAGATATNTACGTCTCAGATGGGTATGGNAANGCCAGNATACACGTNTACACCGGCTTGGGTGAATATAAATTTTCNTGGGGNAGTTCTGGAATAGATCCTGGACAATTCATAAGGCCACATAATATAGCAGTAGACTCTAATGACAGGATTTATGTTGTTGACCGTGAGTGCCATCGGATCCAACTATTCGATCCTCTTGGCAACTTTATAACCATGTGGAATAACATACACCGACCTGACGCAATGGTACTCTGGAAGGATAATGTCTACATAGGAGAACTGAATGGGATAGCAGGAGTAGACGATGCTCCAGGATTAGGACATAGGGTCAGTATTTACGATTTGGAAGGGAATTTAGAGTGCCGTTTTGGAGCCGAATACGAAGGCCAAGGTCCCGGTGAATTCGTTGCACCACATGGTATCGCAGTAGATTCCAGAGGAGGCCTATATGTATCAGAAGTCTCTTATACCATACGAGGGTCGAGAGAAGAGCCAAAACGAGAGATGAGAAGTTTTTCCAAATACGACCGTATCTGGTAGAGACCCGAATACCAGATCGTATAATCATCAAGATGAAATTTTAACCACCTAATTGTTGAAATTGGATATCGACGGTGGAAACATTTGGTCTATGTCACGACCGCGCCAGTCCCACGAAACAATGCCAGTTTTATATTTCAACCATGAGGTTTGAGCCCTGTTCTTAAGTTCAGATTCGTCAATGCCGTTTACATGCCCTGCTTCTACTACAACCTTACCGTTAACAATCACAGTATCACAATCACGGCCAGTAGCAATGTGGATCAGTGTCCTCATAGGGTCATCTATTACACCTAGGGCCAACCCTGATAGGTCAAATATAGAAATATCAGCCTTACATCCAACGGCTAATCTCCCCAAATCTTCGCGACCTAAGGCCTTGGCTCCACCTATCGTAATTGCATTATAGATCTCCTCTATAGTCCCAACATTTCTACTTCTGTCCAAAGCTTTATTCAAAAGAGCCGCAAGTCTAATCTCTTCTATAAGATCGGGAGGGAATGTATCGGTCCCTATGCCCATATTGATTCCAGCACCAATATATCTGCTAAAAGATTCGAATACTGCGCCGGCTCTTGAAATTACCAGCGGACAATGACAAACGGAAGTCTCGCTATTTGCCAAAATACTAAGGTCATCCTTTGCCTCCTCTCCTGTATCACTATGCCCAGCTATGTAGATGCAGTGGGTTAAACATACATTAGGCCCCAAAAAACCCACATCATCCAGCCATTCGATCATTGTACGCTTAGGATTACGTGATTTAAACTCTCTGTATTCCGTCAGATATTCCGAAAAATGAGACCGTACATGAAGATTCCCAAACCGTTTAGATTGTTTAATAGTTTCCCGGAGGAGATCATCGGAACACCGGTCGGTACGGGCAGGAAACAAGAATCCAGTCAACAGTTCGTTGTCCTTAACTTTTAGATATTTAATAAGATCCAACGATTTATCTAAGGCGTATTGCCCCTTTTTACTATCCCAGATTATTCCAACGGACCCATCTGTATCAGTATAACTGCACCCTTCTTGGAAAAAGGCTGCAACCCAAGCCCGGGCTCCCATTTTCTCAGAGGCCTCAGCTAAGGCATAGGGCTCAGGACCAGCCTCGCTCCATCTTTTTGTAGCACTAGAGGTGACAGATGCAAAACTTGTACTGCCGCTTTTTAAGAGAGTGGCAACTGAGAATTCTGCACTGTTTATAAAATCCTGATCTGTCCAGAGGGATGGCTCCATTTCATTCATAACAAAATGTTTGGGCTTTGGAAATGCCTCNCCGTCACCACTATCCATCTTCAACAGTTGCAGATCTAAGTTGGCAATACAATGAAGATTAATTAGTCCAGGAGAGACTATTTTACCACTGGCATCGATTATCTTATCCGGAACAGGAGAATTCGGATCTCCCTGAAATCCTACAAATATTACTTCTTCATTCTCAAAAACCACTGTTCCTTTATTTATTACCTGGTGTTTTCCATCGACCCATGCGACTACCCATTCACCATTTATTCCAGTTTTCATTATTTTGTTTGTCCTTATTTATTCATAAAACGTTTGTTACAGCAAGCGTGATTAGCTTACCTAACGAAGCCTTCGCTATAGCAATCAATTATCTCATGACCTGAAGCCTTCCATACGCTGTGGCGACTGACTATATAATCTAACGCCTCGTCTAGGTATCCTATTCGAAAAGGTTGGCCCATTATCCATGGATGGATATGCAGTACCATCAGTCTGCCAGATGTAGTCGAATCTTGATATATTCGATCGAAGGCCATTTTTATCATTCCTGAATAGGCATCAACTTCAAAACCCCTATCCTTTAGTGCAAACTGATCATCCAAATCCAAGAGGAGTGGCAATGAGAAAACCTTTCCTACAGGAGTTGTCATTAAATACGGTTGTTCGTCATTTACCCAGTCACACAAATACTCGATTCCCGATTCGGCCAAAAGTCTCGGCGTAATAGAAGATTCTCCATATTCGGTCCCCAACCATCCCTTGGGCCTGAATCCGAATCCCTTTTCTATAACATCCATGGTTTTTTTTATATAAGAACGTTCGCTTTCTTCAGTCATACGACTTGATATAATTTGACTGAGCGAAATTCCATGGGCAATAACCTCGCAATCCCGTTCAGAAATATAGTTAACGAGCCAAGGGTAATTTATAATCGTTACAGCATCTAATGCCACAGTNGGCCTGATACCATGTTTTTCTAAAACGTCTAGTACTCTGAATATCCCAACCCGATGACCATAATCCCTATGGGACATATTCCGGTAATCTGGCACACCGCGGGAATATAGAGATGACAGGTGATATGCCCCTTGGGGTGGTTCCTGTTCAATGCATTCTAGATTTACAACAACAGCCAGAGCGACCCTATCACCACTAGGCCATTTAATCGATGGCCTAGTGGTGATAGGGTTCCATTCGTAATGTGGGTGATCCATCCCCACGATTCCCCTTTCGGCAGGCACGTTATATTCCACCAATAATATTCATNGCGTGATTTTTGAATTCATCATAATAATTCAACATGTAGTAATCAGCGATTTCATCTGCTGTAGTTTGCCAAACTCCATCGTGCCCCATAATGTACTCCAGAACCTTCTCTAAAGCCTCTATCCGGTGGGGCTGACCTACAAGAAACGGATGAATAGCTAGACACATAACCCTACCACTCTTCTCACCCTCTTTATAAAGTTGATCAAACTGAGATTTACATACCTTCACGAAATATTCATTGTCAGCATGTTTACGGAAGATAATCCCGTCATTTGTTTCTACAGAATAGGGAACTGATATAAGTTTCCCTTCTCTAACATTAATCGGCACAGGTTGGTCGTCGTGCATCCAATCGGTGTGATAAATAAGTCCCGCTTCAGCCATGAGGTCAGGTGTTCTAAAAGATCCCGATATAGCCGGGCCAAGCATGCCTTTAAGCGTTTTACCTGTGTGTTTCCGTAGAGTTGATATATTGTCGTAGTAAAAAGCTCTCTCTTCTTCTTCTGAATAACTGTTCAGGTATCGGGTATTGTAAATGCCGTGACTCATGAAATCCCAGTTTCTAGCCACCATAGCTTTAGCTATTTCTGGATAATGCTCTAGTACAGCCATATTCAAGGATACAGTACATCTTATGTTATGCCTGTCCAGAGGCTCCAACATGCGCCAAAATCCCACTCTATTGCCGTAGTCACAATATGCGTATTCCCGTGCGTCAGGATAGGGCATACGCGGCCAGGGATCACGAATGCCATCATAGTAGGGCAAATATTCGTAATGCTCCACATTAGGGGAGACCCAAAAGGCTACTCGTTCGCCGTTTGGCCATTTGATAGTAGGACGATCCACCATAGGCAAATAATCCACTCGGCCAGAAATTAAACCAGATCTAATGTTCCTCTCTCCTGTCATTTAATCTCTTGTAATCAGACTGAACTTTAGAAAGTGCTTCGCGTCTCAAAGCCTGCAATTCATCCCTTTCCCGTGAGGCCCACTTTTGGGAGGACTCCAAATTTATGAGCGAATCCTGAAAATGTGGCATAACATAACGGGAAATTAGTTCATAGCTATGTTTAACCTGTTCTCTGGTACCCCACTCTGTAGATTGTATAAGCAATCCCCCAAACCCCCCACTCATTTCATCTAACCTGTATATAAAGTCTATAAGATCATCTGGTGTTCCTACGCACCATTGGTTCTGTTCAACCATATAATCTATTAATTTATCCGCAGGCCCATCGAATCCAGATGCGTTGCCAAGAGTACCCTCTAAATAGTCCTGTTGATACGATCCAGCCTTTTTCCTTGCTTGAGCAAAAGCTTCCTTTCTGGATTCAGCGATATGAACGTTTAGGACTAATTTCCATTCGCGTCTATCCACAACTTNACCGTATTTNNCAGCNGTTTCCTCAGCGATNTTCCAATAATCCCTTAGGGACGGCCGTTCAATACCAGGCAATGNTACACTACTACCTCTCGGAGCACTTATAGACAAAATCCCGATACCATANTTACCTCCGAGAATCATACCTGAAGGCGATTGAGAGGCAGCTACAGCGATAGGCATATGTGGCTTCGTATACGGCCTTAGGTGAAGAAGTCCCCTGTTAATTTCAAACCAGTCTGATTTATAAGTTATAGGTTCAGTCTCTTTCATCAACCTGAGTATTATTCCTAAAGATTCGTCCATCCTTGGTCTTTGGGTTGGCGGATGAATGCCCAGCATAACTGCATCAGAAACAAGAGCACCGGGGCCTACCCCCAACATCGCCCGCCCCCTAGTCATATGATCAAGTTGAACCATTCTCTGGGCCACCATAAACGGATGATGATATGGCAAACTCAGCACACCGGTACCGAGCCTGATATTCTTCGTTCTCTCTGCAGCAGCCACTAGAAACATCTCTGGAGAAGCTATAGTTTCCCACCCCCCGCTATGATGCTCTCCTACCCAAACTTCGTCATAATCTAGATCATCTAACCATCTGATTAGTTCCAAGTTCCGCTCAAAACTAACTGTCGGATTTTCTCCAACTGAATGGAATGGAGCCAGAAATATGCCAAATTTCATTCTCTGAGGTAGCGTCATATTCTTCCTCTTTGGTTACATCATAACAATTCTTTAGTTTCTAAGTATGATTCGAATTCCGTCTCCAACTTTTTGCCGTAAAGTGTAATCGCATTATCCCAAAGTATCTTCTTTTTTGCCTTGTCTGAGATAGGTTGCTCAAAAAATGAAGGTCTCACAGATTTTGGGTCCGGAGCATCTGGGTGTGGATAATCTGTATTGAAAACGATATGGTCATCCCCGAGATAGTCCACAGCATATTTCATTGACCCTTCATCAGCATCAGCGGATATTATGCATTGGCGCATAAAATACTCGCTAGGTTTCAACGTCATAAGTGTTGAATCTCCAAACGCCGACTGTCTACCTTCAGCATGAGCATCTAGTCTATCNAGCCAGAAAGGCACCCATCCGACATTCGATTCTAAAATTCCAACACGCAACTTTGGATTTCTTTCTAATATTCCACCAAATATAAATTGACCGACTGATGCCATATTATCAAAAGCAAACCCTATAGCATGATCTAACGCCGCAAAGGCGCTCTCGTCGCGCTTAATAGAGGCGAAAGGTTGAAACCGACGGCGTAAGTACTCACCNTGACACAAAACAGGCACGTCACAGTCAGTAGCCAATTTCCAAAGAACATCAAATTCTCGATGGTGTAGCCACTTTCCATCGGGCAACAATGGATTTCTNAATGCTACAGCTCCCAANTCTTCAAGNGANCTTTTTGCTTCTTTCATCATCAAAACNGTATCTCCAGCTGGAAGAACAGCTATGAATTTGAGTCTAGCAGAATTCAAACTACAATAGTCAACGCAAAAATTATGGTAAGCTCTCGACAATGCTGCACCCACATCTGGATCTTTCAACGAAGCATCGGCGGCAAAGTTTCCGTTACCCCCAGTTGGTAAAATAACCTGTATATCCCATCCAAACGTATCCATATCCGCCAACCGAATGTCAGAAGACCACCATCTGTGATAGGCTTCTCCATATTTTTCTTCCAGCCATCTGTAGGCTTCGGGCGAATGTCCCGTTTTGCCTTCACCCATAGGAATAATCTTTCCATCAGGCTCGTAAACAAAATTAATTCCATTAAGTCCAATTACTTTAGGAACTCTATCTTTGTATGCAGGCTCCAACCATTTATCCCAAAGATCTATGGGTTCGTGNAAGTGTGCATCAGCATCTATAACTNTCCAATCATTCCACATATGATTACCTCTTCTTTGTCAATTTCTACCATAACGATTTTATCAGCACATAAGTCCAATGGACACCCATAAACCTTGATGCTAATATGAAATCCCACGGAGATCAAATTGGCGGGTTGAAGGAGCAGTGCTATGGCAAATCAAGGATTAGATTTCTCCAAAATCATCTCCAAAGAGGCACCACCACCAGCTCCCCCTCACGAGGGGGATTTTAAATACAACTTTGTTAGCGGTCATACTGATCCTGAAGCCATACCAATAGAAGAGTTGGCCAAATCTGCTGCCAAGGTTATTCGTGAGAAAGGTCGCAAATTAGCCATGTATCACTCTGATGGCGGACCATTAGGATCCATAGATCTAAGGAAATTTCTTTCAAAAAAGTTGGCAACGACTAGGGGCATAACGGCCTCACCAGATGAGATAATGATAACTTCNGGATCAACACAAGGAATACTTCTTATCAACGACGCATTTCTCGACCCCGGCGACACTGTGATCACAGAACTGTTTACGTACTCAGGAAGTATAAGAGAGGCACGCAGACGCAAAGCAAACGTAATAGGGATACCTTTAGATGATAATGGGCTACGCGTTGATCTACTGGAACAAAAACTNGAAGAATTAAAAGAGCAGGGAATNACACCAAAATATATCTATACAATACCCACAAACCAAAATCCAACTGGCACAAATATGCCTATGGATCGACGGATTAAACTANTAGANCTAAGNTCAAAGTACGGTGTGCCGATTTTNGAAGATGAATGCTATGCTGATTTAGTTTTCGAAGGAGAATGGTTCAAATCAATTAAAGCCCTCGATGAATATAACCGTGTACTCCACATAGGATCTTTGTCGAAATCACTAGCTCCTGGCGTAAGACTAGGATATTTAGTAGCGCCTACCGAACTTCTGGCTCAGTTCCTTTCTAGCAAGGTGGATGTAGGAACTAACATGATAACCCCAATGATAGCGGCCGACTTCCTAGAAGGACACTACCAAAATCATTCTGATAACGTTAGGGGGAAACTCCACAGAAAACGAGACATACTAACCTCTTCATTGAAGGAACATTTCGGTCCTACCGTGAAATTCTTTGTGCCGCGTGGCGGCCAGGTACTCTGGATAGAATTCCCCAAGGGAACAGACACTAAAAAACCTCTAGAAGCTGCCAAAAAACAAGGAATTATTTACAACGCCGGGGCGGACTGGTCTGTGGAACCTGAAAAGGCCTCGAATTTTATTCGGCTCTGCTACGCTAACCCGTCCGAGGAAGCCATTAGGGAGGGAATTGGAAAATTAGCACAAGTTTTTCACGAGGAAATCGGAATACCCTAAGAGATATAGCTCCAGTCCAAAAACAACGTCCCTTCAAAATCCTGGCTTAATCTATCGCATGATTGATAAACCTCAAAATATGCGACCCAATTATAAATCTTTCGTTAGCAGGCTGTTAAACCTCCATCGATCACTAATTCTGTTCCTGTAATAAATGAGGATTCGTCTGATGCAAGGAATAATGCACCAAACGCCACATCAATTGGCTGTCCTACACGTCCCATTGGGATACGGCCAACTCGCTGGGCAGCAACATCTGTCTCAGCCGTATCAAACATGGGAGTCTCTATGGATCCTGGATTTATACAATTTACTCTGATTCCCATTTGAGCATATTCCATAGCTATAATTTTAGTGAAAGCCCGTATAGCCCCCTTAGATGCGTTATATGCAGGATATCCTACTCCAACCATTCCAGAAATTGAGGCAATATTCACAATTGATCCCTTGTCTTCTTTTATCAGGGCTGGCATAGCCGCTTTGCAACCGAGAAAGACCCCCATTGAGTTAACTTCCATAACACGTCTCCAAGACAAAATCGTAGTATCATTAAGCGAATACCGCTCTATAATGCCAGCATTATTTACAAGAATATTCAGTCCCCCAAACGCTTCCTGAGTGGCCCGAATTGCTGCAATCCAATCGTCCTCAGATGAAACATCTAATTTGATGAAAAGCGATTCGCCCCCGCGTGAATTAATCTCATCAACAACTTTGAGCCCCTGTTCCTTTGATATACCAGTCACCACTATTTTTGCCCCCTCTCTGGCAAAAAGCTTGGCCTCTTCTGCCCCCATCCCACTAGTAGATCCGGAAATTAAGGCGACTTTGCCGGATAATCTATTCATTGCGATGTCCATCCACCATCTATAACAAGTTCTGAGCCGGTTACAAATGACGACTCATCTGATGCCATATATAGTGCGCCATAGGCCACCTCAATACTCTCCCCCAACCTACCCAAAGGTATCAAATTTTGCCAATCTTCCTGGGCATGCGGATCGTTCTTCATCATGTCCGTTCTAATAATGCCTGGATGAATAGAATTGACTCGTATATTATCACCCGCATGCAAACACGCTAAATTTTTTGTCATAGATCGGACTGCTCCTTTTGATGCGTTATATGCAGGATATCCCAATCCCACGATTCCAGATATTGAAGAAATATTGACTATCGACCCTCCTCCTATTTTTCGCATTTCGGGGACAACAGACTTGCAACCCCATAAAACACCCTTAGCGTTGACATCTAAGACCTTATCCCATCCTTCTAAAGTAACATTGTCTAGATCTTCTCGTATTAAGATTCCTGCATTATTGACTAAGACATCTACAGACCCAAAGGTGGAAACTGTTAATCTAACAGCATGTTCCCAATCATCTGGATTAGTCACATCTAAATAAGTAAATATACACTGGCCTCCGATAGATTTGATCCGTTTGGCTATTTCTATACCTTCTTCCTCTAGAACATCACCTATAACAACTTTCGCACCTTCTTTAGCAAACAACTGGGCCGCTGTAGCTCCCATACCCCTCGCCCCTCCGGTAATCAAAGTCACTTTATTCAATAATCTCATACTTAGTCCCATCAAATTCCTACACTTGTTAGCCTTTGGGATTCCCAATCTCTCAAATTAAGTCCGCTCACTCTCTATCGCCAAATTGTAACTCAATCATTAACACCTATCCAATCGCTATTGTAGTAGAACAACAACTGAGATCCTAATTCCAAGATCGGAAAAAACTAGGCAGATTGAAGCTCTGTCTGGTATATTGGAACAATATATAAAGTTTTAGTATAGGAGTTTCTTATTAATGGCNTACGTCAGCCTCAACGAGGGCGAAACGCCTGAAAGCCTGGTCAATAGATTCCGATCGTCGGTCCAACGCTCAGGTATATTACGCGAGCTAAAGAATAGACGTTATTTCAAAACCAAAAGCCAGAAAGTTAGGGAAGCAGCACAACGGGCTGCTCGTAGAGCCCGACGCCGCAACCGGACCCAGACTTAAACCCCGACACCTGATTCCCTAAATTCACGGGCTTAGACACTCTACCATGGCGAACTCTTTGACAAGGTTTTTGTCTTTCGCTACGGTTAACCCAAATAAAATCACGAGGTAGTTATGAAAGGCCGAGTTGCGGTGTGTAAAGAACACAGCAAACCTTTTGTGATAGAAGAATACGAAGTCCCNGCTCTAGAACCCGGAGCTATTTTATTGGAGATGAAACAAGCCGGAATCTGTGGTTCAGACCTGCACTATTGGAGAGGAGATCAGACAAACGTAGAACTACCCAAAACTGGGCGGGTAATGGGCCACGAAGGGTTCGGTACCGTGCATTCCCTCGGAAAGGGTGCAAATAGGGATTCTCTGGGTAAATCCCTCAGAGAGGGTGATAGAATTGTGTACACGGCCATCTTTGCTTGTAACCACTGCCGTATGTGTCTGAAAGGCATGGAAAACCTATGTATCAATCGNCCNTTACCAGCTGCGGGNGACCATCCGTATTTTACAGGAACATTTGGNGACTTTCTTTATTTACCACCGCTGCATCCAGTGTTTAAAGCTCCTGATTCACTACCAGACGAAGTACTAGCCCCAATTAATTGTGCCACAGGCACAGTAACCCACGGACTGATTTCAGCCGGAGCAACCCAGGGACAAACAATCGTCATCATGGGAGCAGGTGGACTTGGGTTGACCGCGACCGCCGTAGCCAAAGATATGGGAGCCGATCAAGTTATTGTACTAGACCGACTGGAAAACAGACTTCAGTTAGCGCTAGAATTCGGCGCAGATGCGGTCATCAATATCGAAATTTATGACACTATAGAATCTAGACTAGAAAAGGTGAAAGCTCTCACAAAAGAAAAAGGTGCAGACATTGTCATAGAACTAGTTGGGAAACCAGATCTCGTCACTGAAGGTATCCCAATGCTTGATAACGGAGGGACATTCTTAGAAATCGGAGATATAGTCAAGGGTGGAAAAGCGGAAATAGATCCCTCCTTACTCCTTATGGGAAAACGAATTATTGGATCCCTCATGTACCCCGCACATCTTATCCCTAAAATGATGGATTTCCTGGAACGCAACTTGGAAACACGCCCGTTTGCCAGACTGGTATCCCATAAGTTTTCACTCTCAGATATTAATCATGCTTTCTCAGAGGCTGAATGGAATTCGCGAAAAACAGAGGTTACTAGGGCCGTATTAATACCATAACGTTATTTTTCTGTTACTAAAACCAAAATCTCTCTAGGAACGATTGGATTGTTCATAAAAACACTAAAATATGTAAAACTGCCATAAAAATGAGTCCAAACTCTCCAAACATTTTACAAGCTCCTTCGGTATTTTCTATGGCCGTTCGGCAACTAGAAATCGTAGCAGACCTGATAGGGTTGGACGATGGGTTGCGTCGTATTCTAAGTAGCTGTGAAAAGGAGTTCACAGTAAACTTCCCTGTAAAAATGGACAATGGCACAGTAAGAACGTTCTCTGCTTATCGTGTTCACCATAACACTAGTTTGGGCCCTGCAAAGGGAGGGCTTAGGTATCATCCGGACGTACATCTTGACGAAACCAAAGCTCTTGCAATGTGGATGACCTGGAAATGCGCTATCGCAAANATTCCCTACGGAGGCGGNAAAGGNGGTGTTACATGCGANCCTAATAANCTTTCCCTAATCGAACTTGAGCGTCTAACCNGGCGACTAGCGAGTGAAATGTCACCCATAATGGGTGGCAATATGGATATACCAGCCCCGGATGTAAACACAAATGAACAAATAATGTCCTGGTTTATGGATACCATTAGCTCACAAATAGGTCATACAACTCACAGCGTTGTAACCGGCAAACCAGTGGCCTTAGGTGGCACTGTTGGTAGAAAGGAGGCAACCGGTAGAGGTGTTTCAATCATCACAAAAGAAATCCTCAAGAATCGGAAAATACCCTTGGAAGATTGCCGGATTGTAATCCAAGGTTTCGGATCTGTGGGTTACTGGAGTGCTAAGTTTTTAAACGATATGGGCTGCAAAATCATTGCAGTAAGTAACATTCACGGCGCGATCTTCAATAATAATGGATTAGACATCAATTTATTGGGAACTCATCAACTATCAGATCCCAATCTTGGCACATTCCCTGGGGTCGATACCATTTCGAACAAGGAGTTACTCTTCTTACCTTGTGATGTTCTCATACCAGCCGCACTAGAAAGACAAATCACAGCTCAAAATGCTGACCAGATTAACGCCCGCATCCTGATTGAAGCTGCAAATGGACCGATAACTCCAGAGGCAGACATAATTTTACAGGAAAGAGGAATCCAGGTGATCCCCGACGTAGTNGCTAATTCNGGTGGNGTCATAGTTTCATATTTTGAATGGGTNCAAGACTTAGAACACATTTTCTGGNATTTGGAAGANGTTAATTCAAAGCTAANCANCNTNATAATNAACAGCNTNTCANACGTNANAAATACTGCAGCANGGNATAANACNACGCTTAGAACTGGNGCTTTGGCACTCGCAGTNGANAGNATANCTCGTAGTNTATCCTTGAGAGGTGTCTTCCCTTAGATCTCTTCAATAAAGAGCCCAGGCAGACCTGGGCTCTTTATTAACCGTTTGTTCTACTGATTTATATTGATCGTAAGATCGGCGCTTTGACCTTGGAGCAACAAGGGGTTAAATACTGAAATCGTGTGAATTCCAGTCTCCTCGATAGTTATTGCATCAAGGACCTCTCCATGGGCACCTTCCGATTGAATAACAGCGCTAGTTTGGCCTGTAACCTCGGCCTTCATGAAAATGACCTCATCGTATTCATTTGTAACAGCCACTGTCACTTTAGTAGAAACTCCTGCCTGCCCAATATCAGACCGCGAACCTCCGGTACTATGCCCTTCCAGTGCAATTTCCACAATCAACACATCTCCAGCCATCAGATCTACCTCTATCGATTCAGAGCTATTGGCCGTTATAAAAAGTTCTTCTGTTGTGGACGATGGCTCGGATAGCTCACCAACTACTGAGCTGCTGGTGTCATCTTCTACTGCATCATCTTCTACTGCATCTTCTACTGCATCATCCTCCACCGCATCATCAGCTAATCCCACACTAGTGTCACCCGAAGATACTCCAGTCGTTGCAGGGGTTGATTCTTCCCCGCCACAAACCGTCAGCAGTGCAGCCAAAATCATTAGGGCTGCCAACAGGGTTAATCTTGACAGTCTCATCTCTTCTCCATTAAGTAAAGTTTTTCCAAGCGGTTTCCATAGAAGTCCTGGGCAAGAATCCCTTGCTCTCTAGGCAAAAACACATAAACAACCTCCGAGAACAGGACCCAAGTCCTACAATGTTAGAGTCCACTTTAGATATGTGTCAAGACCCAGTAATAGAATATTAGAGGTCCAGTCGTTGGATGCCCTCTCCAAAGTACAGGAACGTCTCGGTATAACCAACCTTAACTAAGCCTAGCTAATTGGGATAGTAGGAATGGTCAGTGTTTGATAACATGTGCGAAGTCAGATTAACGAAGGTGCGCAAAGAATTGAACCTAAAAGATAAAGTGGGACTCGTAACCGGCGGTGCTAGTGGTATAGGGAGAGAGATCGCTATCCTCATGGCCCACAAAGGTGCCTCAGTAGCAATATTGGATGTGGATTTTGCTAGAGCAGCAGTGGTGGAGAAAGAAATAGGCAACCAAACCAAGCAAAGTTTAGCAATACCAGGCGATGTCTCTAACTCAGGCCAAGTAGAAATGGCCTACAAAACTATGCTATCGGAGTTTGGACGCCTTGATATCCTAGTAAACTGTGCGGCTATGGGCACTAATGAAAATACTCTAACTACGACAGAGTATTTATGGGAAACAATCATGAACATCAATTTAAAAGGAGTATTCATCTGTTCAAAACTAGCTGTGGAAATTATGCTCAACCAGGGGCACGGGGGAAGCATTATTAACATTTGTTCCACCGCAGCAAATAACGCCAGGGTTGGGGGAATTGCCTATTCTACTTCTAAAGCAGGTGTCGTACAATTCACCAAATCACTGGCCTTAGAAATGGGTCCTTACGGTATCAGGGTAAATGCCGTATCTCCATCATTGACCGATTTTGATCATGGCCAAAATCCCAAATCTACCTCCTCATACAGGAAATCCTTCATAGAACAGACCCCTCTGGGGCGTACCGCCCAGGCCGTAGAAATAGCTAACACAGTTATTTTCCTCGCATCTGAAGATGCCAAGTTTATAACAGGCGAAGTTATTCATGTTGATGGAGGCTATTCAGCCGGAAAATTCACTGTGAAAGATTAACTTGGAGGAAAGTTGGATTTTAAGAATAAGTCAGCGGTTATAACCGGTTCCGGCCAGGGTATTGGGAGGGCTATAGCCTTAGAATTAAGTAGAAGGGGAGCTCAAGTCCTGGTCTGTGATATTAACGAGAGCAGTTTAAACAAAGTCGTGAAGGAGATTAACTCAAACGGAGGTAGAGCTATCGGGATCCAAGTCGACGCTACGAATCCCGATGAAGTAGGTATCTTAATAACCAAAGCCTTGGATAGTTTTGGCAAAATAGACATCCTTGTAAATAACGTGGGGGGAAGCGGGAACAAAAATGCCAATGGAATAAGCGAAATATCTGACGAACTTTGGGATCAAATCATGGATCTCAATCTCAAATCTATGTTTCTATGCAGCCGGTCGGTAGTACCACACATGATTTCCAGGAATTACGGTAAAATTGTTAACATAAGTTCCATGGCTGTGAAAGGGAATTTCCAAGTTCGCGGNGCAGCNGCAGCAATTCCATATGCTGGAGCTAAAGCCGGGGTGGTAGGTTTCACGGCTCAATTAGCAAAGGATTTGGGGCCCTCGGGAGTTTATGTTAATGCTGTCATGCCTGGCCATATTCTGAATGAACCCGGTAGCCGAATGGCCAAACGGATAGACAAGATGTCGGATTCTGAAAAACAAACAACAATTCAACGCATACCCTTAGGTCGCCGAGGTAGGCCAGAAGAAGTAGCAAAAACTGTCGCGTTCCTAGCCTCTGATGATGCATCTTACATAACAGGTACAGTGATCGAAGTTTCTGGAGGTATGTAGTAGAAAAATTTCTGGGACTAGGCACACCATTCCTTTGAAAAATTACTTTTTATCCGGTGACCCCTCTTTTTATCCAATCCACGACCCGTTCCCCAATCATGATTGTCGTAGCATTGGTGTTAGCCCTTATAAGCTCCGGCATAATCGAAGAATCCACCACTCGTAAATTACTTATCCCGTGGACGTTACAATACTGGTTAACTACTGAGAGCGGATCATTGTCTGGTCCCATTTTACAAGTCCCAGATGCATGATGGGATGTATTCGCAGTACGGACAATCCAGTATTCCAAAGATTCATCACTAAGTAACTCTTGGTCCGTAGGCATAACCCTTGATTCTAGTATGTCATCAAAAGCTGGATCATCACAAATCTTTATCAATACCCGGACAGCCTCTTGTAATCTATCTCGATCCCATTGCCTAGCCATATAGTTCATTTCAATCAAAGGTTTATCGTGAGGATCAATTGATCTCAATCGAACACTACCATAACTCGTCGCCATTTCGAGAATTACACGAAAAGCTAAATGGGGTGCTCCCTGATATAACTCCCCGGGATATGGGCTTATGAAGAGATCATTGCGATCCGGCGACTTACTCGCTGTAAACGATAAACCTACCTGACTGATATAGGGCTCCTCATAAGCGCCCTCCTTTAATTTATAATATACCAACACAGATGGATGATCAGATAGATGNTCTCCCACTCCAGGCAAATCTTTAACGACCGGAATCCCTAGATTCTTAAGCGACTCTGAAGGCCCTATCCCTGAGTGCAGTAATATACATGGTGATCCGACAGCGCCGGCTGACAATATAACCTCTCTACCATTTATTTCGAAAATCTCACCCCCACTCTCCACTTCCACCCCAATGGCAGTTGTCCCTTGAAAAAGGACTTTTCTAACTAATACATCTCCTCGGAGCACCAGGTTCATCCTATGTCTTATGGGTTGTAAATATGTTAGCGCTGTGCTCATTCTCACACCACCCAACTGATTAACCGCTCGCGGCCCTACCCCAGAAGAATCAGGCAGGTTCATATCAGGAGTTGCCGAAAATCCGTAGTTAAGGCACGCCTGGTGGAATGCCTTGATACTAGGCATCCAATCCTGCTGAGGAAATCTCCTAACAGGGATCGGACCTTCTGTTCCATGGAAATCACCTCCAAAATTTTGGTCGGTTTCTATCTTTCGAAAAAACGGCAGGGTATGTTTATATGACCATTTATCGTTCCCCATTTCTACCCATCCATCAAAATCCTCTGGAGTGCCTCTTATCCATATCATTCCGTTGACTGCCGTTGAGCCGCCCATAATTTTTCCCCTTGGCAAACTCATCTGGCCTTCTTGATAGGAATTACCTTTGGCGGAATATTCCCATAAACTGTCTCCCTTTGACGCTTTTATAGCATCCGCTCCATCCCTAACATCCTCTGGCAATCTGGATAGCTCCGTAACATCAGGCCCGGCCTCCAGAAGCAAAACCGTCTTGTTTAAATCCTCGGATAATCGATTAGCAAGAGGGGAACCAGCAGCACCAGCACCAATGATAATGTAGTCATAAATTGTAGTCATAATCTCACTTGTCCGACGGAGTATAATAAAACTTTACTTTTGATGAAAGAAGTAACCTGTTATATAATCCACAGTATATCGTTATCGGAGGATTTCAGAATGAAAAAACCAATCCTTGATCTCGTAGATGGAGAACAAACAGTATTCTTCCAAGCTGGAGAAGAGTGGTGCTTTCTCCGTACTCCACGAAGTTACCGCCTAGATGGGCCCTCTACTCCATGCGTCATTCAGTGCCATGGCCACCATGGATTTGTAAAAGATGGTTCGGCGGATTGGCTTTCTGATAACGACAAGCTCGCTTTTATTACTGCGTTGACTGAAGCAGGAATAGCGGTTGCAAGTAGCCATGCCACTGGAAATCACTGGGGAAGACCAAGTGCCGTGGCAGCAAATGCAGCCTTATTTCAAACGCTTTTGGACGGAACCAATCTGGATGAAAAACGAATGGGACTTTGGGGGGGAGGACTTGGAGGTGCACTGCTCTGGAATTCCGTTACAGGACCACTTCTTGGTAAGGTTAAAGCCATAGTACTACAACAGGCGACAATTTCGTATGAAAGCGTGATTCGAAATCATAAATTTAAAGACAAGTTATTGGAAGCATATGGACTACCCCCAGACTGTGATGATGACCTAGCTGTTAGTTCTCTTCAGTTCGATGACCCAGTAAATCGGACAAGAATATTAGTCAAACAACGCGGACAGGGTTTAGCAGAACTGTTACCAAATGTCCTTTTTATACATGGTGATCAAGATGAAAACATGCTGTACAAGGAAAACCCTGTGCGCTTAGGCGAGGTTATGAGTCCTTCCGGAGCCAAATATGCGTTTCATACCTTCCAAGGTGTAGGTCATGCTACTTACGCTCTTGGTAACATAGCCGCTGAAGTACTAGTAAATTTCTTTAAGCGAGAATATGAACTGTAATATAGCTCATAACAGCCTCAACTGAGTTTTGCATCAAGTGCATCATATGGCGCACATTAAACTTAAATCTAATCCAAAACTCGTATAAATTTCCAGCATTGCCCTTAGTTCTCTTTTGTCGCGTTCCTCTTATACGTTCTTAAGATATTCGTTCAAGGAATTTGGAATTCCTCCCATATGTAGTCTATGCAAAGATAATCAACATCACCCAAAAGGACATTGTCATATCCTACAATCAGCCATATAAACTCTAGATTAAGTTCATACTGATAGGTTGTCACCCCTTGCCTATTCCAATAATCACAGGTTTTTTCGGACAAAAACTTTGGGTGCTCCCTATCGTCATGGAACTCCTGATACAGTCAAGAAATACTGACTTGTGGGCAAAGCTCCAGTACACTATATTGGTCTAGAATCAGAGAACTCGTATAAGCAAAGAATGACAACAAATCATCTAGATATAAAACGACATAATGGTGTCCTAATATTAACCCTGTCCGATCCAAAAACCAGGAATGCTTTAGGGCCAGATCTAGTCCGAGCCTTAAATGAAGAATTGGATCGGTTCGAATCAAATATTCAAGACCGGGTATTAGTGTTGACTGGGGAAGACCCATCTTTTTGTTCAGGCGCCAATGTGCGAAGATTCGATCAAGAATTGCCGGACACTCAGCAAAACAAACCCACTGAATCTTCGTCAATATGGGAAAGAATGGAGTCTACCAAAACCTGTAAGAAGCAAATCGATCCCAGTTCTGGAGCATTGCTCCCACTCAGAATACACCGCCTTCAAAAGCCATCGATTGCGGTGATTAACGGATACGCTATTGGAGTGGGAATGGGATTGGCCCTTGCCTGTGATATAAGACTAGCGTCCGAGAGAGCCGTATTCTCTGAAGCCTTTGTAAAAATGGGACTTGTGCCTGGAGACGGTAGCTGCTGGCAACTTCCCAGAATGATCTCTCTGAGTGACACATACCTATTGCAATATACCGGAGACAAAATAGACGGGGCCGAGGCCCTACGTATAGGTTTGATTAGCAAGCTTTATAACCACAACACAGTTCTAGGAGAAGCTCTAAAACTAGCCGAGAGGATAGCAGCAGGGCCGACTCTGTCACATTCTCTTACAAAATATCTAATACAAGAATCGATCGACTTGTCGTTAGAAGAAAGCCTTGATCTAGCAAATGGCGCCCAGAATATTGCTAGAGACAGCGAAGATCATAGTGAGGCAGTCAAAGCTTTTCTAGAAAAACGTTCACCCCGATTTAAAGGCAAATAATTATGAACTTTGAAATCACGTTCACTCCTGAACAACAAGAATTTCAGATACGTGTCAGAGATTGGTTGAAACGTAATATGCCAAAAGGCATCGAACACCCCGCCGACCCCGCTAATCTCACAAGAGGGGGATACGAAAAACAAAGAGAATTGGGCCATAGATTGGCTCTAGAAGGATGGCTATACCCGACTTATCCGAAGGAGTTTGGAGGAGGAGGTCTATCTCCAAACGAGGCCCTTATTATTGAAATGGAACTCGAAAAGTATGACCAAATATTACCTCCGTATTATGATTCGGGTGGCAAGCTTGCTGCGGCCAGCATCATGGTATGGGGCACTCAAGAACAGAAAAGTATTTTCCTTCCCCAGATTCTCAAGGGAGAGGTACGGACGTGGCAATTGCTGACAGAGCCAGAAGCCGGTTCGGATCTTGCTAACATTCAAACCACTGCCATAAAGAATGGTAATAAATACACGGTAAATGGGCAGAAGATTTATGTAGGAAGTAGCCATGGAGCAGAATGGTCTTGGATGTTAGCGAATACAGATCCCGGAGGAAAGCGACATGGAAACCTCAGTTGGTTCATTGTACCTATGGATTTGCCAGGTATAACTTGGGCTCCAATGGATCTAATTTTTGCAGGAAATGAGAATGGCGCTCTAAGTGGATTCAAAAATACAGTATATTTTGCCGACGTCCAAATACCTACTGAGAACCTGATCGGAGGCGAAAATAATGGATGGCAGGTGGCGGATACCCATTTAGAAATAGAACACGGTCTTATGCAGGGCTCGTTATTAGGCGATCACAACCTCCGACGAACTTTAAACGCATGCCGCAAGTTAAAAAAGAGAGGCAACCCGCTAATAGCAGATCCCTCCATTCAAGAAATATTGGCAGAACTTTACATAGACTCCGAGGTCACACGCCTATTTCACATACGTATCCATTGGTTACGCTCCTCTGGGCAAAAAATTTCATATCAAGGACCTCAGGCATATTTACAAATGAAGCGCCAGGCTCTTAGGGCTGCAAAACATACCCAAGATATCCTGGGACCATACGCGCTAGTAATGGACGACAAATTGTCTCCAGAAGATGGTTTTATTGAAGTTCAGCAGAGGGGAAGTATTGTCGCACAACATCCTGGTGGTACTGTGGAAATACAGAAGCTAATCATGTCCCGAAAACTTGGTCTAGGTAAACCTAGTATGAAGTATGGTAGCAAACACTAGTTCGATGGATCTATCCCTTACAGAAACTCAAGAGATGTTGAGATCGACAATACGATCATTGGTTAGCCAGGAATTTCCTACTCAAACTCTGTTAGACATGGATTCTAAAAAGAACCCTTTCACTACCGCGAGTTGGAATAAATTGACATCTTCCGGATGGACCTCTCTCCTAATCCCAGAAATATATGGAGGCGAAGGAGGCTCTTTGACAGATTCCGCTATACTATTCCAAGAACTAGGTCGTGGGCCCGTACCTGGACCACACTTCTCTTCTTCAGTACTGGGAACCTTAATCTTGCTAGAGATCGGTTCAGAAGATCAAAAAGCCCAACTATTACCCGAATTAGCTGCAGGAAAGGAAATTATAGGCCTAGCCCATACCGAATCAGAATACGACCACGAAATAGTTGGCATGGCAGCATCTGAAACCCATGATTGCTACATTCTTAACGGAACAAAACTATTCGTTCAAGATGTACTAGGAACCACCCAGCTAATAATTACCGCTCTCCTACAACCTAATAAGCTAGGCCTTTTCCTGGTGAATTCTTCAACTTACGGTCTTGAGATTCAGGAACTAGATGGGTGGTCTACCGGTGTATCAAATGTACACCTAAACCATGTCAAAATTCCGAAAAGTTCACTGCTAGGAACTGAAACCAGTAATGGCTGGGTAGAATTATTTGCGGCTGTTGAACGAGCACTCCCGGTATTATGCGCCTATCAGATTGGTTCTTGCGAGGCAGTTTTTGATATGACAGTGAAATACGCAAACAAGAGACACCAATTTGGAGTACCAATAGGGAAATTTCAACGAGTACAAGATCACATTATCTCACAGATAAACTATCTTGACGCTGCAACTCTATCAACATACGAAGCTCTGTGGAAACTAGATGAGGGAAAAGAAACTGCCAAATCCAGTGTGCATTTAGCAAAGGCTCTAACAAGCGAAGCCCATTACCAAATCTGCAATGCTAGTCACGAAGTCCATGCTGGATTAGGAATCATGAGAGAATACGGTCTAACCCTTCACACAAAGCTCTCTCGTACTTTATACCACTACTTCGGTGATCCCAAATATCATAAAACCCAATTAATTCGGTCCTTGAATCTCTGATGTTATCTAATTATAGAGTCTTAGACCTATCCGACGAACGTGGAATCTTGTCGGGAAAGATCCTTGGTGATTTAGGAGCTGACGTGTTAGCAATAGAGCCTCCTTGGGGTAATAGTGCTAGGCGCCAGGGGCCGTTTTATCAAGAAATACCTGATCCCGAAAAAAGCCTGTTTTGGGCATTTTTTGCAACTAATAAGCGTAGCGTAACCATTAATCTGGAAACATCCAAAGGCAAGAAATTGTTATGCAAACTGATTCAGAAATCCCACTTTCTTATAGAATCTTTTCGTCCCGGATATATGAACGACTTAGGGTTTAGTTATGATGAGGTGAGGAAAATTAATCCTTCCATAATCATGGTATCAATATCAGCATTTGGCCAAAAGGGACCGTATAGTAAGTATGAAGCAACAGACCTGACCGGAATGGCTCTTAGTGGAATGATGTATCTAACAGGGGATGTAGACCGCCCTCCCGTAAGAGTTTCGTCCCCCCAATTTTGGTCTGCGGGTGGAGCGTCGGGGGCAGCTGGGGCAATGATTGCCAATCACTATAGATTAAAGACTGGTAATGGTCAGTTTGTAGATGTATCGTGCCAACAATCTATAGCCCGGGCCCTCTCTCATGCACCTCAAATTTGGGATCTCGAAAAATACAATATGAAACGTCAAGGCCCATACAGACCCGTCGGACAAGTAAATCTTCGAATTAACTGGGAATGCGCGGATGGTTACGTCAACTTCATTCAGCCTGGAGGCCACACCGGTGGTCTTAGTATGCAAAACCTATCAAACTGGATGGACGAAAAGCAAATGGGAGCAGAAGTCCTCAGAACGACTCGCTGGGGAGAAATAGGATTCGGAAGACTTAGCAAAGAACTATTGGACAAAATGACCCCCCCTTTGGAAAAATTCTTTAAAACAATGCCAAAATCGGAGCTAGCCCAAGGAGCTATAGAGAGAAGAATATTATTATTTCCAGTAAACGATACTAAGGACGTGTTCAACCATCCCCAGCTTCTAGCCCGGGATTTCTTTAAAGAGGTTACAATAGACAAACAGACTAGTAAGTTGAAAATACCTGGGCCCTTTATCACTGGAACTGGTTCTCCACCACGCTCCTTAAAAAGAGCTCCCACGATAGGAGAGCACAACCTGGAAGTTTATGGTGAAATTGGATTAACTGCTTCTGAGATAAATCGACTCGCGGAGGAATCAGTTATATGACAACAGCTTTTTCCGGAGTAAACGTTCTCGACTTTTGTTGGGTGGCCATAGGTCCAATGACTACACGCTACTTAGCAGATTTTGGGGCAAACGTGATACGCATTGAGTCCATAAAACGTATTGACACAATTAGGACTGCTACTCCTCTTAAGGATAACCAGCCAGGCATCAATAACAGCGCATATTTTGCCAATTATAATGGCGGGAAACAAAGTATGGCTTTGAACATGGGGAATCCTAAAGCTCGTGAAATTGCCCGGGAACTAGTGGAATGGGCTGATATAGTAACGGAAAATTTCACCCCGGGAATAATGGAACGTTGGGGATTAGATTATCAGAACTTAAAGAAGATAAAGCCAGACATAATAATGTTTAGTGCTTCTATGCAGGGCCGTGGAGGACCTTTCTCGAACCACCCGGGATTTGGCCCAGTTTTAACGGCACTATCGAGCCACACTAACCTCACCGGTTGGCCAGATAGGGTTCCTACCAGCCCATACGGCGCTTATACCGATTTCTTGCTACCGCGCCTTGCAGTCGCAGCCATAGGAGCCGCTCTAGATCACAAACAAAGGACGGGAGCAGGGACATATCTAGATATGTCCCAATTAGAGGGATCGCTGTATTTTGTAGCCGATGCATTGATGAATTTCTCCGGAAACGGAAAAGTAGATGTGCGAAACGGAAACAAACATCCAACTTTCGCGCCCCATAATGCATATCCATGTAAGGGGGACGATCGTTGGTGCACAATAGTCTGTATGGACGATGCTCAATGGCAATCACTATGTAATATAATGGACAGGAAAGACCTCATTAAAGACCCTCTGTTTTCTGACACCCAGTCCCGAAAAGTGAATGAAGAAGAATTGGATCGAATCTTATCTAAATGGACTAGTGGGATAGACCCCTTCCACTTAATGGATCAATGCCAAAGACATGGAATCCCAGCGGGAGTAGTTCAAACGTGCGAAGATTTGTTTGACGATCCCCAGTTGAAAGACCGACAGCACTTCGTTTTTCTCGATCACAAAATTATAGGTCGCCATGCATACGATGGATGTTGTTTTCAACTATCTGAAAGCCCAGCTTCATATAAACCGGCTCCGCTGCTCGGGGAGCATACTAGTTGGGTCTGTAAAGAGATATTAGGATTGAATGAAAAGGAAATTAGGGATCTCGTAGAAGCTGAAGTGCTAATCTAAACAAATCAATTATGAACGCCTATACAGCAAACTATCTATTAGAGCCATACAGGAGCATCTGACTCTATTCATTTTATACAAAAATTACTTAATATTGCTTGGAAAACAGACAGAACCTCTCGAGAGACCGGATCAGAAGAGTTGACACATACCAACCCACTCCAGATAATCTACAATCAGCAGAATCGTCACATGGAAGGAGCAACCAATATGTCAGATTACAAATTGATATCCTCAGATTCACATGTTATGGAACCAAAAAATCTTTGGTTGGACTGGATAGATCCTAAATATAAAGACCGAGCTCCATACATCAAACGGGAAGGAGATTTTGATCAATGGTACGCTGATGGAGACGTGAAGTTTGGCGTAGTTGGTTCTAATACACAGGCGGGGCTGCGTTTTGAAAATCCTGAAGACATTACGGTAGAAGGAAACTACGAGGAAGTTAGGAAAGGTGGCTACGATCCACACGAACATGTAAGGGACATGGACGTGGATTCAGTATCTGCAGGTGTTATATATCCATCTATGGGCCTGACAACATGGGTAATACCATCTTCGGATTTGCTTACAGCTGTTTTTGAGGCTTATAACAATTGGTTAGCTGATTTTTGCAAACCCTATCCAAAACGACTCCGCGGCCTAGGGATGCTAAATCTAGACAGCGTAGAGGACGGAGTTAAAGAACTCTATCGAATAAAAGACATTGGATTAGCTGGAGCTATGATCCCTCAACGACCTGTATTTGGACGCTACGACCATCCTATGTATGAACCTCTTTGGGACAGCGCCGAAGAATGCGGTATGCCATTGGCCATTCATATAGGAACCTCACGGTGGATTCCTGGAGGAATAACTCCTTTTGGAACCGATAAAGGATTGGTCGAACATGTAAACCAGGAATACCATATGAAAGATAACATCGTAGCCCTACTGTATTCAGACGTGTTTGATCGTCATCCTGATTTACGAATTGGTGTAGCAGAATATGAAATCTCTTGGGCTCCATACGTACTCAATAGAATGGATAGAATCTACAACGAAAGACCAACGAAATTTAATTTCCGTCATCCAGACGATAGGATGCCTAGTGATTACTTTAAAAGTAATATGTTCCTAAGCTTCCAAGAAGATGATTTGGGGATTCAGTTGAGAGAATACGTGGGGATCAACACCCTCATGTGGGGATCCGACTACCCACACGCGGAATCCACCTTTCCGAAATCCAGGGAAATCGTAGACAGAATTCTCGACGGTGTTCCAGAAGAAGAGAAAGTCTTAATAGCAGGGGAAAACTGCGCCAAGATGTTTGGGATAGACTAGTTATCACTTTACAACTTGGTTTTTTGTAAAATCACCCGAGCCTAGCGTGCACTAACTATTCTGGCAAGGGGTGCGAGCCGTTGCACCCTCCACCCATGTTAGGGACAAAATGAACCTCAGATTCATCTTGAACTCTCTCCAATAAGCCCAAACGGGAGACTTGTCCATCGACGGAAACAACTACTGTACTAACTAAATTCCCCTCAACAAGCAAACGATCAGACATTCCTGGAAATTGCTTTTCTAAGATCCCCACCACTTCCTCTATATTCCTTGCATCAATCCACAGGTCTTTTACCCCACTGGTCAGGGATTGAAGCATAGTAGGTATAAACACTCGGGCCACAGATCTTAGCCTTGACCACTACCTTCCTTAGCCCAAATGGCTTCTAGGACTGTAGCTGGATTGATTGGAAGGCGACTGATCCGAACTCCTATAGCATCATATACAGCGTTTGCAATTGCAGCCATTGGTGGAACAATTGGAACTTCACCTACCCCTCTTACTCCAAAAGGATGCCCTGGATTGGGAACTTCCACTATTACAGCTTCTATCATTGGCAGGTCCAAACTGGTTGGCATACGGTAGTCTAGGAAACTAGAGTTAAGCATCGTACCATCCTCGCTGAAAACATATTCTTCATTTAATGCCCACCCAATTCCTTGGGCTACTCCACCTTGAATCTGTCCCTCGACATAACTGGGATGTACCGCTCTCCCAACGTCCTGAAAAGCTGTATATCTAATAACATCAACTTTACCCGTTTGCGGATCCACTTCTACGTCGGCAATATGTAGGGCAAATGCTCCACCTACGCCGGCGGGATCTACTGTAGCTTTTCCAACTACCGGACCTCCAGTAGATAATAAAACTGATGCTAACTCTTTAAAAGTAATTTGACGTCTTGCTCCCGATTTTTCATTCAGAACACCTTCATGCATCTCCACCTGACCTGGATCCACACCCCAAATCTCGGCGGCCCTATCGATGCATTGTCTCTTAATATCCTGAGCCGCTTCGTAACAGGCCCAACCGGTTTTAAATGCAACTGAACTCCCTCCTGTATTGGATGTGTATCCAATAGAGTCTGTATCCCCTACTGATGGGTGTACATCTTGCGCAGACAGGCCCAAGACCTCTGCCACAGACATTGCTGCCATAGCCCTAGTGCCTCCAATGTCCGGAGATCCCTCTATTAAGCTCACAGTGCCATCAGAATTTACGTTAGCTGTTGCACATGCAGGCCCACTGCCATTGAACCAGAAACCCGAGGCTACTCCCCTACCTCGAAGTTTGCCATCAAGATTATTTCCAATGGGTTCTATATAATGAGGATGGGCTTTTGCAGTTTCAATGGTTTCCAAATAACCTATTTTGCCGAACACAGGCCCAGATACTCTTCGTGTACCCTCTTTAGCTCCATTTTTCCTTCTTATTTCTAGAGGGTCTATATTTAACTTTTCAGCTAGTTCGTCTACGATAGTTTCTACAGCAAAACATGATCCGGGAGATCCTGGTGCTCTGTACGCCGCTACTTTCTGTTTATTGACTACCACATCGTAACCTTCAACCCGTACATCTTTTAAGTCATACGATGCGAACATACACTGAACCCCAGGGTTCACCGGTGATCCTGGAAACGCACCTGCCTCGTATGCTAACACTCCTTCTGCAGCCACGAACTTGCCATCATTATTCGCCCCGATCTTTACACGCATAAAACTACCAGAGGTTGGTCCAGTACCTTCGAAAACCTCCTTGCGACTCATTGTAACTTTCACTGACCTACCAGCCTTTTTTGCCAACAAGAGTGCAATTGGTTCAAGATAAACCAAAGTTTTTCCACCAAACCCACCTCCGATTTCTAGAGGTATTACTCTAATGTTGGAGGCAGGAATTCCCAAAAGCGCGGCGGATTGGTCCCTCATTGTAAACTGACCTTGTGAACTGCACCATAGAGTTGCTTTACCATCACGATTCCATGTCGCAGTCGCAGCATGCGGCTCTATATATCCTTGATGCACTGGCTTTGTCTGAAATTCTCTTTCTACGATAATGTCGGCTTCGTTAAAAGCGTTTTCTGGATTCCCCAGTTCAAATACAAAATGGCTCGCAATATTACTGCCAGGACTACCATCGTCATCATCCTTTAATCCACCAGGCCTCATAAATGGAGTGCTAGAGTGATACAAACGATCATGTAATAAAGGAGCTCCCGGTTTCATCGCTTCACGCACATCAAAAACTGGATTCATGACCTCGTAATCCACATCTATAAGCGCTAACGCTTCCTCAGCTAAATGTAAGCTTTCGGCAGCTACTGCTGCCACCGCATGCCCTTTATACAAAACCTTTTCTTTGGCCATCACGTTCTGAGATAAAAATCCTGGATTCGTCATAGCGCCTTCGCCCAAATCGATTACCTTATCAGATTGGATGGAAAAATCGGCAGAGGTAATTACAGCGAATACCCCTTTCAATGCTAAGGCTTTTCCCGCATTGATACCTCGTATACGGGCGTGAGCATGGGGGCTACGTAAAACTTTGCCGTATAGCATACCTGGAAGATTAATATCGGCACTGTACCTCGCTTGACCCGTGACCTTCTCCAACCCATCGTGTCTGATTGGTCTCGTACCTATAACTTTATAATTAGGCTTAGATATACCCTTATCATCTAGTTTTATCGTCATAAATTACCTATCTATTTGGTATTTTCTTGAGCAGCCATAACAGCTCTGACAATCTTGTCATACCCAGTACACCGACAAAGATTCCCAGCAAGCCAGTGGCGAATCCGCCCTTCACTCACATTTGGTTCTCGATCCAACAAGGCTTTAGAAGCCACAATAAACCCCGGAGTACATATACCACATTGGAGTGCTGCCTGTTCCAAAAAAGCTTGCTGAATGGGGTGAAGCTTGTCAACGCCAGCTATACCTTCGATAGTGGTTATTGTTTTTCCTGACACTTCGACTGCTAGAACCAAACAGGAATCTACAATCTGTCCATCCAAAATTACTGTGCAAGCTCCGCAATTCCCATCGTTACATCCTTCTTTAGTGCCCGTCATGTCTAAGACATCTCTAAGCACTTCCAACAAGCTCTGACGAGCTTCACAAAGGAATTCCACATCGTTATCATTTATCTTTGTCTTAACATGAATTTTTTCGTTCATTACTATACCCCTTTTGCCCTCTCAACAGCCTTTTGTAGCGCCCTTCTGGTCAATACGCCAACTAAATGTATTCTTTGATTTATGGTTCCCCTCATATCAGTTATCGGACTAGCGATTTGTTTAGCAATCTCCGCAGTCTCATACAAACTGTCGTCACTGATTTCTTTACCCACCAGAAATTCACTTGCCTTAGTTGCCAACAATGGAGTGGGACCAACGGCGCCCAGAGCAATCCGCGCAGATTCAACAGTTTGTTTCTTGCTATCCAGTGTCAGCGCCACTCCAACATTTGCAACCGCTATATCCATCTCATTCCTTGGTATAAATCTCAGAAAGTGAGCTCCTGAATATAATTTAGGTGGGGGAAATTTAATCGATACGAGCAATTCACCGTCTTGGAGCCCATTTTGCCCTGGTCCAACGCAAAAATCTTCGACGGGAATCGAACGATATCCACGTTTACTGAAAACAACTGCCTCTGCCTCGAGTGCAATTAGCGCTGGAATAGTATCACCACTCGGGGATGCATTGCACAAGTTACCCCCAATCGTAGCCCTACTTTGGATCTGTATGCCTCCGATCAGAAAGGCGGCATCGACTAGACAAGGATAACTCTGCTGAACAACTGAATCCTCATATATACGTATACAGGGAACCGCAGCTCCCACTGAAAGGCCTTCCGAAACGGTATACGAAAGTTCATTCAACTCAGGTATCGATTTAACATCGACCAACATCTCTATATCAAACCTATTTCCCCTCAATTGAACCAATATGTCGGTTCCGCCGGCGAGTGCTTTCGCTTTCGAGCCATAGGAATCCATGTGCTGAAGTGCTTGGTCCAGGGTGAGGGGTGAAGAGTATTGAAAGTTTTTCAGTATTAATTCTCCTTATGGGGAATTCTTTAAGTCTTTGCTGGATTATAAGCATGGTCCAGCTATCGCACAAGGACTGGCTTGCATGTTTATAAAAACAGCCTGACTCTACATCGCAGGAACATTGCGATGCAAGAGTCCAAATTCATAACTATCAGCTAATGCCATCCAACTTGCCTCTATTATATTTTCTGACGCCCCTACCGTTGTCCAAGTATTCTCGCCATCGGTAGAATCTATGAAAACTCTTACAATAGCTTCTGTTCCTTTACCAAGGTCAACTACTCTAACTTTATAATCTACCAATGTGAGTGCACTTAAAATTGGGTAAAACCCTAGCAAAGCTTTTCTTAAAGCATTGTCTAGGGCATTAACAGGTCCATTACCATCCGCGGCTGTTTGCATTATTTCCCCACCAACATTCACCTTAAGCATAACCTGAGCTTTCATATGATCACCAAGATCTTCTCGTCCCCTAGCCTCCACTAATGCAGTAAAATCTACTAGCTGAAAGGCTGGAACATAATCCGCTTGAGCCCTCCGAACCAGCAATTCAAAAGAAGCATCTGCACCTTCAAATTGAAATCCTCTGCTTTCCTGCATTTTTACGGATTCCAACAATTCTTTTAAATCCACACTATCCATATTTATGTTTAAATCCAGTTCGTCAATTTTATATCGAAGATTACTCCTTCCTGATAACTCAGAAACAACTATAGTTTTGTCGTTGCCCACGGTATTCGGAGTTATATGTTGATAACTATCTTCAATTTTTGACACCGCCTGAACGTGTATTCCACCTTTGTGGGTAAACGCGCTATCTCCAACAAAAGGTTGAGATGGGTGGGGAGGCATGTTGGTAATCTGGGCAACATATCTACTCACCTCTTTTAGCGACTTCAACTGATCATCGGTAACGCAATCGATACCCAATTTCAATTTCAAGTTAGCTATGATAGAAATCAGATTCGCGTTACCACATCTTTCACCATAGCCGTTAATGGTTCCTTGTACTTGACTGGCGCCCAATTCTATGGCGGCAATAGCCCCAGCGACAGCAGTATCAGAATCGTTATGGGTATGTATTCCCAAGGGTATCGTAACGTCAGCTGCCGTTTTTTTAAAAACCTCACTAATATAAACAGGCAGTGAACCTCCATTGGTATCACAAAGTATTACTGATTCCGCCCCAGCGCTGGCGGCAACCTTAACAACCTGAAGAGCATACTCTTGATTAGCTTTGAATCCATCAAAGTAGTGTTCCGCATCAAAAAACACCTTGATTCCTTTGCTTTTCAAGTACGAGACGGAATCAAAGATCATTGCTAAATTTTCTTCTAGTGATGTTTCTAGGATTTCCTTAACGTGTAGATCCCATGATTTGCCTACCAATGTAACCGTCGAAGTGCCGGCATCAACAAGAGCTCTTATGTTAGTATCTTCACTCACGTTAACATTAGCCTTTCTCGTGCTCCCGAAGGCCACCATAACCGAATGGGTTAGTTCCAAATTTTTGGCTCTGCTGAAAAACTCGGCGTCTGTTGGATTAGATCCAGGCCACCCTCCCTCTATGTAATGTATTCCAAGCTGGTCCAATTTACGGGTAATGGCTAACTTATCGGTAACTGATAAATTTATTCCCTGGAACTGTGCGCCATCTCGCAGTGTTGTATCGTAAAGCTGTATCACGGCCACCTTCTCTCACTTAATATCTCAGCTCATAAAAATCTTTTTATGCGAATGCTACAAAAAAATAATAAACCGACAGCTATTCTATAGTTTATATCCCGCCTTTTCTAGAATAAGCAACTTCCGGATTGTCCCAGAAGAACAATCTATGTAAAAATTAAAAGTCCTCCGTATCCTGCAACCTTTCTTCCTCAGATTCAATGCGATCTGGACAATCTATGTTCGTAATATTACAAAAGGAACATTCCAAATTGCTGGGGACTCTTCTTGCTGGCTGTGAAGAAGCCAAACGTTTAATTAACTGACTAAAATTGTTCACAAAATTGGAGTCAACTCCATTGCTGGGGACATAATCCAAATGGTTTGGATAGACCACTCTTCCTTCAAATGCAACACCCAAATATTGTCGAAGAGCTTTAGGAACAGCATACATATATAGTAAAACTTGGAGGTGATGCGAAGGTGACGGTTGCCCAGTTTTCACGTCTAGAATAATCCCTTTATTATCGGATACAGCTATCAGATCAGGTTTGCCACCAAGAATAGCTGAACTTCCTCTCAATTTGAAAGTGTTCTGGTGTTCCGTGAACACCGTCCAGCCCTTATCCTCTAAATCTTCCCTAGCCGCATTTAATAGTGTCGTGTGGTTTATCTGCCACTCAGCCGCATCAAAACTAGTCGGTATCTTATCGAAACTCGAATTTAGGTGATTGGATCTAAACCAACCAGCCCATTCGCAAGAATTTTCACCAACTAGAAGTTTGGTCAGCCACGTTACCCAAATATATGGAATTTCCCGTTTCTGTGCCAATTAAGACCTCACAGAGTTTATACGATCAATATTATTTACACTTTATATCCATTATTCGAGATTCGTCAAAACAAAATCTTCGATTCTCCTAACTCACAACCATTCCGCTTATCTTTTGCCCATAGCCATACTCCGGGAATCAGGAAGATCCCGGAGTCTCAGCATAGCAAATATTCCAAGAATTGGACCAACTGATAAAAACGCGAATGCCCAACCCCATCCACTATGACTCTGAATAATTGGAACCAATCTAATAGTTACTACTGTCAACAAAAACCCCAAACCCACGTGCAATGTTAACGCGGTCCCTCGATACGAACCATCGACAAGTTCAGTGATCGCCGTAGAGAATTGGGCCGAATCAGCTATAACTGCAAATCCCCATAAAAGAGCCATAAAAAATATGATTTCAGTCCAATCCACAGGAAGGAATCCTATGCATAAAGCGCTACCTCCACTTAGTGCTAACGCCCAACTTGTAGTGGCCGTCCGTCCCCATCGTTCTGCTAACAAGCCTGCCATCACACATCCTACAGCTCCGGATAAAAAAACTAAAAATGCTATCAAACTAGGCAACTCAAATAGTCCAAAAAACACAATCCTATCGCTGTATATGGACGCCAAAAAAGATGGGATCCAGACCCACATGGCATAAAGTTCCCACATATGCCCCAGATACCCAATAAGTACCAACTGCAATGCTCGGGATTTAATAATCGCAAGAACATATGTTGGGTTGAACCTTGCGGTCAGGACGTCATGAGGCCCATCTCTTACAAATAGTAGAACAATGAGGCCTCCGATCACCGATAGGGAAGAACTAACTATCAGAGTTAACTCCCATTGGGTCATAAAAAGCGATTTGAGCAAAAGGGGAGAACCNGATCCTAGAGTTAACGANCCTATGATAATGCCAATCGCTATACCNCTACTCGAGTTGAACCAACCAGAAACTATTTTCATAGCCAGGGGATAAACACCGCCAAGAAACACACCGGTTAAAAATCTAGCCGCTATTGCCTCATTTGTTCCAACTTGTGGAAGTAGAAGGACAACGTTTATTACTGCTGCTAGTATACAGCTGACAGAAAAAACAATCCTAGCATTAACAATATCTGGAACATTAGTTATAGATAATATTAGAGATCCAGCAACAAACCCTAGCTGCACAGATACAGTAAGCCACGCTATATCTTCAGTAGTAAACCCCTTTTCTATCTCCAGAATCATGGAGATGGCGTTGACACTAAACCATAGACTCAGTGAAAGCAGTGTAGACAATGAAACCAGAGCGAGCATGCTCCATCTGTTTGAGACTATCAGCTTGAACTTTCTCACACGTAATTACAACTCCAGGGCAACTTTGACACTATATCAATCAAAACAATTAGTTAATACACAAAATATCTTCTAGCAATGTCTTCCCATGTAGTATCAGATAAGCTCCCATACCCAGATTTAAATTTAATTACTCCATCTGGACCAACAATAACTTTGGAAGACTGACTCAAGATATTGAAGTTCTCCAGCATTTCCGAAGAGTACAACGTCATATCCCATGGGAATTCCAAAGATTCACTAAATCTGGAAATTTCTTCAACAGTTTCATAAGGATCGACACTTACGGCAAGTGTGTTCGGAATAATGGATCTCATGCTGGAGATGCGTTGTAACTCAACGCGGCAATGTGTTCACCATGTGGTAAAAAAATATATCAGTACGCCTTTCTGGGCGTATGTTGACATCGTGACTTCATTGCCAGCTATCGTGGTTACCCTAAAATCCCGAGCTATGTCACCAACTTCATTCCCGAGGTCTAGACTACTTTCCAATCCAATCTTGTAATCCACCTTCGTCTCTTGTGATTGATTTAATCGATCATCCGACTGGATACCGCCACAGCAGACAAACACCAATATGGAAGAAAGCAATGCTATTAAGCGCAATTTTTTCAATAGGAACCTAATTAAATCATACAAAGAGACAGCAACTCAAATATATACCATATGGATCGTCTTTCATCATATCGAATTACAAATTCACAAACACAAAAAAGATCCACCATAAACCACGTTCCTTGTAACTAGCTCACTATAGTACAATTGTGTGCAGCCAACTTGACAGATTGTAATTGCTCACATATGCCCCCTATGCTATACTTCCACGCTGGCTAAGGAATGGCTTTTAATGAATAAAATAAGACGGCAGGTTTAATGGTTCAAACAACCGAACAAACACCAGCGGGAGCTACAGAGTCGATTACCATGAAGATGTTACTCGAGTCTGGCGTACACTTCGGCCACCAAACGCGACGATGGGACCCTCGAATGCGACCCTACATCTTCACCGAGCGTAATGGCATACATATATTAGACCTATCAAAAAGCATCGGATATCTCGAAGACGCCGCTCAAGCAGTGAAAGANATTGTAACTAATGAGGGTGATATCCTCTTTGTGGGTACAAAGAAACAAGCCCAAAACGCTATTGAAGAGGAGGCAACTCGCTGTAGCATGCCTTTTGTCAATCAAAGATGGCTAGGAGGTACTTTAACCAACTTCCAAACTATACGTAAAAGGGTCGACCACATGATTGATCTTGAAAAACGAAAA
Organism: Dehalococcoidia bacterium; assembly: GCA_002712585.1. Taxonomy (GTDB): domain Bacteria; phylum Chloroflexota; class Dehalococcoidia; order Lucifugimonadales. The sequence continues at coordinate 36,399 of PAUC01000002.1, forward strand.
GAAGCTGGATATTTCCAAGCCCTTTCCAAGAAGGATTCTTTAAAACTCGAAGAAAAACTTCAAAAGTTGCAGAAATACTTCCGCGGTATCCGGGATATGCGAAAAATCCCCGCCGCATTATTTGTAATTGACCTACCAAAAGAAGAGATTTGTGTGGCTGAAGCCAGGAGACTAGGGGTCAAGATAGTTGCAATAGTAGATTCAGATTGTAATCCAGAACAAATCGATCACTTCATACCCGGAAACGATGATGCTATCCGATCTATAAGACTTATAACCTCACACATGGCGAGTGCCGCAATCGAGGCTAACGAAGAAAGAAGAGCACTCGCGACAGAGGAAGACCCATCCTTGGTTGAACAAGATGAAGTTCAACCTATGGCAGTAGAAGAAGATACGGCGGGGGAACAAGATAGGAAAGTTGATGCAACAGAAGAAAAGCAACACACGATAACTCTAGAAGAAACTCCCGAGGCGCCAGAACCTAGCCCCCCTAACGAAAGCTAATTAATTGATAGGAGAAACCCTCATTTGCAGGTAACAGCAGCCCAGGTAAAAGCCCTACGCGAGCGTACTAGTGCAGGAGTAATGGACTGCAAGCAGGCCTTATCCAAAGCAAATGGCGACATAGATAAGGCCGAAGAAATACTCAAATCAACAGGATTAGCAGCCGCAGCAAAAAAATCCGGAAGGGCCACACGAGAAGGACTTATAGCCTCCTATATACACAGTGGCAACAAAATTGGTGCACTCATTGAAGTGGCATGTGAGACGGATTTCGTTGCCAGAACTGATGAGATGAAACAGCTCGCTCACGATTTAGCGATGCAAATAGCAGCAATGGAACCAACCTATGTGAATTCCGAAGAACAACAAGATGCATCAGACGAACGGCCTCCTTCTGAAGTCGTGCTTTTAGAACAAACCTTCATTAAAGACCCTGGAAAGAAAATACAGGATATTATTAACGAAGCAGTAGCCAAACTAGGGGAAAACATTAGGGTTAACAGATTTGTTCGTTTCGCACTAGGCGAGTGATGAACGGACATGGCTAAGTCCATTTATAAGAGAGCCCTAATCAAACTCAGCGGAGAGGCATTAAAAGGTAATACTACTTATGGTATTGATCCNGCCTCCATAGGTTATGTNGCAGANCAGATGAAAATCGCACACTCTCTNGGGGTNGAGGTAGCTACAGTGGTAGGTGGNGGTAATATATGGCGCGGGCAGGATGCCGCTAAACATGGAATGGATAGGGCAACTGCAGATTACGCTGGAATGCTCGGTACNGTAATCAANTCNCTTGCACTACAGGATGCCCTGGAAAACCAAGGACTGAATACACGAATACAGGTGGCTCTACAAATGCAATCTATAGCCGAGCCTTACATACGCAGAAGGGCAATACGTCATCTAGAAAAGGGTCGTGTAGTTGTATTTGCGGCGGGCACTGGCAATCCATATATGACCACAGATACAGCTGCAGCCCTAAGAGCTATTGAAATCGGCGCAGACGTACTTTTGATGGCAAAGCATCGGGTCGATGGAGTCTATGATTCGGATCCAAACAAAAACAAAAATGCCAAACGATTTGAATACTTGGATTACATGGAGGCAATAAGTAGAAGGCTAGACGTAATGGATAATACGGCCCTTTCCTTATGCATGGACAACAACCTCACGGTTATTGTATTCGACATATTCCAACCAGATAACATCGGGTCCATACTTATTGGCAAGCCCGTTGGGACTACAATTATGGGAAAGAATTAACCATGTCATCTAATGAAATAGAACCTGCTAATAACTCGGAAGATATCGTTAAAGAGTCTCAGCGTCGCATGTCGCAAGCTGTCGAGTTTTTAAAACGTGGACTGGACACTATAAGAACCGGCAGAGCTACCCCATCTCTCGTGGAAAACATTCTGATAGACTACTATGGCACTCCAACACCGCTAAAACAATTGGCTTCTTTATCAGCTCCCGATGCACAATTGATCCTAGTGCAACCCTATGACAGGAGTTCTATAAAGGAGATTGAGAAAGCTATTCTGAATTCCTCTATGGGATTTAATCCAGCAAATGATGGCAATATTGTACGGATTCCAATACCACCACTAAGTCAAGACAGACGTAAGGAATTGGCNAANTNAGTAGGTAAAATNGTAGAAGAAAGTAAAATAGCAGTCCGTAATGTGAGAAGAGATGGGATAGAAAAGCTCAAGAACCTGCAACGAAACAAAAGTATTTCGGAAGACGAAGGAAAACGGGCCGAAGTGGATTTACAAAAACAAACGGCGTCCCATACGTCAATTATGGACGACCTACACAGTCAAAAATCTGTTGATCTAATGACTGTGTAACCCCGAAACTTGATCCTAACCTTGCCAGATGAGTAAGTACAGATGAGTAGCATTTGGGAAAACAAACAAACGATATCCGGCCATATTGCCAGCCCCATTGATTTACCACGACACGTAGCAATTATCATGGACGGGAACGGCCGTTGGGCCCTAAAAAAAGGCTTACCACGAACAGAGGGACACAAAGCTGGCGTAGAGAAAATTCGGATGATTTCGAAGGTACTTGGGGAAGCCGGGGTTAAATTTGTAACCATATATGCTTTTTCAACCGAAAACTGGAGTCGCCCGAAGTCAGAAGTGTTGGGAATAATGGGAATACTTGAGGAAGTTATAGAAACAGAGACCGAAAGACTCCATCAGAATGGGGTAAGAATAATTCATTTGGGTCGCTCGGATCGTCTAGCAAAAAAATTGAGAACCTCTGTCAATCATGCCCAGGAACTAACGAAGCACAACCAATCAATGACTCTATGTATAGCTTTTGACTATGGGGGAAGGGCAGAAATCTTAAGAGCCATAAAACAAATTATGGCAGATGGAATATCGAGGAAAGAAATAGGGGAAACACTTCTAAACAAATACCTGTACACTCATAACATACCAGACCCTGATCTAATCATACGAACCGGTGGCGAAAAGAGATTAAGCAATTTTCTTTTATGGCAATCTGCCTACAGCGAATTGTACTTCACACCTGTACATTGGCCAGACCTGGAACCCAAGCAAATCATTGAAGCCCTAAATGAATTTGCCAGTAGAAGGAGACGCTTTGGCTCCCTAGAGAAGGACTTTTAACCATGATGGCGCGAATAATTGTTGGTTTCGTGGGGTTACCATTAATTGTTGGGATCGCATGGCAAGGGTTCCCATTACTCCCTTTGCTTATAACGTTTGCGTCCTTATGGGGGATTAAAGAGTTTAACCGTATCACTCAAAAAACTGGGGCTTTAGACCTCGCTCCATTTACTCTTTTGTTAACTTTCTTGTTTGTTGTAAACAGCCAGTTTNCCANCAACAATTATTCCACAATAGNCTTGTTTGGTATTTGTTTAGCTATACCNATAATGTCGNGCATCCTATATCCAAANAATAGANTTTCCCTAAGAACTGTATTGTTCACAGCTATCGGNCCAATATACGTNGGTTTTTTGCTTTCCCATTCTATTTTATTGAGAGAACTGGGAGATGGCATTCTGTACCAGGGACGAGATTGGCTGATCTACGCTATACTCGTGACCTTTAGCACAGACACCGGCGCATATTTTATAGGGCGGGTTCTGGGTAGGCATAAATTGTTAGTAGCGGTAAGCCCAAACAAAACCTGGGAAGGAGCTGCAGGGGGATTACTATGTGCTGTGGCCGCATCTTATGGCTTATGCTTTATGCTAGACATATCCATTACCTTATTGGAACAAATAATACTTGGTGGATTATTAGGAATATTTGGCCAGATGGGAGACCTGTTGGAATCCTCTCTTAAGAGAATAGCTCACGTTAAGGATTCTGGGTATATACTCCCCGGGCATGGGGGAGTACTAGATCGAATAGATTCGTTGATAGTAACATTACCTTTAACATATTACCTAGTCATTGGTACGCAGACTTTATAATTGAAGGGGACATTGTGGAAAGAAAACGCCTGGTAATCCTAGGATCGACAGGGTCTGTAGGAAAACAAACACTAGAAATCGTGAGGGCATTCCCGAATAACTTCGAGGTAATAGGGCTAGCTGCCGACAAAAATACGAATTTACTGAGAGCCCAGATCNACGAATTTAAACCTCGTATGGTATTTTCGGCNTCACATCCAGATTTATTCAACAACGAATCTCGTTTGATAGCAACCAATCCAGANAAGATGGCCAGTGACGAGTCAACCGATATCGTGATGATAAGCACAACAGGAAAAGCTGGCCTCTATCCGACNGTACAAGCTCTNCAAGCAGGCAAACGCGTGTGTCTAGCCAACAAAGAAGTGATAATAATGGCCGGATCTTTAATAACTAGNCTNGCGNACATGAATGGCGAACTTTTCCCAGTCGACAGCGAACCCAATGCCATATGGCAATGCATGCAAGGGGAATCTTCTAATCCACAACGAATTATAATAACGGCGTCTGGAGGTCCATTCCGCGGTATACCACAGAATTCCCTACATAATGTCACCCCAGATCAAGCACTTAANCATCCTACGTGGAATATGGGCCCNAGGATCACTNTAGACTCGTCTACNTTGATGAATAANGGATTTGAGGTAATAGAGGCAAAATGGCTTTTCAANGTTGANTGGTCGCAGATAGAGGTAGTAATCCATCCACAAAGCATTATACATTCAATGGTAGANTTTGATGATGGTTCAATAAAAGCACAATTAGCAGTCCCTGACATGAAGCTACCCATACAATATGCTTTACTATTTCCAGATCGAAGGTTTAATAGAGAAATTCCGCGGTTGGATTTATCAACACAATCCAANATGACATTCGAATCGCTGAGCGANGAGAATTACCCCTGTTATAAACACGCAATAGAGGCCGGTCGCATGGGCAAAACCTACCCAGTAGTTTTGTGCGCCTCAGATGAAATTGCCGTCAGCCTTTTCCTCAATAAAAAACTGCGCTTTACTGACATTCCTAAAGTGGTGGAGATGTCCCTTGAAGCTCATGCACCATCGGACGGGACAGATCTAGNAGAAATATTTCAAGTAGACATGTTGGCTAGATCAAAAGCCCTNNAAATAGCCAAGAGGTTCANNCAGTGACATTCCTCTTATTCCTCCTNNTTATTCTAATTCTCGTGATAGTACACGAGTTGGGNCATTTTTTTACNGCCAAGCTTTTTGACGTGAAAGTCAAAGAGTTTGGAGTTGGATTNCCTCCTAANNTGATAGGTAGAAAAATTGGAGAAACGGAATACACCATTAACGCAATACCACTAGGTGGATTTGTAAAGTTAGAAGGTGAAACAGGCAATTCAGAAGATCCACGTAGCCTATCAACAAAACCGCCATGGCAAAGAGCTATAATCATTAGCGCAGGATCAATCATGAACTTCCTGCTCGCTATCATTATATTAACCGGATTTTTGATGATTCCGCGAGACCAAACGACTGGTAAAGTCTATATAACAGAAATTCAAACCGGGTCTCCTGCCGAATCATCGGGACTTCAAGTTGGAGATAGGATACTTTATGTGGATAAAACCTCTATAGATAGTTTAGGAACATTAAGAGGAGCGGTATCCCAAAAGTTAGGGACCAAAATTCCAATAACAATCAACGGCAATGGAGGCGAAAAGAAACTCCACGTCCTGGCCAGATGGGATCCGCCAGAAGGGCAAGGAGCCATAGGAGTGGTTTTAGAGTTACGTGAACCACATTCAATTACCAAATCTTACCCCCTATGGACGGCATTCCCAACAGCATTCCAGGAAGTAGGAACAATGCTATCCATGACCTGGAAATCGATCTGGTCTTGGGTGCAAGGTAACAGTCCATTTCCCGGATCTGGCCCAGTCGGAATTGTAAAAGGCACTCATGAAATTGTAGGTCTCGCGGGCCTCACATCGTTAATTCCCTTAGCCGCATTCCTCAGTGTGAGTTTAGCTATATTCAACATACTTCCGATTCCTGCACTTGACGGTGGGAGATTGCTTTTTGTAGTAATTGAGGTACTTAGAAGGGGAAAAAAGATCCCTCCTGATAAGGAAGGTTTGATCCATATGCTGGGGTTTGTCATATTGATCGCTTCAGTATTGTTGATAAGCTACAATGATATCCTGAAAATCATCCGTGGGGAAAGTTTTTTTCGTTAGATTAGACAGACCTCGATAAAATTCCTGGAGTCCAAATCATGCTAAAACGTCGTACTTCTAGAACCATTAATATAGGAGACGTAAAAATTGGTGGAGGAACAGAAATATCAGTTCAGTCGATGACCAAGACAGATACTAGGGACATTGATTCAACCGTATCTCAAATTCACAAACTAGAATCTATGGGATGCGATTTAGTAAGAGCTGCAGTGCCCGATTTAGCGGCTGCAGAAGCTATAGGGTCAATCAAAAGTAGAATAAATATCCCAATCATTGCAGATATACACTTCCATCACCAATTAGCAATTGAATCTCTAAAAAGAGGTGTAGATGGTCTCCGGTTAAATCCCGGAAACATCAGAGACCCTTCGCAAGTTAAAAGTATCGTAACACTTGCCAAGGAAAGACAAGTGCCCATACGAGTCGGCGTGAACTTCGGAAGCCTTCCTCCTGTGGGAGGAATCGGTAAATCAAGGGGATTTTCTCGGGTGATGGATATGGTCAATCATCTTCCCAAGGCAAACGAAGTAAAGGAGGGGGAGTATAGTGTAGTCGACCATATGGTAGCCACCGCTCTATGGGAGATTGATATACTTGAATCGCTAGACTTTGACCTGATCAAGATATCTCTTAAAGCTTTTGACGTACCCACAACTATTGCTGCATACCAGAAGATATCAGACATGATCCCGTATCCATTGCATCTGGGTATTACAGAAGCGGGTACAGTTAAGTCAGGATCTATCAGAAGCGCGGTGGGTATCGGACATCTGCTGGCTAATGGCATAGGAGACACGATTCGGGTTTCACTGAGTGGGGATCCTGTGGAAGAAATTACAGCAGGTTACGAGATTCTAAAATCTCTGAACATTCGCCAGAAAGGATCAACCCTGATTGCCTGTCCAAGTTGTGGTAGAGCTGACGTAGATGTAATAAAACTATCCAATGACGTCGAGGATTTGCTTAGACCCTTAGACAAGAAAATCAAAGTGGCTGTAATGGGCTGTGAGGTCAACGGTCCCGGTGAGGCCAAGGACGCAGACGTAGGCATTGCGGCTGGATACGGACGAGCTGTTATTTTCCGAAAAGGGAGGAAGGTCAGAGTAGTTGCAGAAGCTGATATGCTTAGCGCTCTAATGGAAGAAGTCGAAAAAACTGATGTTGACTAGACATAGGATAATAATTCTCCTCTCTAGCCGTGTCAGTTTCGCCCAAGTATGACATGAAATTCCAAGGTATCCACCGCTCTTCCCTTACTAATCGATGCTACGACATATTCCAAACACATCCTGGCGAAACCCGGATATTGGAGGACAGCTGATCCTAGAGTCACCTNAGGAATTTCGTCCTCCAAATCCACCATCAAGCGGTCATCAACCTCATAATCTACTATAAGATCCACAGGTCGACCCGTCATTTTTTCAATCTTGCTTTTAAGCCTGTCTAAGAATACATCGTCATTCATTTAGATCAATACCTATTAAACTCTCCACCCAGTTTTTCAATTTGGGATTTCTGACAAACATTTCGGTGAAAGCTCTTTTTATTGTATAACCCGCTATTAACTTCTCAACAAGGGAAGTGATAAATCACAATATTCTAACAACTTATTCGACAACAACTCAGGTTTTTCTACCATAACAGCATGACAGGAATCGATTTCCTCTATCTTAACTCCCAGAAGATCTAAAGCCATACTCTTTTGAATGTTTGGACGAATCAATCTGTCTTTGTTCAGTACCATATAAGTAATTGGATATGAGGGCTCGGGGAGATCTCCTGATTTTTTCAGTAAATTCGATGGAAAAGACCGGAAAAAACCCATTACCTTCACAACTTCTTCAAAATCCATACTATTACACCAAAGGTTCCGAATCATATATTTTGGCAATTGGAACCGTCTCCCAAACGAAAACACCGATGTGAGGAAATATTGACTTCTAAAAGCGAACGACAACCTGCTCTTGAAAGAACTCCTATACGACGGTATAACACCTGCAAGCAGAATAACAGCCTTCGGGGGTTCCTTCATCCTAGACGCTACAGTCAGAACAACTGGTGCTGCTATATCGTGCCCAACCATTACCAAATTGGTCAATTGTTGGTCGTTAATAACTTTTTCAATGTTCGAGGCCGCTTCTTCATGAGAAATCGACGGATCCACTTGATCTCCCATAAGACCATCAATGTTAACTGGTAAAACTTTCCCTACAGGTAACTTACGTGAAAGTTTTGGAGGATTTTCCGCTGGCGACGTCAATCTCCCCCACACGTCTGACCAGGCCCAACGGCCAAGTCCCATACCAGAAACGAGAAGGAAGTCATTCATCATAATAGTTCCTCGAATTACTTTTTTNACCCATTCTAACCAATCGTATGCACTCCCTTTTCCAAAACAACAGGACCAATTTTTTTTGAATAGAATTGGTTGCCTTCATACTGACTCCAACGCACGCTTCAGGCCGACTATCAAGTCCTCATCCTCTCCCACTAAAACCGTCCGAGCATCCAAAAATAGTTTGTCTTCCGAAATTTTCCCGATCACCGGTTTAGGTAGACGTCTTAACTCCCGTCCAAGTGATTCTACCTTTCCTGGCTTATCAATACACAGAGACCAAGATGGTAACAAAGCCCCAGGGAGACTACCTCCTCCGATTGTAGATTGCGATGAAATTACCGTAGCAAGTTCGCCTCCGATCTGGTCTTTCCAAGCCTGCACTCGTTTCTTCAGTTTATATGGATGTTCCGATATCATCTTCCATACTGGGACCTTATCCAATGCCTCTCCCTTAACGTAATGCAATAGAGTCGCTCGTAGTGCTGACAAACTTAGTTTATCAATCCTCATTGCCCTCATTAGAGGATGTTCGGACAATGTCGCAATTAAATCTCTTCTTCCTACGATGATCCCTGATTGAGGTCCACCCAAAAGCTTGTCTCCCGAAAAAAACACCAAGTCAGATCCATCCCCTATGCTCGCTTGAACTGTTGGTTCGTAATTCAGTCCAAACGCCCTGGTATCCAATAGACAACCACTTCCTATATCATGAAACATGGGTACGTCATGCTCCCTGCCTAAATCCGCAACTTCTTTGACAGTGGGAGCATGCGTGAAGCCCATGACAATAAAATTACTAGAGTGAACCGTCAATAAGGCAGCGGTATTTTCATTCAATCCTCTTCTATAATCTTTCAAATACGTCCTATTAGTAGACCCTACCTCAACCAGAACAGCCCCACTCTGGGCCATCACTTCAGGAACACGGAACCCACCGCCAATCTCTACTGCTTCTCCACGAGAAACAATGACTTCTCTACCATTAGCTATCGCAGCAAGCGCGAGTAATACTGACGAAGCATTATTATTTACTACTAATGCTGCCTCGGCTCCTGTAATTCTAGTGAGAAGGCCTTCAACCTGAACTTGTCTCGACCCTCGATTCCCTGACCCCAAGTCCAATTCTAAATTAGAATAGCCTTGAGAAGAATGGATTATAGCGTTAGCAGCTTCCATACTAATGGGAGCACGACCCAAATTGGTATGTAATACCACTCCAGTAGCGTTAATCACTGGCTTTGGTCCAATTTCTGCGAACGAAGATAAGCTTTCCTTAACTTGATCAATTAGGGAAATGAAACTGGGTGCAGGGGAACCATTTAGTAAGCTATTTCGTGCGTGATTAATGGTATCTCTGACTAATTCAGTGACAATTAGTCTATCATAATCTCTCAAAATTTCCTTAAGTTCTGGATTTGAGAGAATCTTCTCAACACTGGGCAGGTTTCGTAGGTTCATGTTCCTCAATAATTCTATCATGACTCACATGTTTAAATCATATATCTTCCTGGATAGAAAGGCTTCAACTCACCATATCCCAAGGTAATCTAGAAAATCTGGACCCTTTTACCTAATTGTCATACTCAATAAATACCCAACTTATGTGCTTCCTTTTCAATTACAATTCTTCTAAATGCTTCCCCGAACTCATAATCATAATTTTCTACTATACGCCTAGCCCGTTCTTGCACATTGGTCGACATCCGATCCATATCGTGTATTTGGCTTACATGTTTGCTCAAAGCCTGTATCTTCAAGCCTATAGTGTCACTTATATCCAGGATAATATTCGCATTTTCCGAATTCCAAAGGAGAATCTCTCTAACATGATGTGGAGACAAACCTTCATCCTTTATCTGATCAGGAAAATGCTGACTAGTCCACGCATAAGTAAACACCGAATCCAAAGTGGCCATCCCGCTTACACGGTGATCTCTATGTTGGTGAACTTTTCTCCGAAAAGGGTCTATAGCTAAAACAATATCTGGTCGGTAGATGCGAATTTGCCGGGTAATCTTTCCCCTTAGTTCCATCGTATCTTCCAATTCCCCATCGCCATAGTCCAAAAAAACAACTTCGTTGACACCCAAGATACTGGCTGCTTCAATTTGTTCTCTATTCCGTATTTTAGCCAATTTCTTTGGTGTCATACTGCAATCTGATGTCCCTTTGTCACCATTGGTGCAAAGTAAAAAAACCACCCTATCCCCTTGGCTCGACCACGTTGCAGCACTACCGCCACCTCCACCTTCCCCATCATCTTCGTGAGGGATAACGAAAAGAACTGTCTTAGACACCAGACCTCCTATAATCAACATCTCAGATTCCTACGAAATAATAGTTCATCCATAAAGAAATGATCAATCATCCTAGATAGGAACGATTAATTTTACCAAAGTAATTGTAAAGGCAATACTATGAACAACGACCGGTTGTAACTTCTTAAACGTTTATATCAAATATTTCTTGTAAACCTTAAGACATTTTAGTTTTATTTGCGTCTACGAAAACCCTCTTTAAAATCCCATAATCTAGTTTCATTACGTAGGTTGACAGAGAAAAACCGCTTCTATACTCTTTGCTTTTAGCAACAAACACTCATAATTCAATCAGGGGGAACTTCATGAGACCATCTTATGGCGTAGTAGATGCAGACGGACATATCGTTGAATCAGAAGCAAAGCTGATGGACTATCTGGAGGGCCCCTACGCAGAAATTAAGAGATTCCATTCGTTTTTGCCTGGCCCCGACGGTATAGTTGGAGGTGGAACCATAGCGGGAAAAGATTATTTCGACTCCTCTCTTGGTGGCAAACTGGGAGCTCATGGCGGACCGGGTTTTCCTTCACCTCAAGAATGGTTAGACAATGCTGACACAGGAAATCTGGAACACATATTCCTTTTCCCTACTACCTTACTAGGCTATTCGAGAATACAAGACCCAGACTATCTTATAGCTCTAACACGTGCCTACAACAACTATGTCTCTGAAGAATGGCTCAAAGTAAATCCACGCTTCAAATCTGTAGCCCTTATGCCATTCACGGATATAGAAGAGTCCATAAAGGAAATGCGTCGATGTGTAACAGAACTAGGATTTAGTGGAGTATTTCTAGCCGCAGTCGGTTTCGGCCTTCTTGGAGAGAAACGAACGCATGCCTTTTACGCCGAGGCCGAACGGCTCGGAACCTTCGTTGCAGTTCACGGAGGACATGCCACTAGAGAGCAACGATATACTAAGTTCATTCAACGACACACAATTGGCTTCCCGGTTTCAGCAATGCAGCAAATGATGCACATGACTTACGAGGGAGTATACGAAAAATTCCCTGATCTCAGGGTCGGGTATTTGGAAGCAGGAGCCACGTGGGTTCCTTACATGCTAAACCGAATGGACGAAGAATGGGAAAAACGGGGCTGGTTCGAAGCCGTCGAGTGCAAGAAGAAACCAAGCGACTATATCTGTGGAGGAAATGTTTTTATCCACGCAGAACCCGGAGAACAGTTGCTGCCAGAAGTAATACGCATTATGGGTCAAAATCGACTCTTCTATGCATCTGACTGGCCACATTGGGATCACGAATTTCCCGAAAGCATAGATCACATTATGGATAGAACTGACCTAACTGAACAAGACAAAATGGATATACTACGAAATAACGCACTTGAAATGTACGGTATAAGTTAGATCACATTAACCTTTTATCCATACCATATTTAGGAGGATTTAATGTACCAAGACTATAAAGTTATCGATGCCGACGGTCACTTCTTTGAACCCATGGATATTTGGGATCGTTTTATTGAGGAAGAATACTATGACAAACGACCCCGCGTACGAGAAGTTTATATGAAATCACGTATGGAGTTTGAGCTAGACGGGACATTCTTCACTAAATCCAAACTCCCACCATCTGTGAAAAAACGCTATGCAAATCAAGAACAGAAATACGGAGACGCCTTTCGTAGTGGATGGAGTCCAAAGAGCCGTATAGACGACATGGATAAATACGGATGGGATATCCAAGTCTGCTTACCTACGGCAGGTCATGTTGGGGCCCAAATGTCACGTAAAGACCCTCAGTTGGGTTCTGCTGTAGTCCGCGCATTTAATAACTGGGCCTACAGCTACTGCCAGGAGGATCCCAAACGAATAAAATGGGTGTCAGTAGTTCCAGGTGGCAATTCTGTAGAGATGGTTAAAGAAGTAAAGCGAACTCATCGGAAAGGCTCTGTAGCTTTGATCATATCTACTCCATCGGAAGGACATTGGTGGCACACAGAAGAATTCAACCCATTATGGGACGTCTGTCAAGAACTCGAAATGCCATTACTCTTACACGGCAATGAAACCAGGACAGGTGGCCCAGCTACATACGACCGATACGCCGGAATGCATGGCCCGTTTGATGCTATACATCATGCCATTGGCTTCCCTATGGAAAATATGATAGGGGTCGCGCATTTTATGTTAACTGGTATATTTGACCGCTATCCAAATTTGAAGTTAGCCATATTGGAGGCCAACTGTGGTTGGCTACCCTTTTGGCTAAGCCGTTTGGAAAACTGTTCTTCTGGGCGACAAGAGGTAACTTTTGATGCCCCTCCACTTGATGCAAGCCCCTGGGAATATTTTGACCGTCAATGTTTCATTGCGTGTGACGCCGACGAGATAGGAATAAACTTCTGTATAGAGCATGTAGGAGATAACAATATTGTGTTCAATACGGATTATCCACATGCCGATGCCCCAGACCCTTGGGAACCGGTCCCAAACATGCTAGGCCAACCAATTTCAGACGAATCAAAAAGAAAGATTATGTGGGATAATTCAATAGGCCTCTACGGACCCCGCCTGGTCGGAGATTAATCAGGATCCCATAGTTAGGCTGAGAAAGGAACTTCAGCTATTGGGATGGTTGGTGTAATCCGAATGCGACTGACTCTAACAAAGAACCACTCTATCACCATCCAATAGCATACCCATCCCTTCTAGGATCAGCACCGCCGTGTAAAGCCCCTGTTTCTTGGTCCACGTAAATCATCATTTCACTACCTGTGGCAGCCCAATCACCTATAACTTTGACTTCGTGTCCTTTAATCATGAGAGCATTCCGAATATCATCAGAATATCGTCTCTCCAACAAAAGTTGGTCTGGTACCCTATGCGGATAATTCGACTCCGTACCATCTTGTAGAGATCTCCACCGTGGAGCCTCTACTGCCTCAACCACATTCATGCCAAAATCCAGCACATGACTTATCACTTGGAAATTCGTCTGCACCTGAGTGTCTGCACCAGGAGTACCACATACAAGCACAAGTTTTCGACCTTTGTTACTTGCTTTCTTAAATACCATCACTGGGTTCATAGTATGCCTAACTCGTTTCCCAGGCTCCAATACATCCACGTGGTCTTTTCCCAAGTGCCAATAACTCATGCGATTATTAAGCAAAATGCCGGTATCTCGAGCCACCAAACTAGACCCAAATGCGCTTTGCAAACTTTGAAGCTGGCTTACAGAATTGCCCCATCTATCTACCACAACAAAACATGTAGTGTCTTCTAGTGGGATTCCTACAGATTTAATTGACCTAGGTGGATTCAGCCCTTTTTGAAATTTCCACGGACTCCCACATGTGACATTAAATGCTGCTCGTTCAGGATCAATCTGCTTGGCTCTCTCTCTCGCATATTCCTTCGATAGCAACCCGTCTATAGGAATGTCTACAAAGTCTGGATCAGCCATATAAGCTTCTCTGTCAGCGAAGGCAAGTTTCTTTGCTTCTACCATCATGTGAATCGACTCCATAGTGTTTAACCCCATGTTCTTGATGTCAAACGTTTCAGCTAAATTCAACTCTTGTAAAAGAACATGGCCGCTAGAGTTAGGAGGAGCCTCATAGACCACATAATCTCTATAGGTCGTAGAAATGGGATCTTGCCACAAGATTTGATGGTCTCGAAGATCTTGAAGTGACAATATACCTCCTTGTTCGTTGGAAAAAGTCGCTATCTTTGACCCAATCTCCCCAGAATAGAACGTCTCTGGCCCTTCTTCTGAGATCAGTCTAAATGTACGGGCTAAGTCTTTTTGATATAGGATTTCTCCAGGCTGTAGAGGAGTGCCATTTCTAGTAAATATATCTTTCGAAGTAGGGAATGAACATAGCAAATTGTCTTCAGAAATAGCATTAGATAGGATATTGCTTATAGGAAATCCGCACTCAGCTAACTCAATAGAAGGGTCCAAAACTTGGCTCCATGGCAACAATCCAAACCGCTTGTGGGCTTCGTACCAACCAGCTAACAATCCGGGAACTAAGACTGAATTTATCCCTTTATGTGGAATACCCGAAGCTAAATACATTTCTCTGGTGGCGGCCATAGGGGATTTCCCACTAGCATTTATTACTCTTAGTTCATCAGAGTCCTTCATATAAACCATAATAAACCCGTCACCACCTATTCCAGACATCATGGGCTCTACAACATTTAAACAAGCACCGACAGCTATCGCAGCGTCTATAGCATTACCTCCCTTTTGTAATATCTGCATTCCAGCCTGGGAGGCAAGTGGATGACCGGAACAAACCATTCCGTTTCTACCCATTACTACTGGCCTGTACCCTTCGTATTGTATGCCGTGGGGAGTTTTACTTGTCATATCTCATATCCTAATCCTTATGTCAGTATTTTTAACATTCTGTATATACATAAGTTTTGTTATTATAGAACAACAACTGTCATGGAGATAGAATATGAGATTTGGTATGGGGTTACCAGGACAGGGGGAAAGTGCATCCCCAGAAAACCAAATTAAGGTAGTACAAAAAGCCGAGGTCCTGGGTTTCCAATATGCATTAATTGGAGATCACATTGTAATACCAAAAAGCTTTGGATCAACGTATCCTTATAGTCAAACTGGCGAGTTTACAAGTGCAACATCAGGGGAATGCCTGGATCAGTTGATGTTGCTTTCATTTCTGGCAGGATCAACTTCGAGCATACGACTAGTGCCCAGTGTTATGATAGTGCCACACCGTAATCCAATAGTAGCAGCCAAACAACTAGCAACGTTGGACGTTCTTTCTAAAGGAAGATTGACCCTAGGCGTGGGAGCAGGATGGCTTAAAGAGGAGTTTGACGCTCTAGGAATACCTCCATTTGAACGACGTGGCTCAGTAACTAATGAATATCTCGACATATTTAAAGAACTTTGGTCTAGTGATAATCCCACATTCCAAGGTGAATATTGTTCCTTTTCAGATATCATGTTCGAACCAAAGCCTATTCAGAAACCACATCCACCTATTTGGATAGGTGGAGAAAGTAAACCTGCAATGCGACGAGCCGCGCGCTATGGAACAGCCTGGCATCCTCTAAATGCCAACCCCAGATACCCATTAACCACAGCAGCCCAATTAGAAACTTCCATAACATGGTTAAGGAATTATTCAGAAACTTTAGGCCGTAATCCCCTAAATATAGACGTATCCTACAGAGTTTCGAAACATTCCATCGATCCAGGTAATCGAAAAACGACCTTTACAGGAACTCCCAATGAAATAGCAGAGGATATTGTTGAGTTTAAGAATTTAGGGGTCACTGACATGATATTCGATTTCAGAAATGACGACATAACCCTAATGATTAATCTAATGGAACTTTTTGCTGCAGAGGTGATACCGTTGGTAAGAAAGGCATTGAATTAAATTGACGAGGCCAATCAATTGAAATTCGGTATTACAATGCAAACTCGAGGGCCTAACGCTCGAATGCCTAACATAGCCAAAATAGCTCAACAGGCTGAACAGGCTGGGTTTTACGAGGCAGTATTAGGTGATCACATAATATTCCCCAATAAAATTAGGTCGTCTTATCCATATGCGGAATCAGGAATCCACCATGGAAGCATCGAAGGTGAAACACTAGAATGCCTCTCATTATTGACTTTTATAGCGGCAAAAACTTCTGTTCTCCGTATAGTAACTGGAATAATGATTGTGCCTAATCGAAACCCAATTATTGCCGCCAAGCAACTAGCCAGCATTGACGTATTATCAGAAGGCCGACTTTCAGTGGGCGTAGGAGTGGGCTGGATGAGAGAGGAATTTAAAAATCTGGGATTAATGCCATTTGAGGAACGTGGCAAGGTCACAGACGAATATATAAGAGCATATATAGAACTTTGGACACAGGAAAACCCTAAATTCGAAGGTAATTATTGCTCCTTTTCAGACATCAGATTCCGTCCTAAACCAATCCAGAACCCATATCCTCCGATTTGGATTGGAGGGGAAAGTGATGCAGCTCTACGACGAGTCGCAACAATAGGGAATTGTTGGCATCCTATAGGACTCAACCGAAAATTTCCTTTAGAGACTTCAAATCAACTAGAAAACAGAATCGAAAAGTTAAATCAATTCACGCTTGAGGCAGGTCGAGACCCATCAGATATTGAAATAGCTTATAGGGTACCGCACTTTGAATTACGTAATAAAGAGAGTCCAAAACCCTTCATAGGAACGCAAGAACAGATTTTATCTGATATTAGGAATTTCGAAGATATCGGTGTTAACCATCTAATACTTGATTTCAGATCTTACAACCTTGATGAGACTTTAGTCCTGATAGAAGAATTCGCCGATAAAATTGCCCCTCATTTTTTGATGTGATAGCAAGTTTACATTGATTTTAGCCTAAGCTATAAAGACCTCTTTAGGCCATTAACATCTCTGTCAGTTCATTCATGTCATCTATTTGTTCCAAATTATCAATCTTGGAGAGAATTTCATCTGAACGACCCTCTGTAAATATTCCTTTAGTAACCGCCCGAAATTTTTTGTCCAAAACTTCGTGAGCGCAGGGGTTTTCAAAATCCCCACTGACGTGACAGATAGAAGCTTTCAGTATACGTCCTCCACGCAGTATTAATTGAACCACCGCGGATGGATAACTTGATTTCCTCATATCCATTTTTGGATCTCCTTCAATTATTATCTTTTGCGATAATTCTCTAATCAACGGATCTGATAGGGATGAATCTGAGAAAGCATCTAGGTCTAGGGACCCCCTGACGAGGAGTGCTGACACAGCATAGGGAATATGGAATTTAGATCCCAACATGTTTTGCGGGTAATCTCCTGCCATACGGTCCGACCCGAAATTCATAGTGGTCACCCTGATTGCCTCTATATCCCGAATAGCAAATTGTTCTGTGCTCATAAGATGTTCCACAGCACCAAGAGTGGGATGATTAAAAAGGCAACAAGGATAGTATTTGAAATAGTTTTGTTCAATTCTCATTGGCCCAAAGCCTAATCCTTCAACTGACATTTCCGGGTCAAAAGATCTCGCCAATATTGTCCCATACACATCCAAAGGCCCATCTTTCAGGGAGGTAAATCCGCACTGTAACAGGTGAACCGCCAGAATACCTTGCATGCCAGATCGACCTGGGTAAACATTTCTGATGGTTGCTCCTTCAAAACAAGGTGTCCAAGTATTAGCGGGAGCCATAGAAGCAGCTAAATTGATAAGACTCTTTGTCGAATCAAGATCAAGCTCTAGCATCTTTCCAACTGCAATTGATGTCCCAATAGTTCCCCAAGTACCATGCGAATGAACATTGGGTCGTAGAATCATGGATCCAGCTATACGGGATAAAATTTCGTATCCTGCTGATAGAGCCTCTATAAGTTTTTTCCCACTTAAATGATTATCTTCTGCGAATGCCAAAGAACCAGGAAGGACGTGTATTGCTGGATGTCCACCTCCTAAACGAGTCCCTTCATCCAATTCGAGCGATACTCCTGCAGTCGCATTTACCAAGGCTGCAAACATCGGTTGGCTTTTATGTTTGTGCCCAACAACAACCGACGTGCCATTAACTGATAAACCAGAAACGAAGTTTGCTAACTTAGTATTTTGAGGCAACCTACTGCCGGCAACCATAGCACCTATAGTATCCTTTATAACATTCTTGGCAGAAATCCTAACACTAGGTGATAAATCATCATATCTCAGTCCTACTGAGAACTTGGCTAACTCGTGTACATAGTCTTTCATCACGAAATCTCCATCAAAGAAAATGTGCCCAATCCAAATTCATTCAAACCCGCTAGGTAATTGGTCCACCAACTGGCATAGATGGGGATTCACAAGGTATCCACTGACCATATCCAGGTTTTTGTTCCAATTTCCCTTGGTTCAATACTACTTGTCCACGTATAAGTGTCATCCAAGGAGATCCCTTAATATTCCAGCCTTCAAATAAACTAAACCCAGAATTGCCATGATGGTTCATCGCCGTTACCACCGAGTCCCCATTTGGATCTATAACGAGTAGATCAGCGTCAGATCCCACTTGTATAACGCCCTTTCTCGGGTATATGCCAAAGATACGAGCGGGATTCTCTGCCATAACCCTAGCGAGCCACCAAATCGGTAGTCCTCTTTTAACGACTCCCTCACTATAAGCCAATCCGACTAGAGTCTCGATACCAGGAGCTCCATATGGTATTGGTTTGCCTTTAGCATCAACAAATATATTGTCCCATCCAGGCATTTTGAGATCTCTTGGATACGGAGAGTGATCACTTGCAAGGGTTGAAATAAACCCATTTTTAGATCCCCACCACATAGCGGGTTGATGAGGGCCGTCTTTCTCTCTAAGTGGTGGGCCGATCTTAGCCAATGGACCAACTTCCGCCATTTTAGCATCAGATAACAGAAGATATTGAGGGCAAGTCTCGGTCCACACCCGCTTACCTTCCATTTGAGCCCTTATAATCCTTTTGAGTCCATCTTCACTGCTCAAGTGAACAACATAAATAGGACAACCAGTCACTTCCCCCATACGAACTGCCCTATTTATAGCTTCTTCTTCTGCCCAAGGAGGACACGATAAAGGGAAATCTGTGGGATGAGTATGGCCTTCTTCCATAAGCTTATTTTCAAGATAATCTATTATATTCCCACTTTCGCAGTGCAATTGCATGACTCCTCCACCTCTGGAGACTAATTCCATCGCCTCACATAAATAATCATCACTACAGAATCGTGTGGGATTTTTCTTGTATGTCATAAACATTTTAAAAGATTTGATTCCCATATCCATAGCGGCAGGTAAAGATTTCAATATAGCTGGCCTGTTCGCAAGAATATAATGAAAACCCATATCTACATAAGCCTGTGAATTAACTTCTTCTGCATGTCTGTTAATAGCGGTTGGCAAATCCTCATCAGATTCCACGTCGTAGGTACCAAAAGGCAATAAAGTTGTTATTCCAGAATATGCGGCTGCTTTGGAACCAAGCCCAATGCTGTCACACTTATCTAGATGGACATGGCAATCAATCAGGCCTGGAAGTACAAACCTTCCTTTTACGTCGATATAACGATCAGCGACTGGCAATAATTCTTCACGCCCAATCGCCACAATCTTTTCTCCATGAATCGCTATACCTACATTACTAACATGGTTAGAAATAACAACCTGCCCTCCACAAACTACTGTATCCACTCTATCTACTGTCATGAAATGCCTCTCAGTACAAAAATCCCTTTCCAAAATACAAACTTTCCCCCAAAATCTAAGGGATATGAAAATCTTGATCTATCTCCTAAATTACAGACCTCCTATAACAACGGGTATACTACCTTATGGATTCTATTACAAAAACACTTAGCAAAATAGAATACCTTCACATAAGCATATTGGGTTTTGGTTTGGCTGCGCTATCCACTAGCCTCGCACAGATAATACTACCAATAAGAATACTGGACATTTCCCCAGACCAATTAAAAAACACGTATCTAGGAATCTTAACGTTCTCCGGAATGTCTGTAGCCATGTTAACCCAGCCAGTAGTAGGTTACTTAAGTGATCGAACAAGTTTAGGCCTAGGTAGAAGAAAACCCTATATTCTAGGTGGAGCAATCTTATCGACCACCCTAACTCTTTCTCTCGGTGTCGCATCAAGCTACATTCTCATAGTAATTGTCTATATATTTATTCAAGTTGGTATTAACGTAGCTCAAAATCCATACGACGCTATGGTTAAGGATCAGGTACCCCATAATCAACGCGGCCAAGTCTCAGCCACTCGAGCAATCAGTGGTGGTGCTGGAGCCATAACACTCGTGCTCCTAACCGGTTTATTGATGGATAATCACCTAAATGGACTACAAGATAAATGGTTATGGATTAGTTTGATCATACCTAGTTTCACGTTGTGTTTCACTATGGTATGGATTCTAACGAAGGTAGACGACGGCTTTTTAAAACAGCAACCAGAACCTCAGAATCAAGGTAACCGAGAGGAAACGAATATGCCGCATCCTCATTTTTACGTATTCCTTGTTGCAGGTTTTTTCTTCACACTTGCCGCAGGCATCCTGCAAACATATACACTTTTTTTTCTTACGGATGTCGTAAAACTTGATAATCCAGCATCAGCGATAGGAATCCTAGCGGCGGTAGTAGGAGCAACCATATTGATAACTCTCTATCCCGCCGGCCTACTTTCCGATCGTTTAGGAAGAAGCCAATTATTGATAGTATCTGGAATCAAGGGATCGATCTGCAGTTTACTCCTATGCTTCTCTCAAAATCTTACTCACGTATTGTTAATCGGCATCCTCATGGGAGTTTCAATCGGAGTTTTTATGAGTGCTGGTAGGGCCCTAATTACAGATCTGGCAAGCAAGAGCCAAACAGCAACACATCTCGGGATAGCAAACCTAGTTTTGGTTGGCGGTTTAGCTGTATCTAAGCTCGGAGGAATAGCCATAGACAGTTTAAACAATATACAGGTTGATCTGGGATATTACGTCCTATTAGGAATATCTTCTGCCTCATTTGCAATCGGCACCGTCTTAGTCTCAATCCTTAATAAAAAAGTTGGTACAAATTTTAAGGAAATAAGCCACTCCTCAATTGACGCATAAAATTAACCATCTCTTGACTACAATGGGTCTATCTTATTCCCACACTTCTGATGGGGGGAGCCAGTGCCTAAACTAGTTATAAGTTTTGGCTCCCGAGGTAGGACTCGAACCTACGACCAATCGGTTAACAGCCGACCGCTCTACCACTGAGCTACTCGGGAACACTTACACGAAGTTAAATTCTAACATTACTAATACACGCTCTCAACCAATATAGAACGGTTTCTATATATACAATGATATAATGATATAACTAATTGTTAGGAGCTACCGTGGAACACAAAAAGATACGTCTCACTGCCTTAGCAAATTGCGCAGGTTGAGCTTCCAAATTTCGCGCTGAAGACCTGGTCGAGGTCTTAAAGTACTTACCACAAGAAATAAGCGATCCGAAACTACTCGTTGGGCTGAATACTGGAGATGATGCGGCCATATATGAATTAGATAAGGAATCAGGCTTAGTATTTACATTGGATTTTTTTCCACCCGTAGTCGATGATCCCTTTCATTACGGTGCTATTGCTGCAGCTAATTCCCTTAGCGATGTCTATGCTATGGGAGGAACTCCCCTCATGGCCCTCAACATTGTAGGTTTCCCTGCCGACCTTCCCAAATCGATCCTTGGCAGCATACTAAAAGGCGGTCATTCCAAAGCATTGGAGGCGGGCTGCATCGTCGCCGGTGGCCATACAGTTGATGATAAGGAGCCAAAATATGGTATGGCTGTGATAGGTACCGTAAAACCCGGGGATCACATTTCAAATGCTGGATCTCGACCAGGTGACCGATTAATTTTAACCAAACCCCTAGGAACAGGTATTATAACAACCGCTGGAAAGAATGATGCCGTAAGTCAAACATTGCTAAACAAAGCAATTAGGGTTATGTCTACTCTAAACGACACAGCTTCAAGATTAATGGTTTCCATAGGTGTCAACGCAGCTACGGATATCACAGGGTTCGGATTAATTGGACACTTAAAAACCATGATGATACAAAGCAAGGTATCAGCGAAAATTCAGGCTTCAAAAGTTCCAGTAATTGATGGAGTTATAGATCTCATTAATAGAGGGTTCGTTCCAGGGGGTACGCACAGAAATTTAGCGGATTCAGAATACAATGTAGAATGGAGCAGGCAACTTTCAGTCGCAGAAAAGCTTCTCCTATCAGACGCCCAAACCTCTGGGGGGTTATTGATATCGGTTCCTGAACACAATACTAAGGCTCTCTTAGAAGAACTCAACTCCAATAACGTTAGGATCGCAGCTATAATAGGGGAGGTATATGATTCTCCTAACCCTGGAATTCAAGTAATGCCTTAACCCCCTCCCACAGGCTTAACCACCTCCAAAACATCACCATCTCCAATTAAAATCTCCCCTAAACAACCCTTATCCACCACTGATCCGTTATAACCAATAGCAACGAATTTGCTTTTTACCCCCAGAGTCTCAAGTAATTCCAATAAAGTCATTGGATACTCCAATGACTTCTGCTTGCCGTTTACAATTAGATTAATCACTTAAAAATTCATAGCCGAGTAAATTAAGATTTCAATCGATTACCATAGCTGACCTAATATTAGAAGTCTCGATAACACGATCAGTTGAAGCTAAGATAGATCTCATGACAGCAACGCCAGAAGCCCCTGATTCTATAACTGATCGCACATTAGTTCTGTTGATTCCCCCAATACCAATATATGGTATCTCTACCCTACCTTCCAATTTCTTTAACAAATCTATCCCTTGGACTTCCTCCCCTATATGTGTAATTGATGAAAATACCGTACCCACAATCAAATAATCAGCTCCAGACTGTTCCGCGTCTATGGCCCCTTCTAGACTATGAACCGATTTCCCTATCAAAAAAGATTCTCCGGCAATTCTTCTAGCGTCAGGAATTGATATTCCATTCTCCCCCAGATGAACCCCGTCGGCTTCTCCCAATAAAGCAATATCAACCCGTTCGTTAACAATCAATAGGGCGTTGTCTTTCACGCAACTTTTAAACTGCCGAACCTGCGATAAAAGATCCTTTCCAGATAAGTCCTTTTCCCGAATCTGAACCATATTTATCCCTGCTCCTATGGCTGGTTCAAGGTCTCTGAATAAATTGGCAGAATCACAAATATTCCTATTGGTTACTAGGCACAATATAGGAGCCAACGGTAATCTCGAAATCATGATCTCTTAGGCAATGATTTAGGGACGTTGTCTTGAGGGCTACTAGGTTGTGCATATTCTTTTTTCTCAATTCGTCCCGCGATAAATGCTTGGCGGCCAGCTTGAACTCCTAATTTAAATGCCTCACCCATTAGTTCAGGTTGCCTTGCCTGAGCTATGGCCGTATTAACAAGAACCGCCGATGCCCCTAATTCCATTACTTGAGCGGCATCAGAGGGTACACCTAAGCCAGCGTCCACTATTACGGGAACTCTTGCTTGCTCAATAATGATTCTCAATTCTTCCGTAGTATGTATTCCCTGGCCAGATCCAATAGCGGAACCTAATGGCATCACAGTAGCACAGCCCACATCTTCCAAATTCTTTGCAAGTACAGGGTCAGCATTAATGTATGGAAGAACTATAAAGCCTTCTTTCACTAATTGTTCAGCAGCTTTCAAGGTAAGCGTAGGATCAGGAAAAAGATATTTTGGATCGGGTATAACTTCTAATTTCACCCAATCAGTATTACCCACTGATCTTCCTAAACGAGCAACAAACAAAGCCTCATCTACAGTCTTACATCCGGCCGTATTAGGCAGGATCTGATATTTGTTCCAGTCCAAATAATCAAGAATGGTCTTTTCTGCAGGATTATCAAGGTCCAGCCTACGAATAGCTACTGTGATCATCTCGGTTCCCGAAGCCATAACCGTGTTCACCATATCATCCATATCACGGTATTTTCCGGTTCCCAAAATCAATCGCGAAGAAAATTTCTTACCTGCTATATTCAATAAATCTTCCATATAAACTCCTAACGATTCATAACTCGAAATTCCCCTCAGTTGAGTACTAGCATTGGCTCTCTTCAACAATCCGGGCTGATGTAACCCATAGACGGGGCTAAGCTTTTAAAAATAGCCTTGATTGCGTTATTTCAACATTACCGCAAGAACCATTAGCTTAAGACTTCATTTTAGGGTAGTCAACGGATCCTTCTCCTAATCCTCTAATCGATGGGGCCACCTCGTTCATGAATAATTTCAATGAGTTATATCCGATTTGTGGTGGATCCCAATCATTAAGTTGGAGCAATAGTGTCCCGAATCCACCAACTCTGGAATAAAGTTCCTTGATTCGTTTGATAACAAAAGCTGGGTCTCCGACAATAAACGTCTCATTAATCAACCAATCAAATGTAATTTCTTCATCAGTCATTTCTTCTGAAGATTTGAACATGGATAAGCTTCCCATCAATGCTTTAAATTGAGGGATCGCATAATCTTCTATACACCGTCTCATGCCATATTCATTAGCTTCTTTTTGGGCTTTTTCCATAGTCTCAGCAACGTGGATATTACGAGACACCCTCCAAACCTTCCTATCCGAAAACTCACCCACATCTGCTGATCCTTTCTTATAAGCATCCCATATAGTCCACAAGAGAGACGGGTGTGTTATACCACTACTCATGACGATCCATCCCTGACCACCGGCATATTTTGCAGTAGAGGAAAATGGACTCCCTGCCGCCACCGCTATAGGTGGATGAGGAGTCTGATAAGGTTTCATGTGTAGCCCTATCCCCAGATCTGGCCTAGGATCAGGTCCTTCTATGTTGAAGAATTTACCTTTATAGCGAAATTTACCTTCTGAACACCACATTCCAAGAACTATATCCATAACTTCCATAGCTCGCTGATGACGATCTGCCTGTTTTATACCAAATAACTCGAATTCCGATGATTGCCCACCTGTGCCTATCCCAAAATTAAATCTGCCTTCGCCCAATTGATCTAAAACGGCTATCCTATGAGCCAGCAACACGGGGTCCTGAAATTGCAATAACACAACCCCTGTGCCCAATCTAATCTTTTTGGTTATTCCAAAAAGTTTGGCAATAAACAAATCTGGAGCGGGTATTGGTTCCGTAATTAGAGTATGGTGTTCGCCAATCCAAGCTTCGTCAAATCCCAACGTATCGGCTAATACTATTGTTTCAGTATTCTCAGAAATCATTTGTTGCCAAGGTTTCTCAGGCGGGTGGATTGGCATCAAAAATAGTCCGAAGTTCAATTAATCCTCGCAACGATCGTTTCCATTAATACCCTGATTATAACTTCTCTAATATTGGGTCATCAATCCTGACTATAGACATTTCTAAGATCATGATCGTATAGTCTCGATACAACATTAGGTTTAGGGGGACTATGCCAATATCTAAAAGAACTACGAAAGCCATAAAAGAAGGTGGATGGATTCGAAGAATGTTTGAGATAGGTATAGAACTGAAAGCCAAGTATGGGGAAGCTAATGTTTTTGATTTGTCCCTGGGCAACCCTGTAATCGAACCTCCTGCCCTTTTTACAAAAAGGATGAGGGAATTAGCGACAAGCACAGTCACGGGAATGCACAGATACATGCCTAATGCAGGATATGTCTCTACAAGGAGCCGTGTCGCAGAACTACTCTCACGCGAGACCTCAATTCCATTCACAGCAAACGAAATTGTGATGACATGCGGTGCCGCGGGGGCATTAAATGTGATATTTGAGTCAATATTAAACCCTGGGGACGAAGTCATCATATTCGCACCATTCTTCGGGGAATTCACTTATTACATTGAAAATCATCGAGGCAACCCAGTAATAGCACCTACAGATAATAAATTTCACCCAATATTGTCAGCCCTAAAACCATTGATAGGCCCTAAAACTCGGGCGGTTTTGATAAATAGTCCAAATAATCCTTCAGGAGCACTATATCCACAATCATTGATAAGAGATTTAGGATCACTGCTTGAGAACAAACAGAAAGAACTTCAAAGTGAAATTTTTCTGATAGCCGACGAACCCTATAGACGTATTATATTTGACGGATTGACGTACCCTTTTATATTTCCACATTATGAGACCACAATTGCCGTTCATTCCCATTCTAAAGATCTTGCACTCCCAGGCGAAAGAATCGGCTACATAGCAGTTAATCCTGACTATAAGCATAAAGACCAGCTGATAGACGGCTTAACTTTCTGGAATCGTAGTCTGGGATTTGTAAATGCCCCGGCCGTTATACAAACTGCTATAGAGAGTCTCCAAGGTATTAGCGTGGACATTAAACAATATCAAGAGAAACGGGATTATCTGTACGACGAACTAACATCCTTTGGCTATGATATTGTCAAGCCTCAGGGAGCATTTTACATGTATCCCAAAACTCCTATCAATAATGACCTGGAATTCGTACAGGCCCTACAAGAACAGAATGTCCTGGTCGTACCTGGAAGTGGCTTCGGCACACCAGGCTATTTCCGCATATCTTACTGCGTAGAGGATAGAATCCTAGAAGGGTCAATAAAAGGCTTCAGGAAAGTTGCTAAGGATTACGCTATATCTCGGTAATTGGTCCCTAATCCTTGTTTCTTAAACTTCTTCGCATTTAGAGAATAGTTTGAAGCCCAGTAGCTAATACTCTCGTAAGTTTCGGGTTTCATGGGCTTTATTTTGCCCGGTACCCCTACGACCACAGATTTGTCGGGAATCTTCGTATGCTGGAGTACTACCGCACCAGCTCCTATCACACAGTTATTTCCCACCTCGGATCCTTCTAAAAGTACCGCATTGACACCAATTAATACGTTATTACCAACTTTTGCACCGTGGATAACTGCTCCGTGCGCGACGACAACGTTATTTCCGATTTCTAGTAGATCATCTGTATGAAGCACACAATTATCCTGGATATTTGTGTTGGTCCCGACTCGTATTGCCCCGTAATCTGCACGGGCGACGGACCCAGGCCAAAAACTGGAATTCGCTCCGACAACTACATCACCAACCAGATATGAGGCCTCGCTGATAAAAGCGGTGGGGTGAACTACAGGTGCTTTGCCATCTAGCTCTCTAATCACACATTACTCCCTACATCACCCTAAATACACGCCTCAAAAAGCATATCACCCCCACGGTTAGTGGGGGTGATATAACCTTTTAGTTTTCCTAATAAACTACTACTTATGCTCTACTATAGCTAACGGAGCGGTCGTATATGAATCTCCCCTCTTTGCTTGAAGGGTCAGAACGCCACATTCCGCGACGTCCATCTTTATATGATCCATGAAACCACCAGTAGCATTGGGTCTACCTGATCCCACGAAGATCTGCCCCTTGGTAGTTCTAAGTGTGATCAATATGATATCCCCATCGTCAAATCCAGCTGCCATGGCATCAAATTCGACTGTACCGTGGCAACCTTCCGCCACTACTTTAGGAGGTTCAACTCTCAGCGAAGGTGCTCTACCCTCAGACGCTGAGCCTCCAGCCATAGCTACGGAGATACCAGCCATTAGCAACAGGACTCCAACTAGTAAGCCTACAATAGTCACTCTGGAATTCAGGAAGCGCGCCATCTATCCTCCTCCGAATCACTTGTGATTTTCAATCGACTGCCTAAGGATTCGCCATTAGGCGTCTCGTCATCTGTACTTCTCTTCTATGCTTACTCTCTACGGTCGAGCCTATCCATACTGGCCAATTTTAGTCACATAAAAAGGCTGCCGAAGGTGTAAGCGGCGGAATCGTAGCATAGCTAAAAAGACGCTGTCAAGTAAATACAGGCACGTTTAAACAAGTATACGACAGGTTTTATTCTCTTATTGTCTCCCTATTTACTAAACCCTGGTCAATCTATACAAGATTGCCTTACAAAAAGTCTCTTCAGCACACCTATTTCTTCAGACGTGATTTTCTTGGCATCGACAGCCGCAACGTGTTCTAAAAGTTCGGCTCTGTTAGCAATATTCCCGAGTGCGGAGAGAATTGACACCTGATTAAGATGAACATTTACCTCAAACTGGGTGCTAGTAATCTCAAAGTGATCATACAGGAGTTTATGATCACTCGAGTCCCAATTTTTAATTTCCATCTCCTTTATCTTTAGATCAGCTTCAACAAATCTCACATCACAATCGGTAGCTCCATAATGAGCTTCCTGCGGATTTTGCATCATTGCATTAGACAGTCTTGCTATCAATCCCGTTTTCTTTTCCTCTGCTAGCGATAATATTTTGTTGTCCTGTTCATAATCAAAAATATTAAATGGCACTTGCAGAGCTGCAACATTGGTTCTATTTAATAGCCCTAGCACACCCATCTCAAAATCGACATCTTGCGTTATGGCAGCACCGTAATGCCTAATTTTCCCCTCGGCTACTAGATCATCTAGTAACATAAACAACTCGGAAGTGCATGCCACATCATTAGGTGGATCGTGGATTTGGTAAAGGTCTATATAGTCAGTCTTCAACCTACGAAGGCTCCACTCGCACGCAGACCTGACAAAGTGCTTATCAAACCGCTGGAGAGGTCTATCAAGATTAAGGAGCGACTGCATATCATGAAGATCGTACCCAAATTTTATGCCAATAATGACGTCATGCCGGTTTTTTTTAAAAGCCTTAGACAAAAGCTCCTCTCCATACCCTTGCCCATAAACATCGGCCATATCAAAAAAATTAATGCCAAGATGGAACGCCTCTTCCAACAGCCTGATCCGCTTCCTTTCTTCCATAGCATTTCGCCAATCTGAACCGACTGTCAAGCCATCAAATCCAACACCTGAAAATTCCAGATCTGTTCCTGGCAATCTTCTATATTTCATTTATCTACCTATAACATTAGGCTCGAAAACTTGGCCAGTGACATCCAAGAAACAACTCAATTCCCCAATCTTTTTATCAAATGACTCATCATCCAGTGCAAGGGTGCTTTCTTCTAATAACACATCAGTTTCAAGCGATACCCATGACCTACATCCTCCATATGTCTCCGAGTATGGAATACTTTGGGGGTTGGCTAGACGATAAACACGCAAACATATTACATAAAGTGGAGATCTCGGCTTCCATCGGACCTTTTTAACAATGTAATCCTTCTCCCATATATGAAACGGATTTAACCTTTCAACAACATCGGCTTCCGTTATTTTTAAAACCTTGTGGATACGAGCCCATGAATTGAAATTCACGGTGTCTCCTACTGGATCAGGCTTGACAATACTATTTCTGAACTCCCTCTTCAAAAGCTGGTCTCTTTGATGTTCATATGTCGGATAGAGAAGAAAATCCCGATACGGTAACGAAAATTCTCTTCCATGTTCACGGATTCCACCTTTTCTAAGGAGAAAAATTAATCTCCCAGTTTCAAGAGCATTAATAACCACAGCCCATTCCTTCAAACCGATATTAGACATAGACGATGACATCGTCATATTCTCCCTTTCCTCGAGTATCTTTTTCGGATTCATGCCTTGATCAACACATATTGCTAAAAGGGGAACAGAAGCTCTTTCCAAGAATACATTAAATTATACCCCACAGTTCTTATATTCAATGTTCAAGTTCAGCTTCCTGTTGGAATTCTTCATACGTAGAAAATTTCCTGATCTCCCTTATAAAATCACCAACAGAGGTAAAAGATTGTCGATATCTAATTACTTCGTCCCTAATTGGACTAATCGACGCAGGATTATCTCCGTAAGACCCATAGAAAGCAAAATATGCCTGATTTAGCTTACGTATATAGAAACCTTCGTTTTCAAATATCAAACGGCGATCTTCCATATACGTTTCAGCTTGATCCACCATGCCATCGGATAGCATTTCTTCCACAATCAATCGCGTATGTCTCATCTCGTACTTAAAATCAAACTCATTATTGTGTGTCGGGTCGCTGTCATGTTTCGCAATCATGATCTCTTCATTATTGCCTAACGCCTGAAAAACATGGTCTCCTATCTCATCTCCTGCAAGACTTGCTGCTGTTTCATTTAAAGTAGTCATGTTTGAATCCCTCCAATAATTACTTCCTAATGAGTGGAAAAACCAATACTGATGGAGCCATTCGTGGACTAAAGAACGTAAACTTCTCCTAATCCCTTGAGATGGGGGAACTATGCTCGGGTACGTCGCTATACCTCCAATGCCAGTGATCAAGGCAGACACGTTATGATCTAGCATAAGACCTCTTTCCAGTTCATCTATGGTTGTCGGACTCAACCTGGGACTTAACGTAAGTGTCATAGATCGCTCAATTTTATCTCTAGGTGAAACAACCAAAACATTTGGTGCATTGGAAAAATCTACATCTACTGGAGGCCATAAAAACCCCAGCCTAGATTCCAAACCATAACTAGATAAAACCATGCTAACTATACCCTCTATATAATCCTCCACTAACGGTTTAAGTTTCGATTGACTTTCATGGAGACTAGCGATCTGCGAAGTTGAACTTGTGTTTGATGAACCACTTGATGATGTTTCCTGAACCACTCTGGTCTTTTCAGGTATTTTCTCCAGCTTATATATTTTATGGCTTATATCGAAAAAGGGTACTAGAAAACCGTCACTCTGGGCGTTCGATTTGTCGAACGTTAAAGCAGCTTTGACCTTATATATCCATTTGCCCCAAAGGTGAGTAGCCTCCCACGAACCCAAATTCCATCTGTAGTCAGCTACGTCCTCCTCAATAGGGGAGATCGAAAAACCGCCCTTTGATATTGGGAAAAGTATGAAAACCAACAATATCAATAAACACAATTTTAACAACGTGGGGTTCTGTCCACATCAAATCTTTTTTATCAAGCTATCACTTGGATCATCAGTCTCATTATATATAAAAACTTTGCTTGATTTGCTACCACCCTATCGATCTCCATTGATAGAGAACACCCTTTGGGCTAAGATAGATGGTATCTATTGGGCTAAAATTGAATAGGGTTTAACGGCAGCTGAAATTTCCTTGGGAGACTAAAATGCCAACACATGATATAGACAAAATTCGAAACGTCGTCCTAATCGGACATAGTGGATCGGGTAAGACATCTTTAGCTGAGTCCATTCTATTCCACACCAAGTCCATCTCACGTATGGGTACTGTAGAATCTGGAAACACTGTATCAGACCACGAACCTGAGGAAGCAAAAAGGGTATCAAGTATTCAAACCAGCATTATTCCTTGTAAGGTCAAAGAGCACAAAATCAATTTCTTAGATACTCCTGGGTATGACGACTTCCGAGGAGAGGTCCTTCCTGGACTACGGATCACCGAATCAGCGGTTATCGTAGTCAGTGCCACAGCCGGCGTGGAAGTAGGTACAGAAACATCCTGGAACCTATGCGAAAACCAGCGTATCCCCAGAATAGTTTTTATCAACAAGCTTGACCGTGAAAATGCTGAGTTTGAACGATCTCTAGCCAGTATTGAGTCATCTTTGGGAAGAAAATGTGTTCCATTTCAAATACCCATAGGAGAAGCAGAAACTTTTCAGGGCGTAATAGATCTCATTGGCGCTGATGCAAACATACCAGACGACTTAAAACCGGGAGTAGAAACGGCAAAAAGCCGACTTGTAGAAGCAGCGGCGGAAAATGACGACGACCTAGCGACGAAATACCTGGAAGGCGATGTGTTAACTCCAGGTGAAATCTCTCGTGCTCTTGCTAGTGCCGTGAGGACGGGGGATTTAGTTCCGGTGTTGATCGGATCCGCTATTCAAAGTAAAGGCATAGATCAACTGATTTCAGCTATAACCACTTATCTACCTTCACCTCAAAAGGACTCAAATGAACCAATTGTTCCTAGTAATCCACTCTCTGCCATAGTATTTAAAACAAGCGCAGATCCATTTGTTGGCAAATTGAGTATTTTCAGAGTATACGACGGCAGTTTATCAAGCAATTCGGAGGTTTGGAACGCAACCAAAGAGCAATCCGAACGAATAGGCCAAGTTTTCCATCTTCAGGGTAAAACCCAACAAAATTCAAATGAAATCGGTCCTGGGGACATTGGAGCAGTCGCAAAATTAACTCATACAACTACTAATGACACCCTGTGTGAAAAAGGGAATCCTAGGGAATTAGATCAGATACACTTCCCGGTAGGATTTTACACTATGGCTGTAAGTCCAAAATCAAAAGCAGACGTAGACAAAATGTCTTCTTCCCTATCTCGTATAATCGAGGAGGATCCTAGCCTAACCTTATCTCGAGAATCTTCCACCAACGAAACATTGCTATCAGGCATGGGTGACGTTCATTTAGAGATCACAACTGACAAGATACGGAGAAAGTTTGGGACAGAGCTTAGCCTAGAACTTCCTCAGGTCCCATACAAAGAAACCATAACAACAGCATCCAAAGCAGAGTATAAACACAAGAAGCAATCCGGAGGGCATGGTCAATACGGGCACGTTCTTCTGAGATTAGAGCCTGCTGAAAGAAATAGTGGATTCGAATTCGTACAAGAAGTGGTAGGTGGGGCTGTGCCAAGAGAATATATACCAGCAGTGGAAAAAGGAGTCGTGAAAGCCCTGGAAGAAGGTTCTTTAGCCGGGTATCCAGTTGTAGACGTAAAAGTAGTCCTCTATCACGGTAGCTATCACGATGTAGATTCTTCTGGAATGGCGTTTGAAATAGCTGGTTCACAAGCCTTCAAAAAAGGCATGACTGAAGGCAGGCCTACACTACTGGAACCTATAATGAGGGTATATATCCGGGTCCCAGATGACTACACTGGAGAGATTATTGGAGACATTAATGGAAAGCGGGGTAGGATCATCGGCATGATCCCAGAAGAAGGTTTGACTACGGTAGAAGCAGATATGCCTCAATCTGAAATGCTTAGGTATAACAGTGACCTACGTTCTTTAACTGGTGGACGAGCTAGCTATAAAATGGATTTTAGCCACTACGAACCCGTACCTCCCTTGATAGGGCAGAAAGTAATAGAAAATATACAGAATATAAAAGCTGCGACCTAACAGAGTTGGAACCAAAAGTTATTTCGCTTCAAGTTTCTCCTGCACATAGGACGCGTATGGCGTTTCTTGGTAATATGAAAGTGGTGGCAAACAAAGGTATCGAAGGCGACCATCATTTTGGAAAAACCATCTCACGCCAGGTTTTATTAATGGATGACAAGAGTTTAATGGCTTTTGGCCTTGAACCTGGTCAAATCAGGGAAAATATCACTATAAGTGGTATGGACATCCATGGGCTACCTTCTGGCCATAAACTAGATATCGGCGAGGCCACACTAGAAATAACTGGTCATTGCAAACCATGTAGTCGCATGGACGAACTTAGACCGGGTCTCCAAGTCAAAATTAACAAAAGGCGCGGTATGCTTTGCAAGGTAATTAAAACCGGCATCATTAACATAGGCGACCCAGTTGCTAGATTAGATGACTAGGGCTAATTACTTTAATCAGCCCTCAAATTCATGCGAATTTATCATGATTCCCTGGCGGTCAATTATTGTGAGATTTGGCAACAAACCACATACCTGCTACGACGAAAATGCCACCTAGAATCCCAAACAACCATTCTTCATCTAAAAAGGCCCTATACAAGGAATAAAACCCCAGACAAAGACCACCTATACCCAGAACACACCACACAAGAAGTTTTCCCAAATGTCGTTCCATATAACTAACTTCTAACCATCACAAAGTTGAATGTCTACGATAACGAAGACCTAGCCGATTCTAACCGCCTAATACACCTATCTCTCCCAAGAACTTCCATTGTCGCAAATAGGGGAGGCGAACTCTTCTTACCAGTTAGAGCCATTCGCAACATACCTAGAAATTGCCCGCGAGACAACTCTAATTGACTGTTAAGATCTAGCAAGCATTTCTCGAGATTTTGAACATTGAAGGAGTCAATTGCTCTAAGTTCCCTTAATGTGACATTAAGAGCGAATAATGTCACATTCACGTCCATACCCTTTTGAAGCAACTCCATGATCTCCAAGTTAATATCATCCAAGAAGAAAAATTCAGTCAATTCCTGCGCTTCAGAAAGTAATTTAAGCCTTTCTTGTATCAAAGACACTACCTTTAACAAATAATCACGACTCACACCAGTCGGTATGCTTAAGGCTTGGTTAGGAAATTCTTTCCAGTAATCTTCTAATCGAACTGTCAAATCATCGAGATTCATGGACCTTATATATAACCCATTCATCCAATCAAGTTTCTCTTTATTAAATATAGCAGCTGACTTAACTACCCTATCCAATGAAAATTCTTTGACCAGAGTCTCTTGAGTAAGAATCTCAGTATGGTCATCTAATGACCATCCCAAAAGCGCCATAAAATTAATCATCGTGTCTGGCAAGTATCCCATTTCTTTGTATTCAAGAGCCGACGTAGCACCATGCCTTTTAGAGAGCTTAGACTTATCAGGGCCCAGTATCATTGGCATATGACCAAACAAAGGAGCATCCCAATTTAAAGCTTGGTATATCATCAAATGCTTGGGCGTGCTGGGTAACCACTCCTCGGCCCTCAAAACATGCGTTATCTCCATCAAATGATCATCGACAACACTAGCTAAGTGATAGGTTGGGTATCCATCAGATTTCAGGATTACAAAATCGTCCAAAAGATTACTGTCCCAAGAAACCTTTCCCCTAATTAAATCTTCTAGGATAATCGATCTATCATTGGGCATACGGAACCTAACCACCTTTTGCTTAGATGCGCCGTACATGTTTTCTTTTTCGGAAGTAGGCAAATTCAAGCAATGCCTATCATATCCCGTGGGTTGTTTGAGGGTTTGTTGTCTTTTCCTCATATCGGTAAGTCTTTCTGGGGTGCAATAGCAATAATAGGCTTGTTCATCTTTTATCAACTGATCCGTAATGGATACATAAAGTCTTAACCTTTGAGATTGGAAATATGGGCCATAAGGCCCTTCTACATTGGGCCCCTCGTCCCATTGTAAGCCCAACCAAGCTAAAGCCTCGAGAATCGAGTCCAATGCCCCACTCACGAGTCTATTCTGATCAGTGTCCTCCACACGGACGATGAACTTACCACCATGGCGCCGAGCAAAAAGCCAGTTGAAC
Source organism: Dehalococcoidia bacterium (assembly GCA_002712585.1). Classification (GTDB taxonomy): domain Bacteria; phylum Chloroflexota; class Dehalococcoidia; order Lucifugimonadales. The sequence continues at coordinate 71,945 of PAUC01000002.1, forward strand.
ATAGCAGTACGTATATTTCCAACGTGAGGAAATCCTGTAGGACTTGGTGCAAATCTGACTCTAATCATAAAACTTTATCGTCCTTATTAGTTTCATTGACTGAAGACATTTTGGCTAATTCATTCAAAATAAATTTTAGGTTGCTTGGAAGACAAGATCTCATTTCAATTACCTTTCCATTATCCGGGTGTAGAAAAGTCAAACTATGGGCATGGAGAAAATGGTGCGGAAGTAATGAGTTCTGTGTGCCGTATATATAATCTCCGAACAGTGGATGACCTATTGATGCCATGTGCACTCTGATCTGATGAGTCCGCCCAGTCTCCGGTTTAATCTCCACGACTGTATGATTATCCAAAACTTTTTGTTTCCAGAAAAAGGTTCGAGCCTCTTTACCGTCTGCGACAACTGCCATGCGCTTCCTATTGATACGGTCTCTACCGATTGACCCATTAATAAGCCCCTTTTGGGGTTTCAAAATACCTGTTACCAACGCAATATATCGCTTCACCACAAGTCTTTCCTTGAACTGCTGAGAAATATTGGTGTGGGCTTTCCCTGTTTTTGCTACTACCATTAGACCAGAAGTATCTTTATCTAATCTATGTACGATTCCCGGTCGCTGTATACCGCCAATCCCCGGCAAATCAGGATACCTATACAACAACGCATTAACCAAAGTGCCAGTTTCATGTCCAGGGCCGGGATGGGCACTAATTCCAGCAGGTTTATCAACTACCACCAAGCAATCATCTTCGTATAGCACCTTTATGGGTATCGATTCAGGTATCACGTCGAGTCTCTTGGGTGGAGGTATACTAATAGAGATTCTATCGCCTATCCTAACTTTGTCACTTACCTTAGGCCGCACACCATTCAACAACACATAACCTTGGTTTGATAGCTTTTTAATGTGCTCTCTACTCAACCCCAATTCCTTACCATAAAGAAACTGATCGATACGATTAGCATTAACAGTAGCTACTATATTCATAAACTCTTTAGTCAGAAAATTTTCCATATATTTTACTACGTATGAACAATTCAGTGGTTGATAGCCTCATTTTCACCTTGCGCCTAGGGAACGCTAACAACCAGACCAATATAATTATTCCTACTACAACCGCACTATCGGCTATGTTAAACACAGGCCATAGACCGATTTTAATGAAATCAGTCACTCGACCATAAAGAACACGATCAAGCAAATTACCAAATGCGCCGCCCAATTGGAGGCCCAAACTCATACGAAATAATATGCTTGGGATATAGTGTGCCCAGTAAACGTAGAATAATACGCCGATCCCAACTATCGACGCTAATATCAGAATGGTCGTATGTTGTTGAAATAATCCAAATGCTGACCCAGTATTATAAGTACACACCAACTGTATGGGGCCACTACTAGGGATTGTTCGAAAAGGACAAAGGTTTTGTTCAACAAATAATTTTGTGAGCTGATCCGATAGATATATGAATCCTATTACAACTAATATTATCCAATCATTTTTTCGAGAGCTCAAAGCCTTTACCAAAAACTATCCCCCAAAACGTCCCTTACAAAATTAATAGTTTGCCCCTAGATTTTTTTCAGATCACAAGCAAGGCATTAAATCCAAATACAGGTATGGCGCCAAACGAGAATTCCTACTATCATCTTAAAATCGATGATTAGTATTTGGCAAGCCATATCAGGGTGATGTATGTTGAACCCCGATTCGCGATTTGTATCATGAAGAGGTGATTTTTGAACGTTATTGATTTACGAAGCGACACAGTTACATTACCTACGGATGAGATGAGGAAAGCGATTGCAACCGCTACCTTGGGTGACGATGTATCTGGAGAAGACCCTACAGTAAACAAGCTTGAACAAAAGGCTGCAGATCTCACAGGCAAGGAAGCCTCTCTACTAGTAAGTAGTGGAACCCAAGGGAACCTTATTGCGATATTAGCAAACTGTCAAAACGGTGACGAGATCATTGTTGGCGAAAACGCTCATATTTTTTGGAATGAATCCGCAGGTGCCGCAGCACTTGGCGGCGTCCAAACACATCTAGTTAGAAATCAACCTCAGGGAGCACTAGATCCTTCGGAGGTATCTAGTGCTATTAGACCCAAGGGTAATCCCCATTTTCCGCCCACATCTCTAATATGCCTCGAAAATACCCAAAATATATCTAATGGTGGGGTACTAACTGTGGACGACACAAAGGATATATGGGACATCGCAAATCAGAACCAAATTAAGGTCCACCTCGATGGAGCCAGGATCTTTAACGCAGCAGTATACCTGGAGACCCCAGTGAAGGAGCTAGTGAAATATACAGACACCTTAACGTTTTGCCTATCCAAAGGTTTAAGTGCACCTGTAGGGTCTCTCCTATGCGGGGATAGGGACTTTATAACAAGGGCACGTAGGTGGCGCAAAATGCTGGGAGGTGGAATGAGACAAGCGGGGATTATAGCCGCTGCTGGAATAGTAGCACTTGATTCCATGATAGAAAGACTCCGAGATGATCACACAAATGCCCTTAGATTCTCTGATGGGCTTTCTACCATCCCTGGAATTATCCATGATCCATCTACTGTCCAAACTAACATTCTATTTTTTGATATCGATCCGATGGTTGGAACTATGCCTGAATTTGTTAGTGAACTGGAAAAATCGGGTATCAGGGTTCATTCCATATATGGAAGAATTCGGTTGGTCACTCATCGACATATCACTCACAAAGAGGTAGATATTGCCCTTCAAACAATTGCGAAGGTATTGAAATCCATGGGATATAACTGAGATCCTTTATAGAGACCCTAATTCATGTGAGCTATTGATTTAGGCAAATCAAAAACCTGTCATGCCATATATTCGTGCACCATATTTTTTTCTCCCTTTACTTTTCTTTATTTTTTCGTCATGCATTAATGAGACTATTCCGAGAACCCATGATCTCCCCACTCCCAAAATAGAAGTAACAGACACCCAAGCATCAGTACTCATTGATAACAATTCAATCCAACCAACAACTCCGGATATCCGAGCAACAATTTCCGCATTGATAAAAGAAGCCCTTGCTACTACGGTTCCAGATCCGAATGCGATCCCTAGTCCAACCATAGATATCCTTCCTCAAGAATATATATTAGATCGGCTGTCACAGTTAGAAAACACTGTCTATGTTACTCCTACCCCCACTATGACCCCTGTGCCAACTCCAACTCCTACACCTACGCCCACACCTACGCCTACACCCACCCCTAAACCTCTACCTACTCCTACTCCTACTCCTACTCCAAAGCCTATTCCAACACCTACTAAAACATTGCCGAAAATGTTAGAACTAGTTCTTCCTTCTGTAGTAAAGGTGAAAGCTATCAGTTCTACTGAAGAAGGGGCTGGAACCGGAGTTATATTTTCGGTAGATGAGGAAACGGGCAGAGCCTTTATTCTCACAAATGATCACGTAATTGCAGGTTCAGATCAAATCATAGTATCCGGTCAATTCCATGGTTCACTTACTGGGGTCCCCTATCGTCGAAACCAAGTGCAAGATTTAGCTGTGATACACGTATGTTGCGACAAACAATTCAGACCTATAGCGTTCGGTGATAGTCTCACATTGGAACTAGGGTCGGATGTAATCGCTATAGGATTCGCCTTAGACTACCCGGGAGCTCCATCGATTACTAAAGGTATTGTTTCGGGTATTAGACCCGAGCCGGAGCACGATCGTTGGTTGGTACAGACCGATGCACCGTTAAACCCAGGAAACAGTGGTGGGCCTCTCTTGACCACAGAAGGTCGCATGATAGGACTAAATACTTTCGGTATAAAAGGAGAACCTGGAGAGACTCCAATAGAAAACTTCGGGTTCGCAGTTGCAGAGCAGACTATAACAGAAAGTTTGGCCCTTTTATCCCTTGACTTAACCCATTAGTACAGAATTAACTGGTTGTTCAATTTTTACTATCTATACGACTAGTTAATCTCGTTTCAGTTTATGGATTATCATGTATACCAGGGAAATAGTACTTCGTTGACTGTAACGATGGTGGAAGATAGTCTTGATCGACAACATTTCCTGGAAAATCATGTGGATATTTATATGATTTACCATAGTCAATCTGTTGATTAGCCCTATTACTCACATTCCTCATATGAAAAGGAACTGGCTCATGTCGTGTCCTTTTTGCATCCTTCAAAGCAAGGTCAATCGCCTTGTACACAGAATTACTTTTGTGACTAAGCGCCAGATATACAGTTGCCTCTGCAAGTGGAATCCTCCCCTCTGGCAACCCTACAAAATGAATGGCCTGTTGGGCAGCAATTGATACTCCCAACGCTCCTGGATTAGCAAGGCCTATATCCTCAGCCGCTAGGACAACCAGGCGGCGAGCGATAAACATCGGATCTTCTCCTGCCTCCAACATCCTTGCCAACCAGTACAATGCCGCATCTGGATCAGAACCACGAACCGATTTTATAAAGGCGCTTATGAAATTATAATGATCCTCTCCATCTTTCCTAAATGAGACAATATTGCGCTGTAAGGCATCTTCTATGATAGCGAGATTGACTAGCCTCACTTTATCACTTGATAGTTTACTGGCCTTGACCGCTACATCTAATGTGTTAAGTGCAAGCCTAGCATCGCCGTTCACAATATCTGCTAAGAATTTAGCTGCCTTATCTTCAATAACCGCGGAGTATGACCCCAAACCCCTATGACAGTCTGATATAGCTCGATTTATGAGAATCTCAATGTGATTTGAACCCAATCTATCCAATGTGAACACTCTACTTCTAGAGAGGAGCGGAGGAATGATCTCAAAGCCGGGATTTTCAGTCGTGGCTCCGATTAGGATGAATACACCGTCTTCAACATATGGCAATATGACGTCTTGTTGAGCTTTGTTAAACCTATGTATTTCATCAATAAATAAAATAGTCTGCTGGCCAGTAGATCTCACTAGCTTTTGGGCTTCCATTACTATTTTACGTATCTCTGCCACACCTGACGCCACGCCACTAACTCCAATAAAGTAAGAGTTAGATTTGCCTCCAACAAGTCTCGCCAAAGTGGTCTTTCCCGAACCTGGTGGGCCCCACAGAACAAAAGAAGGGATATCATCATCTTCAACGAAATTCCTGAAAACACATCCTTTCCCTAACAAATGGTCCTGCCCTAACATTTCGTCGAGAGTTTGAGGGCGCATCCGAGTAGAAAGTGGTTGATACGTTGACTGTTTGCTTGCATAGGCATCCTCAAACATGTATTGGTGGCTCAAAGTTTATCGCACCTCCATAACATTCTTGGACCGTTTATCTTCTATCCAACTTCCGGTATTGCTCCTTGGTGAAAGGCGTGTTAGGTTGGACTTTCTCAAGATCATGCAAGACCAGATTAACAGAAAACCTTATTCTTTTGTTCCATGGCAATTAAAAGATGTAACTCTTGCTATATTGTTGTGGTTTATTGGAACAGTAACGATAGGAATTATCGTCCTTGGGTTAACCGACCCGACTCAATCTCTGGCGATAATCATAACTTTGGTTACGAATAGCTTCATTCTAATTTTTTTGTCCCTTGGGTTAGGGCCACTACGCTACAGGTCGACTCTACGAACTTTGGGTTTGGTACGACCAACGAAACTCCTACCTTCCCTACTACTCTGGCCAATAGTCGCCTTATTGGCTAATTCATGCTTTTTGGCACTCTACATATCACTACTATCAGTTCTTAACATAGCACCTCCAGACCCTGTGCCATTCAATACCAATTTGTCAATTATATCTCTCATAATCATAGGATTATTTGTGATAATCATAGGCCCCCTGGCTGAAGAACTATTCTTTAGAGGCTTTATTTTCCCAGCCATCACAAAAAGATTTGGTTTATTTTTTGGTGCCGCGGGAAATGCACTTGTATTCGCCCTTTTCCACATTGACCCGGTTCTATATCTTCCAACCTTTGTCGCAGGTCTCATTCTTACGTTTCTGTACACTAAAACGCACTCACTAACAAGTAGTTTTATAGCGCATGGAACACAAAATTGCATAGCTTTTTTGGGGACAATCGCCGCCTCGGATTTGGAGCAAACGACGGCGTTATGGAACCATATGCTATACTAATAAATAACTTCTAGGCACACACGGAGTTAACAAATTAACCGTATTCTACATAAATTCGCCCAAACACGGATGGAACGGCGAACAGCACTATTTATTTACCTAACAGCGGGCTATCCTGATCTTGTAACGACTCGAGAACTAATACCTGCGCTGGTAGCCGCAGGAGCTGATGCTATTGAGATAGGAATACCTTTCAGCGACCCATTGGCAGACGGAGCTACGATACAGGAATCTACCTTCCACGCCCTTAAACAAAAGGTCAACGTGCAGGATTGTCTCAACATAGTCAAGGACTTGCGGGACAAAATCCCAACCACCCCATTAATCTTAATGGGTTATTACAACCCCTTGTTTAACTACGGTCTTGAGAGATTTTGCCGCGAGGCATCATCTAGCGGATTAGACGGCCTGATTGTTCCGGATTTGCCAGCCGATGAATCACAGCCATTGCTAGACCAATGCCAAATAACTGGAATAGATCTCGTGCCTTTATTACCGCCCAACAGTAGTGATAAGAGAATAGAATTCGTTTGTTCTAAGGCTAAGGGTTTTATTTACTGCGTAACCGTGACCGGAATTACCGGAACACGTGATTTTCTTCCGGATGACCTAGCTCCGTTTATCAAACGAGTCCGCGCCCATACCAACCTTCCTTTGGGACTAGGGTTTGGGATATCAACCAGCGAACACATGAAAAAGATCGGGCAAATTGCAGATGCAGGCATTGTCGGAAGTGCCTTGGTGAAAATATTGCAAAGCTATTCGAAAACCGAGATAAAACAAAAAGCTATGGATTTTGTAAAGGAACTACGTGGATCATCAAATAACTCAGGCGAGGAGGAATCTTAGTGACCAAATGCTTGGCAATAAGAGGGGCTACAACAGCCGAAAGAAACACGAAAGACGCGATCATAAATGCGACTACTGAATTATTGCTAGAGATAGTGCGCGTTAACGACCTTGCAATCGAACAGATAGCTGCCGCTTGGTTTTCAACAACGACCGACCTGAATGCCGAATTTCCAGCACTTGCCATAAGAAAACTAGGTTGGATGAACGTAGGAATGCTTTGTGCTCATGAAATGTCGGTCCCAAACTCCTTGCCCCAATGTATTAGGGTTCTTATACTCATTAATACTGATAATACCCCAGAGGACTTGGCATACGTATACCTCAAGGGAGCGGTAGGTCTTAGGACTCAAGGGCTGGACTCTTAAACATTTTGTCAAATAATATCGTACGATATTAGGGACTTTCCTAATAGAAATAGATAGAATGGATTTTTATTGGAAGTGAAATACTAGTGATTGTAGTCATGAAACATAACAGTGGCAGCGAAGCGATCGAAAAAATTCAATCGCACATATTAGGCCATGGCCTTCAATACCACGTGTCACAAGGCGAAGAGAGAACCGTTATAGGGATAGTCGGACAAATCTTCCCCGAATTAAAAGAGGAAATTGAGCGACTTCCTGGCGTACTCGAGGTTGTACTTATTTCAAAATCGTATAAGCTATCCACTCGTGAATTTAAACCCCAAGACACTACAATAACAATCGGTGACACAGTCATAGGCGGAAAAAACAATCCTGTGATAATAGCTGGTCCATGCGCAATCGAATCCGAGAAGCAAGTCATGGATACTGCTGCCATCGTTAAAGAGTCAGGCAGTCACATCCTCCGAGGGGGAGCTTTCAAACCAAGAACTTCACCCTACAGTTTCCGAGGTATGGGGGTTCAAGGGTTAAAACTTCTAGCCAAGGCTGGTGAAACTTATGACATCCCTACCGTAACAGAAGTCATGGCAGTAGAAGATATCGGCATGGTAGCATCCTATGCAGATATACTCCAAATTGGTACGAGAAGCGCCCAAAACTTCAACCTATTAGATGCAGCTGGTAAAATCAATAAACCAATCCTGCTCAAGCGCGGTTTTTCCTCTACATACGAAGAATGGCTCCTTGCAGCCGAGTACATCTTATCTGGTGGCAACGAACAGGTAATTCTATGTGAACGCGGCATTCGAACATTTGAAACTGGTACAAGGTTTACTCTAGACATAACGGCAATTCCTGTTATAAAAAAACTTAGCCATTTACCGGTGATAACTGATCCTAGCCACAGCACTGGATCCTGGGAGCTTGTCCCTCCTATATCATTGGCTTCTATAGCCGCCGGAGCACATGGAATTATTGTAGATGTACATCCCAACCCATCAGAGGCTAAATGTGATGCCGCACAGGCCTTGACCTTTAAAAGATTCAAGGCCATGGTTAAAGAGATTAACATCGTTACAGCAGCTTTGAACAAGATTTAGGGTAATTCTTCTTACCCATCATATATCCAAGCTTTCCGGAAATATTCAACACAATATCCATATATCCTGCAATCCGTGCTACTAACATGTCTCCAAGCAAGGGTTTAAGGGCGAATTAGCTTTCTGTTTGTTAAGAAAAGCGTTAAGAATTAATATTTAGTACAGGTACCCCCTCCTAGTTGTTGGATACAGCTATAATTAAGTTTCATTAATAATACTTATAGGAGGATTAATGTCAGTAGTAAGGGTTACAACAATAACTTTTGATTCAAATGAAGCATCTGATATTGCTAAGCAATCATATGCAGAAAATGCACCAAATGATTTCCCAGAAGCCGAACAACTTTTAGGGATTCATGCTGAAGGGAACATGTTTATAGCAGTATCTTTATACGCCGACAATCAAGCGATGGAAAGAGCAACAGCTACAAGAGGAAAAGCCTTGGATTCTATCCAGGGAATTGTCTCAGTAGATACAAAAGTTGGCACTGTGGAAATAAATCACACTAATTAAACCTAAGGTAACTGAAATACTTCCTCAATTTTGCAATTCAGCGCTTTCCCTAGTTTTCTAGAAAGAATTCTAGGATTTTCCTAGATACGTTTATCTGACGATCTTTGAAACCGTGGTCAAATTCAATGGTGGGCGATACTGGATTCGAACCAGTGACCTCTGCGATGTCAACGCAGTGCTCTAACCATCTGAGCTAACCGCCCACTAAAGGACTTCCAGCCTGGAATGATGTCCAGGTGTCCCCAAAGCAGACTAAACGACAACTATAGGGCGTCCAATCTACCCCCTAAACGGACTCTTGTTCTTCACTCTCTAGTGACGCCAACTGTTCATCAGTCGGATCATCCATATCTTGTTCCACTACTAGTTCTTCCGTTTGAATAATTGAATCCTGAAGATCGTCAGCTACAACTTGGCCCAACGGATCGCTCGATATGTCATCTAAAAGACCACTGGATAACAAATCCAATTCCACATCATCTAACGTAAGCTCATCAACTCCCAAAAGGCCTTCCTCTGACTTACCTAGGTCCTGATGAGTCCTAGCAGGTATCAGTCTTCCGATTATGACGTTCTCTTTTAACCCTCGTAATTGGTCTACAGCTCCTCCAGCGGAGGCTTCGGTCAAAACTCTAGTGGTTTCTTGGAATGATGCTGCTGCTAGAAAACTGTCTGTTAAAAGTGACGACCTTGTTACTCCTAACAAAACTGGCCTGGCCGTTGCCGGCTCTCCGCCTTCTGCAAGAATCTTTGCATTTTTCGCCTGGAAATCAAAGATGTCGATGATTTGTGCAGGTATATAATCTGTATCTCCAGTCGTTTCCACATGAACTCTTCTCATCATTTGTCTTGTGACTACTTCTATGTGCCTATCATGGATCGAAACACCCTGTGACCTATACACACGTTGCACCTCAGTTACCATATATCTCTCTACTTCTTCTCTTCCCTTCACTCTCAATATATCATGAGGATTTAGAGGGCCAACGGTGAGAGCTTCTCCAGCCATAACTTCTTCACCATCATTCACCAACAGCATCGCTGAAGACGGCACAAAATATTCACGCTCCTCGACATCCGACCAAATGACAGAGATAGTAGAACCATTAACTGCCACCTTCCCACCTACATTAGAAACTACATCTAAACTCTGATCTTCGGAACCTTTCTTAATTTTAGATGGTTGGGCCATTTTTGTACCCGCTTCAATTTCCTGGCCATTCTTGACTAGGACCTTTGATTTATCGGGCAAAATATAATCCTCACGATAATCCTCACTATTCGTTATCTTTAACCTACGACCCTCAAGCTCCTCAAATACCTCAAGCCTCCCGTCTATATCCGATAGGACGGCAGCACCTTTGGGAACTCTTGCCTCAAATAATTCCTCTACTCGGGGCAACCCGCTAGTTATATCTATACCAGCTACCCCACCGGTGTGGAACGTTCTCATGGTCAGCTGGGTCCCAGGCTCACCAATACTTTGGGCAGCTATTATTCCGACAGCCTCACCCATCTTTACTAAGTGCCCGGTAGCCGGACTGCGACCGTAACACAACTGGCATAGACCCCTGGGAGTTTGGCATGTCAACGGAGACCTTACCAGGATTGCAGTAACATTAGATTCTTTCATTCTTTCCAAAACAGATTCGTTTATCTCCTCACTACGATCAATTATGATCTCACCGGTTTCAGGGTTGACTACTGGACCAGCGGACATACGGCCGAGAGCCCGATCCTCCATAGATGCCAGCAATGGTTCATTTAAGGAGGTAGGTATCAGCGTAACTCCTTCAGTCGTTCCACAATCTTCCATTAGTATTATTACATCCTGACTTACGTCTGTTAGCCTACGGGTCAAGTACCCGGAGTCAGCCGTCCTCAGAGCCGTATCAGCCAAACCTTTCCTAGCTCCGTGGGTGGATATAAAATATTCCAAAGCAGTCAGTCCTTCCCTAAAGCTAGATTTAATGGGCAAATCAATAATTTTGCCTTTGGGGTTACTCATGAGGCCACGCATTCCCGCCATCTGTTTAATCTGAGCAATATTCCCTTTGGCACCGGAAAGAGCCATAACGGCAATGCCTCCAAAGCTGTTCAATTCATCTTTCACTATTGCTTCCATCTCATCACTAGCATTTGTCCATGTATCTACTGCATGGCTATACCGTTCTTCTTCTGTCATAAGTCCTTGCATATAATCATCGGCAAAGGACTCGATTTGTTTTTCCGCAGTATCTATTACCTGTTTTTTTCGCGGTGACACTCTAATATCGTTGATAGCAATGGTTATACCTGACATCATCGCGTAATGAAATCCCAAGCTCTTTATCCTATCCAAAGTAGAAGCGGTCTTGTCAGCACCGATTAATCGATAACATTCTCCGGTAAGATCCTTGAGCGCTCCTTTGTCAACAACTTGGTTGCGAAAATTAAGTTCCAATGGAAGCATCTCATTAAATAAAACTCGCCCTACCGATGTGTCGATCCAACCATTATCATCCCTAGAGTTCCACACCTTAATCTCAGCCTGAAGATCTAAGTAATCCGTAGCAAATGCCAATTTCGCCTGATCAAAGGACATGAAGGTTTTGCCAGTACCAACTGCATTACTTCTAATGTTGGTAAGATAGTAACAACCTAAGACCATATCAAGAGTTGGTGCTACTAAAGGTTCTCCTGATGCAGGAGAAAGCATATTACGAGTACTCAGCATTGTCTCCTTCGCTTCTAGAACTGCCATATGCGAAAGAGGAACATGCACAGCCATTTGATCCCCGTCAAAGTCAGCATTAAATGCTGTGCAAACCAAAGGATGCAGTTGAATCGCACTACCTTCAATTAACACTGGCATAAATGCTTGGATACCTAATCTATGGAGAGTTGGAGCTCTATTTAGAAGTACAGGGCGCTCTCGAATAACATCTTCAAGGATATCCCATACATGATCGGTAGCCCTCTCTACCATACGCTTGGCGGATTTAATGTTTGGGCTCATACCCAAAAGAACCAGTTTATGCATGACAAATGGTTTAAAAAGCTCTAATGCCATACGTTTAGGCAACCCGCACTGGTGAAGTTCTAATTCTGGCCCAGCTACGATTACCGAACGTCCCGAGTAATCAACTCGCTTGCCCAGCAGGTTTTGACGGAATCTCCCTTGCTTACCTCTCAATAGATCTGACAATGACTTCAGCTTATGATTATGACTCCCTTGAATTGGTCTGCCTCTCCGTCCATTATCTATCAAAGCGTCTACAGCTTCTTGCAGCATACGTTTTTCGTTTCTAACGATTATTTCAGGGGCTCCCAATTCCATTAGCCTTCTCAATCTATTATTACGATTGATTACTCGACGATATAAGTCATTCAGATCACTTGTAGCAAAACGTCCTCCATCTAACTGAACCATAGGACGTAACTCTGGAGGTAAAACAGGCAAAACCTTCAAAACCATCCAGCCTATTCTATTCCCACTTTTCCTAAAGGCTTCTACTATCCTCAAACGTTTGATTGCTTTCTTTCTCCGTTGGCCAGATGTAGACTGCATCTCATAAAGCAAGGAGTCCCTGAGGGCAGGCAGGTCAATGTTCTTTAAGAATTCCATAATGGATTCTGCACCCATTCCCGCCTGGAATACGTCTCCAAATTTTTCCTTCAGCTCCCTCAATCTTCCTTCCGTGATCAGTTGTAGTGGCCTTAAGCCATCCAATTCATCAACCTTATTTTCGTATTCCGACTGAAGATCTTCCAATCCTTGTTCCAATCCTTCCAGCAAAACATCCACTTCACTTTTAATCTCTTCTGTGAGGTCTAATTTTTCCACCACGTTCCGTTCGGTTTCCTCAAGAAGATCTTCTTCTTCTATCGAAACACCGCTAAGTTCGCTAAAGGATTCTCTAAATGTGGTTTTTGCAGTTTCGACATTTTGTTCATATGTCTGCTTCTCTTGATCTTTGACAGAATCGCGGAGATCATAGTCAACCTTAATAATTATATGCTGAGCAAAATAGAGCACCCTTTCTAAGTTTCGCGGCGAAAGGTCCATGAGTAGACCCAACCTACTTGGTGTTCCTTTGCTGAACCAAATGTGAGCAACTGGGGCAGCCAATTCTATGTGTCCCATTCTTTCCCGTCTTACACGAGATCTGGTCACCTCAACACCACATCTGTCGCAGATTACCCCTCTATATCTAATCCTCTTATATTTACCACAAAAGCACTCCCAATCTTTGGTAGGGCCGAAGATGCGTTCACAGAAGAGTCCATCTTTTTCAGGCCGCAGAGTTCTGTAGTTAATCGTCTCTGGTTTTGTGACCTCGCCGTGAGACCAACTTCGAATTTGTTCAGCAGACGCTATAGATATCCTAATGGCATTAAAGTTAACCGAATGAAGGTCGTTTCTTTCTGCTATTCCAACCATTTTTGCGCTTGACCTCTTTATCTAAAAATTATATTACTCTGTAGTATCCGTAGGTCTTTCTGTCTCAGCCAGTGCTTCCGCCTCAGCCAACGCTTCGGCTTGGACTAAGGCCTCTTCCTCATCTTCACCCACTGAATCCGAGGTCGGGGTCGTTTCATCCAACGTCTCAAGATCCGATATATCTTCCGAATTAGCCGGGCCACCTAGTAATGCCGCTTCAGCAGATTGTATCTCGTCAGAAAGATCTTCGGCTCCAACCAATGCCTCTATCTGTTCCAACTCGGATAATTCTTCGGTTTTATCATCTTCACCCATCAAACCACCTGGTTCTTCCTCATGTAAAAGTTCTACGGCTAAACCGAGACTCTGCAATTCCTTCACCAAAACGTTAAAGGATTCTGGAATCCCGGGCTGTACAATGTCTTCCCCTTTAACTATTGCTTCGTATGTCTTAACCCTTCCAGACACGTCATCTGATTTTACCGTCAGCACTTCCTGCAGGTTATACGCAGCGCTATATGCTTCCAAGGCCCACACTTCCATCTCTCCAAAACGCTGACCACCAAATTGGGCCTTACCACCAAGAGGTTGTTGAGTTATAAGAGAATAAGGTCCTGTAGATCTTGCATGTATTTTATCTTCCACCAGGTGAACCAGCTTCAACATATAGATATATCCCACGGTTACCGGTTGACCGAATGGTTCCCCAGTTTGGCCGTCATAAAGAGTGGACTTCCCAAATGTTGGGGGGGCTACTCGTTCTTCATCTTGTAATCTAAGAGCCTCTGCCCGCAATTCAGCTCCATCCATATTACCGGAGGAGACGCCCATGTTTTCCAACCAAATCTTTAATGCTACTTGCGCGGCCTCACCAGTTACTGAAAGATCCCAAACCGTTTCTGAATCATGCCCTTTCGACTCCAGCCAATGACTAGCTCTTTCTAAATCAATCTCTGGATTTTCCAATCCCGGCTGGAACGATAGTGATCCAGATTCCCGTAAAAACCAAATTCTAGCCAATCCGTCCTCAATGGCTATGTCTGTGGCACCATCAAAAATAGGGGTTACAGCTCTGAAGTTGAGATGTTTCGCTACCCATCCTAGATGGGTCTCTAAAACTTGGCCCAAATTCATTCGAGATGGCACACCGATGGGATTCAATATGATGTCAACGGGAGTCCCATCCGGCAGATAGGGCATATCTTCAACTGGCAAAACCCGCGCTACTACGCCCTTATTACCATGCCTACCAGCCATCTTATCTCCAACGGAAATCTTTCTTGTTTGCGCAACCCAAACCCGAACCGCTTCATTCACAGCGGCCGGCAACTCATCTTTATCTTCCTTAGAAAGTATCTTCATCCCGATAACTTTGCCGCGTTCTCCATGGGGCACCCTAAGAGATGTATCTTTGACATCTCTAGATTTTTCACCAAAAATTGCCCTAAGTAGCTTTTCTTCGGCGGTTAGTTCAGTTTCTCCCTTAGGAGTAACCTTACCCACAAGAATGTCTCCGGGGCCAACGTTAGCGCCTATACGAATTATTCCTCGTTCGTCAAGGTCCATCAAACTCTCTTCACCAACATTTGGAATATCCTGAGTAATCTCTTCTGGACCTAATTTAGTTTCCCTCGCTTCCATCTCGTGCTTCTCAACATGAATAGAAGTAAAAGCGTCCCCTTTAACCAAATTCTCACTAAGTATTATGGCATCTTCGTAGTTGTAACCACCCCAACTCATGAAAGCCACTAAAACATTTCTCCCCAAAGCTAATTCACCCTGTTCAGTGGAAGAGCTGTCAGCTATAACGTCTCCTTTCTCTACATGTTGTCCCTTTTCGACAATGGCTCGTTGATTAAAACAAGTCCCCTGATTAGTCCTGGAAAACTTGGTCAGTCTATGAGAATGGTTATTGCCATTTTGTCCGTTGGAAACAACCACTTCGGTCCCAGTTACAGACGAGACCACACCACCTAATTCAGACAAGATCACCTGACCGCTATCTTGAGCAACCCTACCCTCAATGCCGGTCCCTATGAGCGGAGCCTGCGGCCTAAGTAATGGCACTGCCTGCCTTTGCATATTGGATCCCATCAATGCCCTATTTGCATCGTCATGTTCTAGGAATGGTATCAAGGACGCAGATATGCTCATGATTTGCATGGGTGATACATCCATATAATCGATATGATCAGCGGTTTCTTCCGCATAGTTATCCCCATCCCTAACTTCCACTTTGTCCCCAATTATTTGGGCTTTTTTGTCCAATGGTATGTTAGCCTGTGCAATGATTTGAGTCTCCTCAATATCAGCCGATAAGTAGACTATATCCTTTTCTTTCAGAGACACGAAAGGACGCACAGCAATTTTGCATTTACTCAGTTCACTTAACTTCTTAAGAGCTGGTGTAGTGATCTTACTTCCTGCCCTGACGATTGTAACCCCGTCTTCATCTACAATCAGATCGGTAGAATTTCTGCCAAGTAGGTCCTGATCACTATTGTTGAGTTCCTTTAAAACCCTTCTATATGGCGATTCTATGAATCCAAATGAATTTATCCGAGCATAACTCGCCAGAGAACTTAAAAGTCCTATATTCGGGCCTTCTGGTGTTTCGATAGGACAGATTCTGCCGTAATGAGAGAAGTGGACATCTCTAACGTCAAAACCTGCTCGTTCCCTCGACAATCCACCAGGACCTAGAGCGGATAATCTCCTTTTATGCGTCAATTCTGCTAATGGATTTGTCTGATCCATAAATTGGGACAGTTGAGAGCCTCCAAAAAATTCCCTGACAGACGCTACAACCGGCCGTATATTAACCAACGCCTGAGGAGTAGCTTGCTCCGGATCAATAAGAGTCATCCTCTCCTTCACCATCCTCTCCATCCTCAATAGTCCCACTCGCATTTGATTTTGAACCAGTTCGCCGACCGATCTAACACGCCTATTTCCAAGGTGATCTATATCATCTGGTTTCCCTACACCATTATTAAGCTCAATCATGGTTCGTATTATTGCTATTAGATCATCAANATCTAAGACCCTTTGATCCGCCGGTCTCTTAAGATTTAATCGAGCGTTAATCTTGTGCCTACCTACCTTGTTCAGATCATACCTACGTGGTTCAAAAAGTAAATTTCTGATCAGGTTATAAGCGTTATCCAGGCTAGGCGGTTCGCCCGGTCTTAGTCGGCGATAAAATTCTAGCTGCGCATTCGCAATTTTTTTAGCATTGGCATCATCAAACTTTTTATCTGGATGAAGCCAACTCCAAACCTTCTTCAAATCGTCTATCTTGAAATTAACGGCCATTTCTTCTGTATACACATCTCTATCGAGCGTAGATTGCATGTAGGGATGATCAGGATCTTTATCAACTTTCGAGAACATTTTTACGATTTCTTCGTCGTTGAACATGCCTAAGGCTCTGAAAAAAGTTGTGACAGCAACCTTTCTCTTACGGTCTACCTTAACTGAAATAATATTCTTATTGCTGGTCTCCAATTCCAGCCATGCTCCCCTATATGGAATGAGCTTTACAGAGCATAGATTGCGATTCGTAGTGACATCCCTATCCAACACAAAATAGACGCCCGGGGATCTTACCAATTGACTCACCACTACCCTTTCTGCACCATTCACTATGAATGTACCCTTATCAGTCATAATAGGTATATCACCCATAAAGATTTCTTGCTCTTTAATCACCCCGGTCTCTTTGGTAACAAGTCTCGTTTTCACCCAAAGCGATGCCGAATAAGTAATCTCTTTATCCTTGCACTCTACTGGAGAATATTTGGGTTCTCTAAAGGTATGGTCCTCAAAATACAACTCAAACTTGTTGGCCGTAAAATCTTGGATCGGCGAGACTTCGCGCAAAACTTCTGCCAATCCAGCCCCCTTAAACCATTCAAATGAATTAATTTGCATTTGAATAAGGTTTGGGACCTCCAAAACTTTGGAAATTTTTGCGTAAGATTCTAGNGNAGGGNCATTCTNACCATTGCGAGCCAATGACAACGACATTTGTTTCATTACTCCTTCGAGNCTAAAAATTTAAGGAAATACGGGCAATAGANTATGCTGGGNTTTGCAATAATGAAAGAACCAATATATATAGGTTGAACGCAACAAGGGCAGACTACATACTAACATTTTTCTTGCTCCTGTCAATGAGTACAAAAAACTCGCTAATCATAATTCTTGGGTTTCCTATCTAAGCCCTATCTTCANCTCAAGAAACAAGNCNGATACGGATAAANATACGCAAATTANAGATATAGAATTGNCAGTGCAANNCAATACGTGGACACAGATTGAAAAACACCTATAAGCTTGGTTAGAATAAGGCAGAGGAATCCTTATGAGGTGTGCTAGTGGCTAACTCTCAAACTCCTAAGATCATTGTATACACTCACCCAGACTGCGCATACTCCTCNGCGGTAAAGTGGGACTACGATANCCAAGGGATCGAATACACTGAAATTGACATTTCCCTAACACCAGAATCGATAGCCGACCTGGAGAAATTAACGGGAGGAGATCACATCACTCCCGTAATTGTTAATGGAGATCAAGTAAGTATAGGTTTTAATGGTATAGGTTGAAGCTTCTGATCCTGGGCCGTGAGCCCGGGTTTCTAAAGATTATTAAATACCTGACCAAAATAGCCGCCCTGTGATAGAATCTTCCTAATATCCTTGGCTCGATATTTCAACGACTTATCGTAGCATTAGGATAGTACTCATGGCCCGGTGGTGTAGCGGTTAACATGCTAGCCTGTCAAGCTAGAGATCGGGGGTTCGAATCCCCTCCGGGTCGCCAGAAGACATTATATGTCCAATGAAAAAGAGACAGACCATAAATTATGGCTACCTCTTTATAATCTCGTCGTCGACTGATCTGGAGATCCTCTTACCTATCTCTTCACCCATGCTAGCGGTAGATACATACTCTTCATCAGATGCAGCCAAATCTTTAGTCCTAAATCCACTATCTAGTACGTCTTCTACCGCAGCTTCAATGGATCTGGCTTCCGACTCCATGTCAAAGGAAATCCTTAAAAGCATCGCTACGCTCAAAATCGCCGCGATAGGGTTAGCTATACCCAAGCCCGCAATATTAGGTGCGCTTCCATGAATTGGTTCGTAAAGGCCCATCCTGCATCGCCGTAAATCTGATATAGTCGAAAGGCTAGCAGAAGGCAGTAGGCCCATGGATCCTGAAAGAACGGATGCTTCATCCGTCAAGATATCCCCAAAAGTATTTTCAGTCACAATAACATCGAATCCGGCTGGATTCTGGATCAACTGCATAGCGGCGGTGTCAACCAAAACATGTTCTAATTCTACATCTGGATATTCTAGGCTCACTTCTTCAGCCATTTCCCTCCAGAGGCGCGAAGACTCTAATACATTTGCCTTGTCTACTGAACTAACTTTACCTTTCCGCCCTCGGGCCAACTCAAATCCGAAATCTAGTATCCGCCTAACTTCTACCTCGTTATATCTAAGGGTATCAACAGCACTACGGCCTATGGAATTTACGTAACGTCTCTTAGGTTTGGCAAAATATAATCCCCCAGTAAGCTCTCTGACCACCAACATATCTACTCCTTGAAGTACATGAGGCTTTATCGGCCCAGAATCCGCCAAGGACTTATAGACTTTGACGGGCCTGAGATTGGCAAAAAGCTTCAACTCTTTGCGTATACCTAACAGTCCTTGCTCAGGGCGTACTAGGGAATTAGGATCATCCCACTTAGGGCCTCCAACTGCTCCTAAAAGCACAGCATCACTATCTTTGCAAAGGCTTATAGTAGATTTCGGAAGAGCTGTTCCCTCATGATCTATAGCAGTTCCGCCTATCAATCCATGTCTGAATTTGAAGTTGTGACCAAACTTCATCCCGACAAGATTCAAGATTTTTTGCCCTTCTAACAAAACTTCTGGCCCAATGCCATCACCAGGCAGGACAGCAATGGAATATTCCATCAAATTATACCCTTTCTACGTTCAAATTCGGTGATTTTATCAGCTTTAAGCAAAGTAAGACCTATGTCATCCAAACCATTCAAAAGACAATATCGCCGAAACTCGTCAATTTGAAAGTCAATCAATAATCCATCGCTGTCAGATATAGATTGGAGCTCNAAATCTACTGTAATTTCGTAGCCTTCTGGCTTTTCTTTTGCCTTAGTCGACAATCGGGCAATATGGTCCTCTTCCAGCTGTATCGGCAATATCCCATTCTGTAGACAATTGTTGCGAAAAATATCAGCAAAACTCGGCGCCATAATAGCTCTAAATCCATACTCTTGTAGGGCCCAAGGCGCATGCTCCCTTGAAGATCCACACCCAAAGTTCCTTCCGGTTATCAATACACTAGCGCCCTTATATCGTGAATTATTAAGAACGAAATCTGGGTCGGGTTGTCCAGACTCCAAAAACCTCCAGTCAAAAAAAAGATACTGNCCGTAACCAGTCCTTTCTATACGNTTNAGAAATTGCTTAGGAATAATTTGATCCGTATCAACGTTCACACGATCTAACGAAACAGCCAACCCCGTATGTCTTGTAAATGGTTCCATAACTACTCCCAATCCCTTATGTCTACAAAATGGCCCGCCACTGCAGCCGCTGCTGCCATCTGAGGGCTGACTAAATGAGTCCGACCCCCTTTACCCTGGCGGCCCTCGAAATTTCGATTTGAAGTGGATGCACAGCGCTCCCCTGCGTCAAGCACATCAGGATTCATTCCCAGACACATAGAACATCCTGCTTCCCTCCAATCAAACCCAGCGTCTTGAAAAATCCTATCCAACCCCTCCAATTCAGCTTGTTTCTTTATACTTGTAGAACCTGGAACTACCATAGCATAAACTTTTGAATTAACTTTTTTCCCCTTTATGACTTTAGCCGCTGAACGTAGATCTTCAATACGGGCATTTGTACACGAACCGAGAAAGACTCTATCAATATTGATCCCTTCAATTTTATTTCCTGGTTCAAGCCCCATATATTCAAGAGCCCTTTCTGCAGCCGCTTTATCAATAGCATCTCCAAATGAAGATAATTCAGGGATCCTACCCGTAATACCTACGACCATGCCCGGATTAGTACCCCAAGTTACGAAAGGTTCCATATGGGTTGCCTCTATTTCAACTACCTTGTCAAACACGGCTCCATCATCAGTAGGAAGGCTGTGCCAATACTCCAAGGCTTCTTGATATTCCTTGCCGCTAGGTGCGTATCGTCGCCCTTTAACATAATCAAAAGTCGTTGCATCTGGGCCTATCAAACCTGCTCTGGCACCTCCTTCAATAGACATGTTGCAGATTGTCATACGACTTTCCATAGACAACTGTTTTATGGCTTTCCCTGTNTATTCAATGACATGGCCATTTGCCCCATCAATACCTATCTGTCCAATAATACCTAAAATCAAGTCCTTTGGTGTGACACCAAACGGCAGGTCTCCTTTGACGGCAATCTCCATAGTCTTGGGCTTTTCCTGCAATAAACATTGGGTAGCCATCACATGCTCGACCTCAGACGTCCCTATTCCGAAGGCTAAGGCCCCAAATGCCCCGTGGGTTGACGTATGACTGTCTCCACATACAATTATTTGCCCAGGCTGCGTATATCCCAATTCCGGACCAATTATGTGGACTATCCCTTGATTAGGATCCTTAATATCAAAAAGTTTAATGCCGAACTCTTTGGCATTCTTTTGCAGGGTCTCTATTTGTTGCAATGCGATACTGTCCGTAATCGGTTTCAATCTGTCCCATGTTGGAACATTATGATCTACGGTGCAAATAGTCTTTCCAGGCCTCCGTAACCCACGCTCTGCGATTCTCAAACCCTCAAACGCTTGGGCCGAAGTAACTTCGTGAACCAGATGCAAATCAACATAAATTAAAGGAGGGCTACCTTCCTTATCTTCGACTACGTGGGCTTTCCAAATTTTCTCAAATAGAGTTTGGGTAGACATATTAGATACTTCCCCTTAGCGGATTGATGCTCAAACATTCTCTGAATAGAACAGATTGTACAGGAAACTACCGAATCATCTCTACTCCAAGGTAAAGACTAGGGATTGGGGATTCCCGTAAGAGACTGTTTACCAGCCGCCTCTAACGTTATCAATCTATTGAGAGCATTCATGTAGGCTTTCGCACTGGCCACGATTATATCTGTGTCAGACGCCCGTCCCACATAGATTCTATCGCTGCTTTGAATCCTAATCGTAACTTCCCCTAAAGCATCTATCCCTTCGGTTATAGAGTTAACGGTAAATTCAGTAAGTGTATTAGACACTCCTATAATGCGGTTTATAGCCTTGTATACAGCGTCTACTGGCCCGGTGCCCGTGGAGGCATCCACATAAACTTCGTTGTCGGGCCCAATTAACCTAACCGTTGCCGTGGGTATCTCATGATCACCGCAAGCCACTTGGACTTGATCTAGGGCATATGAATACTGCTCTACATCCGCACGAAAGTGTTCTGACATCAAAGCTTCCAAATCCCTATCGGATATTTCCCTCTTCTTATCCGCCAGAGCCTTAAAGGATTCGAAGGCTTGATCCAACTCATTTTTTTCTAGTTTATATCCTAATTCTTCTAATCTAGATCTCAAACCGGCCCGTCCACTCAGTTTACCCAACACGACTCCATTACCACTCGGCCATCCGATGGCTACAGGGTCCATAATCTCATAGGTCTGTCTTTCCTTCAGTACTCCGTCTTGATGAATTCCAGAAGCATGTCTGAACGCGTTTTGACCTACAACAGCTTTATTCGGCTGAATGGGGAACCCAGATATATCGCTTACCATTCTACTAGTACGATAAAGTTGAGGCGTATTTATATCCGTATAAACCCCGAGAAAATCCTTGCGAGTATCAATAGCCATGATAATTTCCTCAAGAGATGCGTTGCCAGCCCGTTCACCAAGACCATTTATACAACCCTCGACCTGACGAGCTCCTGCCTGAACGGCTGCCAAACTATTGGCCACACCTAAACCTAAATCGTTATGACAATGAACGCTAATAATAGCCTTCGAAATATTTGGCACATTTTCCTTAACACCCTTTATCAGTAAAGCAAACTCTGAGGGTATCGAATATCCCACAGTGTCCGGGATATTTATTGTTGTAGCCCCAGCTTCGATGACGGCCTCGAGCATTGTATATAAATACTCGGGTTCTGTTCGGGTAGCGTCCATGGGCGAAAATTCCACATCCTCACAATAACCTTTTGCTCGTGCTACCATAGTGACTGCCATATCCATAACTTCCTCGCGATTACGCCTGAGTTGATGCATTATATGGATATCTGAACTGGACAGAAACACATGAATTCTAGGCTTAGAAGCGTTTTTAACTGCTTCCCAAGCTCTATCTATATCGTTTGGGTTAGCTCGAGCTAGAGAGGCTACAATTGGGCGTTTTAATTCTCGAGCCAGTGTGGCTACAGCCTCAAAATCTCCCTGCGAACTAGCAGCAAACCCAGCTTCAATTATGTCCACACCCAAGCGTTCTAATTGCTTCCCTAACTCTAATTTTTCTTGGGTTGTCATTCCCGCGCCTGCAGTTTGCTCACCATCCCGAAGAGTAGTGTCGAAAATTTTCACCTTTTCGTTTGCCATAATATCCTCTATCGTTATTAAAAAAAAATCCCGTCCACAACAAGGGACGGGCTGGGTGCTCCCGCGTTACCACCCTAATTCCTTACGAAACGCTCGTAAGACTCTCAAGAGGATCTATAACGGATCCAACCGTCCAGCCCTACTTAATTCAGGCTGGCCGCTCCAGGGCGAGTTCACAATCCTTCGACATCGGGCTCACACCATCCCCGATTCGCTTTCTGTCGGGGGTCTCGCTAATACTCCCTTTCACAGCGTTTAAGTATGATATTAAGTTTTATGCTAACATTATATCATATTTTTCTACTAGCTACAGGAATAATTATTCAATGCAGGAGGGTATTAAGGTATGAGTTACGACATTATTTCAGGTGACAGTCACGTGGATCTTAGGTTTATGCCAGAAACTATCTTTGTAGACAATGCCGAACCCTCGATGGTCGACAAGATGCCTTATGTGGTTGAAACCGAAAATGGAAAACGTTGGATGGCCACCGGTACAGATCTTGGTATAGCTGGTCATCAAACTGATAAAAATACCTTCAGTGCAGAGATGGATTACAGGCATAAAAGAATGCTTGACGGAGGGTTCTTTGGCGACGTAGATAAGGGTTATCATCCAACCAATGCCGAGTTACGCATACGAGACCAAGAAAAGGATGGGGTTGAAGCTGAGGTACTATACGGACTGCTCAGGGTTGGAAAGCAATTAAATGACCGCGTTCAGGTGAACGAAATTTTTCGGATTTATAACGACTGGGCTGCCCAATTCTGTAAGGCCAATCCTGATCGCTTTGCCGGATTAGCATGCGTCCCAAACCATGATCCAAATGCCGCATCGATGGAACTAGAACGGTCAGCTCGAATCGGACTTAAGGGGGCTGATTTTGGGGTTGGAGGATCTGGGAGGCCAATCTACCATAAAGACTGGGAAATTCTCTGGCAAACTGCCAACGACACCGGACTACCAATTTCCTTCCACACCACCGGTCTAATACCAATGAAAGCCGGATCCGATGAAGGATCTGAGTATGACGGTGTCTTCCATAACGTTCGCACGGTGCTCTTTCAACTCTCCGGAGCCGAATTCGTTACAAGTACTATAATATCCGGCATTTGTGAACGATATCCCAACTTCAAATTTGTATTGGGGGAATGTGGCGTTAGCTGGCTCCCATACGTCCTTGATCGCATGGACCACGAATGCGATGGCATGAAAGGTCTTACGATGAAACCCAGCGAATATTGGACTCGACAAGGTTACACAACTTTCCAATATGAACCGGTCGCCGGAGACTTTATACCTATGATAGGACCAGATAATGTGATATGGGGATCGGACTACCCACACCAAGACGGGGTGTGGCCAGACTCACTCAAAGTAATAGAAGAGTGTCTTGGCAGGATCGATCCAGAGCAGAAAAGAAAAGTCATATGTGAAAACACGGCAAAACTTTATGACTTTAAACTCTAAGCTGGTGCGGACAACATCAAGGACTAACAAAAAGAAAGGCTCGTCTATTAGGTCATTCTATATCTACACGATAATTGCAGCGTGCATCTTATCCATTGCGTTGGTGGGCTGTGGAAGCGATAGTAGCGATTCAATGCCTATCGCCACAACACCTCCCACAAAGGAAACACCCACCCGAACGCAAAATCCGACTAGCACCTTTACACCCACGCCATTAGTTATAGACGGGACCCGCATAGACCTGGACCTAGGTGAATTCTATATACGTTCCAACAAGTCTTCCGAAATATCAGGTGAAATAACATTTGTAGCAACGAATGTAGGAGCCATAGAGCACGAATTGTTGGTCGTTAAGACTAATACCCCTTCAAATTCACTGCCATTAAAGGGTGCAGAAATAGATGAAGGTTATGCGGGAGAAATTATGGCTAGAATTAACCCAGAAGAGTTGGGCGCCGGAGAATATAGCCAAATATCAACAACGCTAGATTCTGGAGCTTACGTCCTCGTGTGTAATGTTCCAGGACATTACAGTGCCGGCATGTATGCCAATTTGATAATTAACTAATTGAGTTTCTTAAAGTAATTAACTTCGTTGAAACCCGCGAATCTATGACCTAGAATGAGCCGTAGACCGACCAAAATGGAGCGAGCTAATGGGTGACAAAATCGTAATAGGAGCTGACCACGGCGGCTATTTCTTGAAACAAGAATTGATGGAATGGCTTCGATGTCAAAACTATACCGTCACAGATTTGGGAGCACACACATTTAATGAGGATGACGACTATCCTGATTTCGCCAAATACGTTGCCGAAGAAGTATCTAATAAACGGGCGTCACACGGATTGATAATATGTGGAAGCGGTGTTNGCGCAAGTATAACAGCCAATAAGATATTGGGCGTTCGTGCTGGGCTATGTCACGATACCTACTCAGCCCACCAGGGGGTAGAACACGACAGCATGAATATTTTATGTCTTGGCGCTCGTATTATTGGAATAGAATTATCTAAGGAGATTGTCAACGCATTCCTTCAAGCAAAACCATTACCGGATGCCAGATTCCAAAGACGGCTGAAAAAGTTACTGTCTATAGAAAATTCTACATTCAAAGACTCCTAGAGTGTTGGACAGATTCTTCTTGCAATCATTCGCTTAACAAAATGGATTGATTACATCAGTAAATACTAACAAGCCGTGTTTTACATCTAGCAATTAAAGACCACTTTTCTTAAATTCTTGAGCCTTCTCGGACATTCCCTTGCAAGTTCTTAAAACTCTTTCTTTATGTGCCTGTGTAACTTGACTTTTCAATGTCCCTGGAATACCCGTTATAAAAGATTCATCTGGAATATCTTGGCCGGAAAGGACTACCGTATTTGCTGCAATTATGCAGTGGCGACCTATGGTAGTTTTTGACAGTACCGTACTGTTNTTTCCTAGAAGAGTACCCGTGCCAACTCTTTCACAATGGACCACCACGCTATGCCCGATTGCTACATAATCCTCTATGACCATTTGATTGTTATGTACTACTGAATTTTCCTGGACATTCACATACTTGCCAATCACTATCTTCCCGTTTCCATCTCCTCTAACAGTAACTCCGGGCCAAATACTACTGTAGGGTCCTACCTCCACATTTCCAACTACATAGGCAAACTCACTAACCCATGCAGTATCTGCTATTTTGGGGCTTTTATCACCAAAACTTCTAATCATCCATTCTCCTTTATACTTGTAGGGATGTATTTTTCTTAAGCTGTGGACGGGGCATTAACAAAAATAAGATTACACCTAAACTAGATGCAGCCGATAGGGTTAAAAATGCGGCTCTATAACTAAATTGATCGTCCATGAAACCTGGAAAAAATGTGCCAATAATCATTCCAAACATCATAATAAACTTAGTAGATCCCATAATAACTGGGAAATGTTTTCTCCCAAAATAATCTCCCCTCATGGAGTTAACCACTGGACCTCTTACACCCCATGAAATACCTTGAATTATCAACGCAAGCATAACCTGCCAATAAGATACCGCAGTGGCCAATATCAACAATGCTATAGCATGCCCAAGCATTGTAATTGCAGCAATATATTTCTTGGGGAATTTATTTCCATAAAACCCTCCTAAAAGGTGACTTAATATTTGAGTAAATGTCAATATAAGCGTGAATTGAATCACGATTCCTATAGAAAATCCCAGGTCAGATTGAAGGTAAGGTACAAGATGAAGACCAATAGCTGCTACCGTCATCAAGGCCAAGGAATGTCCCCAAGACATCAACCAGAATGCTCTCGTTGCTAAAGCCTCACGTAACGTATAATCATAGTCTCGATTCTGATCCAGCAATACGCTACGCGAGGAAACGCTCGGGATATTATTAGAAACGCCGTCTGGTAAATACCCATATGGCTCCGGATTGGTCCTAACCAATCTGGAAAGTGGCAATCCTATACCCATAATAATTATTCCTGACATAAAGGCTGTTTGTTGCCATTCAAATCTCTCTATAGATAATCCTACCAAAGGAGTCCAAAAAAGCCCTCCAAGCCCCATGCCAACCATAGTAAAACTAATTGCCTTAGTTCGATTATTATCAAACCAGTTGTTTATACTTGCCATTACAGGAGACCAAGTCCCTAAAGTTGATCCAACAGACATCAATAAAAACGACACGTAATATCTTGGAATGGACCCGTTTATTTCACTTAAGAGCATAAACCCTGCCCCAAAGCACAGCAGCCCAAATCCAATAATCCCTCTTGTACCAAATTTTTGAATTAATAACCCTTCTATCGGGCCTAAGATTCCACCCTCGAATCTGGATAATGAGACTGCCCCTGAAATTACTGTGGTACTCCAACCAAATTGTTGACTAATAGGCCTAACATAGAAACCGAATCCAGTATTAAATAGCCCGGAAGCCATAGACACTAGGATGCCACCGGACAAGACTATCCACCAACCATAGAAAACCTTGCGGACTCTAAATAAACTTTGGTGAGCAATCTTCATGACAACCTACTATAACCACGTAGAAAAGTTTGATATATAGTTACCATGAAAACAAGTTTGTCTTGATAATGTTCATTAGGCCTTAACAAAACCTTTATTATTCTCGATTCCCCCTTGTATAGGAAGGGTCCACATTAACAATACCCCAGCGGCCAAGAAAATCATCAAAGGCCCAAGTGCAAAAAAATAGCTTCCCGTTTGATCAAAAACCCACCCCGCAAAAATAGGTGGTCCTACACTGAAAATGCCCATGACAGTTTGCAAACTACCCCTTATAACCCCAAAGTTCTGTCTTCCAAAGGCTTCAGCAACGGTTGCCCAGCCAAGGGGCCATGTCCCCTGATTTGGGGCTAACAGTAAGGTTATTAAAATCACTTGCCAAAGAACTAATGAATCCCATATAACAAGAAACGAAATACCTACGACTATAGTTAGATCTCCTAGAGACACAACTTTATTTTTATGCCAACGATCTCCACACCAAGCCATAAAAAGGGCTATCGGTATTGCAAATCCATGCATTAAACCGATCATTATGCCTGCCACTGATTCATCAACTCCCCGCCAGGTAAAGATTCCAATGATGTGAATCGACACAACTGCCCATACCATAGACCGAAGTCCTACTATCAACGCAAATTGCCAATAAAATCGCGTTTTAACAGCATCTCGTAATGTTAAATCCCGATCCTGTGACTTTCCATGAATCTTGGTTTTGGGACTTGGTGGGGGTCCTATCGCTCCATCTGGATGTAGGCCCATAATTTCCGGGGAAGCCTTGAGTTTAGCGGATAAAGGAATAACAACTATCCAAACTAAAATGCCCATCACAACTGCAGTATTTTGCCATCCAAATATCGGGACTGATAAGGCCACAAATGGAGTAATAATCATTGTCCCAACGGAGTACCCTGCAGTCGTTAGCGTAAGAGCTAATCCACGTTTCTTATAAAACCATCTTGCACAGGTAATAAATCCTGGTTGATCAGGTGCAGCCTGAAAGGCGGTAGCCAATACCAACAGTAACACCACCAGAAACATGACGTAGCTATTTACCCTACTGAGCAACAAAAAACCCAACCCACCCAGCAGTCCAGCAAAGAACAAAATCTTATTAGGACCAAACCGGTCCACCAATGCCCCTATTAGGAAACTCTGAAATCCACCTGTCAATCTTGCCACAGACATAGGAATGGAAGTAGCGGCCCGCGTGATGCCAAGCCCTCTTTGTAGCGGTAAAAAAAATATGGCCATACCCTGATGATAAACGCCACCCGAAATGGCATTCACAGTCATCGCAATGGCTACCATACGCCATCCATAAAAATGTTTTGGTATCTTCACTCTGAGTATATGTTCCTACATCCAATGTTAAAGTTCGACTGTCAGTTTACAAAACTTTTCGGTTAACCACATTCTATTACACCAGATATCGTAAAATAGTGTCCACTTCGATTTTTCAGATTTAGTCCCATTTATGGCACAGTAATAGGAAATAACACATGCCTTTGGAAAAGCAAGACTGAATTATAATTTCATTTTCCGTAAGACTTAATCAGATTTCCAGCATGACACATGCTATACTCGGAACCATGCCGGAGTGGCGGAATGGTAGACGCGCCGGTCTCAAAAACCGGTGGGGGCAACCTCGTGTCGGTTCGAATCCGACCTCCGGCACCACAGATTTAGCTACGAATTTCCCCTTTCCACCTTCTTCATAAGCAACAGCTCGGCTAAAGTTATTAGATGTTTTGAACTCGGGAATCTAGTTGCCACTGCCGGGTGCGACTACCACCAACATTGGTGCTTGAGCCACCACCACCGAGGCATCCTGAAACGACTCTTCTCCTTTGTATGTGATCACCTTCACCTTCCCAGTCACCCCCACAGGTAGCGTGCCGTCGTCCCAAAGAGCAAATACGATCCCCCCGTCTGGCATGTCAAACTGCACTACATTTTCTGTGAGACTCGTTGCCGAGCTAAAATCTCCGAAGGTACGCGCCGCGAGCAGGTAAGTCTCTAGCACCTGCCCGGTGTCATGCCCACGAGACAGCCTGAAGACAACCTGTGCGCCGGCAGCGAAAGCCGATGCGTAATTAGGGATAGTTATCTTGGCAAGTTCTTCTTGCTCAAGGGCTTTACCCCCCATGAAAACTCCCGCTTCTGTAATCCAAAATGGCTTGTTACTAGAATCAGAACCATCAAGTTGCCCTCTGTATTGTGAAGCATGGAAATCATTACTTCCCTGGAGGGAATGCATGTTCCCAATGTCAAAGAAATTACTCCCTCCTTCGAGTATCGGTTCCCAGTATTCGACAACTTCAGGTGCCCATTTTGAGGGAGCGGCTATAAGAACCACAGCATCTGGGTCAGCCGTTTTTACAGATATATAGGACAGTTCAAGGAGATTCAGGTAAGCTTCAGAATTCCCCTGGAAAAGTGTATGGCTTGCGCTTTGCATATCGGGCTCGTTGCCTATTTCCCAGTGGCGTATGGGATACTTAAGACCAGGCATATCATCTAAGCCATCACCATCGTAACGTTCTACTACCATGTTCAGCCAGGCGGTATATGCTTGGGGATCGCACGGCGGATACATACGTAAGAACAGATCCGGGTCGTATTGAGGAAAGACTCTCGGATTCTGAACTGGAGGATCTTCAGCATGACAAATATTTTGATCCCATTGAGCGAAAGGCCAAATCATTACTAGCACTCCGAGACGGTCCTCCTGCCATTTGCGTACCCACCTATCGCTCGCCTCCCAGAGGTAGTCCCCTTCAATCGGTTCCATTAACCCCCAGATAAATCTTCCAGGAAGGGGACGTATCCATGCTCCAGGAAATCCCTCCAGCTTATTGCCGAGGGCGCCAAAGTGGCTTGTGCCCACATCAATCGGCCATTCCAATTGACCTCGAACAGGTAGTGACAAAGTCGCCGTAGGCGTGCGTTCTGGAATCACAGTTGGCCCAGGGGTCGCTATCGGTTCAGGTATAAATATGGGGGTAGGGACCGGCGTAGGTGTAGGTGTGGCGGTAAAAGTCGGGGTTGGGATGACTGTAGGCATTGGTGTAGAGGTAGCTGTAGGCGCCGATTGTTCAACAGCCGGGAGATCTGTAGCAACAGTCGGGTCAGGCGAGGAACAGGCCGGTACGAACACTACGACTACAAGCCCCAGGAGGGTTAGGAAAAGGGTTCGCTTGCTGATCATCAACGGCCCCTCCAGTAAAATGCTATCCTATGCCTAGCAGGAGTATACATCGGTGAATTGCAACCACGCTATCAAAATGGAAGGAATTGATTTCGCCTTCACCACACAACACCACCCCAACCCCCCGAAAATCTGACACCCACTTAGCTTCACATGTGCTGATATCCACAGAGGACACTGAAGTTCGCCCACGCCTAACGTATGCCTAAGATATGGACGTTGGTGATAGTATGCAAACGCTAAAAAAACAAGGGTAGCTAAACTAAAACACCTGTGGGGGCAACCTCGTGTAGGTTCGAATCCGATCTTCGGCACCACAGATTTAGCTACGAATTTCCCCTTTTATCCTTCTGGAACGCCGCCTTTGTCGATTCCTTGCTCATAACGTGTCCCCCTGTACGGTATTCTACCACTCATAAAAAGGGTTTTTTTAATGATTCCCCAGATTATAACTACCACTAATACAGAAATACCCGCTTGATTCGCGCGCAGGTATTTCTGTATTAGGTTTACCTGAGATATTATAGATTTAACTTTTAGATCTAAGGACTTGGACGCCCAAGCCAAGGGCTACTAGCATCATGCCTATCCATCCGATAAACCCACCCATAGGAAAACCTGCAATTGAACTTATAGATATTACCCCTGCGATGACTGCAAGTCCGCCAATGACTATGTGGAAATTTTTCTCNAGAATAATACTTATGCCAAGTAAAAGTAACAGCAACCCCATTGTTAAGCCGAATGAAGTGTTACCTGACATGCTGATCTCCATAAGGTCAGTACCTGTAACGGATGAGCTGGCTTCTGTTACACCCCACTCAATTCCGATTGTAAATATTCCCATTATAACGAGTGCTAATGCAAGGATTGCACAAATGTTGGCGTAGGATGCCCCTGCGCCCTCTCCAGCTGCCATCTTTCGTGATATGTTTAGAAGTCCAATAAACACGGCACCCATTCCACCGAATCCCATCAGCATACCCAATTTAGATAAACCCGGGTCTGCCATCAAGCTTGCTGCATTTTCTGCCGCCGTCGAATCTGGACCTCCGCCACCAGGATAAATAAACATCCATCCTATAAGTGAAACAATTGTTCCAATAATAAGAAACAAACCAGTCTGCATTCTTGATCCCATAACACACTCCTTAAGAGTTTACCTTGCCGGTAGATTTCTCATCATCACAAAACGGGTTTGTGAATGTCAATTCTTCAAGTGCCCTGTTTGGGAGATTATCATTCCCCTGTCTCAATCCATTTTATTAAATCCAAAAATTATAATGAATGAATATTTGATCCTAGAACCGCTTTGCAAAATACGGCAGGNCTAATCCATTAGTTGNGAACCTATTATTCCGTCCGCCAAAAATTCTCTAAGTAATCCAGCAAATTGGTCTTTTTGCCATTGTCTGATCTCAAATGATTCAAGCTCGACATCTAAATCAACTGGAGATTTGGCGAGTCGTTCGAGGCTAACCCTCGGCCAGACAAGGTACGGATCAATCGACAATTTATCCCCGATCCCAGTCCTCCATTTTTTCAGTGATCGCAAACGTTCTGCTTCAAACTGGTCAGGTAACGGCCTATATGATTGACTTAACCTTTTGATAGGAGGATCTTGTTGTCCCATTAAAATAGCTTGTTGCAACATCTTATGAAAACGTGTCCCTTTCGAATTCAAGCTTAGCAAAGGCTCGTCCAATAGATCAGTTGGATTTAAAGCTATATCAATCAACTTCTCGTGTGACAAAACATAGTATGGTGGTTGATTCCTACGTCGGGCCTCAGATTCCCGTACTGCAAACAACCGTTTCAATACGGATTTCTCTTCTCCAGTCAAACTTTTGCTACCTTTCAGCGTCAAAAAAGACGTCTCTGGGTCTGGGGCAACATATCGTATGCCTTCCAGTCGTTCCATCTCCTCATACACCCAAGGAACCCTGGAAAGGATTGTCAATCTATCTATAAGTCCCTTTGCAACGTCAATAAGAAACGCCACATCTTGGGCTGCATATTCCAGGGCCGCAGGAGTCAAAGGCCTAAGAGACCAGTCACTTTTCTGCAATTGTGGGTTCTTCGGGATACTTTCCCCTAGTAATGTCTCTATCAATGCCGAGAGCCCTACTTGTTCCAGTCCAATGAACTGTGCAGCAAGAGCGGTATCAAAAATATTTTTGATCGTAAAGCCCCACTCTCTATTCAGACATCGTAAGTCATATTCAGCTCCCTGAATCACTTTGACCACAGTATCGTCAGATAAAACGCTCCCTAACACATTAATGTCTTTGACGGCTATCGTGTCAATAATGTAGATGTTCGTAGATGTTGCTATCTGAATTAAACAAACGCGTTCAGGATATGCATGACGACTATTGGATTCAGTGTCTAGGGCAATATACCTCTCCGACATCAACGAAGTGCACAGATCCGGTATCTCGTCCGAAGAAGTTATGACCTGTACGTTATTAATTTACTCCACCTATTTGGAATTATATTGAGAAAATGGTTTATCCAATCCATCGATACTTCCATAGTAGAAACGTTTGAGGTGAGGATAAACTTCAAGAGCCAGAGTTTTAGCTTCTTCTTCATCGTTAGTCAATGGTCGATCCAACGCATCCCGAATCTCATGATACAACTTATCTTTATCGATTTTAGTCATTGTCTTATNCTTCATTACTACCTCGCCGTCAACGACAACAGTATCCACATCGGCGTCCTTTCCACGTTGAACAAGGATCTCAAGAATAGAGGATTCAGGAGCCAAATAAGGTTTCTCTAATCGCCCGAGGTCTAACAAAACCATATCCGCTTTCTTGCCCACTTCTAATGATCCAATATCTGTTTCAAGCCCAGTGCTTATCGCGCCATTGGTTGTGGCCATCTCAAAAACTTGGTACGGAGAGATGGGATCAAATTCAACCCCAGGTAGACGGTGCAACTTAAGTACTAGCCTCATCTCCTGCAACATATCCTTATCATCATTCATGCCCATATCATCTGTGCCCAAAGCAACTTTAATACCTTTTTCCAATAAATACGGAACAGGTGCAATACCTGATAGCAACCGAAGATTCGATGACGCATTATGACACACGTTTGTTCCAGTCTTCTGCAAAATATCCACATCATCTTCTGTCAGCCATATGCTATGACCGCAAACTACCTGCTCACCCAGGAATCCAATGTCTTCAAGATGTTCCACCGCGCTTTTACCATATATTCGCAGCCCAAAAAGTTTTTGATAAATAGTTTCAAGAAGATGTATATGGGTCGTTGTTTCATACTTCACAGAAAGGTCTTTTAGACCACTAAGCAATCTATCTGAGCAGCGCTGAACGTTAGTGGGAGCCGTATTAACTGTTACTCTCCCTCGGTTAGTCCCGTTATACCTTTTAATCACATCCTCTGATGCACTAACTAACTCATCTGCAGGCCAATAACCTCGACCCATAAAACTCGAAAATCTTTGGCCCAAATTGCCTGGCAAAGCTTGTGCAAATTCGGTTTCCCCTCCTCTTGGTCCTCCTACCATAGAATTCTGATCCTGTAATATTGGAGCGTAACATAATCTGACACCAACATCTTGATAAGCCCTTATAACTTTATCTGTTGAGTCTTCGTCTATGGGAGCAACCCCACGTCCGGGCGTATACATTATTTGAACAGTAGTGGTCCCAGATTGAATCATTTGTATGGCTCCATACAGATGTTCTAAATATGGATCAAGTGTTCTAGCCCCTATACGACCCAAGCCAGTGAGTTCTAAGTTGGTATGAGAGACTCCTAATTGAATGCTAGACATACCTATATGATCATGATCATTTACCAACCCTGGAAATACCACGAATTTATCTCCACCAATCACCTCTATGGATGGATATCTTTCGTGGAGATCCCTGTAAATGCCAACTTCCTGGATCAATCCGTCTTTCTGATAAATACAACCATCGTGAATTACGTCTGCGGAAAATTTACCCGTAACTTTTGAAATAACATATTTGCCCCTGATCAGTGATGAAGACACATAAACTCCCTATTTCATTAATATTATTACCGGGCCCACCATTCTCCCCATGCCCCCTGGATATCCGTTTCATCAAACTGATCATCAACAATAACATCCAGAACGTAGGGACGACCACTGGATAATGCCTTATCTAAAGCGGGCCCTAATTTTGTTGGATCTTCCACTCTAATTCCCTCGAGTCCATATGCGTGTGCCTGCTTTACAAAATCAATGGGAGTGTCATAAAAATCCATGCCTAAATATGCGCTATTGCGTTCAATGCCAGTGAGATATCTGGCCATATTTTCTCTTAATACTTTGTAACTACCGTTATTGCAAAACACATAAACAACTGGAATATTATAATTAGCCGCTGTCCACAAAGCTTGAATAGTATACATAGCGGTTCCGTCGCCTATGATACCAACGACTGGCCTATCAGGAGCCGCCAGTTTCATCCCCATTGTCGCACCCATCCCAAAACCTAAACTGCCACCACGTCCTCCTACCAGAGTTCCAGGCACATCAAATTCCAATGCATCCAATAATGTGCTGCGATTGGTTATAGAGTCATCACATATAAGCGCTTCAGGAGGCAACGCATTTTTCAATTCGTAAGCAAATCTCTCTGGAGACATGGGAGAACTATCCCACCGTTGGAGTAAACGATTATCTATTCTTTCTCTTCTTAGAATTTGCTGTTCAGATACTAGTTTGCACCGCTGGCCAGCGGCTAACTTCTGGCTATTAGACATACCTGCATCCAAAGCATCCGTAAGGTCAACCAAGCCAGATCTTATATCTGACCATAATCCAACTACGGCAGGGAAGGACCGTTGAATTGCCCACTGGCTACTGTCTAAATGGACGACCTGTACTTTATTCTCCAACGCAGGTTCTGGTATAGGAATGGATGAAGTCAAAAGATCAGTGCCTATTGCCAATATCACATCAGCTCCATTTAAACGTCGCTTTGTAGCGCTATGAAGCCAACTAACATCGAAAGTGCCCATATAGTGGGGATGAGAATTTGGGATATTAACCTCGGAATAGCTGGTAGCGAATACAGCAGCACCCAATTGCTCCGCGATTTTACCTACATAAGACGGAGCACCCACTGATTGAGCCACACGATCACCAATTATTATGATGGGCCTCTCAGACTGGCTCAGAACAGTAGCCGCTTTTTCTATAGATCCTAAATCCGGTCTAATCCTATAATAATCATTAATAGAAGGACGCAAATCCATCTCACCTTCGCCAGTAAGAGCATCCCATGCTATTGATAAAAAGACTGGTCCGGTTGGAGGAGTACTAGCTATTTTGAAAGCTCTACGCAATATAGAAGGTATATCCTCAGGGACAACAATTTCACCCGACCATTTAGTATATTCCCTCATAACATTAACCATGTTGGAGTATAAGGTCGGTTCGTGCAGTTGAAGACTAGAATGGGACTGACCTGCTGTGATTACCATCGGCGTTCCGCCTCTCCAGGAGTTATACACCACGCCAATACTATTCGATACACCAACGGAAATATGGAGGTTCATAAATGAAGGTTTCTGTGTAATCCTGGCCCATCCATCCGCCATCCCCGCGGCAACACCTTCAAATAAAGCCAATATATATTTGATATCAGGCGCATCTTGCAGGGCATCTATTAATGGAAGCTCGGTCGTTCCGGGGTTTGCAAATACGTATTTCACTCCCTCGAGTCTGAGCATTTCCACCATGGCATTTTTCCCCATCATTCTTACCATACAGGTTCTCCCAGTAATTTTTTAGCCGATTGTAGACAGCTCAAGTATTGGGGTCAAGAAGACTTTGTGGAGTTCAGATAGGCTACTATATCAAACGTGATCTACCGCCAATTATATTTTTAATTTCATCAAGTCTCAGGCTAACCGTGGAAAACCACACGATATCAACACTCAACTCCAATCCCCTGGGAATTATTAGTTTGGATTAGATCTGAGTTTATCTGTTTCTATTTCATTGATTTGGCCGGTTTGTTCATCTATGACAACACCGTAGACCTCTTTCGCATGCCTAGTAGTCACTTTGCCATTGCGCCAATCCCACCAAACCCGTTCCTGTTCTCTGTCCATAGGAGAGCCATAGCCTCCACCACCCGCATTTTGGTGTAAAAATATATCGCCTTTCCTAAGTTTGGTGTTTATCTTAGTAGGTAATAATTCTGCCTGCTTGTCTGGATTGAGAACACTTCTTGATCCCCTGCCCGGATGACCATCAGCCAATCCATAAGGCGGATACTTACGTCGGTCAGAACGCCATGTCACCGTAGCCTCATCCGCTAAAATTTCCCATTCTCGTTCTTGCGCAAGTCCGCCACGATATCTCCCTGGTCCCCCAGAATCAGAAACCAATCCATAGCGACGGATTCTTATAGGAATCTGCGATTCCAAAATTTCCACAGACACATTTGATACGTTCGCGGCTACACTAGCCACTCCCCCTCGTCCATCACCTCCATTCCAGGCACCGCGTGTGCCAAACACATTATCGTAATAAACTAATATTTTCCCATCCGGTTTAGGAAATCCAAATCGACCAGTGGATGTGCCTCCCTCAGGAGCAGCTGCAACTTTATCTGGAACCACTTGCGCCAAAGCCCCGAGAACTGCATCAAGAATTCGAAAGGATGTAACTCCTCTAGCAGCACAAGAGGCCGGATGCCTCATATTTGTGATTGTGCCCTCAGGAGCAGTGACTTCAACCGCCCGAAAACACCCTGAATTATTTGGCATGTCTTCCCCTATAGCACAACGAATAGCTGCATATGCCATTGCCTTGCTTTGACTCAAAACACAGTTAAGCGCCCCTTGAGTCTGGGAAGCAGATCCACTGAAATCAACCAACACTGAGTCTCCTTTTACCCTAACAGCTGCGCGGATTGGTATCGGCTGGTCGTCAATACCATCATCATCCAAATAGTCTGTAAACTCGTATAACCCGTCAGGCCATACACTAATAGCCTGACGGGTTATACGATCACTATAGTTCATTAATTCCCGCAAATACTCTTTCAATTCATCCATTCCATACCTATTAATCAAATCAAGTACGCCTCGTTCTCCCATTTGACACGCAGAGATCTGACCAGAAAGGTCGGCCCGAACAACTTCTGGTGTTCTAACGTTTAATTCAATCAAATCGGTAATGGCTTCACTTATCACACCCCTTTCCACTAGTTTTGTTGGTGGAATGCGGAGACCCTCCTGATAAATTTCAGTTGAATCGTGAGCCATACTACCAGGAGCACGTCCACCTACATCCATGTGGTGAACTACTGTTACCGAAAATCCGAATAGTTTGCCCGAATGGAATATGGGGTAAACACAAAAAATATCTGGTAGGTGCAATCCTCCAGAATACGGATCGTTAACTATAATTGCATCCCCTGAATAAATTCGCCCCTTAAATTTATCTATACATGCCCGGACCGCATCTGGTATGCCACCCATGTGTATCGGTATAGCCAGGCCTTGATCCAAAACATCACCATCGTTGTCACATAAAGCAGCAGAAAAATCAAACGCTTGAGTTGTTGTAGGAGAACGACCTGTTCGCTGAATGGTAAGCATCATTTCATCAGTAATTGATTGGAGAGCATTCCTAATTACCTCAAATGTGACTGTATCAAGTGTTTTGTCGAACATTCAGCTCTCCAAGCCTAGTATTAAGTTCCAATCCGAATCTCTTCTTACAGACCAATCCGGTGGAATAACTATGGTGGTATCATACTCCTCGATAATTGCCGGACCCGCCCGATATTTCAAGTCCACATCATATCTAGAAATAACTGGAACCTCAATCAAGCCCCATCCTTGACCGAAATAGGCCTTTCTATCCGGCTTTTTCCCCACATAATTGTACAAAGACGACCCAATAGTGGTTAAGTCAGTTTGTCTAACTTTAGGGATTATCTGTCGTCCTGTAACTCTGATATTCACCACCTCTATTTGTTCATTAATAGATCTGTAGCCATAAGTCCGCTCATGCTCTTTTTCAAATAATTCTTTTATTTCATTAAACGGTGTCAAATCCGGGATGGGAATAGTCAATTCGTGAATTTGCCCGATATAATGGACATCAGCATGTCTGGTGAAATTTATATTAGATGCCTCGTAACCTTCGACCTGAAACGTTCTAAGAGATTCTTGTTCAAGGAGCATAAATTGATCTTCTAATTCTTCAACATGGGCAATACCCCTATTCATCATTAGGCTCCGTACGAATTCGTGTTCTTGGTCCGCCGCCAACAATCCCAAACTACTAAAAAGACCGGGTGATGCCGGTATAATTATCTTTCGTATTCCTAATAGAGCAGCCAAAGAGGCAGCATGACATGGGCCACTTCCGCCAAAAGCGACCATCGTAAAACTACGCACATCCCGACCCCGCTCAGTTGTAACAGATCTCATAGCCCTAGCCATAGAGGCATTCGCTACTTGGTGGACCCCAAAAGCTGTTTCATGCAATCCCAATTTCAAGGGGTTAGATACTTTAGCTTCAAATATCCTACGAGTATCTTCCAAGTTAACCTTTAAAGCTCCTCCTAATAGGAATTCTGGGTTCAGATATCCTAGCAAAATATTGGCATCACTCGTTGTAGGTTCTTTGCCACCTCTGTCATAGCAAATCGGGCCAGGCACAGCCCCAGAGCTCCTAGGCCCAACCTGGAATGACCCTCCTTTGTCTAACGAGACTACGCTCCCTCCTCCAGCACCAACTTCTGCTACGTCTACCGCTCGGACCATTAGCAGGTATCCTCCTCCCTTCACCAGCCTGCTACTTCTGGATATGGGAGCCCCAATCTCATATTCCCCGGATTTGTAAGGATTTCCATTTTCAATAACTGCCGCCTTGGTTGTCGTACCACCCATATCAAATGTCAGCAAGTCTGGAATATCCATTTTTCTTGATAAATAGGTGGCTCCGGCTACACCAGCTACGGGACCAGATTCCAACGCGAATATTGGCTTAACTGCAGCCATTTGAGAAGTTATCATACCCCCGCTGGATTGCATTACTGAGATCGGTGCTTTAATGCCCATACCTGACAGGCGTTCTCTCAAAGAATTAATATAGCGATTCATAAACGGCATAAGATAGGCATTGGCTACGGTAGTACTCGTCCTTTCAAACTCCCTGATTGCAGGAATTACATCAGTGGATATCGTCACAAATAGCTTCGGAAACCTTTCAGTTATGAACTTGCCGATCACTTGTTCATTTTCAGGGTTTGTAAATGAATTAATTAAACAAATCGCTACCGAATCAACTCCCTCATTTACAAGGTCGTTGACGATACCCAACACCTCTTGAAGATCCACCGATTTAAGAATCTTACCTTGAGCACTTACCCGTTCTTCTATCTCAAATCTAAGATACCTTGGAACTAGCGGCTCGGGAGGTGTATAGAACAGATCATACAACGTTGGAACTCTAAGCCGCCTAAGTTCCAAAACATCACGAAATCCGCTGGTGGTGATTAGGCCAACTCTTGCACCCTTGCGTTCTAAAACAGCATTCGTTGCCGCAGTGGTACTATGACATACTTCCTTTACTTGAACGGCCAAGACACCTGCTTCGTTAAGAATACTGCTAATACCATCAATTATTGCATCATCATAACGATCTGGTGTGGAAGACAGCTTTTTTACGAATAGCTTACTATCCTCCCCTACTAAAACAATGTCTGTAAATGTCCCACCAACGTCTACGCCAATACGGTAATTAACTTCTGCAGACATATGACACCCTACCAGCCGATCTTCGTTTCCCCCGGGTCTGCCCGAATCTCCCAATAATAAACGATTTAAGTTGGCCTAAGGGATCCATTAGATTAGATATTAGCACCAGGGATCGCTTCCTTTATTCCAAATCCTGTTAGGGGAAATAGAACTACATCAGCTGCCTTAATAAATCCCTGATCTATCAATTTTTCGGCCGCACCCATAACCACAGCTGACGTGGGTTCGACGATTAGTCCTTCGAGGCTCGCTAATTCCTTTTGCCAACTGAGAATTTTAGTTTCAGAAACAGCTATTACCCTCCCACCAGTGTCTCTCGCTATTTCTACCAAAGATTTAAGGCGTGGCGGGTGATTAACCCCTATGCCGTTAGCAAGACTCAACGTGTGGTCAGATTTTGGTGACCATTTATTATTTTCAAATGCTGCCACAAATGGCTGTGTCTCTTCTGTTTGCGCACCATGAAGACGCGGAATAGTATCTATTACCCTGGCTTCAAACATTTCGCTAAATCCCTTATACATACCTTGATATATAGATCCATTTCCTATTGGAACTATAATATGGTCAGGCAATGGATCCATCTGTTCCGCGATTTCGTATGCCAAGGTTTTCAATCCTTCAATAAAGTAAATGTTTTTACCGTAATCCATGTGCAAGATTTTATTATCGTTAGCAAATTTCCTTGCCCCCTCAGCGCGACCTTTCTTCCCGCCAGTAACCCAATGCAATTCAGTTCCATGCAAACCAATTGCGTGAAGTTTCCTGTGGCCTCTCGTACTTTCATCGGCAAAACCATGAAACTTAATTCCTGCTCTAGCACAATACGCGGAAAAGGAATGACCCGCGTTACCACCAGTAGCATCTGTGACCACTCTCACACCAAGGTCTTGTAGAACCGAAACCTGAACCATGTTCCCGCGATCCTTAAACGAGCCTGTAGGATTAAAATATTCAAGCTTGGCATGGACATTCCGGAGGCCCAATTTTTCTCCCATTCTAGGAAGTGGAATTATTGGAGTGTCTCCCTCACCCATGGAGACAAGATTCTCCTGGTTCTTTATAGGCAACCTCGCTATAAACCTCTTCATCCCGCGTCGTTTTGGGCTCTTCCCTAGAAACATTTCTGAGGGTACGGATTCGTATCTGATTTCTATTAAACCATGGCATTTATCACAGAATAATCTATATGAATCGTTATCATGCTCTGTGCCACATTCTTCACAGAAAAGTTGGAAGCTCAAAATAATCTCCTAACAAATGTTATATAAGTTAATAAATCTTATGAGATGGCTTTAAGTCCAGCATTTGCGCAGTCCTCGTCTTCTTGAGCTGTTCCACCCCCAACTCCACACGCACCAACGACCGACCCATCTCTAATAATAGGAACCGCCCCCTGACTAGGAATCATGTGACCGCCTTCAAGATGAGCTATACCCCGGATTATCGGAGCTTCGGCTCTGGCTTGTAAATTCCCACTAGTCTGACCAAACGAGACCGAAGCTAAAGCCTTCCCCTGGGAGCCGTAAACGCTTGCCCATGTAGCCTTATCCATACGTTTGAAAGCTATAAGTCGTCCTCCGGCATCGAGTACTGCGGCAGATATCTTGATGCCAAGCTCAGCCGCTTTGGCTAAGGCTCCATCTACAATCTTCTCTGCTTCCTGAAGTGTTAATGACATAGGAGGCCCCCCTAAGAATGAATTGTCTTTCTATACGAACATCAGACATTAGCTTTTAAGTAATAAATATGAGCAGCCTGACACATTAGCCGCAGTCTAAAGTCCTATATCTATATAGTCAAGAAAGTTTTCGATTTGAGCCAGAATTTAAGGGTAATCTATATCGTTTGCAATCACTTCGTAAATCATCGTGCCATGATTTTCGAAAACTTTTTGCAGAAAATTTGCTTGTTCCATTTGGTCAAATTTTTTCAACCCCGCTTTATCATAAAATATACGTTCTAGATCCCCAATGACTATATATTTAACCTTATAGTTCTGTAATAAAGCTGCAGCTCGTGCAAC
This sequence comes from Dehalococcoidia bacterium, assembly GCA_002712585.1. GTDB lineage: Bacteria > Chloroflexota > Dehalococcoidia > Lucifugimonadales. Next base: position 114,515 of record PAUC01000002.1, read on the forward strand.
GCTCTTGGTATTGTAAATTGTTGCAACGTCGCTGATTCTCTTTAGCGTCTCCATTTGATAATCAGATCTTTGCTGGAATTGATGCCAAGGCCAGCCAACGATGGTAGGAAAACCAGTGTAGATTGAGAATCTAGAGCCCCAGCGATATTGTTCCGTATGGCCTTCAAGGACAACGAATGAACCCTTGGCATGTGATCGGAGCCACTGAATTGCTTGATAATCCCACTTCAAAGGAAACGTCTCTTCCTTTTCGGTATGAATAGCATATTCCATAAACTTTTCCCCGTTTAGACTTGTCTGAACCGTGTCAAAACGAGCAGCAAGGCGGGCCCGAGTTCCAAAAACGGTGTATAAAAGCGAGGCCATAAATAGCATTGCTATGACACACAACCAAACCGACTTGTGTAAAAGATAGCCTCTCAAATAAGGTCGGCAATTGTGAACCAGATAATACAAAAATCCAACTGAAATTATTCCAGTCACGATTAAACCCCATACTGACACGTCATAAAACAACGACAGGTAATTTGATGCTCCTTCGAGGTCCTCCCCATCTACCCGTACAGCAATCCAAAAGACATATACTAAAGATAGGAAGACTAAACCCAAGGACAAAATCAGCAAATTAATCTTATTTCGTGGGGTTATCCCCTTCAGACTATACCAACCAAAATTCATGAGATACCAGAGAGCAATAGCAGCTGAAATAGACAAAAATATCCAAATTTCAAGATAGAACTTAAAGAAAGTATTCATGCGGCCTATATCATCGCCTACTCGCGCAAACTCAACACTAAGCGCTAACAAAAAGGCAAACGCTATGACGATCAATGTAAATAATCTATAACGGTCAGGCTCATCCTTGCTACAAAAAAGATTCCAGATTGATACGGCCGATAGAGCAATTATTGCCGTCAACAAAGCCCCGGTCCAATAAGAAGCAATCATGAGGTAGACCAAAACAATCACAATCCCCAACCATACGCTTAAATTGGATTTCGAATTACAGTTAAGTCTCTTTTCTCTTACACGCATCCTCAACAACCTAATAGACAACCACCAAAAACTCAGGATTCCATTTAATAGCGTTCGTCTATTCAAGAATATGAGGAATGGGATAATTATTGTGAGAAACAATCCATGTATCTTTAAGAAATCCAACAATGGCGTCTGCCATATGGAGGTCCTCAGTACTGGACCAAAGGTTTCATAGTGAGTATGAAACGGCAAGAACGCTAACACACTGATTGATATCATGGATCCAACTACACCCAAGAACAATATAATCTTTTGTTTCATATCTATTGTCCTGGACATCAGCCAAATACCCATGCCTATCAATAGAGTAGAAAGTACTGTGTACGAAGGAAAATCCCATGTATTGATAGTCCACAACGAACCCAAGGTTAATCCCAAGAACGAACTAACAATAAAAAGCCAGCGCCTGGGGGCCTGGTGAACTCCCACCAAAATAACCAAAGCAAGAGCAATTGCTAGTAATGCAAAAGGCATAACGATCACATGTGCATGTAAGTCCCCGAATAAGAAGCTAAAAAAGGGAAACTCGGTAATATGAGGAGAAATATCGGGACAGGTAAGGTCAACTCTAAGGCCTGGATGACAAAATGTTCCTTCTGGAAAGATTGTCCTAGCCTGTAACCAAGGTGTCAGGACTCCTCTTTCCATATCCTCCAATTCAGGTAACATACGGCTACTACGCCAGAAATCAAAAGGTGCAAACGATCTAGCCCTAAGCAAGTAATTCCAGCTACTTTGTACAAGCTGTATGAAACCGTCTAAATTCCCTATCACTCCCACGAAAACAGCTCCGAGAATTCCTGCGGAGACTGGGCCTTTAACGTCTGAATCGATAATACCCTTGTTTTCATTATCGACCCCCACGAGGCCTCGGCTCCTTTGGTTTTTCAGACTAGAAATACCGGCCGTTACGTTATACACAATGGAGAAGACACAAGTTATCGTCAGAGCAAAAAAGAGTGGAATAGCAAGGTTGTAAGCTACACTGGGAAGAATACCGGTTACTTTTATTAGGCTGGCTACTACAAATAGACCAAAATAATAATAGTTGATATATCCCCCGGAAAACCACGGATCAACTGGGGGCATATAACTGGAAAGCAAAATCGCATTCAAAAAGGAAAAATCCATGGGTTTTTCCCCTCCCATCCACGGATGCCAAAGATCCGGATTTGCCACGCGTAATGCTAAAAAGGCAAAGAAGGCGACTAAGAAAAACGCTTCCGTGAAAACAATAAAGCGCCATCGTGCTCGTATGAAACCCCAAAGTTCTGTTTTTTTCCATAGTAATATCAACCCAGATGACACCACTAGGCTCGCTAAGGCCACGAATAAAGATATTTGAGAAAATCTCACCCATTGCAAACTTGCCAAAATCCAAACAACATAACTGATCAGAAGAAGGCCTAATACACGGGCAAAAATGATTCCCCGGTCCGGCAAATATCGAAACAGTAAAAATGCTATAGGCAACGCAGCTAAATAGATCAGTTCCACCAAGAGTATCCATACCAAAACAGGCACAGTATTGACCCAACCATTTTTGTTGATCGTGTCTGACCAAACGCCACCAACTTGTTGCGATCTGAATAATTCGTCCGACAACATGAGATCTCCCCCATGTGAGACGCTGTGGTCATGCATTATGGAATTAAATATCGCCGGCCTAGATTTTCGATCATGGTTCTTGAACAGTAAAACCAGTGGATGATCATAGTTGACTACATTTTCATCTGCCCATCCCAGGTCCAATGTGACCAAACCCTCCTGACTTATCGGAAATCCCATGGGGATTTGAACTTCAGCACGTTCAAACGTGTCATTTTTTAATGTAATTCCAAATACCTCTGGATAATTCGAAAATTCTCGCTCAAACCTATAGCCTAAGTCGCCCGAGAATAGCTTTTTATAGTAATTGGCTCTGTAGGGAAACAGTTCACTTTGCCTGGCAATGCTGCCATACGTTCTATTGCTATAAAAAACTAAGTAGTCTGCTTTACTCAAAGAATTTGATAAGTAATGCACTCTCCCTTCGTTTTCTCCTTCGTAAATTGGAATTTGCTCAACCACATAGTCCGAAAGATTTGGTATAAACTCGTCCCAGTGATTATCGGACAATATATGACTGCCGGGTGCCCAATTTGAATTTATCCAGTCCGAAGCCTGCACTGCTGTATGGGGCTCAGAGTAAACCTTCATAAAAGCCAGCGTATAGAACACTGTGCCTAATAGAACAATTACTAGTACGCTAGGACCCAAATATCGCAAAATCCGCTTTGAGGCTCTACTAAAAGGATTTTGCAGCTGAATACATCGGATATTCTGAGGTAAAATTCTGGTAAATTCGCAAAGATCTCCCAATCCTCGAGCCGCATAGAGAATCAGGAAAGGCATCAAAGGGAACAGGTATCTTAGGAATTTCACCTCGAAAATTACACTTATAATTACTATATTCGGGACTACCCAAGCCAATATAAGAAGATCGGCCTTCCAGCCTGCCTTTCGTAACACACAACGTACTAGGGTATAAAAAACTCCTATCCAAGCAGCTAAACCAAGAGGCACACCTAGCGCCCATACTACACTTTGTTGGAATTCATATATGAAAGGCTGCGAGCCTATATATTGAATCGTGTAAGGCATTTGCCCAGCGAGTCGAGCATTACTTGCCTCCCATGTCGTATCAGCAAAAAACTTTTGAAAATCAATGGCTGCATAAGGCGTGAGCAATACGAATAAGCTCAACGCAGAAACCGCCCCTATAAAAGCATGCAGACTAGTCTTTATACAGATGGACTTTGATAAACTTCTGTAACGTCCATTCTCATCTGTAAACAATTGGAAACCAAATACCAAAGCTAGGGGGAATAAAATAGGTAAAACACTTACCTTGATAGAAAAGAGCAAACCCACAATGCATCCTAGGAAAATCCAATCCCTTAATCGTCTTCGTTTTATCACATTGAGCATAACCCAGAAAGCGATTAAGGAAACAACTACAATGAACGTTTCCGGTCTATAGAAATGACTACTTTGGACGTGAATAACTGATAGACATAGTAATAGAGCAGCAACAAGTCCTATCTTTGGACTAAAGAGCCTTTTACCTATGAGGAATATCAAGAAAATTGATCCAACATCGGCTAAAGCAGATAAAACCCTACCAACATATCTAAGATCAAAGGTTGAAATATCCATGAAAATTTCCAGAATGCTTCTAATGAACACCAGAACATATATAAGAATGCTCCCTAAGGGAAACCAGTGGGGATTTAAGGAACTTTCGTCGGGATCAAAGAAAACACTTATCGAAGGAAATCCTGGTTTCGTATCAGGATAATCTATGAACCTGGGACAATCTCGATGGTTTTCGGTTGTTGCTAATATTTGATACATACAATCGGATTGCATGTAGATAGATCGCTCATCCGGATGAAAACCATTTCCATCGTCCCAGTTAATACCGTATAAGCGGAGCCCCAGACCCAAAAAGATAACTACCACTAAAGCGGCAACTATCCAACGAGCCCGTAGATATTCAAAGACGGCAATGAAGCCCATACAGAACTCCTACAAACTAAAAGAGGATTTTACCAGTGGAGTAGCAATTTTTAACAGTACAGTAGACACAATTTACTTGTATCAACTAATATCTCTCATTACAGTAGAACTAGTCTTTGTTATACTTAGTTGGTTAGGATTATATTCCCTTATCAGCCATAAATGCCGCCAGGTCAGCCGTCCTGCAGGAGTAACCCCACTCGTTGTCATACCAGCCTAGAATTTTTACCATATTCCCTTCCATTACCATAGTAGAAGACGCATCAAATATACAACTATGGGGATCGGCCTTTATGTCACTACTAACTATCGGGTCTTCTGTATATCTAAGCAACCCTACCAAAGGGCCAATAGAAGCAGATTGTTGAAAAGCGCTATTGACCTGATCAACTGAGGCAGTACCATCAATGATTGCAGTAAAATCAGTAGCTGATCCAGTGGATGTAGGAACCCTAAAAGCGACTCCGTGTAGCCTCCCTTTCAACTCAGGAAGTACCAGGGCAACGGCTTTAGCTGCTCCAGTACTTGTCGGAATAATGTTAGTAGCTGCTGCTCTTGCCCTTCTAAGATCACTATGACTCTGGTCCAAAATCTTCTGGTCGTTGGTGTAGGCATGAATAGTAGACATCAATCCATGCTTTATTCCAAAAGTATCATTGAGCACTTTTACCATCAGGGCAAAACAATTAGTCGTACATGAAGCATTAGAGATTATTTTATGCCTGCCACTATCATACTCATCTTGGTTAACTCCAAGCACTATTGTGATATCTTCTCCGCTAGCTGGAGCTGAAATAATTACCTTCTTCGCGCCTCCAGCAAAATGCCCCCCTGCCTTCGCGGCATCGGTGAAAATGCCTGTACTTTCTATAACTAATTCAACACCTGCCCGTTTCCAAGGTATATTGCCAGGATCCCTTTCAGAAAAAACTTTAATCTCTTGCCCTTCAACAAATAAAGATCCCTGATCTACATCAATGATCCCAGGAAAAACTCCATAGTTGGAATCGTATTTCAGCAAATACGCATTGGTCTTCGAGTCAGCTAGATCATTAATCGCTGTTACCTGAAGCTTATTTGGGTAACGTTCCTTAATTGCCCTCAAAACCAGCCTGCCAATCCTCCCGAATCCATTAATCCCTACTTTTACAGTCATTGGTCCTCTCCCTTTTTCCGCAGGTTAGTCTGACGCGAGTTACCGGTTGATAATATGTTTGAATGCATCCCATCCAGCATATTTAGCCCTATTCCCAAGTTCTTTTTCTATGCACAACAATCTATTGTATTTGGCAACACGTTCAGATCTGCAGGGAGCACCAGTCTTGATCTGGCCCGCACCTAGTGCAACCGACAGGTCAGCTATAAACGCATCCTCGGTTTCCCCAGAACGATGACTTATAATCGTCCCCCATTCAGCCTTCTTAGCCTCTCTGAACGCAGCCAAAGTTTCAGATAAAGTTCCAATCTGGTTCAATTTCAACAATATCGCGTTAGCAGACTGACGCTCTATCCCCTTTTTTAACCTTTCTACATTTGTGGTAAACAAATCATCACCGACAATTTGAACCCGATTTCCCAATTGTCTCGTCAGATCATCCCATCCCTGCCAATCGTCTTCATCCAACCCATCCTCTATACTCAAAACGTGAAACTCTCTTGTCCAGCCTTTGTAAAATTCTAGTAGAGACCGACTATCAAGAGATATGTCATCCCTACCTAAATTATATCTACCACTGGAATATATCTCTGAGGCCGCGACGTCAAGGCCCACAAAAACTTCTATGCCAGGTTTATAACCTGACTTCTCTATAGCTTGGTAAACCATTTCCAATGCCAATCTATTTGAAGTAACTTCTGGAGCAAATCCTCCCTCATCGCCAACATTGGTTCCAAATCCTTTGTCTAAGATAATAGCCTTTAGCGTTTGGTAAATTTCTACTCCCGATCTCAACGCCTCGCCAAAAGTCTGAAATCCCACGGGCAAAATCATAAATTCCTGGATATCAGTTGAATTACGAGCATGTGCACCGCCATTAAGGATGTTTAACATTGGGACAGGCAGAGTTAAGTTATCCTCAAATCCTAGGTATCTGTACAACGGTTCTTTCTTGGAACTCGCTGCTGCACGAGCAACTGCTAGCGATACTCCCAAAATAGAGTTTGCACCTAAATTGGATTTATTCTCAGTCCCATCTAATTCAATCATCCGAGTGTCTATCTGCTGTTGGTCAAAGGGAGCCTGCCCGATTAAAAGGGGTGCGATTTGCTCCTCTACGTGAGCAACAGCTTTTAAAACTCCACGACCATTAAAACGGCCTTTATTCCCATCCCTAAGTTCCAATGCCTCATGACTACCGGCGCTTGCACCTGACGGAACTGACGACGTTCCTATCGAGCCATCCGACAGCTCAACTCTGGCTTCGACAGTTGGATATCCCCTTGAATCGAGTATCTCTCGAGCATTTATCTTACTAATAAATACCATCGGCTTCACTTATACCTGAGGTTATTATATTTCAGAGCCCGGCTAACTTGACAGCCCGCTCTACCGCATCTACAGGGTCATCAGCCAAGATGACTCCAGAATCTAACTCACCTTCTCTAAGAAACGTCCACGTATTTATACCAACAACTGGAATACCCTCTGCCAAAGCATGAGCTATTTCTGATAATGTCCCATAAGACCCATCGACAGCTATAACAGCTCTACCAGTTTTCACCACGAGCACATTTCTGGCATGGCCAATTCCGGTACAGATTGGTATATCCACATAGCTATTAGCTGCTTTGGGGTCGTCACCCGGCAATATTCCCACGGTGACGCCTCCTTCGGATTTCGCTCCCTTACACACCGCTTCCATGATTCCTCCCAACCCTCCACAACAAACAATCAAACCTCGTTTACCCAACTCTCTACCAACAAGTTCGCCTATCCTATAGGATTCGCTAGTAGGAGAATTTCCCCCTATAACCGAGATGATCAATTTCCTTTCCCTCGTATTCATAAGGTAAGTAAAGTATATCAAGAATATCCAACAAAAGTGCTAAGGGCAAAACCGATCTAAAGCCCTAAACTCAAATTGCCCACTACTACCAGATCGACAGAGTAGCAGCTTGAATTGCCTTCAGTAAATGTAATGGATATACACCCAAGTAAATAATCGATAAAGTAAGTACCACCGACAAGCATGTAATCAGTTTAGTGGGTTTTGAAATCCCATTTGAGACTCCGGATTGGCTCATAACAAGTCTAACTGAATCTGGAGTAGGTTTTACGTACATTTCTCGTATCATCTTCAGATAATAGTAGAGAGAGATAAAACTATTGAAAATGGCCAACCCTGCCAACCAAAGGAAGCCTTCGGTCCCAACAGCAGCAAATAAGTAGAATTTCATAGTAAATCCCGCGAAAAATGGAAGTCCTGCCAAAGAGAAAAGAGCTACAGCAATGGCAGCTGCAAAATAGGAATGAGTATCCGCCAACCCCCCAAGATCAGAAATATCCTCTCTTCCCGTCATATTGAAGAATGCAGTAAGCGCAGTGAATACAGCCATTGTAGTCACAGCATAACCAATCATATACAACAACAATCCGTCTATTGCTATAGAAGACAAAGCAGCTATACCCATGAGCATAAACCCTACATGACCTATACTGGAATATGCCAATAGTCTTTTATAATTACTCTGAACCATCGCCACCACATTCCCCACAGTCATTGTTAGTGCTGATATTACAGCGACAATAATTTGCCATTGATCGATGGCCGGTAAAAAGGCTTCGGAAAATAAGCGCAACATAAAGGCTAAGGAAGCTATCTTGGAGCCAACAGATAAAAACGCCGTAACAGGAATTGGGGCTCCCTCGTATGTATCAGGGGCCCACATGTGGAAGGGTACCGCAGCCACTTTAAATCCAAGACCGGCAAGCATAAGTGCCATACCAACCCAAAGACTGGGACCAATTTGGTCCGTATTAGCTAACACGGAACTAAGGCTTGCTTCTATAGCATCAAAGTGTGTCACGGCAGTATATGCGTAAACGAGGCTCAAGCCATACAGAAAAATAGCCGAAGAAAACGCTCCAACAAGGATATATTTCAATCCGGCTTCATTTGACTTCCTATTATTACGACCAAAAGCAACCAGTACATAGAAACCGAAAGCCATAAGCTCAATGGCGATGTAGGCCGTTAACAATTCTTGGGCTTCCACCATTAAAATCATACCCAAAATTGAAAACAGTACGATACTGTAATACTCTCCAGGGCTTCTTAACCACCTGGAGACAAAATCCATGGAAGCAAGAATTACTATGATACCCAACACAAGAAAAACACACTTGAAGAAGAGGGAAAAATTATCCAGTGATATTAGCCCCCCATACAGCATCAAGTCTGTATTCCAGAGTAGGTTCAATGATAAAACAATCAACCCAATTAACCCTAAAACAGCCAACCAGGGAAGGTATATTTTCCGATCATCTGGCAGAAATAGATCAGCTACTAACACAACGACGGCTAGGATAGCCAAAAACAATTCAGGCATCAGTAAGTGTAAGTTTTCAGTCATTATATCGGATACCTAGCTAGAAGTTCCGCAACCCCGGAATTTATTACCCTCAATAACGGCATCGGCCATAGGCCTACAAAAAAAATGATTCCCGCTAACAACCCATTTGTTATTAGTTCTCTCGGCCCACCATCCGTTAGAGTTTCCCACTTAGAATCCATGGGACCAAAAAATGCCTTGCCTAGCAATCTAAGGACGTAAACAGCGGTGATTGCAGCACCTACAACTGCTAGAATAGCTAGAAATATCGACGTTTTAAATACACCTACAAATATAAGGATTTCTGCTATGAAACCACTTAGGCCTGGTAGTCCCAGCGATGTCAATCCTGCCACGGCAAAAAGAATCACCGTAAAGGGCATTCTATGAGCGATACCACCCAAAATAGTAATATCTCTGGTATGAGTACGTTCGTATATCATACCTACAACTGCGAAGAATAGAGCCGTCATTATCCCGTGGGAAAACATTTGAAGTACCGCTCCAGTAACACCTATGGGATTTAATGTGGCCAATCCCATCAGTACAAGCCCCATGTGGCTTACGCTAGAATACCCAATCACATATTTTAGATCTCTTTGCCCCATTGCAGAAATCGCTCCATAAAGAACATTAACTGTGCCTAATCCGATTAGTAGTGGCATCCAGCCAGAGGCTCCTTCCGGAAGTACGGTCATTCCGATACGAATAATTCCATAGGCTCCCAATTTCATGAGGACTCCAGCATGTATCATACTTACAGCGGTTGGTGCCGCAACATGTCCATCCGGAGACCATGTGTGGAACGGCCATAATCCAGCTAAAACTCCAAAACCTATCATGAAAAATGGAAAGAATATTAGCTGGAATTTCCGACTAAAAACGCCGTCTTCCGACATCTGCGATAAAGTCTCTATAGAAAATGTCCCGGCACCCGCATTAGTGGTTTCTATAAAGAGTGCGATAATACCGATCCAAACCAAAACGCTACCCGCCACAAGGTATAGTGTAAGTTTCATGGCACTATATTCTTTAGTTCTCAAAAAGCTCCCAAAATCTGTGGTACTGCCCCAAACCGCTATTAACGGAAACATTGGAAGGACTGCCAGCTCGTAAAAGAAGAATAGGAAGAAAATATCCGTAACTGAAAAAGTGCCAAGGACACCAGCAACCAAGAACATGAATAAAACAAAGAAGTCCTTACTTCGATATTCTATATTCCAAGACATCATAGTCCCTGCTAACATCACTATTCCAGTTAACAAAATCATCGGAGCAGAAATCCCGTCGATGCCGAAACTAAATTGAATGTTTAGTGGATCCATTAACCATATAATCGAACCAACAAACTGATAGCCACCTTCGTGGTAGTCGTACATTACAAATACATAGAAAGAAAGAAGGAAGGTTAGGAGTGACCCGGCTAGTGCAAATGTTCTAATAGCTCCTATTTTGTTACGTGGGAAAAAGATTAGCGCCCCTCCTGTAAATAATGGGACTGCTAAAATAAATATTAGAGCTATCTGGTTGAAGTTATCCATGATCTCAACCAGCCACCATAATCCACCAAACTGACCCGATAATCATTGAACCCAAAACCATAACCAAGGCATAATTATAGACCTTGCCTGTTACATGAAGGCGCAATTTCGAAGCTGTCCATCCCATGGAGTTGGCCGGCCCATTCACACCAACATCGTTAACCACAGCACGATCTAGCCACGCAATAAATCTGGAGGAAACTAAAACGATTCGGTCGAAAAACCATTCATAAACTTGATCAAAATAATATCCCCGTTCACAAATTCTGATCAAACCACTGAAATATTTTTTGATCCTGTTTAAATCAAACTTTCTTGTTATGTATAGAGGCTTAGAAATGCCAAAAGCCACTACAGCTAAAATCACTGATATTGATCCTAGTAGTACATTAAAATGGAAGTCATGAGCATTTTCAAAAAATATAAATCTCCCAATTCCTCCATATCCTTCGTCTGATCCAAAAACAGAGAATCCGAACAGCAAGGAAGGTATAGCCAATAAAATCAAAGGTGCAGTCATTAAAATCGGAGACTCTGAAACAGATTTGTTCTCATTTTTTAAGTCTCCAAAGAACACCAAATAAAAAGCACGAGCCATGTAAAGGGCACTAAGAAATCCAACGAACAGTGTCCCTATAAGAAATAAGAAATTCCTGTGATTGAAAACAGCTATAAGAATTTCATCTTTACTCCAAAAACCAGCAAATATTGGTATTCCGCCCAGCGATAGGGCTCCTATGCCAAACGTAATCGCCGTGATCGGCATAACCTTTATGAAGCCACCCATTTTACGAATATCCGTTTGATTTGAAGCATGTGAAACAGAGCCAGCTCCCAAGAAAAGAAGTGCTTTTGAAAAACCATGCGCCACTAAGTGAAAAATGGCGGCAGTGTACCCAAAGGCCCCAAGTGATAGCATCATCAAACCCAAATGACTAATCGTGGAATATGCCAATATTCGTTTCAAGTCTGTGTTTACCAAGGCCATGGTAGAAGCTAACAAGGACGTCACCAAGCCAACTATAGAAACAACAAGTAAAACATTGGGCACAGCCTCGAATAAAGCAAAAGTTCTCGCAACTAGATAAACACCTGCTACAACCATGGTAGCCGCATGTATGAGAGCGCTAACAGGCGTTGGGCCTGCCATAGCATCTGGCAGCCAAACGTGGAAAGGAATTTGAGCAGACTTTCCCATCGCTCCGATGAAAAGTAGAAACGTCGCTATCATTGTCGTGCCGCTACTTAACTCACTAACTTCACCAGCTCCCAATAACTGAGCCTGATAAAATGTTTCCTTCATACTAAAGGTGCCTACTTCGTGGAATAACAAAAGGATGCCTACCAATAACGCTACATCAGCTATCCTTGTAGTGATAAAGGCCTTTTTCGCAGCCTCCACAGGTTCTCTTTTTTCCCACCAAAAACCTATAAGCAGGTAGGAACACAATCCCACCAGTTCCCAAGCTACGTAAAAGAGCAAAAAGTTATCAGCCAGCACCACCAGAATCATAGAGGCCGCAAATAAGGCATGAATGGCGTAATACCATGCCAATTTAGGATCGTGTCGCATATAGGACAGGGAATAAACTTGGACCATGAGAGACACAAAGCAAACAAGCCCAAGCATAACTATAGAGAGGGGATCAATGATCATACCCAGCATAAGTTCGGTACCACCCACCTCGAACCACTTTCGACTGAAAAAATCTATGCCGGTGGGATCAGCATCGATACGCCCCATAACAACTACAAACACTAAGATACATCCCACGATTATGGCGCCAATCGATAGCATTGGTGAAACAAACGGGATTCGTCTTCCAAAGGCAATGATGCCAACAAAAGCGAAAAAGCTAGATGCTGGAATAATCCAAGCTAATTCCATTAACCCCATACTTAAATTCCTTACTGATAGGTCATCGAACGAACCAGATTTACTACCATTTCATCAAATCCATATTATCCACGTTAATCGTAGCCCTATTTCGAAACAGCCTTAAAACAATGGCCAATGCAAGGCCAACCTCAGCTGCAGCAACAGTAATCACAAAAATAGTGATGATAATGCCGGCAAATCTATCTGGATCAAGAAATGAAGCTACCGCGACCAAATTAATATTCACCGCATTTAACATGAGTTCAATTGACATCAAGATAAGAATCGCGCTACGCCTAGCCATGACGCCATACAGGCCAATAGAAAAAAGAGCCGCGCTAACTATCTGAAAATGGACAAGAGTGATCACTAGGACTTTTTGTCCTCTCGAGCTAATACAACAGCCCCAACAAGAGCAATAAGTAGAAGGATCGAAGCTATCTCAAATGGTAGAGCCCAATCGGTGAATAACGACTCCCCCAATATAGACAAATTTATTTCATTCCTTTCATCAGAGAGGTTCGGATGAGTTAGCAGAGCTAATGCTAACAACGCAAAAAACCCTAGACCCATGAGCACAGCCGCAGGCCATTGTTCATTATCTGCAATACGAGGATATTCACCAGATCGAGTTAACATGATGCCAAAAAGGAGAACTATCACTATAGCTCCCACATAAATAAATATCTGCACCACTGCTAGAAATTCTGATAACAGCAATACATAGAATCCGGCTACGCCTATAAGCGAGACGAGTAAGAAAAGCGCGGCATGAACCACGTTACGAGTGGTTACCACTCCAAGTCCCCCACCAACAATTATCCCTGACAGAACAGTAAAAACCAGCCAAGTCATTTCAAATACCATCCTTGTCTGGCGGAGATACTATGGGTGGTTTATCGCTAACACTTGATCTTTTTTTTAGTTGAGATGGAGGAATCCATTTCGTATCCCTTTGAAATCGCTTCCCCATATCTAATAGTTCAATCAAATCGACGCGATCACCATTTCTCTCATGAACGCTCATTTCATGTTCGTGGCTCATCACAATCGCGTCAAAATTACAAACTTCCACACATATGCCACACAATATGCAGCGGTTAAGGTTGATCTCAAATTTATCAACAATCTTTCTTCTGTGGCTCTTCTCTTCTTTATAGAGGACATTGTCTTTCATTGAAGCAGTCATGCATTGAGTTGGGCAATCACGAATACACACCATACATGCAGTGCAATAAGGTTCAATTACTTCATAATCCCAGGTCAAGGCAGGGAACCCCATATATCTGGCTTCCACTGGTCTGCGTTTATTAGGATACTGGTCGGTAACCGGCTTCTTAAAAGTGGACTTCAAAGTAACAAACATCCCCTTGATACTACCTAACATTTCGTATTCCCCCAGGTCTGTGTCCATATTTTTTGGCTAGTCTAAGTACAGGTCGTGTGTATTTCAAATAAAACGCGAAGCCTACCACAATAAGCCCACTTAAGGACATCAAAGTCAGGGACCAGGCTGGCCACTCATAAAATCTATAAATAGCAGCCGTGATGACAGCCATCAAAGAAAGCGGCATCAATACCTTCCAACCAAACGCCATTAGTTGATCAATACGCAATCGTGGGAAAGTACCTCTAATCCAAAAAATAATTACAACGAAAAAGTATGTTTTTATTAGGAACCACGCCCACTCCGGTAAAATAGGGCCATACCAGCCTCCCAGAAATAGGAGTCCTGCTAGCGCAGCTACAGCAAACGTATTCATGTATTCCGCCAAGAAGAAAACGGACCAGTGGGCACCACTATATTCTACAAATGGCCCCCCTACAATCTCCGATTCAGCAAAATAAATATCAAATGGAGTCCTTCCAACTTCCGCCAAGCCAGCTAGCAAAAATATAACCAAGCCCAGAGGGAATATGAAAATTAAAGGCAAGCCCACATGGTTAAAGTTACTGAAGTTCGAACGTGCTTCGTCTAATATAGGTTGAGCTGTATCCAAAGGCACCTGAATAGCTGATATTACCCTCAAATCCATAGATCCAGATATCACGGCTACAGATATAACAACCAACACTAATGGCACCTCGTAGCTCACGAGTTGTGCAGCCGCCCTGAGGCTTCCGAGAGCACCATATTTGTTAGCCGATCCCCAGCCAGCCAGAACAAGCCCAAGTATTGAAATAACTAAGAGTGCCACGATAACAAATAATCCCAGGTCTAAATTTTCTACAACCAGATTACGGGAAATTGGGATTGTCACCCAGATCATAAAAGATGGGATAATTACCAACAGGGGAGCCGTCCAGAAAATAATCCTATCAGCCCAAGAGGGAACCAAGTCTTCCTTTACAATGAGTTTAATGCCATCCGCTACAGGCTGCAGCAGCCCAAAAGGCCCAGTACGTGTTGGCCCCAACCTTCGTTGGAGTCGACCCAACAATTTCCTCTCGATCCATATAAGCGACAGAACGGCCACTGATAAAGCCGTAAACACAGAAAACAACGTCGCAGTTAAAATTAGGATATCCAACCCTTTCATCTATCAACTTCACCCAGAACAATATCTAAAGATCCCAATATAACCACTGCATCTGCCACATAGGAATCAGTAATCAATTCTTTGAGCGCACTTAGATTGCAAAATGACGGTGGCCTAACTTTCAATCGGTAAGGCTTATCCGACCCATCGCTAATCAGATAAATACCGATTTCCCCCCTGGGATTTTCTGCTTTCATATACACATCGTTCTTCGGAGGCCTAACCAATCTCCTTCCTAAAACATTTACGGGCCCCTCCGGCATTTGTTCCAATGCCTGTTCTACAATCGATAGAGATTCATACATTTCCATAACACGGACAAAATATCTGTCCCAGCAATCTCCGTCCAATGTTGTGGGTATCTTAAAATCGAATCTATCATATACAGAATATGGCTCAGACTTTCGAACGTCATATCTCACACCACAAGCTCTCAAGCCGGGTCCAGTCCATCCATAATCAATGGCCAGGTCCTTGGATATGATACCTACTCCTTTAGTGCGCGATACAAAAAGTTCATTAAAACTCAGCAGTCTATCTGTCTCTTCTATATCTTCTCTTAATCTTAGTATCAGTTGGGAAATGTTATCTGAAAAATTTTCAGGCAAATCTTCCTTTAATCCTCCAATATGGAAATAATTGTGCATCATGCGTGCTCCGCTCACAGATTCGAACAGACCTTGAATCCTCTCTCTACCCCGAAATGCGAACATAACAGGAGTCATCGCACCAATGTCCAAACCAAATGTGCCAATGAAAAGAAGATGGCTGGCTATTCTGTTCAATTCACCAAGAATAACTCGTATGTATTCAGCCCTTTCCGGTATCTCCACCCCAATCAACTTTTCCACAGCTCGGCAATAGACCCATTCATTATTAAAATTACTCAAATAATCTAGTCTATCCATAAGGGTAACAACCTGATGATACTGTTCAACCTCAGTCAATCTTTCCGAGCCACGATGTAGATACCCAATATGTGGCTCCGCATGAGTCACCACTTCCCCATCTATCTTAAGCAACATCCTAAAGACTCCATGAGTGGAAGGATGTTGAGGGCCCATGTTGAGGAGCATATCAAACTCACTAGAGGAATCTGAGATAGGCACATCGTCGTAACTTACCATTTCACTAGTCATCCTCCAATGTTATGACCAAATGTATCTCCGTATCGTCCCCTATATCGGAGTAGCCCACAGACATGAGAGTTTCTTCGAGATTGCCTGCAGAAACCCTCTCATATGCCCAATCTCTAAAGGATTCAACTAAAATTTCACCCGCCTCCTCGGCCGTACCACCCCAAACTTCCAAAGGCAATTCCTCTACAGAGGCCCAATAATAATCACCTTCTTTGCATACACGCACTCTAAACTCAACTACAGGCCTAGTATTAATACTCATCATACTCATGTAAAGGGAATTCTTTGCGGCCAGGGTACCCTTCGAATCCATCAAAAAGGATTAAAGGACTCATGTCGGGATGACCTGAGAAATCCACCCCAAATAGATCATGTGCTTCTCTCTCATACCAATTAGCAGCACGCCATATATCGGAAACTGTCTGGATTTCAAGTTTATCGTATGGAAGGTCGACCTTTATCGCTAACGTATGGGCCTTATTCAAGGAATACAATATATATACAATTTGGATATACTCCATATAGTCAACGCCCGCCAGACAAAGGAGCATCTTGAAATCGGTATGTCTGCTAGTTTTTAACTTCTCGCAAACTGACCATAAATCCTGGGGTTCCACCGAAATCTGCGGGATATCCATGATACTGCCGTGAAGAAAATGCTTCCCACCAAAATTTCGTGATATATAATTCAGTAATTCTTGATTTTTGAGGGAAAGATTTTCGCCTACTGGCATACTTTTCTCTTCTCGTTTAGGATTTTCCACCACTACCTCTGGCGTCATCCATTATTTTGTCTTGAAGTTTAAGAATTCCCTGCATCAACGCTTCGGGCCTCGGCGGGCATCCAGGAACGTAAACATCTACAGGAATCAAGTGATCAACTCCCATGACGACCGAATATGAACGATAATATGGGCCACCATTTGTGGCACAACTACCCATCGCAATCACCCATTTTGGATCTGGCATCTGTTCATATAGCAAACGAATAGGGTCCGCCATCTTCTTCACTACAGTTCCTGCTACTATCATGACGTCAGATTGCCTGGGAGAAGGCCACGTAACAACCCCAAACCGATCAAAGTCATGATGAGCCATATAAGTCGACATCATTTCAATAGCACAACATGCCAGTCCAAACGTGAGAGTCCAAAGGGATGATTTTCTAGCCAAAGCAAAAAGCTCTTCAGAACGAGCTGTAATGACACCAGGCATTCCAGATTTGAAAGGACTTTTTATAGGTTCATTTCCTTTTCCTGGTTCTACTTCTGCCATTCAAGAACACCCCTTCGCCAACAATATAGAATGGCAATACCTAATACTCCCAAGAATATAAGCATTGCATAGAAGGCTAAATTATTACCAACAAAAACAAGAGCCCACGGGAACAGAAAAACGGCTTCTACATCAAATATGAGAAACAATATGGCAAATAAATAATACCTAATGTTTATCTGAGAGAAAGAATAAGGTGCAGGTGGAATACCACACTCGTAGGGCATCTCCTTCTCCCGAGACCGAGACCTAGCCGAAAGTAAAAAAGAAAGAAAAAACATGATAAGAATAGCCACCAGACCTACTAGGCCTGCGACCAGAAGCGACGTCCAGTTTTCAACTATGACTTCGGGCATTTACCCGTCTTCAACATGATTAAACAAGTTTCTAATTTCTGTCTGCGGTCCCAGAGCGGCATATCGATATGGAACCCCTTTATTAGATTCTCCCTAAATCCTAAATCTACCTGCTACACTATAGCATCAGCCTCAAAAATCGGTCAACGAAGACCTGGCTAGATTTCAGAATCAGCCCTGTAGGGCCACCAGTCGGGTATATCTCTCAAAGATAGGTGTCTAAACAATTCAGGATGCACTCCTACCACTAACCGTAAAGCCTTATCCATGACTTGTCTTAGAGAGAAATGTGCTTGTCTCTGGGTACGCAGTTTAAAAAGATGGTAACACTCTCTTAGATTAATCTTTGTTATCAAACGCCTCCGGTGGGCATGGGTCAAAAGGTAAGGTGCCACATGAGGCAACCCGGTTTCTAACTGATAATATCCTTCTTCTGCTTTGGAAATGGCTGATCTAAAGGTAGACTCAAGATTACTCCCTCTTATTAAGGGAGGGATGAATATACCTAAATTGGGAGAGAATGGTTGGGGAATATAACTTTGCATTCTATGTCGTTTGAATTCTCTAAAAGCGCCATAATCCATCGTCATCTCAAACGTGTAATCAACCATCTCGAGTTCACGGCCAGGCGAATCATGTGGGCCTAGCGAACTCAAATTATCCATCAACACTTTCCTGCGATCCTCATCAGACATATTTGCGGAATTTAAAAACGCTCTCTCATAGCTCAAATTGGAATATCGGTAAATCAGAGCAGCTACTACTTTTCGCTCTGCATCAACATCATAATTAATCAATTTTGCATCAATTATTGATTCCGTTTCCATATTTTCTTCATCGNNANNATTNNTGCCTCNGGNAACCGCANCGGCCATATAATCATTATATTCAGCATACTTTATCAGGGTGGGAGTGATTTCCCTNCCCTTTTCTTTAAGCGCGTTCCCTAAATCTTTTTCTTCGTTCGTAGAAGAGGAGAGTAGTTTGCTTATAGCATGTTCTAAACTCCTGGCATTTATAGTCATACCAATATTAGTAAGCGTGGCAGCAGGAAGGACAAAACGACAAGAATCTATGGCTTCTCTTCTCAACCGAAATTCATAAGTTTTGTCAGTTTCGTTTTCTCTTTGAATTCGCTCACCCTTTAGGAATTCTGACACTCCTGATATTAACTCTTCATATACAGCAAACAGATGATCACAGGTCTCTTTGAACATAGCCCTTAACTCTATCCTAGTGTCCAGTTCACTAGGAATATGGTAGTAGTCTTTAGAAAACAATTGATAGCGAGAGGACTTTTCTGTGTAAGAGGATAATCTATTATCTTCGAGGGTATCTGCAGACAATCGAGAAAGATTCTCTACCGCCATATGGAGAACGGCGTGCTCTGCTACCGAAGCGTGTCCATATCCTAAAACCCATCGTTCATGGAATTTTTCAGCCTTCTCTGCTGTGACTATTTGTGCAATCTCATCAAACGGCTCTGGGCGACGGGATGTCATGGCAAAAACTACAGCTAGTTCTTCCTCAGTCATTTGCCTAAGGCTTAATGGATAAGTTCTCAGTGGATACGGCTGAGGATTTGACTCGACCACACAATACTCGCTTGTTGTTTTGACTCATGGTAACCGTTAATAAAGATTCGAACAACTGAGTAATAAGACTCGTAGTTTCATATGGCAGGCTATCTTTATCTTCTAAATCTTCAATCTAAGAAGATTGTTCTCTTCGTTTTATGGCCACAAAGATGTCGAAAAGTTCCGATCATAGGATCACACAAGGAGAAGTAATGGGCGTTCCAATAACCTGCGGATTTCTTGGGCAAATCGGGCCGCATCAGCGCCATCGATTACTCGGTGATCCGATGAGACTGTAACCTTCATCATTCTTGCAGCAACAACATCACCGTTCTTTACCACAGGTTTTTCCACAATCGCGCCCACCGCCAATACGGCAGAATTCGGGGGGTTGATGATAGCCGTAAAGCTATCCACTCCCAACATACCCATATTACTGACTGTAAAGGTTGCTCCCGTATATTCTTTNTCCGTAAGCTTTCCGTTCTGTGCTCTAGAAATAACATCCTTNGTGGCCTTAGCCAAGTCTACGAGATCTCTATTTTCGCAGTCAGGNACACTGGCTATAATGAGTCCGTCGTCCATATCTATAGCTATGCCTATATTTACGTGGGGATGAAAAATTAACTGATTTCCTCGTATCGAAGAATTAAATATCGGGAATCTCTTAATAGCTTTGATGCACGCCCTGATAACCATATCATTCAAACTGACGCGAGCATCTTCTCCCNGGCTTTGATTTAATTGTTTCCGGGTTTCCCAAGCCTGTCCCATGTCGATTTCAGTCGTCACATAGTAATGAGGCGCTTCACGGACACTTTGAGAGGTTCTAGCACCAATAGCAAGCCTCATTTTGGAAAGAACAACCTCTGTTCCAATAGAATTTGGTACCGTAATCTCACTAATTTCCTCTGGGATAATATTCACTGGTATTTCAACTTCATTGGGGTCAGATTTAACCAGTGGCGAAATGACCTTGGTAGGCGGTAGGCCTTGAGCCTCGCCTGCCTGTAAAATGTCTTCTTTAACAATTCGTCCACCTGGGCCAGTTCCACGAATGCTTGCTAAGTCCAGACCTATCTCCCGAGCCATTTTTCTAGCCAATGGACTCGCCTTGACCCTTAAAGGGTCGCTGCCCTGAGGCAAGGACTGCTCTTTCGTTTCGTATCCTGACAAATCAGTCAATTGAGATCCAACTTGATCGGAGATCAACGGATCTGACAACGAAGAGATCCCACTTTCCTCTAATGCCGGGACTTCCTCCCCTGGTTCTACTATAATAACAATAGGCGATCCTACGGGAACTGTCTGCCCCTCGGCANCCACAATCTTGCCAATAACCCCTCCCACATAGGCTTCCATGTCAACCACTGCCTTATCAGTTTGAATTTCAGCGATAACTTCTCCACGAGTGACATCATCCCCTTCATTCTTGCGCCATCTCACTATGGTACCTTCATGCATATCGAATCCCATTTGAGGCATTTCTATGGTGGTTGCCATTATCTATNCTCCTAGATACTCTATTCTAACGCCCGAGTAGGGACCGTACTCCGTTGATTACTCTCTCAATATCTGGAAACGCTAGTCCTTCCAATACATAGGTATATGGAGCGGGAACGTCTTCCCCACCAATCCTCATAACTGGGGAGTCCAGAAAATTAAATCCCTTTTCAACAATTTGGCTGGCTATTTCTCCACCAAATCCCCCTGTTTTCCACGTTTCTTCTAATACAATCACGTTATGTGTCTTCTCAACAGATTTTATCACTGTATCCATGTCCAAGGGACGAAGACTGCGAAGATCTACAATCTCTGCCGAAATACCCATCCTTTCCAGTTCTTGTGCAGCACCCATGGCCACATTAACCATACGAGAGTGAGCAACAATGGTAACATCGTCTCCAGATTTCTTAACGTCTGCCATTCCTATAGGAATGGAATAGTGTTCTTCCGGTACATCACCGCGCACACTGTACAACATTGCATGTTCTACAAAAATCACCGGATCTCTCATGGCACGACTAGTCCTAAATAGGCCTAAAGCGTCGTAAGGGGTAGACGGTGCGACCACGGTCAATCCGGGCACCGAAGCATACCATCCTTCAAAATTTTGAGAATGAGTGGCTCCCAGTTGAGCACCTCCCCCAGTTACCATTCGGATTATCAATGGAACTTCCATTTTCCCAGCGGACATATATCGTAATTTTGCCGCATGATTTACTATTTGGTCCATAGCTAAAAGGCTAAAGTTTATTGTCATGATTTCTACTATAGGCTTCATTCCTAGAAGCGCCGAACCTATCCCAGCACCTACTATCGCTGACTCGGATAATGGCGCGTCTTTGATTCTAGATGGACCATATTCGTCATACAAACCCTGGGTGACCGCATAAGTCCCCCCATAAGGCCCTATGTCTTCTCCAATAATATAGGCGACCTCATTTTCATCCAAGGCCTCTCTAAGAGCCCTGTTCATCGCATCTCTGTAATTTATTTCCGGCATAAATTATTCACCTGAGCCTAAAACTATATTTGTATATAATTCATCCGCATTGGGAAATGGGCTTTTTTCAGCAAAGTTCACAGCTTCAACAATCTCATTTTCGACCACTTTATGAATTTCATCCAACTCCTCTTGAGTGACAATATCCTCTTTAATCAACCGAGCTTGTAGCAATTTTATTGGATCTCTGGACATCCAATAAGACACTTCAATCTCAGGTCTATACTTGGCAGGATCTGAAATGGAGTGTCCTCTAAATCTATAGGTCTGGGCTTCCAAAAGGTATGGGCCTTCTCCCGATCTAATTAACCCTATAGCCTTCTGCCCAGCATCCTGGACTTCAAATAAATCCATGCCGTCCACCTTAGCACTCTCCATCTTATAACCATTGGCAATCTTATAAATCTCATCATGGATAGCCAACGTTTGAGCGACGTCAGCACCCATGCCATAGAGATTATTCTCAATAACAAAAAGTAGTGGGAGTTTCCATATTGAAGCCAGGTTCATGGATTCGTGGAACTCACCTTCTTGCATTGCTCCATCACCCAAGAAACATACAACTATAGCTTTCTTATCAATCTCTTTGGTAGCAAGTGCGAGCCCAACAGCAATCGGTATCTGTCCAGCAACAATAGCATGCCCTCCCATGAACCGCTTTTCCACATCAAATAGGTGCATGGATCCGCCTTTCCCTCTACTAGTTCCAGTAGATTTGCCAAAAAGTTCTGCCATTAGACTATTAACATCCGATCCCTTCGCTATAGCATGGCCGTGGTCTCGGTAGTGACTAATCACATAATCTTGGGGCTCCAACTCACCTATTATCCCAACTCCTACAGCTTCTTGCCCGCTGTATACATGTAAAAACCCTCTAATGTTTTTTTGCATGTATTGTCGGTACGACTCACCTTCGAACTCTCTTATCAAAACCATCTTGTGATAGCGTCTTAGGACTTGGTCCTTAACTATCTGCTGCTCAGTAGTCATTATTGATCTCTCCGCATAAGCAAGGAATTACTATACATGAATAGCCTCTCCTCTGGTAGATAATGCCGCTTCCTTTAATGCTTCAGACAAAGTAGGATGAGAGTAGACCATCCCCCCCATTTCAAGCGTCGTGCCCTCTAGCATTCGGGTCATAGAAACCCCCGATAAAAGCTCAGTTACTTCGCTACCAATAAGGTGTGCACCTAGCAATTCACCACTAGTCCTTTCTGTGACTAACTTCACCATTCCTTCTGTTTCGGCCAAGGCCAAAGCTTTACCACTAGCGATTAAAGGGAATTTGCCAATTATCACGTCTCTACCTTCATCTCTTGCCTGCTGCTCAGTAAGACCGAAACTCGCGACTTGCGGGCTTGAGTAAGTCGCCTTAGGCATATCTATATAATTTAATTTTGGGTTTTCTATGCCTGCTATCCTCTCGACCACATATATTCCTTGAGCAGATGCCACATGAGCTAATAGCAACTCGCCAGTAACGTCCCCGATGGCATAGACCCCCTCAGTACTGGTTTCAAGATTTTCGTTGACTTGAATAAATCCTGCGTGGGGTTGGACACCTATGTTTTCTAAGCCTATACCCTCCACATTTCCCTGAATCCCTATTGCAACCAAAACTCGATCACAGTCCAATTCAACCGCTCCATCTTCCTTTTCCACTTGTATCTTCGCATATCCCTCTGATTTAGTGAGACCCAGAACCCTGGAATTCGTCAATATCTTGATCCCTCTTTTCCTAAGACCTCGTTCTAAGTGCTTACTTATCTCATCGTCTTCATTAGGCAGAATTCTAGGAAGCATTTCTACAAGAGTTACGTCAGATCCGTAAGCCTGATAGATGGAAGCAAATTCAACACCTATAGCCCCCCCTCCCACTATGACAACAGCTTTGGGGACTTCTCTTTGAATAATTGCCTGCATATAAGTAACCACCATCTCTCCATCTATTGGCAATGGTGGGATAGTCTTAGGACTCCCTCCCGTGGATATAATGATGTTATTTGCTTTTATTGTGATGTCACCAGGCTCTATTTTCAGAGTATTCGGACCTGTAAAATGAGCAGCACCAGACAAAATATCCACCCCATTCTTTTTCAGAAGACTAGCTACTCCTTTCGTTAATCTGTCTACAACTTTTCTGCTACGATCCACGCCCTTCGAAAAGTCTGCATCTATTTTATCGACTGCTATTCCAAATTCCATGGATCTCTTAAACAGGGAAAGGATCTCCGCATTTCTCAGAAGCGCTTTACTAGGAATACATCCCCAGTTTAAGCATATTCCGCCTAGCTCAGATTTCTCTATAACCACAGTCTTAAACCCTAACTGGCCTGCTCTAATACCTGCTACATACCCACCTGGACCCGACCCGATTATTGCAATATCATATTCCGAAATAGGTGACAATCTTTGGAACCCCCCTGGCGCGCGCGCTCTTATGTCGCGTTGATGTAATGTGGAATCCATTATACTAGGCTAACTGTTTGACCTTCAAGGAAAACCTCTATTTCGTCAAACTCTGACCCTAACAATCCAGATATGTGCTCATTCAACAAATCTTGTTTGTCCTATATATCTATGCTAGGCTGATCGTGCGAGAAGTTACTTGAGGTGATAGGCTTTGCGAATAGGTCCATTCGGCATACAGGAAATAGCAATAATATTGCTGGTGTTGTTACTAATTTTCGGTGCCAGGCGTTTGCCTGAACTCGGATCATCCCTAGGCAAGAGCATCCAGGCTTTCAAACGAGGCTTCTCGGAAAAATCAGATTCGTCAAACCAAGAGGTTGACCCTGTGCAGCCCAGTTCCAAAGAAGGGGATGATACTAAAAAGTAATCTCCATCAATGTCACAAATAACCCATGGTATTTATCCAAACTTTATGGGCATTCACGACAGACCCACCTCAGTCTTAGACAATTTTTCACTCTTTTTTCTAGTTAATAACTTCGAGATCCAATAACCCACCTCAAACAATACTATTAGAGGAGCTGCAACCAAACATTGATTAATGGGATCCAATGTGGGGGTTATGACCGCAGCCATTACAAAAGCTATCACCACCCAAAATCTTCGGAAACCGGCATATCTAGATGGTCTTACAACACCCATTTTAGAAAGCACAACCATAACGACTGGCGTTTGGAAAACTATACCCATCCAAAACAACAACATGAGAACCGTATTTACGTAGTTACTTATCCTTATATTTGGTTGAGCTATATCACTACCAAAATTGATCAAGAAATTTAACGCGCTAGGAATTACGATGAAGTAACTGAAAGCAGACCCTACAAAAAATGTTACAAGAACTCCCGGGATCAAGAATGCTAGAAAAACTTTTTCTCTTCGTGTTAGTCCCGGCGAAGCAAACCTTATAGCTTGATACAAAAACAAAGGAAATACCAATACAAAGCCAGACATGAAGGAAACTTTCATGATCACACCGAGCATCTCGGTAACTTCAATAAATACCAGTCTCCCAGGTATTTCAGTCAACCCTTCGGCAGGAAGCAAAAGAAATTCAATAATTTCCTCGTGGAAATAGAAGGAAATCATTGTTGTCACTATCACCGCCGCAATCAACCACAGTAATCTTTTTTTAAGTTCGTTAATGTGGGAACTTACAGATACACCTGGATTTATCAAATATCTGACCTCTGGTTATCATCACTCGTTTCTCTCGCATCAACCGATCGACCTCGTTGCTCATTTGAGCCAATACCAGGTGACGATGGTTGTTCCGGGTCGTCTTCTTCCACTAGATTAGCTAACTGGGTCGAAGTTGTCTTAATCTTTTGGATCATTCCCCCTATCTTTCTGGATACCTCTACAGACTTTCGAGGACCTAAAACTAAGAAACCCACGAGCAAAATTACAAGGAGTTCAAGTGATCCTATCCCTAATATATTCAACCTATCTCCAGTTTAAGCAGATTGATTTTCTGATTCTAAACCGTCATATGGTGTTAACTCAGATGTATTATACCCTGCCCGAATTAACAAATCGGTGACCAATTCTAAAGGTAATCCTACAATGTTAGTATAAGAACCCTCAATTCTTTCCACTGGATTAAAGGATTTATCCTGAATACCGTATCCTCCAGCTTTATCCATGCCTTGGCCAGAATCAATATATGAATCTTTATCCGAATCCGAAAAGTTTCGGATAAAAACTAGACTAGTAGAAAGCCCAGAAAACGTTTGCTGGGAAGATCCATCCATCAAAACGACTCCGGTAACAACTTGATGTTCCCTATTACGTAACATCTGGAGCATTTCTGAAGCTTCTGAAGCTGATTTTGGTTTTCCGAAAACACGTCCGTCTACGACTACAGCCGTATCAGCACC
Source organism: Dehalococcoidia bacterium (assembly GCA_002712585.1). GTDB lineage: Bacteria > Chloroflexota > Dehalococcoidia > Lucifugimonadales. Next base: position 140,833 of record PAUC01000002.1, read on the forward strand.
AAGAATTAGTTCGGAAGGTAAACGTTCTG
>PAUC01000003.1 GCA_002712585.1 Dehalococcoidia bacterium
CTATTCTTTGAAGTTCTGGTTGTATATAACGGTAAACGGTGTCATGAGTTGAAGCCCTTGATATGCTTTTCGATGGGTTCCTTGTCATCGTGGTCAAGGCGGTCCCTGATGAAACCCTTGTTTGAGGCTTTGGACCTGATTTATCATTATTTCCATGTGTAGATATGACACCACTTTCTTTGGGTGTTGGTATGGGGTTGGGAGAAGAACTATGCTGACTGGACTGGATGGGTAGGACCCCATTTGTTGGAGATTTAATAGAAAGACGCTTTATTTTTTTCTTTTTACCCAATAGGGCTTTTTTTGCGGCTATTCGCCGTCCTCTGTTAGGCATTAACTAATTCAGATCTCCTAATTTATTTGGTAGGCCATATCTTGGGTTGCGTGCGCTACAATCTCGGCTGCAGTCTCGGTTTTTAAATGATCCATATTCAGAATCATGTGATATAGACTAGAGTCTAGTGGATCTACATCGAAAGCCTTTTTGAAGAAGGTAATTCGTGCAGCCTCATGATTTTCCACGAAGGTTCTGGCGTTTGTTTCATCAAGGTGTTCTCGACTCATAATAGTTTGGATGCGCCTTTCAATCGGTGCGATCACATCTACATGAAGACTATTTGGATAATCTCTTAGAATCATGTTGCCACCTCGTCCTAATATGACAACATTATTTTTCTCAGCTAATTCCTTTATTACAATGCTTGTAGCATCCAAAAACTTGCTTATATCCAATTCGCTACTTGTTGTTATGGGATCTTGTTCGTTTTGAGAATAGTAGTCTTTGGACAATAAAACTTCGATTCCAGGGCCAAAATATGGTTCGCTACCTGCACCCGCCATTGCAGATCGTTCAAGAAGATTATGGACGAAACTCGCCATCCTATCTTTTGTAGTTCTTACTTCATGCTCTTTATTGGCTACAGCCTGTACNGTTGCTCCCAACAGTNTGGCTGCCTGTGCGAAAATGAGGCGATCCATGTAGTCGTAATTAAGTAAATTGGCTACTCTTAAACCGACTTCTTGTCCCCCTGACCCTATTTGTCCCTGAATTGTTACCACAGCCATAATTTAGACCCCTCTTACAGACGATATCTCCGCATAAAGGAGGTGTTTAGAGAATTATACATTAGACATAGGTTGCTGGCTAATTAGACTAGAAAAATTTGCATGTGATGTATTACTAAAGCTTATGCACTTTACGATTCGGAAATACGAGGTTTGTGACCCTGAAAGAATGACTCCTTTAGGATTTCTTGTTTTTTCTGGTGCTCCTTGTTATGCGTGTGGATGGCTGTTGTCATATTCTTTTCTTAGGTGTTCGCTTGTCAGGTGCGTATAAATTTGTGTCGTAGTTATGCTTGCATGTCCCAGTAATTCTTGGACATGCCGTAAAGGGGCTCCACCTTGGAGCATGTGAGTGGCAAAACTGTGTCGAAGAATATGTGGGGCGATCGGTTTGGAGATGTTGGCTCGTCTAGCTGCGTTTTTCAAGATTGCCCAGACCCACTGTCTGGTTAAGCGATCTCCACGGCGATTCAAGAAAAGGGCCTTTTCTTTAGGACCNCTAGTCATTTTAGATCTAGACCCTTTGAGGTATTGTTCTAGTGCTGTAGTGGCTCTCGGATGAAGATATACAAGCCTTTCCTTTCCTCCTTTTCCAAAACAACGAGCGTAGTTTTCGGGAATATTAACGTCCTCTGTGTTCAAGGAGACTAATTCGGTTACCCGTATTCCTGTCGCATATAGTAATTCAATGATTGCCCAATCTCTTTGTCCTTCTCCTGAGTCCAGGCCTTTAGCCTTTTCTAATAGAGTGTCAACTTCTTCAGGAGATAAGTATTTGGGTAAGTTTCTTTCTGGTCTGGGCGCAGATAAGGAGCGGCTAGGATCGTTATAGAGGAACCCTTCATCCAAAAGGAAAGAGAAGAAGGATTTTATTGCGGCCACTTTCCTGGCCGTAGTGCTGTCCCTATAGCTTTTTGCACTCCGTAAATCGTATACGTATTCCGAAAGCATGCTCGTATCTACATCCTGCCAAGTTGGTGTTCTGTTTCGCTTGCCAGTGTTACTGTCTAGGTATTCCATAAACTGATGTAGATCGTTTCGATAGGCATCGAGTGTGTTGTTAGAAAATCCTCTTTCTACCACTAAAAAGTGAAGGAAGGAATTAATGGACTCCTGCTTGGTTGCATCTAGAGTATTTTTCATGAAGAAAATTTTAGCATAGCCTGAATTTTGGTTGTTCCGATTATCCGTGCAAGAATTGACGATTTATCGAGGTAAGTCCTACAATTGCAAGGCCAATGCCTACCGTCATAGACCTTCATGTCCATACAACTCGGGGTAGCAGCGATAGTAGCTTGACTCCTGAAGCCATGGTTATAGAGGCTAAAAGGATCGGGNTNAAAGNCATCTGTATAACTGAGCACAATGNTCTCTGGGACAAATCTAAATTCAGGGAGTTCGCCTATAAACATGACATACTTCTTATCAGAGGTGTGGAAGTCGATACTGATATGGGGCATGTTTTGACTTTTGGCTTAGACGAATATATTTCGGGTATATCGAAAATCCAAGAGCTTCGACGGATAATCTTGGAGGTAGGAGGGGCCATGATCACTGCTCATCCCTTTAGAGGGTTGTTGGATAAGAGACCCAATAGCTGGCCTCTTTTATACGAATCTTCTCAGATTGTGCCGAATCATGTAGATCATGCGCTCAGCCATCCAGTATTTGGGTTCGTGGACGCCATAGAAGTGGCAAATGGAAGTACTGTTGATGCAGAAAACAATTTTGCCTACAGAGTTTCTGAAAAACTTCGACTCCCTGGGACAGGGGGTAGCGATGCTCATTCGACTCACGGTTTGGGGAGATGTACTACGATCTTCGAAAAGAATATTCGGTCAGAGAAAGAATTTGTTGAGGCCCTAAGAATGGGAAACTTTTACGCTAGTCACGGATTGAGGATGGGTAAGGTTAGGCCATTCAAGAGTTGAATGCAAAAGAGAGACATATCTAAGTGTTGGATAGCAGGATCCCTATTCTAGACGAGACCTTTGTATCGTTAGACCTGGAAACCACGGGATTAGATCCCAATGTGGACCAGATTATAGAAATTGGAGCTGTGAAGTTTTGTGGTCATGAGATCTTGGGTACTTTTGAGACCTATATCGATCCGCATATGCTTATTCCAAAATTTATTGAAAGGCTCACAGGTATTAACCAAAATATGCTTGAGAATGCCCCGGTGTTTTTGGATGTGACATCTGATTTGACAGATTTTTTGGGAGAACATCCAATTATTGCCCATAATGTTGCTTTCGACATGAGATTCTTATCAACCAAAGGGCTTAGGCTGACCAATAAAACGTATGATACGTGGGACCTTGCATCTGTGTTTTTGCCTAGAGCAATGGATTACTCGTTGCCGATACTATCTAAAAAGTTGGGGATAGATCCAGGGAAATCCCATAGAGCTTTGGATGATGCCCAGACAACGAGACAACTTTTTTTGGAATTAATACAGCATGCCTCGAAATTGGATCGTGCAACGATTCATAGGATCATCTCGTTATCTAGAAAGTCTGGGTGGAATATTGGAGACCTGATTCAATCTTTGGAACCATCGGCATCAGGATCGGGCCTATATGCGGACTTTCAGTCGCTAGAAGAAAAGTTAAAAAAGGGAAACCCACGGTCTGGCGATAAAAAAACACAGGAATTATTAGACGAGCAAGATATGAGATCACTGGTTTCCAGTTCTGGGCTTATGGCTCAATCCTTTCCAGGGTTTGAATATAGACCGCAGCAGGAGTCTATGGTATCGGCAGTTACTAAAGCCTTAAATGAAGGGAGGCACTTGATTGTTGAAGGAGCCACGGGAGTAGGGAAATCAATTGCCTATTTGTTGCCTTCAATGCTTTATGCAGCAAAAAATGATGTAAAAGTAGTAGTCTCGACTAATACCATAAATTTACAAGAACAACTTCTGGAGAAAGACATTCCAAAATTAAAGTTAATCTTGGAATGTTCGGGNTTGATTGACCGTGATCAAATAAGAGCGGTTAGTTTGAAAGGGAGAGGGAATTATCTCTGCGTTAGACGCTGGGAGGCACTAAGCAGTAGTGACCAGTTAAGTGTTGACGAGGCAAGGCTTTTAAGTAAATGTTTAGTTTGGATGCAAACTACAGAGACGGGTGACCGAAGTGAGATTAATCTAACCCGTAAGGACCGTTCCCTGTGGTCTCGGTTATCAGCAGGAGATAAAGGCAAGTGTCCAGGTCTTAAGGAGGGGGACTGTTTTCTTAGATTATCCAGGCAGAGATCCGAGTCTGCTGACATAATAGTTGTAAACCATGCTTTACTTTTATCTGACCTTGCTCATGGGGGTGGATTGATACCCACTTATGATCACTTGGTTATTGATGAGGCACATCATATCGAGGATGAGGCCACTAGACAATTAGGTTTGCAAGTTTCCCAAGAGTGGGGAAGGGAAAATTTAGACAGTCTGGAACGGTTGCTCATGTCACTATTACGATTGCAATCAGGACCGGTCTTTAGCGATACCCAACGGGAATATATCCGTGATGTAGACACCAAAATCAAGACGGATATTCCCAAGATGCTCCGGTCGTGGGACGATACTTGGTCATTAATTTATGAACTTATGGCTAGTTATGAGAGGGAATTTAATTTTGGACTACAACTCAGAATAACCCAGAGCGTGCGCAAGCAACCAAAATGGGATCAATTAGAGATTTCGTGGGACAATTGCTCCATAAATCTAGATCAAACACAAATGCGGATCGAAAGACTTATTCAATATTTAGAAGATCTTGATTTTGGAAAGGGAATGGGATTGGATCTCATCATTTCCGATTTAGATAATGTGTTGGAGGGGATAATTGAAATTAGGAATAGAATGAACGCAATTGTGGGAGCAAATAATGATNNNGATAATATCCATTGGATTACAAAAACTGTTAGCGGTGCGTTNACGTTAAATGTGGCCCCCTTGNATATAGCTCCACATCTGAAATCAGAATTGATAAATCAGAAGTCGTCGGTAATTTTTACAAGTGCCACTTTGGGTACGGAGGGAAACTTTGATTTTATACGGCAACGATTGGGGCTCGATGATGTAGACGAATTAATGGTAGGTTCTCCATTTGATTATCGAAATGCTATCCTTTTAGCCTTGCCTACAGACATTCCAGATCCAGGAGCAAGTGGATACAAAGAAAGCTTGGTTATGGGCTTGGATTCAATATCACGTGCAATTGGGGGGCACACGTTAGTATTATTTACCTCACATGCTTCCTTAAGAGAAATACGAGAACGGTTGATTAATTTGCTAGAGCCCAACGGGATTAGGGTCATTGCCCAGGGTCTAGATGGCCCTCCACAAAGAGTTATCCAACAGTTTATTGATAACCCCAAAAGCATCCTTTTAGGTACAAGTAGCTTTTGGGAAGGGGTTGATATGCCCGAAGGTATATTGAAAGCTCTGGTAATTGCTCGTCTACCATTCAATGTTCCAACCGAACCGACTTTTGCGGCGAGATCGGAACAGTTCGAAGAACCCTTCAAGCAATACGCTGTACCTCAGGCGGTACTCCGGTTTAGACAAGGGTTTGGTAGATTGATGAGACGTACTAAGGATAGCGGGATAGTCGTCATTATGGATCACCGCGTTACGAGTAAGAGCTATGGCAGAATGTTCCTGGATTCTTTGCCTGAATGTACGGTCAGAACAGAATCAGTACAAGCTTTGACTGGAGTCATTAGCAAATGGATTAACATGAAAAAATGAAATTGCATATTCCGGAGTACTTTGATTTACCGTCTACTTTAGAGAGTGGGCAAGCCCATAGATGGAAGTATGAAAATGGTTGGTATTGGGGTGTTGTTTACGGAGATTTGATCAAAATTAGGCAGACCCAGTCTGAAGTTGAAATATTGTCTAGCCTTAGAGATCCCGATAATCTGAAATCGTTGATTCAATGGTATTTTCGTATGGATGATAACCTTGATGAAATCTATAAAATGATCCGTAAAGACGATTATATCTCAGGCGCGATAAACCGGCACTGCGGCCTCCGTATTTTGAGGCAAGAACCGTGGGAATGTCTATCTGCCTTTATATGTTCTGCTACATCGAGTATTAGCCGCATTCACAAAAATATGGAATCCATGTCGGATTCATTGGGGGAAAGTTTGGTGTTGGATGGGCATTTAAGGTCGACGTTCCCTACTCCAGAGCAGATAGTTACGGCGGGAGAAAGCAAGTTAAGGGAATTGGGATTAGGATTTAGGGCTAAGTATCTCCATCGTGCTGCCATTGCCATAGCAGAAGGCGGACTAGACTTAGGAGAGTTGCGCTATATCGATTATTGGGATGCTAAAGCCAAATTGATGGAGCTTTCTGGCATAGGCCCTAAGATTGCCGACTGTGTTCTCGTTTTTTCGCTTGATAAACTTGAAGCATTCCCTATTGATCGTTGGGTTAGTAGGGCACTTGAGAAGTTTTATTTTGATGATTGTATTCCAAGTTATCAGGATACAGTTGTATGGGCCCACGATTATTTTGGCTGTTACGCTGGATATGCCCAACAATACTTGTTCCATGATCAACGGTTGGGTGGCCTTCATGTGAAGGGCGTTAGTCATAGAAAATGAGATATTGTCTACGAAAACATTAGTGTTAGGAGGNATACATGAATTTCCTGATTCGTAACGTAAAACTTATCGATGGTACTGGCACGGAATCAGTACCGAGAGTGAATGTAGCTGTTCAAGAAGGCGTTATTTCTTGGATCGATNAAGGACCCATACGACATTTCGAATATCCGCACTATGAAGATATAAATGGGGAAGATTTGACTCTGGTACCGGGACTATTTGATTGTCACGAACATTTTGCAGGAGATGGCGGACAATTTGGTGTTTCAATTATGGCTGACGAAAGTGATGATATAGCTTTAATCTTTAGTAGAGCAGTGTCTAACGCTCGAAGAGCACTAATGGGAGGGCAGACGTCTGCCAGAGATGTAGGATCTCCGCACGGTATAAGTATCAAACTGGCTAAAGCTATAGCAGCCGGGGCTATTGAAGGGCCAAGGATAACAGCTTCCGGTGAGTGGCTTCAAATGCCCACGACTTGGGGATATTCCTTTGTGAAAACAGTGAATTCTAAAGAAGCAATGGAAGCCGCTGTCAAGGACCAAATCAGTGAGGGTGCAGGGCTTATTAAAGTTGGTGCAACAGGGACCAAATCCGATGGAACTTCATATAGTACATTGGGCCTAGACATTTGTCGGTTAGTAGTAGATTTAGCACACAACTCGGGGCTCAAAGCGGCTGCTCATTGCACCGATGGAATCGAAGGCACATGGGATGCTGTGAACGCTGGGTTTGATTCAATAGAGCATGCAGTACACATTGACGATAGGACGGCAAGTCTTATGAAAAATAAGGGTACGTATATTGTGCCAACGTTATCTACTTGGGACTATAGAATTCAGGCTGCGAATCGATGGAAATCCCCTAGAAATGAAAGGGANGCAGCAGAGGAGCGGAAATGGACATCTATAGCTAGCACGAAAAGATGTATTAAAGCAGGAGTTAAGATTGCGGCTGGTACCGATGCGGGNGGATCACCGGTACGACANGGCAGCATAGTACGCGAGTTGGAGTTGTTAGTGGAGGTTGGCCTAACTCCAATGGAGGCGCTTCAAGCTAGCACAAAGACCGCTGCTGAACTAGTTGGGAATCAGAATTTAGTGGGAACGGTTGAAGTAGGCAAACAGGCCGATCTGCTACTGTTAGATGGAGANCCCCTAGAGGACATTGCTTCCTTAAGGAATATTTGGGCAATGTTTTTAGGTGGCCGTAGAATACGTTAGGAATTTTTAACCAATGGGAGTATCAGTTGATATGGATGTATTTTGTCATGAAACAGTAGGCGGCATAAGTATAGACGCGTTTCAATCAGATGCCAGTGGATGTCCGTCTGTCAGTCTATGGCCATAAATTTTCACTGAATTATCCCACAAAATCTTTCGTTTAGTTTCCTCACTGAGTGGTTGTTCCAACATATTTTTTAGGGGTTCTGAGGTAGCTGGAGCATCAGGGTGTGGGTAATCAGTATTGAAGACTATATTGTCATCTCCTATATAGTCAACGACATATTTTATGGTAGGTTCGTCAGCATCTGCAGCGACGGCACATTGTCGCAAGAAATAGTCTTGTGGGCTCAATTGGAGCGGATGTTCGTCGAAAAACACCGATTGGCGGCCTTCACAATACTTTTCTAATCTATTTAGCCAGAACGGTAGCCAACCTGAGTTAGCCTCCAAAATGAGGAGACGTAGACTTGGGAATTTGTCTAATAGCCCGCTATAAATAAAATGCCCAAGATTTATCATGTTCTCAAACGGAAATCCAATGGCCTGGCCTAGGGCTATGAATGGTCCTGTGGACGAATCATATCTAGCACCGGTTAGTGGTTGACCGCCTGAACTACTATTTCCATGGATTGATATGGGAACATCTAGTTCCTGTATGGTTCTCCATATCTTGTCATAAATGGGATGGTGCCACATCTTTCCAGGCATCGCTTTTGGAAGAAATATGGATACAGCTCCTAATTCTGATATGGATCGTTCTATTTCGGAACACATATCTTTAATATTATGTCCTGGGACNGGCGCCGTAAATTTTACTTTGGTGGAAGCATTTCTGGAGAAATCGTATGCCCAGTTGTTGTAGGCCCGGCACATAGCACCCTGAACTGCTGGTTCTATGAAAGATGGAAGTGAAACAGTCTTGGTGGGTAGACATACTTGGATGTCCCAGCCCTCTGTCTCCATATCCAGGAGACGGCTACTCATACTCCAATTGTCCCTGAACGCATGTCCAAATTTGCTATCCATTTGATCGAACAGCGTTTTAGCCTGCCAAGCGCCCGTGGTCTCACCTTCAAGTTGGAGTAAGGAGTTACCGTGTACCTTTTTGACCTTGGGCACATGGTCCTTGTATTCGTCCTCGATATAGTTTATCCAGAGATCGGCTGGCTCGTAGAAATGACCATCGGCATCGATTATTCTAAATCCCTTACGAATTTCACACCTCTGTCTAAGGGGTTTGGCAAAAGGGATAGTATCATAATTGGCACTGGTGTTTACAGTGATTAAGACAAACCTGAAATGCAAACAGGATATATTAACTAGAATGAGTTGTGGGACATATGATTCAGATTAGTTGAGAACCAAAAACTAAATCTTTGTTTATCTACTGTTTTGACTAGCTTAATTCTGGCCAGAAACGCTCTTCTTTATTGAAGTCCCCGTTATTGTGGTATCCTCTGACCTCCCAGAATCCAGGCATATCCACATTGCTAAATTCGATTCCTGTTACCCACTTAGCCGATTTCCAACCGTAGCGAGCGGGCACCACGGTCCTAAGGGGTCCCCCATGTTCAGGTGTCAAATTCTCTCCATCATGTTTGTAAGCTAGCATGGACATACCGTCAAGAGCGATTTCAATTGGGATATTAGTAGAATAGTCTCCATAGCATTGCGCGATCATATGTTTAACATTAGGTTTCGGTTTGACCAGTTTTGCGAGGGTAGTTATCAATACGCCTTCCCAAGTATTCTCTAGGCGGCTCCATTGAGTTACGCAATGAAATGGCACTTCCAGGAGATCTTGTTTGAGTTTCATGAATTGAGCCCAGTCTAATTCAATAGTATTTTCCACCTCTCCAAAAACTCGTAACCTCCAGTCCTTCTTAGAGATGTTTGGAGTTGGACCGTATGTTAATACAGGAAATTTTTCCGTTACGAATTGACCGGGAGGGACGTCTTTAATGTCCGGAGCTGTTCTTAATTCGTTCTGACGTTTAAACTGCAAAGCAATCCTCCGAGATAGTGATATTCATGGTATCCATCTGTTGGGTTGTGTGTCAAACCGTTATGACGACAGTATTGGAAAATTAGAGTTAATGTCCATGCCTGAAATGTAATTTGTAGAAACAAATTCCAAGGGCTTTTTATGATTACTTTGCTTGATTTATACAGAATCAGAAATATTACCAAGTTATAATATTTCACTATGCAGGCAAATATTCGTAGGTATGATATAGATGCCATAAGGGTTTTGGCTCTGTGTTCTCTGGTTTTTTATCATATTGTTGTGGGATTTCAACCATGGAGTCGCTCCTTGTATTTCATTGGGAATAAAGACGATCTTACGATGTTGTGGAACTTCATGGAGCTAATAAATATCTGGCGTATCCCTATCCTATTTGTAGTTTCAGGTATGGCTGTTAATTTTGCTTCTCGGAAACGAGACTTATACGAATTATTTGTTGACAGGACATATAGAATATTTTTGCCCTTACTTTTCGGTATGTTTTTTATAGTGCCAGCCTATTTACTGATTGTTCAGCGTTACTACAATTATGACTATGCCTATTTTCCTAGTCCTGGCCATCTGTGGTTTTTGGCTAACATATTTCTGTATGTATTGTTGTTCTCACCTGTCTTTTACTTCTGCAAAAATCTATCCACAGGTGTAGTGGCCCGGTCAGTTTCAGCTATTATGGAGAAACCTTTCGGTGTTCTAGCGCTTTTTTGTTTACCCTTAATATTGGAATCTATCACGATAAACCCAGAATTCTATGCCGGATTTGCCCTTGATCCAATTCATGGTTTGATTACTGGAGGGATCTGTTTCTGTAGTGGGTTCATGTTTATGTCGTTAGAAGAGAAATTTTGGAAAGGAGTAAAAGATGTCCGATTAATTACTCTTATATTGGCTTTCTCACTATATTTGATCCGAACTTTTGGGGCTGACCAGCTATCATTGAATATCGCAAGTAATGGATTAGCAGCATTTGAAGCAGCTTGCTGGATGTTATCGATGTTTGGGTTTGGAGCCAAGTACTTAAATAGGCCATCTAAATTTTTGAAGTATCTGACACCTGCGGTTTATCCTGTGTATATTGTTCACATGCCATTACAATTTCTTGTTTCTAGCTTTATATTCCCCCTAGCGATTCCAGCAATTTCTAAACTCATACTGTTGTTATTGATAACGTATGGGGGTGGCCTATTAATATATGAAATTGTAAAGAAAATCAAATGGGCCAGGCCGCTGTTCGGCATGAAAATATAAAGAAATGGTTATTTAGTAATATAATGATTCAAATGTAAGGATTGGTATGATGCGTAAAATTGCATACTCGAAAATTCAAAAAGAGCCGCTAGGCATACGAGTTGAAGGTCTATCAAAGAGCTTTGGGGCTGCTTCTGTCTTGAGATGTTTTGATTTAACTCTTGAGCGAGGCAAACGGTTAGTAGTGTTTGGACGAAATGGCTCTGGCAAGACCACTCTTTTGAAACTCTTATCCACGAGATATCGTCCAGACAATGGTGAAATTTGGATAAATGGCAACTCGACTCATCTAGAACCTGATGCAATTCGGAGATCGATAGGTGTAGTGTTGCATGACCCAATGCTTTATGAGGATATGACCTGTAAGGAGAACCTCCGGTTTTTTGGAAACATGTTTGATTTGGATGATTTGTCTGACCGTATTTCTGATGTATTGGGTAAGGTGAACTTAGTGTCCCAGAAAGATCAAAAGGCAAGGGATTTATCTCATGGGATGCAAAAACGATTGTCAATTGCCAGGGCGCTTCTACATGACCCAGATGTCCTACTTTTAGATGAACCTGAATCTGGGCTGGATAAGCAAATGTTGGATGACGTTGGACCGTTTCTATTCAAGAGTACTCGAGGCAATAGAACCATTGTTATGGCTACGCACAACTCCGAAATAGGTTTAAAATGGGCGGACGAAGTTGCCTTTTTATCTAAGGGAACAATTGTTTACAGGGCCAGTAGGGTTGATATGGATGAAGGTCGATTCCACGATATATTTTTAGAGCAGTTGGAGAGTGCTCCTTGAGGGAATTTATTAGACCGATTTTTGTCATAGCTTGGAAGGATATCATGCTTGAATTGCGGACTAAGGACATAATGGTATCGGCCCTGATCTTTGCTCTAATGGTTATTGTTATATTCAACTTTGCGCTCAACATCACTCCAGCAACCGTTGAATATTTAGCTCCAGGAATCTTATGGTTGGCCTTCGCTTTTGCAGGAGTCTTGGCTATGGGCAGAGCTTTTATTGCAGAGGGAGATAAGGGTAGTCTGGACGGATTATTATTGTGTCCGGTTAGTAGGGACGCAATATTCTTTGGAAAAATGATTTCAATGTTTATTTTCATGGTTGTTATAGAATCTTTAGTTTTACCTATTTTCGTTGTCCTTTTCAATTTTGACTCAATCTCTTTCAATCTGATTGGTATAATATTCCTTGGGACTCTTGGGTTTGCGACTGTTGGAACCCTCTTCTCCGCGATTGCCTTTAACCTGCGTTCTCGGGAAATTATGCTACCATTGTTGTTCTTTCCGGTGGTCACGCCAATCATTATTGGTGTCGTAGAGGCCTCCTCGGGAGTAATCACAGATACGGTTAATATAATTGGAATTGGTAGATGGGTAGGCCTTATAGTCGTGTTCGATGCTATTTTCCTTGTAGTTTGCCCTTGGGCTTTCGGGGTTGCTATGGAAGAATAGATGTTTACTAGATATGTCAAAAAGCAACAAGGTATTATTTAATTAAGGGTATATAAAACCATATTATGCGATTTTTGTTCTTACTCGTAGTCTTTATCCTGCTTTCAATAAACGTTTTTTTGATTTTTATGTGGGCTCCTACCGAAGTTCATATGGGTCATGTTCAGAGGATTTTTTACATACATGTCCCGTCGGCATGGATAGCATTCCTAGCGTTCGGAATCGTGTTTTTTGGTAGTATCCAATATCTCAGGACACGTGAACAGAAGTGGGATAATCTTGCCAGCGCTTCTGCCGAATTGGGAGTTGTTTTTACTACACTAGTTCTAATTACTGGGCCTATATGGGCAAAACCAGTCTGGGGCATTTGGTGGACTTGGGATGTTAGGCTGACTACAACTTTAGTTCTGTGGTTAATCTATGTGTCCTATCTGATGGTACGATCTTACAGCGGCAATCATTACCAGGGCTCTAGATACTCCGCTATTTTGGGAATTATAGGTGTAATTAATCTGCCATTAGTCTATTTCGCAGTCAATTGGTGGAATAGTCAGCACCAAAGGTTAGTTTTAGGAGTTGGGTCTACAGAGTCCGGTCTACACCCTGATATGAAGACTACCCTCTATTTCTCTTTATTGGCCTTTAGCTCTCTGTTCGTATATCTATTGTGGTTTAGAGTGTCCCTAAAAAGAACTGAGGATATGGTCAGGCAGAATGTCCCCTTGGACATGGATAATTAGCAAATGATAACGTTGATAAATATGCCGTTAACAAATATTCCATATCTGTTTGGGCTCAATATCGTTATCTTAGCGTTGTTCCTAGGTTATGGTCTATGGGTTTTGTGGGATATTTTTGGTTTGCCTATGTTGTCTAAATCCCCCTTGGTAAAGATTGCATGTTTAAGCCTTGCTCCTATTCTGATCCTAATTTTTGGAGTGGGAACCTTTACTTGGTATTATTTGGGAAATGAAGGTGGAGGCCACGTGACTGTGGGAGAAATAGGGTTAGATGAGAGGCTAGACCGGGATTTTAAGCTAAGAGGCAATTATGTTGTCGGGAGTTTAATGGAAGGATCCGATGGCAATTCTACTGTTTTTAAGATGATTTCCGACAATATAACTATAAGTGTAATAACAAGCAGTAATATACCCGGCAGGTTTTATTCAGGTAGTTGTGATGTTCTCCTAGAGGGTAAGTTTAATACCGATGATATATTCTGGTCTGAAAAATTAACGTGTGTGCCAGACGATAATGTTGGTTATCTGATAGCGGCTTACGGGATATCTTGGATTCTTTTATTTGGCTATGTGGTTTTTAACAGTAGAAAATACAGAGAGCTTAAGGATATCCTTAAGACATATACCACCGTCACTGAACCCTAAAATGAATTGGTATAATGTGTTCAATGGTTTACCTTGATACAACTAGATTCGTAGGATACCATTAGTCTTCCAATCCTAAGCTATCGTGGGAGATGGTTTGGCTACCTTTTATAACAATTATTTGCAAAACCTTGTGGCCCTTATAAGGAATGCGTTGGTAGGCAAATCAAGATTTTTCCTTATAGGGTTCGTTCTATTGCTTGGCATTGGTTATTTAGTATCCGCAGCATTTCCAGGCAACACTAGCTATTATTTTACGGTGGGGGAGCTAGATGAATTTTCAGGAGCAAAAGGGGGACGTAATTTCAGAGTGAAGGGAGAGTTGGTCGCTCAATCTTTTGTCAGAAATGAGCTCGACACAACTGCTGAATTCATGCTTTTTGAAGGGGATCATACGTTACGAGCGACATATTCTGGAGTAGTCCCGGATCTTTTTTTCGATGAACGGACAGAAATAATTATCCAAGGTGTATATGGCGCTGATGAGATATTTCAAGCTGAAACGGTTAGTGTCCTTTGTCCGAGTAAGTATGAGGGTTTGGAGGAAGAGGAGGAACCATAGATAACGCAATTTAACTGACTGTTGAGTTTTATAAACTTTATCTCAAACTAATGGCTTTCACAGAAAAGTCGATATCAGCTATCAGTTGTATTGGGTTCCAATGCTACAGCATTTACTGAATCTGTTAGACAATGTATTTGTCTATAAGCTGACTCACTGTCTTTGAATTAACAGAGGATCTCATTTTATCTACTTGTTGATGAAACGGGAGCCGATTTGTATCCTGATATAGAATTCCTACGGGCCAGCCCGAGGACTTTATTGCCGTATAGGCTGCGTCCCTATCAGATGGGTCGTGTGTGTCTGGTAAATCCCATAATTGTCCAGGGATGCCCTTTTTTACATTACCTTTCAGTTCCTCGTAGGTATCATTATAGGTTGTGCATGGAGATTGTATGTGGATTATGGCAAATCCTGGGTGATCCATACCTGCTGTTATCAACTTTGCCAGGTCTCTGGGTTTGCTTGAAAAACCAGATGCTATAAATGACACACCGTAACTCATATACAGTTCTAGAGGGTTGAGTTTTTCCTCCAATTTCCCGAACGGTGTAGAGCTAGTGGTAGCTCCAAACAATGTTGTGGGAGAACTTTGCCCTTTAGTCAATCCGTAAACGGCATTATCCATGATTATTGCACATATGTCTAAATTACGAGCTGCT
This sequence comes from Dehalococcoidia bacterium, assembly GCA_002712585.1. GTDB lineage: Bacteria > Chloroflexota > Dehalococcoidia > Lucifugimonadales. The sequence goes on from PAUC01000003.1 coordinate 15,261, forward strand.
TGTGGTGCTATATGTTCCATGCCTATGCTTAAGAAATCTCCGTCTCCAGCTACCACCACCACGTTTAGATCTGGGCGGCCCATCTTGACTCCTAGTGCGATTGGAAGGGTTCTACCATGGATCCCATGAAAGCCGTAGGGTTGGTCCCCCTCTAACAAATGTACTAAGTTGCCTGAGCATCCGATTCCCGCTACGACAACATTATTTACAAGAGGAATCTCTTTTTCNTGGATCCTNGATTTCATAGCAAATTCTAATGCTCTTCTTACNCCAAAATCACCGCANCCGGGACACCATTTGAAATCATACTCAGGATTTTTTAATGTCATATCTTAACCGTCCTTTTTGTATGAGATTTCATTACATCTAGAATGCGTTGAGCAAGATCTTGTACTTTGAATGGTAGCCCTGTGTACTGAGTTATGGATATGGCATTTATTCCATGCGAGCGGAGAATACTAGACCATTGTCCCATAAAATTTAACTCAGGTACTATGACAAGGTCTTTTGCCCTGAGTTGTGTGAGAAGGGTTTCAGGTAGGGGGTTTAAGAACATGGTATAAACCCAGCCTAAAGAAATGTTCTGTTTGGTCAAAAGCTGGTATGCTTCCATACCNGGACCTTTAGTGCCTCCCCAGGGCATNAGAGCAATGGGAGCCTCTTGATTTAAACTCTCATATGTACCGTTGGTTAATAGTTTCAATTTATTGAAACGTCGCTGGGTCATTTCTATATGTCGGTTTGGTAGATGTGTAGTATCACCAGAAGGATCGTGTTCACTTCCATTAGCTATGTAAGCACCTGGATGACCTGGAATAGGCATCGGGGACACACTATCTCCGGCATATCGCATATACCCGTTACTTCCATTGTAAACAGATCTATTTTCAATTTGGAGTTTTTCTAAATCTGGTATGGGGATNTTTTGTGCCCGCTCCGCCATGGACATTTCGTTCATCAGTATCACGGGGCCTTGATAGCGTTCCGACCAATTAAATGCAGAAACTGTTGCGTAAAAACATTCTTCTACAGAACCAGGGGCTATCACGGGTATTGATATGTCACCGTGTGCGGGATGGAAGCACGCAAGCAAATCAGATTGTTCGGTTTTTGTTGGCAAGCCTGTAGCCGGCCCGCCTCTCTGTACGTCTACCACTACACATGGAATCTCTGCCATCCAACCGAGTCCAATTCCTTCGCTCATGAGACTGAGGCCTGGACCTGCTGTGGCTGTCATGGCTTTTCGGCCTGCAAATCCAGCCCCAAGCAGTGCGGTAATAGATTCGATCTCTGAGCTTACCTGGTAAACAAACTTTTCGTTTGCTACTAAATTTTGTTCCATCCATACTAATATCGTGGTGGCAGGAGATATAGGATACCCAACGTAGAAGTTAAGACCGGAAGCTACTGCTCCAAGTGAAATCGCTTCGTTCCCTTTCACAAGGATCTGCTTAACAGTGGATTTGGATGCTTCAGTTAATGTTCCTAGGGTAATCTTGGTTTTAGCTGATGTTTCCCGGCCCAAGAGCATTGCTTCAATGTTAGAAGAAATGATTTGTTCGTCGTTTGTTCTGCCCCTGGTAAACCTTTTAGTTACGAATTCGTTTAAATAGTCTTGGGGCATGTTTACTAGGTGGGCTATGGCTCCTATTATTACCATGTTGGCAGCGCGAGGATTNCCAGTAGATTTGGCGAGTTGGGTTACGGGCATACCTAACACGTTTCTTGCGCTAGGTAATTCAAATTCCTCGGAGTTGTAGATTATNACTCCGTCAGTCCCAATTTCACCTATGTGTGTATCGTATGCTTCTTTATTAAATGCGACAAGAATGTCTAGTTGATCACCGGTGCTTAACACGGGATCAATTGATATACGTGTTTGGGTCCAAGTCGGCCCGCCCATAATTTGAGAAGGAAATGTGGCATATGTCAGGACATGATATCCAACTTGCGCTGCAGCCTGTGCCAATCCCTCGGCAGATGTGACCACGCCCTGGCCACCTTCGCCGGCGAATCTAACTATCAGGTCGTTTTTTTCCACAGATGCCTCTTATTTAAAAGTGAATTGGTTCATTACGCAAAAACGCCGTCACTATAGGGACGGGTTCGAAGGTTAACCATGTATATTGAAGGCTTGCTGAGCTTAATAAAACCTCGCCTGTTTTGTATGTCCAAGTAAGCCTGGATAGATGATGTCGGTTTAATTCTCACTGCATCAGAAATATGTTTCTTTTGTGTAAAGGACGGAAGGTAAATATATCAGTGCCCTATGGCTCATGTCAACGAGATGGCCAGGAACGAATCATTCGCAAAAATAGTTTAGGATGTCACAAAGAGAGAATAAACTTGTTTATTTCATTTGTTAAGGTTTGTGGTCTTTGTAGTGGCACATCATGTATGGTTTCATTAAGCCAAATGACATTGCCTTTGGGTAGAAGATCAACAGCGTTTTTGACCCAGGCGATTTTTGTATCACTTAGAGGCCCTTTTGTTATTGAGTTGTAGGCTGCTACAACAAGGGCACTGCACTTTACATTCTTGTATAGGCGACTGGGATGATGTTCCCAAAGAGATCTAACGATTTTCATATGGTTTTTAAATGATAAATGTGGTCGTATGAATCCAAGCTTGTTAACATAAAAATTTCTGATGATGATTGATTCTATTGTCGAAGTTAGGTATGGGGATAGAGTTCCGGTACGAATGCGTTTGCGTAGTTGTTCTAGTGTGGTTTGCTTCCAATTAGGCGGTGTGAGTTCGGTTTTTGCTTTTTCCCAGTTCCATCCGGGATGAGAGGACGGTTCGATAAATCCGCCATCTACCATTATTATGCCGCTAGTATTGTTAGGGTAAGTAGCTGCGAAATTTAGTGCTACATTTCCGCCCCAAGAATGTCCTACGATTACTGGAGAATGCAATCCAATTTTGTTGATAAATTGGTAGACATCTCTTGTGACAGTTTGGAAATCGTAACCATCGTTTGGTTTGCTGCTTTGGCCGTGGCCACGTTGGTCTATTGCTATAACTTGGTTATTGTGACTGAGCATGGGTCCTACAAGGTCCCATATTCCAGAATGAGATGCGAGGCCGTGCAGTAAAAGTACGGCCTGTCCTTGTCCTCCCCAATCCCTGTAATGAAGATTTATGTCATGTATATTTACGATTCCCTCTGTAAAGTTGTTCATGGACATTGTGATCACCTTGATTAAATAGATTCACCAATGTATACCTGGACACTGCATTAGGGTCAGTTATGCCAAATGGGGACTTAACTTTACCGAAATGCCGTTAAACACCCATCCATCTGGCATTACAAATAGTAAAGCTCAGAAGGAACAACGTTACAATAAAAGCTGACCCTACGAGAAAAATAAACCGGGACATTAAATAGCCCTTTTGCCAAATTTATAAGTCTGCTGGGCAGACTTGGTATAAGGAGAAGTCATTCTAGCATGCTGGATAATCATTTCCTACGGTTTAGATATAACTTTAGTCCAATATAAGTTATTTTGGAGCGGGCGATGGGGATCGAACCCACATAACCAGCTTGGAAGGCTGGGGCTCTACCATTGAGCTACGCCCGCTCGATTTCCTGGAAAACTCTTAATCAGATTAGTCTGTCGATAAGAGGGACAAAGCTTTCAAAGACTGGCGCGAAAACAAGAGATACGATAGCCATAAGTTTTAATAGTATGTTTATTGATGGACCGGACGTGTCTTTGAATGGATCTCCGACTGTATCGCCTACAACTGCTGCTTTGTGAGTATCCGAACCTTTTCCGCCCAGATTGCCTAGTTCAATAAACTTTTTCGCGTTATCCCAAGTGCCTCCCGCGTTGGCCATCATAATTGCTAGTAGGAATCCTGAGGAGAGTGAACCAAAAAGTAATCCTCCCAAGGCTTCTTTCCCGAGCACGAATCCTATCAATATGGGCACCCCCACAGCCATGAGACCAGGATTGATCATTTCCTTTAATGCACTGCGGGTACTGATATCTACACATCGTTCGTAATCGGGTTTGCCGGTCCCCTCCATTATGCCAGGGATTTCTTTGAATTGGCGTCTAACCTCGTTCACTATCGAAAAGGCAGCCCTCCCAACGGCTTTCATAGTCATAGCTGAAAAGATGGAAGGGAGCATAGCTCCTATTAGAAGACCTATAAGCGTTTTATGATTAAGGAGATTAAGTACTAGAATTGGTTCGTTATCTTGGATCTGGACAAGGCCGACTGAGATTGCATAGGCTGCCATTAGAGCAAGCGATGTGAGAGCTGCAGAGCCAATTGCAAATCCCTTGCCTGTGGCTGCAGTTGTGTTTCCAAGTGCGTCTAATGAGTCAGTTCGTTCTCGTACCTTTGGTGGTAGATGTGCTTGTTCTGCTATGCCTCCAGCATTATCTGCTACTGGTCCGTATGCGTCCGTTGCTAGGGTTATTCCAAGGGTAGAAAGCATTCCGACTCCTGCTAACGCGACTCCATAAAAACCTAGTAGCTCGAATGATACAAAGATTGCTAGTGATATTACTATTACTGGGATCATGGTACTTTGCATACCCGTAGCTAGACCAGCGATAATGTTAGTAGCGGCCCCGGTTTGACTGGCGTCTGCCACAGATTTTGTAGGGCTGTAGTCATAAGAAGTATAGAATTCCGTTGTGAAACCAATGATTATTCCTGCGAATAGACCTGACAATATCGCCCAGAATGAATTGAAGGATACGTCTAAGTAACTTACTGCAGCCAGTGAGAGAACTATTACTAATACGGCTGAGGCGATTATGCCTTTTCGTAGCGCCCAGAGAAGCTGCCCAAAAGTGGCGTCTTCGCTGCTTCTGACGAAGAAAGTACCAAGGACAGATGATATTATGCCGAGGGCTGCTACCAGCAATGGCAAAACTGCCATATCCGCGTCATACGCCAATGAGTTGTTTAGGCCAATTGTTATGGTAGCTCCAGCAAGTGCGATAGCAGCAATTATCGATCCAACGTAAGACTCGAAAAGATCTGCTCCCATTCCAGCTACATCTCCAACGTTATCACCTACGTTATCAGCTATTACTGCAGGGTTTCGGGGATCGTCTTCCGGGATTCCTGCCTCAACTTTACCGACTAAGTCTGCTCCTACATCGGCCGCTTTTGTAAAAATTCCACCCCCCACCCTTGCGAACAGTGCTATAGAAGATGCNCCCAGGCCAAATCCGGCCACTATACTTATATCTTGGAATATTAGATACAGCAGAGTTACACCCAGAAGCCCTAGCCCCACTACTGTCATGCCCATTACAGTACCCGATGAAAATGCGATCCTTAGTGCAGGATTGAGGCCTCTTGTAGCTGCATTCGTGGTTCGGGTGTTGGCTCGAACAGCCATGTTCATGCCCAAGAATCCGGATACCCCTGAAAGAGCTGTTCCAGCTAAATATGAGAGGGCCGTTTTTGGAATCAGTGAATCATTTTGCATGAAATCTATCCCCAGCCATAAAACAACTGTGATAATGGCGACGAAGGGTAGAAGGACGGTATATTCTCTTCGTAAAAATGTCATGGCCCCATCTTGTACTGCACGACCTATCTCACGGACTTTCTCTGTGCCTTCTCCTTCCCGTAAGGTTATTAATGCGATAACACCTGCAAAAAAGAGTGCTAATGATCCCGCGATGATGGCTGAAATAATTGAAAACATTTTTGGCTAAAGACTCCTTAATAACTTCTTTTAATTGTTGTGGCATGTTCGGCTGAAGACAGGATATCCTCGAGTCTTTTCTGCCTAAAGGCGACTGTAAAATCCCCTCGGGTACGTTCCAGGGTTTTTCTCACCATATCGTTGGTATTGCGCAATCCCCCGGTTACCCCCTCGGGGAAATCTAGTGTGACGAGCAGGGTATATATTTGATCCATAATTTCCATAGCATCTTCGCATTGCTGCCATTCGTCCCGTCGCAAAGAATCTAATATATAACGACGCACCTCTCCCACTGAATCTCCCATTCCTTTCAGGTAGTCAATGATATTGACTCCGAGTTCCTCTGGTTGAGGTAAAGGTTGTTGTAAAAGCAAGGCCATAGTTATGTTGGCTTCACTAAACTCTTTACGAGCTTCAGCGAGATATCCAGCGTAATAGATTTCAGGGTTAGTTTGCAATATCGTGTTCGTCTGTTTTATATAATTCGCCGCCTCGGATATGAGGTCCTTAGCCTTGGTTGTTTCTCGTCGGTGTACGGATCTGATTGCATTGGCCGACAGCCGTATAATAGAACGGGAGTATTGTAATGCTCGCTCACGTATGGCATTTTTTTCGGTAAAAGCTTCTTGTGCTTTTGCAGCTATTTGTTCTAGAGCTGCATGACGTTTGTTATTCATTCAGTTTTACCACCCGCTNTTCGAATGCTGTTTCTAAGTTTTTCGGTTGCATTTTTGGGATCNGNGGCCAAACCNACNGCACTTATTACACATATTGCATCTGCTCCGGCTTGNATAACCGNACCTGCATTTTCTTGAGTGATACCACCAATAGCNACTATGGGCAAATCAATTANGCTCTTTATTTTGCGCAAAAGAGGAGGGCCGCCTACGATCGGTTGTTCTTTGGCTGTGGTGGGATACATTGCGCCGACAGCTATATAATCCGGTAGATTTATCTTGGCTGCAAGGGCTTCTTCTAAAGAATGGGTTGAACAGCCCAAAATTTGGTTGTGTTTCAATATTGTTCTTGCATCAGATAATGGGAGATCATCCAATCCTAAATGGACCCCATGCGCTCGAGAAATGATAGCTATGTCAACGCGGTCATTCACAATAAATAAAGACCCGTAATCATTGCAAATATTGGCTATTTCTTGGGCCAGAGATAGCATAAGAGAATCGGGTTGGTTCTTTGCGCGCAATTGTATAATATTGGCGCCGCCGGCAAGTGTTTGTTTCGCGATTTCTATTGGATTTCTTCCGCCGGTAAGATTGGGATCTATAATAACGTATAAACCGAAAATTCGTTCCTTNANATACTGGAGGGNNGGTCTTCCTACAACACTTTCCATGNCTTCCATTATATCCTTATCATGTATGGTGAAGAAATGGTAACAAGGTGATNTTTTGTCATATNGTTGGGTNAACGATAAAAGTGNTTCAATAGTTNTCTAAATTNATATCAGGNTAGNCTTTGATTGGGGCAAANGACTTTCNATGAAATGGTGANGGTCCTAATAATTTGATAGAGTTTATGTGGNCTTTTGTNCCATACCCCTTATTTTTATCAAAATNATAGCCAGGATAGNTTCTGTTTGCTTCGGCCATTAATTTATCACGNGCTACCTTGGCTACGATGGATGCTGCTGCAATAGAGTAAGATATGGCATCTCCTTTTGTTAGACTAGTAAANGGAATTCNGGCTTCGACAAGTTTAACGTGATCTATCAATAGATATTCTGGNTGCACATCTAATTTTNTGATTGCCCGTATCATAGCTANCTTTGTTGCTTCAGATATTCCTATNGAGTCAATTTCTTTTGGGCTAGCCAATCCGATTCCAAGGCATTGGCAGTGGTTCCTAATCTCTGTTGCCGCACGTTCGCGTGCCGAGGAGGTTAATTTTTTACTGTCGTCTATTTTTTCCAACCAAGGTTTCACATGCGCTGCAGAGGAATTTAATATAACTGCGCCGGCAGCTACTGGACCCGCAAGTGGGCCTCTGCCTACTTCATCAATGCCGGCTATGAGGGTGAATCCGTGCGAATTTAGGCGATATTCCCAGTCAAAATTAGGCATGGGAAATGGAGGANTTCTTTAGTGCGGAAATNGGCNGAGGCGGTCTTGTTATTCGCCCGCCTCCTAACACTTCATCCCCTCTATAGAAAACGACGGCTTGTCCAGGGGTTATTGCCCTCTGCATGTCGTAAAGTTCTACCTGAGTGGTGTTATTCGCAGTTGCAAATAATCTCCCCGGGGTTTCTGTGGCATTGTATCGTATTTTTACCATAACTTCTGATCCGGCCTCTGGCGGCTTTCCAGATATCCACGAGACTTTNTCAGCAAAAAGTTCGGACTGAAAGAGCTCGCTATCGGGTCCTAGGGTTATAATCCCTGAATCTGGATCGATAGCAGTGACATATAAGGGAACTGTGCTCTTAATTTCCAATCCTCGCCGTTGGCCTATCGTGTAAAATTCAATGCCTTTGTGGTGCCCTAGGACTGTTCCGTTAGAATCAGTCAACAACCCCGGTTTGGGTTGGACTTTTTCCTTCAAGAAAGCCCGGTAGTCTCCCAATGGAATAAAGCAAATTTCTTGACTATCTGGTTTATTGGCATTTGGAAATCCGGCCTCATAAGCCAATTGCCTGATAGCTGTTTTTGAATAAGACCCCACAGGCATAAGGCTTTGAGATAATTCCTTTTGTCCCATATTGTAAAGCACATAAGATTGGTCCTTATTTGCGTCCAGGCCTTTTAATAGCGAAAACCCACGTTCACTTGATTCTATCCTCGCATAATGCCCGGTAGCGACATAGTGTGCGTTAAGGAAACGGGCTCTTTCTAGTAGGAACGAGAATTTGATTTTGTCGTTACATGCTATACAAGGATGAGGAGTGTTTCCAAGTTGGTACTCTGAAAGGAAATAGTTAATGACGTAGGTTTGAAACTCTTTTCTGAGATCCATTACGTAGTGAGGTATGTCTAAAATTTCACATACTCGTCGTGCGTCCTCTGCATCATCAACGGTGCAACATCCCTGATAATTCCGTGGTAAATCAGGAGTTTTATCCACGTCGTAAATTCGCATAGTTATACCAATAGGGTTGAGTCCGGCATTTTTTAGTAACAAAGCCGCTACGGAAGAATCAACTCCACCGCTCATTGCTACGACTGCCTGATGTGTTTTATTGTCTAGGGGCATTTTAATAGACTATCATCTAGATGTTGAGGTGACTAGAGGTCCCAAGTCACTAGTTCAAAAATTAGGTCTTAGTATCATAATATTCTAGTTATTTAATTACTGCAGTAGATTTACTTGCATTTTTTTCGTATCGAAGCCGGTTTGTGGTTGAAAGAATTCTCTTACGAAGNCGTAGGTGTTGAGGAGTGATTTCAATCAATTCTTCTTCGGAAATAATATCCAAGGATTCTTCTAATGATAGTTCGACAGGCTTAATTAATTTTGTAACTATATCAGCTGTCGACGAACGCATATTGGTTAATTTTTTCTCTTTACATACGTTAACCACAAGATCAGTAGGTCTAGTGTGCAAACCAACTATCATTCCTTCATAAATTTTCTTCCCAGGATCTACCATGGTTTTTCCTCTCTCTTGAGCATTAGTCAGTCCAAATGCCACGGATATACCAGCCTGTGAAGCAACTAAGAAGCCTTGGTTAGATCTCCTTACATTACCCTGTTTACTTTGATATCCAGCGAATGTACTAGACATTATTCCGTCGCCGCGTGTGGCCTTCTGGAAGAATGAACGAAAACCAATTAAACCTCTTGTTGGAATTAGAAAGCTTAAGCGTAAATTCCCTGAACCATCATTAATAACATCTTCAGGTACTGCTAGTCTCCGATTCAAGTTTTCACTCAAAACACCGTAATATGANTCATTAGTTTCTATANGCAGATTNTCAAANGGTTCATGGGTTTTNCCATCCACAATTTTAAATATGGGTTTAGCTTGAGATACTTGAAATTCGTACCCTTCTCTTCTCATAGTCTCAGCTAAAACAGACAGGTGCAATTCCCCTCTTCCACTCACATTAAATTCATCTGTATCATCTGTAGGTGAAACCCGCAGCCCTACATTTGTACGGATTTCTTCAATTAAGCGTTTATACAATTCACGAGTGGTGTGATAATCACCTTCTTTTCCCATAAGTGGTGAAGTATTTACTCCAAAGGTCATTTTCACAGTTGGTTCATCAACATGAATTGGAGGTAGAGGCTCAGGATTTGCAGCATCGGCTATCGTATCTCCAATGCGAACATTTTCCAATCCAGTAATTGCAACTATTTCTCCTGCAGAGGCGTGAGAGACCTTTGTTTTTCGCATCCCGTCAAATACAAAAGTGTTTTCAATAGTGTGGTTTGAGATGGACCGATTTGTTGAGATTAAGGAAGCTTTAGATTTTTGTCCTATTGTGCCCCTCGATAGTTTGCCAATTGCAATCTGGCCGGCATAATCATCATGATCAAGGGCCGTAACTAGTAGTTGAAATGGTTCTGAAGATGACCCAGTGGGAGGAGGTATACGGTCTAGAATGACATCCAACAATGGACTAATATCGTTCGGCTTGTCATTTATATTTAATACGGCATATCCGTATCTTGCGGAAGCGTATAAGACTGGATAGTCAAGTTGCGACTCATTGGTGGCTAACTCAAGGAAAAGGTCGTCGATTTGATTCAGCACTTCTTCTGGTCGACGTTGAGGCCGATCGATTTTGTTTATAACGACTATTGGAGTCAATCCATAGTTAATCGCTTGTTGCAGAACGTATTTCGTTTGGGGCATAGGCCCATCAACCGAATCTACTAGTAGTATGCAGCCGTCTGCCATGTTCATTACTCGCTCAACTTCTCCACTGAAATCTGCATGGCCTGGCGTGTCAATAATGTTAACTTTTACGTCTTTGTATCTTATGGATGTATTTTTGGCTAGTATGGTTATGCCCTTTTCTTTTTCTAAAGGATTACTATCCATTATTAGTTCGCCAGGTTCTTCTCGCTCGCCAAAAATATTGTTTTGTTTTAGTAGGGCGTCTACTAGTGTTGTTTTTCCATGATCTACATGTGCGATGATGGTTATGTTACGAATATTAATTGTGGACACGGGGTTTCAAAATCCTTCCATATTGGATCCAGTTTTCTGCTTGATAGCCAAGGTTTTTCGTAAAATGCATAATGCCTGCAACTTTTTTAGTTATGATCATATTGAGGCGAGAGAAATCGGTAGGTAGAGCACAGCACTTAAAATGCTTTGGCTATTATTCTTCCGGTAAGATAGTTAAACGGGGAATTGTAGGACCAATTTGCCACGGGTTTTAACACGTTTATCAAAGCCCTTAGATGCCATGGGAAAAATATCTTATTATGTAATCCGTATAGTAACGATGCCTGACCTAACCCTCGGTATCCAGTAAATTCCACTAGACCTTTGGTCATATCCTGGATCAATTTCTTTATCGGGAAGTTGTACTTGGTGGCCCAGTGTGGAGCCTTAGATTGCCATTCCGGGGCCATATGATGACCTGGCATTGTAAATTGAACAGCAGCCTTAACAACTTCATTTTTTCGAAATGGCTGATACTTGAGGATGGTAGCTATTCCGGTTTTATAAACGTGCCTATGGAAATTTTCTTGTTTTGCGATATCATCCAATATTTTTATGAGTAATTTGGTGGATGGATTTTCTGCCGACTGTTGATTTTGTAAATATTCGCGCATTGTTTCGTAAAAACGCCAAGTGATTAATTCTTGAAGCCAACCGTAGGTAGCGGCCTGTAATTCTGTGTAGCCTGACCCATGTATAAATCCGCGATCAATGACTTTCTTAATCTCTGTTTCAATAAATGTGCGTGAATATGATCCGGTCCGTATCAGATATTCTTTATAGGGAACAGCGTGCATACTTTCTTCTTGCAACCACGTTTCGGTGATAAATCGCCTCAACCAGGGTGAGTTACTGCGGTCAGAAGCTGCTAACAAAACCTGGGCGGGGGCTTCAGGGTTGGATTCCACTAAGGTTACAAATGCAACGGCCTCCATGAATTCCACATCAGCGGAGGAATTTTCTATTGCAGACCAGTCGTAATCATCTAGCGAGATTGGTTTTCTTTTTGGCAGGTATCTATCGAGAAAGACGTGCATGTCTTTCTCGATGGCTTCTGTCTGGTATGTACTGTAGTTCATTTCTTCTGCAGTTTAGTAGTTACTAAGAGTGTGTGAACATATTATAGAGAATGGTTGCTTAAAGGCAATAGAATTGAATGAATCTTTTGATTGGTAGAGTAGACAATATAGATATATAATCTTTAGATATCATGTATGGTGAATTGCAACTGAATTCTTTAGATTTAGCCCATAAACTGGTTTCTCTAGCGTCCGATTTCCAGGCGGAAGATATCGTATTGCTCGATATAACAGAAATATTTCCATTTGCCGACTATTTTGTGATTCTCTCGGTGAATTCTGATAGACAGGCAAAAGCGATACAAGAAGAAATGATTTCCAACCTCAAGAAACAAAAAATTAAAGTGTATGGTGTAGAAGGAACTACGGGGTCTGGATGGCAACTGTTAGATTTTAAGGACGTTGTCGTCCATATATTCAGGGTAGGAGAAAGGGAGACATATAATTTGGAGGAATTGTGGATCGATGCCCCACGGGTTGTTAGGGTTCAGTGATCCATGGATCAGTACTCACTTCGTAGTCTAATAATTCATTGGCAGTAAAAAATATCAGGATTTCTTCTCCGGCTGTTTTGATTGAATCTGAGCCATGAATCAGGTTCCGTCCGATATCGATAGCGAAGTCACCCCTAATAGTACCTGGCGTTGCTTCTGATGGGTTGGTTTGTCCCATGGTGTTGCGGGTGACTTCTACAGCATTGCGCCCCTGAAAGACTATAGCTACCACAGGACTAGAAGTTATAAAGTCCACTAGTTTAGGAAAGAACGGACGGTTTTGATGAATCCTATAATGTTGTTCAGCGATAGTCCGTTCTATCTTTATAATTTTTAATCCAGAAATTTTTAAACCGCGTGATTCAAGTCTAGATATAATATCTCCTACTAGCCCTCTCTGAACAGCGTCAGGCTTTATTAGGACGAGGGTTCTTTCGGTTTGATTATTCACATCAGCTCCTTTTGGCTTTTGCCTAGTTTAATTAATTTAGCTGGGTTGGGTTTTGTTATATTAGGTTCTCTAAGGTATCGAGGTTGTAGCGTTTCAGGGTCATCGTAAAATCCTGCATCTAATTGTGAACTACCCAGTTGAGCCAAACTTTCAAGTCGACGATATGGGCTACAATATTCTACTATGGTGATTTCAGAGATGGAAACGTTATTAATCATTGATTGCAGAGTCTGAGTTCCTTCTCCGCAAACCATTGATCCCTTGGGTAGGAATTGAGCGAGTTTGTCGGTTGGGACTATTGTTTCCGGTTGAATGGTCGTTATGTAGTTGGATTTGTCGATTACGAAGTGTCCTAGTGCAATTGTCCGTTGATTTAAGAATATAAGTGGGCAAATAGGTTGAGAAGTTCCTCTATATGAATATGCTTCTGCCAAAAGTGTGGAAATTCCAGTCAGTGGAATTTTTAAGGCTATGCATAGACCTTTTGCTATGCTAAAACCTACTCGCAGTGCAGAGAACGACCCAGGTCCTATAGCTAGAGCAATCGCTTTTATGTCAGAAACTAGGAAATTATTTTCCGAGATTAGCTTATCTAATTCAGCTATTACATGTTTGGTGTGATTATATTTCGAATACCACGAAGTAGATGCAATAACCCCGGAATTCCAAAGTAAAAGCCCTGCATGTTTGGTGGAAGTGTCTATAGCTAACAACATTTTCTAAAAACCTGAGACCAAATCACGCAGTAAATTTCCAGAAGAGGTGTCTGGAGCAATAATTGTTATTTTCCTATGGGTCCGATTCCGGGTGTGTTCTAGATTGATTTTTATGCTATCCAACGGGAATAAGTCATTTGTTCTATCAGCCCATTCAATTATGCATACCCCTTCTCCTTCCAAATATTCTTCGACACCTATATCCAGTAATTCTAACGAACTTTCGATTCTAAAGAGATCAAGGTGATAAATTGGCAAACGCCCTTGGTATATGGTGGCGATAATAAAGGTAGGGCTCCGGGCATATTCATGACAACCGAGCCCCCATACGATTCCTTGTGTAAGACAGGTTTTCCCGGCCCCTAGTGGGCCGGTTAATAAGAAAATATCATTTGCTTTGGCCATTTGGCCCATGCGTTTTCCGAACGTTTGTGTATCCTCTGGACTACGTGATATGAATTCTACCCTGGTATGCGTCATTTGTAATGATCCCAACCACTTGATGCTGTTAAGATGTGATTTCTAAGTTTGTCAATAATTATAACTTCTCCTATGGGTCCTTCCTCCACATTTCCTATGACGCTGATAGGTGTCGGGATTATTCTTTTCAAATGTTCCATAATTTCCTGAGAGGTAGAAAACATTAAGGCATAATCTTCACCTCCGTTTAATGCGTAGTCCATATAATTATCCGGAAAAACATTTATAAGGGCTTTTTCTATTGGCAATTTGCAGGCATCTATCTTAGCGGATAGGCGACTGGCCTCACAAAATTTATGTAGATCCGTAAGAAGTCCGTCGCTAATGTCCATAGCAGCTGAAACGCCGTTATCACTAAGTATATTACCCTCCTTCAGACGTGGGATTGGATGAATATGTGCGTTTAGCAATTGTTGCTTCGCCTCGGTGGACGTCATAACACAGGGATGTGAAATCAATTCAAACCCGCCTTTAGAAGACCCTAACCAGCCGATTATGCCAATTTGATCTAGAGGTTTTGCATTGGATCTTAACATGGGTTCGTGTGTGGATTCGCCTGTTATCTGTATGGCAATAAAAGTTGTTGGGGAGCTAACCAGATTTCCTCCTATAATTTGCAAGTTATATTCTATACAGGCATCGAGGAACCCCGCATATAATTCATCAATGTTGTTTACGGGAGTCTCTGGACAAAGCCCTAAATTGATCAATGCATATAGTGGTTTGCCCCCCATAGCGGCCACATCGCTGAGATTGGACGCTATAGCTTTCCATCCTACATCTCTGAATGGGATTGTTCCTTTATTAAAATGAATTCCTTCGACCATGGTGTCGGTGGTAGCAACTTGGATGCATTCGGAAGCCTTCCAAACAGCAGCATCGTCTCCTATGCCTACCAATAAATTATCAGATATTATCTGATTATATTTGGCTCTGTTATTGATTATCCGTTGTATTCGATTAATCAATCTTATTTCGCCTAAATCTTTTATCAACATCACAAGATTATATCTGTGGTTAGGTGCAACCCTCAACTATACGTATTGTTGCTCACTGTATTTATAATAATATTTTAGGTTATCTAATCTTTGAACCGCTTATTAGCACTTCAGTTAATAGACATAGGAACGTTGCTCAAGAATAAAATGTGGTATTTTACGACATGAGGTATGGGTAAAACGCGGATCTTATGATCTGAATTCTTACCCAAAAGTTCTCTTTGCCCTATGTTATAATCCTATGTCTTGGGGCCCGCTAGCTCAATCTGGCAGAGCAACTGACTCTTAATCAGTAGGTTCTCGGTTCGAGTCCGAGGCGGGTCACCAAAGTTACGGTTAGATGAATCATAGTAGTAGATTCAGGTTATGGGGGAGTGTCGGAATTGGTAGACGAGCATGATTTAGGATCATGTGCCGAAAGGCGTGGGAGTTCGAGTCTCCCCTTCCCC
>PAUC01000004.1 GCA_002712585.1 Dehalococcoidia bacterium
AGATGTCGCAAAGGGAGGTATCAAATATGGTAGTATTCATAATTCATTCGTAAAATTCTGTAATTTTACCATACTAACACAGGGTATCACAGATCGTTATACATACGACCAATTATGTGAGAATTGGAATAGACAAGGAAATAATGAATACCAGATGGATGACCGTGATTTCACAGTAACCAGAAATGATTGTTGGAATTGGTGTATGAAACAGGCAGAAAAAGACGGAGAACCCAGCGAAAATAATGATGGAAAAAAGGAAAACCCCACACATTATTCCGAGCGTGTTATGCAAGAATTAACTTTTAAGACATTAGCTGATACAAAGGAAATTCTATACTATGACGATGGTGTTTACAATCTTGGTGGAGAAAGGAAGATTGAGGAAATGTGTCAAAGGATGATTCCAGAATGTGGTATAAATGACGTAAGGGAAGTTTTAGCAATAGTACAGAGAAGCACATATGTAGACCGAACGGATTTCGATATTGACCCGTATAAGATTAATTTGATTAATTGTATAGTTGATGTTTTAACAGGTGAGATAAGCGAACATAGCCCAAATAAACTTCATAGAAATCAAGTGCCAGTGATATATGATGAGAGTGCAATGGCTGTAGAAGTACCAAAATTCCTACGGGAATGCCATACTGAACCAAAAACAATATTGAAACTCATTGAGGAGGCTGCATATGTTCTGCTAAGGGAGCCATTATTCCAAGTCGCTTTCATGTATACAGGTATAGGTAGTAATGGAAAATCGGTATGGTTAGATTGGATATTAGACTTCTTTGGAAAAGAAAATGCCTGTGAGGTGTCACTACATGACTTTGTTGTTAATCGGTTTAAGGCAGCAGAACTTGATGGTAAATTACTAAATGTGTATGCCGATATTAAGAGTGATGCCCTTAAACAGAATGAAACTTTAAAGCCTTTGATAAGTGGTGATAGAATGACCGTGGAAAAGAAGAATCAACACCCATTTACATTAAAACCATATGCCAAGATGTTCTTCTCAGCAAACCAGATACCTGAAATGCATGATACCAGTTTGGCTATGTATAGGCGTTTATCATTAACCAGATGGGATATAGTATGGACAGAGGAAACCAAGGATGTTGATAAATTAAGTAAAATGAGTACAGAGATGGAAAAATCTGGAATGTTAAATATGTTTTTGAGGACTTTACGAAAATTAATCAAAAGAGGTAATTTCAGCAACCCATTAAGTATGGAAGAACGTAAGAATACATGGCAAGTTGAAGCAGACCCAGTAATAGAATTTGTTCGACTAAAAGTTCTGATAGACAAAAATAAGACAATTGATGGAGACGAGTTATGGCAGGCGTTTGAAGATTATGGTCATGATGCCAAGATTAGTAAGAATGTTTTCAACAGAAAGATTGTTTCATTAACAAGAGCAAAGAGAGAAAGAACGAGATCTAATAAATCACATTATGGCTACACATGGTATGGAATTTCATTATACACAACGGTTACAAAGTCTGGACAAACTATTTTGGGTGATGATGATTGAGTATATGTGAGGAAGATGAAGTTCTTTGACCTATTTGCTGGAATCGGTGGATTCAGACTTGGCATGGAGAGAAATGGTCATGAGTGTATTGGGAGTTGTGAGATAGATCAATATGCCCGACAAATATACTCAAGAAACTTTGGACATGAGCCAGAATATAAAGATGCCACAAAACTCAACCCAAAAGAATTACCAGACTTTCAATGCCTATGTGCAGGATTTCCTTGCCAATCATTTTCACTTGCTGGACAAAGGGGAGGGTTCGAAGATACAAGAGGTACGCTCTTTTTTGAAATCATACGGATTGCTAGGGAAAAACAACCATCTATTCTATTCCTTGAAAACGTCAAAGGCTTACTATCTCACGACAAAGGGAAAACCTATAGAACAATCCTCACCACGTTGGATGAAGTGGGGTACGATTGTGAATTCATGCTTGTTAACAGCAAATATTTCGTTCCGCAGAACAGGGAGAGAATATTCATTATCTGCCATCTTAGAGGAAGCGGTAGACGAAAAATACTACCTCTCAGAGAAATCAGTGAAAGGTATGATAACTCATGCAAAGAATCAGGAAAAAATGGGAAGAAACTTCAAAACCAATGTGATTCAGAAGAAAGCACAGCACTCACTACAAGTTACTACAAAGGATGGGGTGGTGGAAGAACAATGATATCAGAACCAAAGGCTAAGCATATCAATATGACTGAACATAATGGTTCAAGAGTTTATTCTAAAGATGGAATAGCACCAAGTGTTATGGCTGGAGAGGGCAGTGGAACTAGAATAAAGATTGCAGAGGCAAAGTCAATACAAAGATGTGGAGATAGAGATAAGAAAACATACTCGATCTCGGATATTTCTCATTGTTTATGTGCAAACCCAACGTCAGATTACCAAAATAAGATAATAGAGCCAAATGTTAAGCAAATTGGTAAGATACACAAAGGTCAATCAGGTACTGTTTATTCCACTGATGGAATAGCAACCACTATCTGTGGGTGTGGTGGTGGAGATGGTGCCAAAACTGGACTTTATGCAGAACCAAAAATAAAGAAAGTTGGTTGTATTGGTAAGGATGGTCAGGGTAATCGTGTTTATTCAGTTGATGGTGTAGCCCCAACTCTTAATGCTTTGAGCGGTGGTATGGGAGCCAAAACTGGACTTTATGCTATAGGCTCAACACAAAAACATACTGCTGTGATGAAAGATATGTCACCAACATTAACAGAAGCAATGGGTAAGGGTGGAGGTCATGTACCTATGGTGTTAAATCCAGATGAAAAGAAGATGGTGTATACCTCTAACACTAATGCTAATATGAAGAAAAGGATACAAGATAGGGAATCGACATGGACACTTACAGGTAATGGTACCGATTTTGGATTAGTGGAAGGTTGTAGAATAAGACGGTTGACACCTAAAGAATGTGAACGCTTACAAGGATTCCCTGACGGTTGGACTGACCATGAGATTTCTGATACACAACGGTACAAATGTTTGGGAAATGCTGTCACGACTACAACGATTCAATATATAGCAAGTTTTCTGTGATCGCATTACTGGTTTTCGCTAACTTCATAATTACTATCGGTGTGTTTTAATTTCAAATAACAAAAGTGCGATCATTTCCGACACCTCTACATATAAGGAAATGAAAAATCGGGCGAACGAGAAAGTGATTTTCGTGTGGCGATCTAAATTAATATATAAATGATTTACGATCAAAAATGACAAGTGAAATCCAACTCTATTCTCCACTAACTATCGTTATACTACTCCCCAGCTAGCAACTGAGTTGAAAACAAGATGTCATTTTTGATCCAAAATCGTCATGTTATTCCAAGAATCCCTTACAATGTCAGAAAATTTGTTGGCGAATTGTGATCGCTTCCACACTTTCAAGGTCGTTGCGATCCTTTACATATCGGACATTTTTGTGGTATTGATAATTTTTGTTTTCAAATTATGTTAAACAAATTATTTTTGAAAATCAATAGATCATATTTTCAACCACTGAACTTAAAAAAAATTACAATTTCAAATAGGAGATATAATTAACAATAACATGGTTTATGGAATAGGTAATCGTCAGGGAATTGACTCACGGGTAGCAACGTATTATGGTGGTGGACGTGGTGTAGCAAAGTCAATTAGTAGAAGTAAGCCCGGAACATACACACAATGGTTTGGGCAAACTGATCTATTGAAACCATTAGGTCGTGAACATAGAGGTAAAAAACAATGGCAGCCAGAACAAACGCAAAGGCATTATCAACAACAAGAATGGAATAAATTTTATACGGCAGTAAGGCTTGGAGGACCAAAAGGTCCAACAAGGGATAAGGGTGGTAATATACGAAAAGAAGCTTGGTTTGAGGAAGCTCCTGAAGGTATGACTGCTGGAAAATGGTATGACCCAAAAGATCTAACAATGACCGAACCAATGGGTAACAGAAACGTTGGTTACCAAGATTCTGCATGGTATGGTGGTATCATTACAGGTATCAAGCCAGAAGTGGTAGCCCGTGAGAAAAAGAGAACTGCCGAGTTTGAAAAACAAAGGAATTTGGCTCAACAAGAATTACAGGAAATAGAAGACCTTAAACAACAAAAAATTGATTTTGAAATACAACAACAAAAAATGGAGGTGTTAGCATCACAACAAGAAGCTAGAACACAACAACTGGTAACAGAGACCGCCAGACAACAAAAAATAAACGCCGCTGCTGAAGCATTAAGGGCAAAACGTGAGGCGAGACGGGCGAAGGTCAGTCCTGCTGGTCAACAATTTCAAGTTACAAAACCAAAGAAAGCTAAAGTCACACGCCGTAGATATACACCACAAAGACCAAGACCATATACTAGAGATCCACAGCGTGCGTCAACGCCGTGGTGAACACCATGGAGCTAGTGGTTTAATTGGCTGGTGCACAGGGAACTAGAAAAACAAAGAAAAAGACAAGTGATACACTTGAAGGTTATGTTCCTCCTCCTACTACAACAACAACAACACCAACTGAAACAAGTTGGGTTTCTCCACCAGCTTCATTAAACACTCCGTTTGTAGCGTCAAAAAAACCAACTAGTGTGTTTACAACACCAACAACATACACAACACCATCACAACCCACATTTTCAACTAATTCTTTCAACCCGTCATTATATTCCACAAACATATACAGCCAATTAGCAAGTGTCGATTCACTTGCCACTGCTGATGCCAAAACAATCCAAAACCAAAAATTCCTGAGAGGGCAGGCAGCAACACAGGCACGAACGGAACTTCAGCAAGCCAAGCTTGAAGCAGCAGAAACACAACAAATTCCCGATCGGTTGTCAGAACCACGAACTATTGTATCTGATTTTGACAGAACTAGAGGTCAAGCACAAAAAATGACGTTTGTTGATCCTGTACAAGAAAGAGTTGATTCTACTAATATGGGTGGATTTTGGGGCGGAGATCCAATGGTGCAAAAAGCACCAACCAGTGATTTAGAAATGCAGTTAAACTTAGCCCTTTCAAGTGTCCGTATAGATGATAGTCAAAAAAGAATTGATGATTATCAAACACAAATGGCAAGACTCCAACATACAATGGAAAGTGAAGAAGCAAAAATGAGAACTAAACCACAAAGGAGAGGGTTTTCAGGGTATAGTGAATCATTCTTTATGAATGAGTCTGCACTTTGGCGAGATGCGAAACATGAAAAGGATGAGTTGGAAAAAATTATTGGAAAAGAGAAGACGCATTTAGCTACGGAGATTAACAAGAAAGAAGATTGGGAGAATATTTCATTAACCGATGTTACGGGTGCAGCCTTTACTGGTGGAATTGACGTAGGTGTTGGTGCACCAAATCCAATGGAGGGAGCCTTTGATGAAATAACACCAACAACACTTGGCACAACAACATGGGTTGACAAAGAACCTGATATTAATGAAGTTTTACAAAAACCAAAGGTTAAGACTGGAAAAGCAACCAGTGTGTTTCAAGGCTTAGAATTACCACAGCATGATTTTTTGGGTGGCTTGGGATTCAACGCAATTAATCCTCTACCAGCATTATTCGGCGCAACGGTACCAGCGTCAGAAGTTGAAAAATTTAGAGAAGCTGAACAAGCTGGTGGTGCAGGGCTTTGGCAGACAGCATATGCTGAAGATGGAACAGAGGGAAGTCAAGATGGAACAGAGGGAAGTCCATACCCAGTGGAATCTATGGCACATACATCTATTCCAGAACCAACCACTGTGTCAATGATGGGTTCAACAAGTGGTGTGGATGTAGGACAAGCGTTTGGGGATGAAGGCTTGTCAGATTCTAAGACCAGTTTTGCTGAAAGCCGTACATATGTAACTGATGATATGGGAACTCCTGATGATCCAAGTGATGATGTGCACCGTATGATGGGCACGCCACACTTAGAGGGTTCCATAAGAGATGGTATCATAGGATCGATTGATGACCGCCCTCGAATTGAAGATAGGTATGGTACTGTAGTAGACAATCCAGATTATATGAAGTTCATATATCCTGTACCATCAAAGGAAGAGTCTGCTACAAATCAGAAAGATGGAAAGATATGGAACAGACTTACAGGTTGGGTAGAAGATGAATACATCTACAAACAGGGTACAATGGAAATAATAGGCAAAAAAGATCCAAAAGATGCACACATATTCCCGGATCAAACCAAAGGGACTAAAGCTCCTGATGGTTATGAATGGAATCAACCTTTTTGGGATGAAAAAAATGCTAACGCACCAGTGATGTACAACTCACAGGGAGAAGATATCAAGGGTGTTTTTACCGTAGATCAATATGGTAAGGAGATGTATGTGTACCCAACAAAAGGATCTGAATTATTCCATGACGATATGGGAACACCAATGGATTCAAGTGATGATAGAACCATAAGAATACCAAAAAATCTTAGTGTTGAAGAGAGACAGATAATAGCAAAAGGCTATCAACAGCAGGCTGAAAATAGAAGACTTAACGAATTACAGAGAGAAAAGTTTGATGCTATTAGGGACGGCAAAATTTCAGTTCAGAGTTTTATTAATATGCAAACTGGTGGAAACAAGAAATTAATCACTGATTATTTTACAGAAAGACTTCCTGAAGGTACCGATGTTTTAAACACAAGCATGGCATCACTCAAATTGGTTGAAGATGGTTTTGAGCCTGTGGAGGGTATAGATGTTGCAGCGAAATGGGGAACAGTTGATAAGACAGGATACCAAGCATCTGGTTTGCACCAAGCTGTGCTACTTGAATATAATAATGAACGTGGGAAGATAGCACTAGATACCACACCAGAAGCACAAAAGTATTTCATAATGCCATCGGACCCAGTACAATCTGATTATCCAGAGTTTGATACACGGTATCAAGGTGTTGAACCTGCTACAATGCTCGATACCAGAGAAACCATAGTTGATGAGCGGAAACAAGTAGGAACTTTGGCAGGTGGTGTACTGGATCTAAACGAGAAAATTAAAAACCCAAATTATGGTAAGCAAGATTCAGCTGGTGTAATTGATACACGGAAACAAATCGACAATCCAAATTATAATTTATGGATAGACAATCCAGCTTACGGTACTTTCATAGACAATCCAACGTTTGACCAACAGGTTCCAAATCCAAATGCTGGACAGACCATGAAAGAAGTCGAGCCGTTATATGCTGTTGACAAAGATGACGTTTTAGATAAAATTAGAGAATTGACAGAGGATGGTAGAATGGATGGTGGTTGGTATCTACATCCTGCTAGGGAAGACCCATCTGTAGATATGTCGGTTTTCCATACTGACGAAGAGCTTAAAGAACTTAAAGAACGTGGGGTAGATGTTTCATCTTATCAACAAACAGAACCAAATGAGGAAAATTATGTTTCTCCTGAAGGTTTTTCTCCTGCAAGTGTTGATAAAATGTGGACTTTAAAGGAAGCCTATGCCGAAAGTTACGGTGAAGCAGGTAGTCCAGCCGCCATCTATCTTCAACCAACAACCCTACTTGAAGCTTATAACAAAAGGACAGGAGTGACCATACCATTTAGTGGTGTGTCATTCAGTACGACAAATACTGACGCTGACAAGGCAATGGAATCTTTTACTGATAAGGATATGGAATCAGATGAATCTGCAGCATTATGGAACCAAATTCGTGAGAGAGAATATTCTACAACATCTGACGCTGATTGGGCTAAATGGATTGCTTCCAAACCAGAGGANACAAGTGAGNNTTGGGGCGACTTTATGGGATTTGCTCCAACTGAGTTTCCAAGTCCTGATGATTACGAGGTTAGAAAAACAACAGGTTACGAGTGGACACATGAGGGCATAGTGCATTTAGAATCCGAGGGTTTGATTGAAACAAAGTTAGACCAAAAGCTACGGCAAGCCGATATTAAAGCACAACAACGAATAGATGAACCAGAATTATTTTCAGTTGAGCCTATAGATGAACGTAGTGTAATNTATCCTTGGAAAACTGGTGAAGTAACAAGTACACCACAAATACCAGATGATGCTGTTGCGTGGGGTGCTGACGGTGTTCCTTTTCAAATTATTCCAAGTGCGTTTGCAGAAAGAGGTGATACAATAACTCCTACAATAACAACTCCAGATGGTGGAACATTACCAGTTCAAGTATATCCATGGAGTGCTGTGGGATTAGGCGGTGGNGGTGTTCCAGTGGGACGGTCAGAGGTTGTAAGTGAAACACCTCCTGTAATTTCAGGCGATAGTGTAATAGAAGCCCCTGCTACATTAAGTATGACCACGGTATTTGAGCCCACACCACAAAAGAAACGTGAGGGTGAGTATAGGGTGTTTTACAATAATCCGTTAACATATCTAGCTGGAATGGATTTGAAGTGGACACAGAAAGGTGCTGATGCTAAAGCTGATGGAACGCTCGCCAAATTNCCAAATATGTCATACTCAGATTTGGTTGATAGAGGTTATGTTCTTAGAGAGGGTTTGCAGGACGAAACCAGATATTTTATGTCAAGGGATTTACAAGTTTTTGGAAATATCATCAAGGCTGGTGCACAGGTAGGTGGTGGAGAAGATTATAAGATTTATGAGATGACTTTTTTGGAAAAAAGTCTTGATGCCGCTAGTAAAGCTATACAGTTNGNAGANNGGGCAAANGGTAGAAGANATNGATGCTAAAGGTGGGGAGATAGANCCNCACACAGGCGAGTTAACAAAAGGNTNTGNNGAACNNCTNGGTCGTCCANTANNAGAATCTGCCAGCATGATCAGTGCTGGGTTGGAAGATGAAGCACAACGTTACGGCTCAAGGTATGAACAAGTGCAAGACCCAGTCACTGGAATTTGGACAGAGAGATTGGTTGGTGAAGAAAGTAAAGGTTTTCTTAATGCACCCGGTTGGTATCAGGATGAAGGGATGGGGTTTGCTGCAGAAGCCCCTGCAATTGATTTAAACAAGTTTAATGCAGGTATTGGAACCGTTTATACTGATCCACACAGTGCTGGTAAAGATCAACCTAACTTACGTGCTTTGCCTTGGGGAACAATTGCTGAGATACCAGCAGAGGCAGCATTTTTTGCAATGGGNCTTCCTCTGAAAGCAGCGGTGGCTACTGCATTGAAAATTGTACCTTATGTAACGTCAAAAACGGCAGCGGCATTTCTTTCAAAGACAGTTGTTAAAAAGGCTGAAACGGCTTTTACAGCACAATCACTAAAAGCAAAAGAGGCTGAAATGCAAACTCTGGCACAATCAGATTGGAAAGGGAGAGAGGGGGTCCAAGAAATACCTCATGGAATTCCTGAAAAATTAACACCAAAANTTACAAAAATAGAGCCCGATATNGATTTAGTNANAAAGGCGAAAATCATAGAGTCAGAAGCCCCCGATGTTTTCCCACACGTTAGGGCTCCCGGATTCAAAACCTTTGAGGAAACCGTTGCAGAAACAGCCAAGAAAATGCCAAAGGAAGCGGATTCACTTCTTGGTGCACCTAGGCAACCTACAGATGAAGCTATAAAGGCTACAGCAAAAATTCAGTATAAATCGGCAGCAGAAGTACTATATGATGTTCCATTTACACGAGGGCAAAAGGTTGTCCAAGCAGGTGCAAGAGTAGCTGGTATGACACCAGACAAATTTATGAAAAAATTATCTGGAGCTATNCATCCCAATCTAGGAATAAGGCAAGGTATGGTATATAGCGTGTCACCACTTTTTAAACGTTGGACAGGTTTTATTGAAAGCCAACCCGGATTTTTCCAAGACACTCGTATCGGTAGGAGGATGGCAGATATTGGTACACATCCAGAAGCAAGGGCAGTTTACGATGTCTTGTTAATGCTCAGTGACAATCCAAAGATGCAACTACTAAAGGCTGAGGGAAAAGAGGTTGATGTAGCACAAATTAGGAAAGCGATGAATGAAGAGGACAAGAAACTTTTCACAGATATAGAATTTGAACTGGCTCTTGATCCCAAGGCGGCGAAAGATGCGATAGCCAAAAAACTTTATCCTGATAGNAGAAAAGGAGTAGAAGTTACTTACGCCACAGTGGGGTATGGTAGTTCAAGATCTGAAAGAGCAACTATGAGGGCAGAAATCGATAAAGTGTATAAACAGAATATGAAAGAGGCTAATCTTCCAGAGGTCGAATCACTTGTGGCAGGCAAGGAATTTGCATTACCAGCGTCAAGATCTGTACGAGAAGCAATGCCAGAGGGTATGGAGGATTGGACATTGCGTGGGAAAAAAGGTGTGCCGATTGGAAGAGGAGATACAGGTGGAGAGGTAATGGTTGATGTAGACAGAACACGAATAGACCCACTCTTTGCTGCTCCTGAGTTCTCTTCAGGCTCACCGATTCGTGCGGCAGGATGGCAGGTGAAGATGTTTGGCGAAAGTTATATTTCCAAAGGTGGTTACGGCGAAGCAACTCGACCTTTGTTACCAGAGAGCTGGGCTAATTTGGTAAAGTCGGATGCATACAAAGAAGCCGAAAAATTGGTCAAGGCAGGTAAAGTAGTTTGGGATGATGTGGGAGGCTATACCGTTTTGNCNGGNAAAAAAATTAGTCCNACATCACAAGCGGCAATAGAGAAAGCCACGGGATTAAGGAAAAAGGCAACGATGATTGGTGAAACGGCTGAGGAGAGAGCNAANTATAGGTTGGAGGAGATTGGTGATTCTGCACCAGAATGGTATGACGTAAAAGAATTAGGAATTAAGCAGGTACCAAGTGGATTAGTCAAGCCACCATTTGAACCAGTGACATTTAAAGCTGGAGTGTTGGGTGGTACTTTTGTAGGTAAACCAGTTACTAGAGAAACATTAGAAGAAAGTATGGGGCGTGTTAAATGGGGTGTGCAAGAGTCTGCACCNAAAAGTCCACAGTTGGTTGAGGGTTATAGGATTGCAAAAAGAANGGGTGAAATTAAACAAGAACTAAAAAGATTTGAACAGCAGGATTGGATGGGCAAAAAAACTAGCGGTGGTCAACAGAAAAAAGATGATTTAACAGATGAGCTGGCAATGCTACAAGGAGATTGGTATGCTCTTATGCAAAAAAGAGGATACAAAGGTAAAATAACTCTTTTATCATCAGGCGAGGCTCGGTCAAAAAAACATGGTGCCATATGGGATATAGAACTTAATTTAACAAGACCAGACAGACCATACACAGCANAAGAAATTNNAGNNTCCCAAAAANTGTATAAAGAANCTTTAGCNGCGTGCGAAAGATGCAGGCGAAGAAGTTGATGTTAGTAGAACACCACAGCCTTTCGAAAAAGGAGATATAAAAACAGGTCTTCCGTATCCACAGGTTTACCTTAGGAAAGCGGGTCGAAGACCAGCGGAAATCAAATTTGGGCGATTTATTGACGCTGGAACAAGAGAAGGTCTGTCAAGCATAGGTGATTCAGGAACATACCAAATTACAGGCGTGTCTGGTAAGGAGGTAAAAAAGATTATGAGTATGGTGGATGATAAACAAAAAGCAGAAAAAGGAATATTCTATGACGAGGGCGAGGGGTTGGTACGGTGGTCAAAAACGAGCGAGTATCCAGCAGTAGAAAGATGGATGAGGGAAAAAGGCTTGTCAGATTTTGAAGAAGATGTGTATTTCAGATTTACCCATCCAAAAAAACAACAGAAAGTAGCTGGAGTAGGATTCGAGGGAGTTCCCGGTACCACTAAGTTCGAAGGTACGTCAACAGGTAAAAGAGCATTTACAGAGGTCACAGAAAAAGATCTGAAAAAAGCAGATCCTGAAGATAAATTCGATTTAACGGTAATTATTGGTGAAAGTAAAACACTGAAAAAAACATCAGGAATAGATCGGGAACAATTAAGAAGTATTTTCCTGAGCACGGCACCTGAATTAGCAACTGGGTTAGGAAAAGATTATGGTGTTGTTATACCGAAAACACCAGTCATTGGAGACGATAGTATGGGTAATTTGACTACTGCTATTGGCGTTTTTCAGAAATTGAAAGATGAGGGAGTGACTGATCCTCTCACACATATGAAAGAAGTAGAAGGTTACGATATTGCTGGAAAGCCATGGTTTAGTAAGGGAGTTGGTTATGCTCTAACAAAATTAGAAAGGGAAAACCAGCAAAAACTTGGGCATCTTGATATATTTTTCAAAAATAAATATGATGGAGTAAAGTTAAAACCCACAAGTTCTATGTATTACGAGAGTCGATCGCCTGAACAAATATTCCAGACAACCACAGATACGACTGTAAAAGGGCTTGAACAATATGATACACATTATTTAAAAAATTCCATAAGAGCAAAAGAAATTTGGGATACGATAGGTACCGAGAAAATGAACAAGCTTGGATTTAAAATGAACAGTGAGGGACATATTGTATTAAAAGTTAATACAGGTTTTGGTAAAAAGACAGAAAAATTATTAGACACGCACCGTTACATCATACAGCAAGAACGTGATGCACCTCGTGCATATCTTGCTAATATATCCAGTGATGTAAAGGATGACTTCGTCAAAACGGCAGGTGTTTACGAGCTAACCGAAGTACAAACAAATTATCTTAAAAAACATAATTTGCTTGCTTCCTTGGATGAGCTAGACGGGTCAGAGATGATAGGACAACGTAGGGTTTTAACAAACTATTTTGGTGCACAGAGAGGTGAAATGGTAGGAACGACAACAGGAGGACCAAATACGTTTAGAGTTGTTACCACAAGTGCTGGCGAATCTGCTAATGTCAATCTAATTAGTGATAATCTTTACAGGATAGTGAAAGAGGCAAGACAGAAATTTATCCAGCCTAAATGGGGAAAGACACAAGCAGAGCGTAAGTTAGATCCATTTAACGTCAAAGAGGCAATGAGGACAGAGCTTGAAGCTTTTCTCACTGCTGATAATCTACAAATTTACAAGGCATTTTCAAGTCGTTTCCGAATGATGAAAAAAACTGCGGATCGTGGAGTTATTGATGACGTTACTGCCAAGTATAAGGTCAATATAGCATTAGAAGATATGTTGAAGAAAGCACAAGGTAATTTTGACTCACTTGATGCTGAATCCAAAGGTATGCGAACAATGTTGCCAATACTTGCTGAGATGGATAAGGATATGCCAAGAATATACTCATCACTGTTGGCAATAAGACTTAGCGATTTTACACAG
Source organism: Dehalococcoidia bacterium (assembly GCA_002712585.1). Classification (GTDB taxonomy): domain Bacteria; phylum Chloroflexota; class Dehalococcoidia; order Lucifugimonadales. The sequence goes on from PAUC01000004.1 coordinate 13,207, forward strand.
AGATCGACAGGAAAGGTAGGAGATAGAACCAGAGCCCATGAATTGTGGAAGTGGCATGAGGAGGGCATGAACATAGCCGATAAAAAACAAGATGACGCTAGAAACTTGATTGGGTTGTATAAGACTAAAATTTCTGACTCGAAAGTGATGGTAAAGACTCCACGGTGGAATACCTTTGAGGTCAGCTACAGAGATCCAAAAAAGGGCGAGAAAACGTATCAGGCATGGGTAGATGCAAATAGAGGACTTAAAAAGGCTGAAAAGGATGAGAAAGACGCAACTAGGGAATATGCTATAAANAGGGATCTCGCAGAAAAGGAACAAAAGAGTTTTGAGAGGNNACANAAGGCTGGGTTAGCGGCANAAGATCCNTCAGCCTTAATGGATGANGCTCTCATGGAATTGGATAACTACAAGATCAAGTATACATTTGAGGGTGAGGAAATGGTTGATGGTGCACCTAAAGTGACAGCGTTGAGCTGGGTAGTGAATGAAGAAGCAATAGCAACGAAAAAGGCTAGCTTTTGGGACAGCAAAAAATGGACAGGCAATTATGATAAGGCTGTAAAAAGAAGAGATGAAATTTTAGAAGAATTTGATGGTACTGGTGGTAAACCTAACCTGAATCAAATTTTCCCATCCGCTCAAGAAATTAAGATTGCTAATACCGAACATGGAGATGTGCATACGGAACTCGTTAAACTACGTTCACAAATAATGGAAACCAATAATGTTTCTCTGTTTACTAAGAGAAATCTTGCTGGTGCACCACTTCAACAGACGGATTATGTAATTAAAAAATTTGCAATGCAACAAAAAGCAATGAAAGCATATTTTTCTCTTTTTGGGAATAAATATACATATCAGATTGCTGTGAAAAAAGGAGATAAATATTCATGGGTTAATTTAGGTAAGGGTGCACAAACACACATCATCGAGCGAGCCAAGAAACACGGTGTACACCTGTCAGATGACGATGTTGCGTTTGCCAAAGAGCTTGATACTTTACCAACAGGTAGTAAGTCGCTTCTACCCAGTGAAGCAAATAAAATAAAGAGGATATCAGATTCTACAGGGGACTTTGATCCAGATAATGTGTATGCTACCGCACCATCTGGTGTATTGACGGTTACAGGCAGTAGTACGATTAAGCGACAGGTAAGAGAAGGTGGTCCTTGGGATATTGGTGGAGTTTTCAGAGGAGGGAATTGGCAGGGTAGTGTTAATTATTTACCAACAGGTATCGCTAAAGATATTCAAAGAATGATACGAAGCCAACCACCAATGAGTAGTAGCGTGGCTGGTAGGATAATTGATGCCATGTCGATGGGCAAGGCAGAGTTTGGTGTATTTAGTGAGAAGACACGTAAAGCGGCAGAAGTACTATATCCAGACATGACAAAAGCAGGTTATACTATAAAGTCTGGCGTTACAAGGGATAAGGACAGACTCATTATTGAGTTGCAAGAAAGCCAGAAGAAAACAGGTGGGCGAATTAGCTCTTTGGAGAAGTCAATTACAGTAAAAGAACTTGAAATTCAACAACTTGATGAGAAAGCAAAGCTGGTTAACAAAGCTGAAGTTGATGGTTTGGGTAAACGAAAACGAAAACAATTATTTGCTCTAGAGGTCAAGAAAGATGCTGCATGGGATGAGTATAGAACAACAACAAAGCAGTTTGATACAAAAGATTCTGGATTTGTAGGTGTTAATTATAGTTCTCCTAACTTCAAAAAGATTGCAAAAATACAGACTGAAATTGATAAAGTCAAGGATGAAATGAGAAGTGAGGGCTTTCTTGTTCCAGATTATTCAATACATATGGATGAGTTTTGGAAAGCACATCGTAAAATCGCAAAGAACGAAAAGTTATCACCGTCAGAACAGGCTGTCCGTGATAAAGGTATTATTCCACAGGATGAAATTGGGTATAATCCAACTTCATTTAATCAGAAGATCAAAAATAGGGATGTACATGATTATTTTGCAGGAGATAGGAGAAGGCATGAAGATATTAAATTCAAACTTGAAACTGAGTATTATCAAGCTAAAAAAGCCAGAGAGATAATTGATGAAGCGTTAAGTGAAGATACCGCTCAAAAACATATATTTCAATTACAGGAATGGAACCCATCAGCACGTACGAGATTGAAGAAACATACTGAGAAGATGGAGGGTGCACAGAAAAAAGTAGATGATATTGAAGAACAAATTACGGAAGCCAAAGCTAAATGGGCTGCTGAAGCACAAGCCTTAGATGTAGAAAAGAAATTGCTTGAAGAGGGAACATACCAACAAAAAGTTATCATGCAAGGTGCAGAAATGGGAAGATATGTTGTAATACCATTAGAGGATGCTAAACGTTCACCTCAATTGTTTAGACAGTTTATGGAAGGTAAGGAATGGGGAGCCAAAGATTTGTTAAGTGGTTATACACAAACACAACTTTTCAGCCCTAAATTTGGTTGGACGAATTATATGCCACTTGAGGGTTTAGCGAAAGGTTCGTTCGGCAAGGGAACTCTGACACCAGATGATTTGATGGATGATGGTGCAGGGTCATTAAGAACAGGTGGTTTTGCGTCAAAACTTTTTGAGTCTCATGAGCCCTTGGAAGAACTCGGTCCTAGATCCATCAAAGCACTCAAAAAAGATGAAGGTATTTTGGATCCCCGAAAANGAGATAAGCAACTTGACTATGCTTTACGAGTTAGACAGGTAAGACCAGAAATACCAGATGATTTGATGAAAGATCTTATTTACAAAGTATATCGNTCTAAAGTTAAACTTAGTCCTACAGGTAGATGGATTGAGGGNCAAGTAGCACCGATACGTGGGGGACTTAATGAATTACGGTTACGGCTTACTGGACAGGCGTATATTAAAGGTAAAACTGCTGGTAAAGGAAAGAAAAAGCATGACGTAGAAGGTGATTATTTCACAGGCAGGGGAGGGCAATATTATGGTCAGTATTCAGCCGCTCAAATGGGTGTTACAAAATACCATATTAGAAAAATTGAAAGAGAAATGGGAATTTCATTTGAAGGACAATCCAAGAAAGTTATTGAGTTGCTTGAAGNTGGAGCCATCAAGGGAAGAAAACATGGTGATGTTGAGGCAAAGGTTGATTCTTCTCTTTGGACTAAGTTAACACCAGAACAGCAGATAGCCTATGAACAAACTGGTATTTATCCTACGGGTAGCTGGCAAAGAATATGGACTGATGCTATAGAGCAAAGGACTTTAGGAGATAGAATAAACAAAAGGCTTCTTGATTCAGAGGTAGTTAAGAGAGATGGTGGTGTGTTGCAACTTCCAGACCATCTGGTAACTAATCAAACAAGGCTTGTTCGTGCAAAAATATGGAAAGAAAAATTGTTTGAGGAGTTTGAGCGTCATGGTTTAAGAAAGAAAGCTGGCGAAAGACCTGAAACAGCAACGGAAGCAACTAATAATATTCTAGGCAAGTATTCTGATATGAGGCTTGCCGAGCTGTCATTTAATCAAAGGAGCGAGTTAGTGCAAAAAGCTGAAGCGCAGTTGTGGAAACTGGGGGACAGACGGACAAAAACTAACAAAGCAATCCCAACAGGATCATTGAAGAGAACTGTAGACGGTGTAGATACTTTCTATCCACCAAGACTTAAAGAAAAATATTATAATCCATTCCAAGGACTTGATGACGCAACTGATGCACAAGGTATCAAATTGGGTAAGTATATCACAAGGGATCAGTTGGTATTTCAGCTTAAAAAACAAAAAGGCTTTCTTCAAGAAGATAAGCAGCATAAATTTAACATGACAGAAATTTACGAGCGTACAGCACATCTTAACCCCACTGATTATGGTGCGTTCTTAGTAAAAACATGGACAATGCCTGATGCTTTGAAGATCCATTATTTTGGTTCTGTAAAAAAGGCTGATGAGGTTGTTGAATACGCCCGTAAAAAAGGCATCAAGGATAAAGATTGGCAATCTATAAAAAAGAATCTTGATGGTGAAGAAAGTAAGGTTGATTCAGGCTCAGCACAAAAAACGGTGGATGACATGGAGAAGCCTGTTGAAAAATCACAAGAACAAAAGAAAGCGGCAAGAGAACAGTATGAGAGTACAATAGATAAAATGAATGAAGGTATGCAGTTCAAGATGTCTGAATTTTTCCCATACTATGACTGGGTCAGATTCCCTGCCACTACAGGATTACCGTTTAGAACACCACAGCCACAGGAAACCTTTAATCCATTCACCAATGAAGCGTTCGCAACACCTGAATTTACAGGAATTACACCAGCTCCATCAAGTCAGCCAACAGTTATACCACAACAGCCTAACCTCGGTGTGTATGGTGGATTAGACCCTTTCAAGTCTAAAACACCAGATTTCATACCACCAGACCTTACATATTCAAGTGGTGTAACTCCAATATCAATGCCAGATATTACAAGTGGTATGAATCTAGCATCAAGGTCAATTCAGAGTGATATGTCGGCTTTAGGTGGCACGATAAGACTTGATCAANTANCGGCATCAAGATTAGTACAGTCACAAACNGTGGCACAAAAATTNACACAGATGCAGATACAACGACAACAGATGGTACAGAAAACCAGACAGCAGTTTAGAATGAAACCTATGACGAGGCTTGCTACTGAACCGTTTGTTCCTAGAACCGTACCTAGACCTCCTACATTCCCGATGTTTTTCCCACCATTTGATACAATGCGCCCAAGACGTAAACCAAAGAAAAAGATCAAGAAGGACAAGACGAGAATTTGGTGGGATGTACCGTCACAGCCATTAGGCGAGGCATGGGCTGCTGAAGAATATGTTGTCTTTAAGGGCAAGGTAGAGCCAGCAAAAGTTCAGAAAAAGGAACGTAAAAAGAAGTTAGATTACCATGAAACCTTTGTAGAGCCTCAAGAATACACAGAGAGTTTCTATTCAGATAAGGGTGCTAAAAACTTCGGTGGATAATCCTAAAAAAGCCTTAACTTCTTCTTCAAAAAAGGGCACAAAGAAGAATAGAAAAACGTGATTAATTAACGGTTGAAAATACGAAAAAAAACGTTAAGAAACTAGGCGAAAGAAGAAGAATATGTTATGTATTCTTTTTCATTTCTCTCTTA
>PAUC01000005.1 GCA_002712585.1 Dehalococcoidia bacterium
ACGAATCGTTCACTTTAGATAATTGGTTTATGAGTTATATGGGAGTTTTTTTTTATGCTCTTCTCGTTTCTAAAGCTTTTGAATGTGCAGGGATTTAGCACGACGTTTTCTAGATACGACTATCTTGCTAAAACAATACCAGGTTTCGCTATTTGCTACCCATTCTTAGAACTGTTCCTCGGAATAGCTTTTCTAACCCAAACCCTGCTCATTGCAGCAGGATTGATTACATTAATTGTTATGGTTTCTCAATCTATTGGTGTGGCCAACGTTTTGAGGACCAATCAAACCATACAATGCGCTTGTCTTGGGACCGCCATCAGTCTACCAGTTTCTTATCTAACTCTTTTTGAAAATTTAGTAATGATTCTGATGTCTGGATATATGATAAGTAAACTAACCTGGTAAAAGTTCTAATACATCTCACTACTAGTACGGCCTACTGTCTACACACATACACGCTTGCTATTCCCTAGAAGAACCGCCTGAATACTGGAGATGTTGCTTAACAACGACTAAGATACTTCCCAGCATCAAATAAATAACTCCCAACCACTCCCAATCGTCTAAATATATAAACACTCCTGAAATTCCGCACACCAAAAAGAATACTGCTCCAGACCATCCCGAGTTCCTGCTCATGATGAACATCAAAATCAGTATAGGAGCGCCTATAAGGGCTCCAAAGGGAACTAATCCAGCAGCTGTGCCAAATAACACCGCCATCCCAGTATTTCCCCTGAACTTGAAGAATACTGGGAGAAACTGTCCCGTCAACGTACAAATCATAGCTGCCGCTATCCATACCAATTCTACATTCAGTAAAGCTAATGGCAGTGTTACGGAAACACCCTTTAATACATCGAGAGCGAAAACGGCAATTCCGTACTTATAACCCACCTGTCTCCAAATATTGGCGGTTCCGGGATTCCCTGTGCCTAACTTTCTAATATCAATACCTTTAGCTCTACATATCAATTCTCCTATAAGCACAGACCCTACGAGATATGAGCCTAACAGCCAAATTATGTAAAACCATATTGAATCCAATTGTTACAGTCCTATTCTCCTGAATCTGAATTGGAAGATTATCAAATAACTATGAATAGTTTCAATAAGCGAAGCCTAATGATAACTCCAATTCCATAACATTATATATCTTCTCACACGGATATTGCCGCAATACCAACAACGATAAGTACAGCAGAAAAAACTTTAAGCAATATTATCCCAGGAGTTGTCTCCTCTCCTAATGCTCCTTTCATGAAAATCGCCAAACATAAGCCATACATTACCACGAAGAGCGCCCTAGTCCCTGAAAGTGCGGTGACTAAAGAAACTGGACCGAGGGACAATGCCCATAATAATAGAATACCTCCTACGTTAGCGGTTATAAACTCATTAAGTCCAACCAAAAGTAAGACCGGACTGCGTTCTGAGAAATACCTCTTCACATCAGACCAAGCTGAAGCACGAAAAGAAACTAATGTGAAAAATAGCCCCAAGGTCAATACCCGGACACCATGAGTAAAAAGAACAGGTAGCCCATCAAGAGCCATTTTCCCTACTACATTAGAAGCGCCGACTAGCAAAGCTGCAAACATCAAAACATAAAATGAACGCCCTAAAAAGGCACTACCTATACCCTGTTTAATTTTGATTGATAGAAGCATGCAACCCACAACTGTTGAAACTATCCCGAGCCACTGCAAGAACGATATAGATTCATCCAACACGGTAAGACTCAAAAGAGCCGCAAAAATTGGAGCTGACTGAGTAATCGGAATTGTTCTAGAAACTTCGTGCGTAAAAAGAATACGCTGCCAGAGTATAGCTCCTATGGCAAACAATAAACCCGACAGAAAAGCGAACATAATTAACAGATAATCGATTCCAGAAGGGATTCCAAGCACCGTCAAGATGATAATTCCCGAGGGGATTTGGATGATTCCCATCATCAAAGGTACGGTTGAAGGTGATGTTCCAAACCTATGCTCAGCCTTGTCGGAAATACTTACTAATCCCATCACTGCAGCACTGGCTATAACTATTATAATCCAATCCACATCTACACCCGCTCAAGTTGATGCCACTAACTAGTTCGATAATTCTCGTTCAAACAGCCTTTACCAAGAGTTCGCTATTTTCTTAACACAAGGGCTTGTTTATCTTGAATTTGGCCCGTCAGACAGGACTTTAAGCTTAGTCTGACTCCTCAAAAGCGATTCATATTCAGATTTAAGTCTACGTCATGCATTTCTCAACAACTACCAGCATATAGCACAGTTTAATACTAAAAATCACCTCTATAGATCTAAATTAGTGTATGCCATTTAATTTCCAGGCCATTAACCCTCTCTTCACCGACGATACGGTGGTATAATCTGTTAAACTCCTAAGTCAGATGTAGTCAGGCCACCTTGTAGACTACATTCATCTGCTTTACGACGCATCGAATGATTTTTATACAAAAAGGTTAGTCCTCAATGGCCGAAATTATTAAGCGAGTAGACATTACTCCTGAACTATGGAAAATCTGGATAAAACCCGATAACAAACTGCCGTTCGTACCAGGTCAATACTGTACTATCGGAGCTGAAATGATCGAGCGTCCATATTCGATTGCATCGTCTCCAGACGAACCAGCTATCGAACTATTCGTAGACCTCTTGCCTTTTCCAGAAGGCAAACTTACGCCTATACTCTATGAATTAGGAGTTGGAGATAAGTTAACGTTGAGGCCAAGGGCTAAAGGCAGATTCGTATTACAACCCCAATTTAAACAACATGTGTTTATGGGAACGGGTACAGGGATAGTGCCTTACGTAAGTATTTTGCGCAAATTCTTAAATGACTACCAATGGCCTAATGGTCAAATAAATCGGTCGGACTACAAATTCCACGTCTTGAATGGGGTTAGTTATCAAGATGAATTTGGATATATAGAAGAACTCAATCGAATGGCATCAGAGAATAATTTCATAAAGTTCACACCATCAATAAGCCGTCCCAACGAGCAACGTAACAATAGTTGGACTGGAACCACTGGTCGTATTAACGAGCTTGTAGAAAATTATATCAATGACCGGAATCTGGAAGCTTCAGATACATGCATATACGGGTGTGGCCATCCCAAGATGATCGAAGACGTACGTGAGAGATTTCAAAATAGTGGATACAAGTTCGTTGAGGAACGATTTTGGAAAGAGACCGGTTGAACACATAAATAAAAGGTGAATTTATGGCAAAAGGACAGGATGCAAAAAAAGCGGTCAAGAAAAACGCAACAAAAACTTTAAAAGAAAAGCGGCTAGAAAAAAAACAAAGAAAAGCTTAAGTTAAGTCCCCTAAATGTAGGGGATAACTTCGGACCTATAGTTTCTTTGCGTACTCCTACCTTCAATAGAAACCGATCAAAACCATTAGCAACAAGCAAATTAAAACAGTTGATTGCGATCAGTAAAAATCGTGATTCAATTATGTTAAGTCATTTTAGGATATAATGAGAACCCTTATGCCGTCTGCATCTAACTCATCTTTTCATCCTCAAATATTGACCATCAATTAGGAGTCATTTTAATGAAGCCCCCCCCCCAAAGTTGCTATTGTTACTGGAGCTGGAACAGGGATAGGAAAGAAAACGACATTGGCATTTTTAAGGGAGGGATATTCGGTCGTTTTGGCTGGACGTCGGCTTGAATTTCTAAAGAAAACTGCGATGGAAGCAGGGAATGTTGGCTCTAGAATTTTGATCGTCCCAACTGATGTAACGGATCCTATTGCTGTCCATGCTCTATTCGAGAAGACAAAAGAAAATTATGGCCGACTCGACGTTCTATTCAATAACGCCGGATCCATAGGGTCATCAGCTCTTCTTGAAGACCTCACATTGGAACAATGGGAAACGGTTGTAGCTGTTAATTTAACAGGTGCTTTTCTTTGTACTCAGGCAGCATTTAAAATTATGAAAAGTCAGTGTCCTCGAGGGGGTAGAATTATCAATAATGGTTCTTTATCAGCACACAGTCCTCGGCCTGATTCTGCTCCTTATACCGCCACAAAACATGCCCTAACAGGACTGACTAAAGCTAGTTCATTGGACGGAAGGAAGTATGATATTGCATGTGGTCAAATAGATATAGGTAATGCTGCGACGGAAATGACACAAAGAATGAGTCAAGGAGTACCTCAAGCCAACGGAACAACACACATCGAACCAAGAATGGATGCAGAAAACGTCGCACAAGCTGTCCTATATATCGCCGGACTTTCGTTAGACACAAATGTACAATTCATGACTGTAATGGCCACAAAGATGCCGTTCGTTGGGAGAGGGTAAGGGTATAAACGTATTTCGGCAGAGAAAATCTGTGATTCTCGAAAGGTCCACCTACGATGGGGGATTATAATCGACTTCTAAGGTTAAAGAAATCCAGTTAAAAGCACCGTTTTCATTCAATAGTATGTTTAATTAGCCAAGGTCCCTCTCGAATCTGTAAGTCAACCAGAGAACGATAATCTTAACCACTTGCAGATCCCATAGATTTGCATGATAGTGCAGAGCTGTTTTGAGTCAAGGGACAGATGGCCAATCCAGCTACTACAGACAAACCACCAGCCAGTATCAGTACCAACCCTAAGTCTATCTCACCCAATACACCGGCTAAAACGGCCCCCAATGCTGCCACACCTTCTCCCACAGCTGAAATTAACCCCAAGACTGTGGATTCGCGGTTCCCAATCTTTTCTAACGCCATTGCAAGGACGATAGAACGAACCGATAACATTAGTATTCCTGTGATGATTAATAGAGGGAATATTGTCCACTCACTCGAACCAAATGTTATGAGCCACAAGCAAATACCTCCTCCTACCAACCCACCAATAGTCATCGTTTTCCGACCAAATACGTCCGAAATATGTCCAACGAACGGAGATGACACGGCTCCACCAAACAAAAACACTGAGAACGCCAATCCAGTTAATCCAGGGGAAAAATCCTTCACTTCTTGGAAAAACAAAGGTGCCATGCTCATAAATGCAACCATGGCCATGTTATGGAGTACGATGGTAAACAGAATAGCCAAGGTTCCTGGTTGTACAACTGATCGAGCCAAGCTTCTAATATTTGGCCCAATCGGAAGTCCAGCAAGAGGGGGTATTACCATTGGAGCAAACCTGACAAAAATTAATCCTAAGATTATGGTTGGTATAGTATTGATCTGGAGTACCTGGGTCCAGCTAAGGTACATAAGAGAAAGGCCTACCAACATTGGAGCAGCGATCTCCGCGATGGTTCCTCCCGCCATATGCATGCCTAATACAAAACCTTTCCTATTAGGCATCCACTGAGTCATAATACCCATAGCAACCGGATGCCATGCTGCAGCTCCAGCACTCGCAAGTGTTAAGAATCCCACGAGAACCCAATAATCGGTTGATACTGAGGCCATCAGCTGAGCCGCGGCTACACACCAGAATGTGGCGAGCAAGAAGAAACCTCGCTTCCTCAGATTGTCTCCAATAAATCCTGCTGGCAAATGGGCTATTCCTGATCCTATTTGCCTAGCTGCAAAAAGCATGCCAACCTGTAAAGGGCTAAGCCCCATCGATAGGGCCATGGCGGGTGCCAATAACCACAAGGCTCCTCCACCCCAGTCCACCGCTCCATGACCTATAGGGAAAACGACCAGATATAACCACTTACCTTGCTTACGTGAAGATTGAATGAACCCACCTCCATTTTCTCAACTAACACACTCCTCACACTGAAACAATTGGTGATCTGGCAACATACACACCCAATATAAGAGTAGAGAAAGTCACTCAAGACTCCTATTAACGATTCTCTAGCAAAATCAAAACATAGGTATAAATTGTCTAAAAGGCTGGTGCCCCAGCCAGGATTCGAACCCGGGACTTTCTGCTTAGAAGGCAGACGCTCTATCCATCTGAGCTACTGGGGCATAAAACAATAAACAATCCTATTTAGCTACGATACTATTGTCAATACACCGTGACATGGGCATCCAATTTTGGGGCTTGCACACCACTTTGTACACCAATTGGATTAGCCTAAATAAATCTAAACTATACGAACTCGGCGATGTTTTCGCCCATATGATAAGTCATGGAGGCATTTTCAAAAGCTATGATATATCGGACTGTTATTGGTACTATGTAGATACGTTGAAAGACTTGCAGCATTTACAGACACGATTTATTCATCAGGATGAATAAATCCACAACAGAAGGTTTAGTCTCGGCCCATCTTAACCGAAGATTATCACGTCCTCTGGCCAAACTCTTTGCCAAAACACTGGTAACGCCTAATCATATATCCTTCCTGAGTTTCATCGTTGCTATTGGGTCCCTTTCACTTTTCCTAACAGGGCATAACGTATGGGCCGGCATAGTAGCTCAAACCTCTTCGGTTGTGGATGGCGTCGATGGGGACTTGGCTCGCATCAAGAACATGAAGAGTTCATTTGGAGGGTTTTTCGACGCAATCTTAGATCGATATTCCGACTTGGCGATTCTAGGAGGACTTACTTTCTGGGCTCTACAGTTCGAGGTTAGATTTGACAATATGATCGTTATAGCGGCCGGCTTGGCTGCGACAATAGGATCTTTCATGATCAGCTATTCACGAGCAAGGGCCGAGGTCAGTTTTGGGAAACCATTCTCTGGCCTCATGGGATCCCTAGCGTCAAGGGACATGCGGCTTCTTATCATAATGGTTGGTTCAATTGTTGGTCATGGAACTGTGACACTTATTTTTCTTGGAGCAATGACCAATCTAGTAGTGGTTTTGCGTGTTTTTGGAGCTAGGAAAGGTCTGATTTAATCAAATTCAATGTTTACTGTCCAATGTGATTTTGATGACACGCTAGTAACTGGAAATGTCGGCCATTCATTGTTGAATGCCTTTGCCCCTGCAAAATGGTGTGCCATAGAGAGTCTCTACTCCACGGGAGAGATCACAGTTGAAGAGACCAATAGGCGCCAGTTTGCCTTGCTTAATGTAACTAAACAGACTATAGATGAGCATGTATTTGAAACAGCCAAATTACGCCCAGGGGTTCCTGAGTTCATACATAATTGCACAAGTATTGGCCTTAACTTTAGCGTAGTGAGCAATGGCGTTGATTTATACATAGAGCCTGCACTACGTAGCTTGACTTCGTCCAGAATTGAGTTGCACTCAGCCCATGGCAAAATTACAGAGAATGGGATTTCGATCTCGTATTTAGATCCCTATGGGATCCATTGTCTGGATGCTTTTAAGCTATCTTGGCTACGATATTTCAAATCTCAGGGGCAGAAGGTGATATACATTGGAGATGGCAAATCTGATATTGCAGCTGCCCTGGAGGCAGACTATGTCATAGCTACAAGTTCACTAGAAGACTATTTTAGATCTGAGGGACTAGTTTACTTTGACTTCAATGACTTTTACGATGTGCGTCAGGCGATTGATACAATATTGATCTGATTTCCCATCCAAACAACTGCAATTTGGCATCACTGTAAATTTTGGGGTAAGACTCCCTGTAGCGACCGTAGCACCCCCCCTGTGCTTTTAGGTACGATTCCACAAGGTTAGCGACGGCTATCAAAGAGGCTCTTGGAAAGGCATATTTCTGGCAAGGAACTGCATCAGAACTATTAGAGCTTATCGGCCCTGGTAAACGAGGTATTCCGAAAGATGCCGTAGGTTTATCTATTAGGATCATGAAGCCGAACATCACCAATGCCTTAAAGGCTTATGGCCTAACTGTTCAACGCAAGCGTACTGCCAGTGAACGGTTACTTAAGCTGACCAGTATTAATATTTAATCTCCTGCTTGCAAAGCCCAGATTAGGCTTTGGTTTATATCGGATATAAACGTGGTAACATTTTATTTGCATGGGAGAACTCAATAAGGTGAAGAGGGAAGATAATGCTTTTCCATTTGACTGCGACACATACTGTAGATAACTGTCCTGCGTATAACCGCGAGCGAATGCCAGCCGTGGTTGAAGCTATCGAAGCTTCAGAGGTAAGGGCCAAGGAATTGGGAATCAAAGTTCACTTCGTGGTGAATGCATCCCCTAAGCACGTCATCTATGCGCTGTTAGAGGCTAAAACTGTAGCAGAGATATCCCTGTGGGTTAACTCGTTCCCGGTCAAGCAAGACTGTGACATTAACCCTGTGCAATCAGAGGCTGATTTTGCGGCTATGGCGAGAGACCTGATCGATAGGCCAGCAGGCTAAGCAGGAACTCGTTTCAACGCGACGCTCTATACATCTGAGCTACTGGGGCACATCAAACGAAGTATAGGCAACTCACGGCTTAGGTTGTCAACAGACGGGAATAATCAAATTCCCCCAGGTCAGATCTATTGACAGGCAGACGAACAAAGTTCACACATGCAAAGGGCTCTAAGCACCTGAAAAGTATAGATCCCTGTGTAATGTACATCACTCCAAAGAAACTGGACAGCATAGTTTCCTACAAGCATATGCTCAACAGCTTCTACTTGAGTAGGCACTGTGTTCTGATCTAGTCTAGCCTCACCAGTCCACTCATCGATGCATTGGGCACACGGACACCTCAAGCGCAGGTCTCTAGCACCATATATACTTTTATGACCGTCCTCCCAATTTATAACTACCACTGAGTTGTTAGTTTGAATGTCTTTGGGCTTTATGAGTTCCGTCAACTTGCACCTTGAAAAAAGTTTTGATCACTATAACAGAGTAGCTAAATTGTGCCTAGTTAAATTGAACCCCCATATATAGCTATGTTAGTATGGTTTAGGACGGGGCGTGGCGCAGACCGGTAGCGCACCTGCATGGGGTGTAGGGGGTCGAAGGTTCAAATCCTTTCGCCCCGACCATTAGTTTAGGCACAAATTGGCCCTCTGGCGATTGTTCAGAGGGCTTCTTTTTTGCCCTCTGGGTGCAATGTTGGATGCAGTTTGTCATAAAACGAGTACCTCTAGGCCCAAATTAATCGTCATCTCCTGTAGATAGTAGGTGCTTAATCTGGTCGGTAAGTTCACGATTCCTTTTTGGTGTTCTCTTATATCGCCTGAGTGATTTGTTATAGGCATCTAGATACTGCCCTTTTCTCCATATCTCGTACCGTAGGATGTCCTCACCTGAGGTCTTTATGGCATCATCACTAGCTATCACTCCTCGTGTGTAGATAGCAGTTGCCCTGAGGTAGTGAGCAAGGGGATTGTTCGGGTACTTTTGCATTAGATATACCAGATGGAGTAGGCGCAGGTATCTTTCAAACCCTGGGAACTTTCGCAAGAAAGACTGATTGGCTGATGATCCATGTAGGGAACTCTCCCGAGCCATAGCCAGTCCATCAAATTCCTGGAGCATGCCAAGAGTAGCCTCTAGGGGAATCCCGATCTCTACGAGGTTGGTTACAGACCAGCCGAACTCTTTAATCGACTCCTCTGCTTGTTGGATTATCGTTAGCCTGAACTGACCAAAACCATCATCCTTGCGTCTCTCCCATCCCTTTGCCTCAAGAGCCTTCTTCACGATGTTCTCTATTTGATCCTCATCACTAGCCTTTTCCATCTCATCGAGAACCATGTTGAGTTCATCGGTCATCCAGTCTAGTTCCCCTGCATCCAGTAGTTTCTTAATCTTAAGGATCGTGTTGTTGGATGCTAGGGGCTTAGCCCGTCTATTAGACTGTTCATTATAGATACCTTGATAAATGTGGTATTGGCTTTTTCCAGACTGTAAGAGCCGAACAATCTCCATAACCGTGCCAGAATCCAAGGCGATCTTTAGTTCCCATAATTTCTTCTGAGCTATCTCAGGTGTTATCTTCATTCCTCTTTCCTCATTAATCCCCCACCGATCTAAATAATGGATCGGCAGGGGATGGTTTCTCAACAGAGCAGTATTCCCATAACGCTTTGTTGATTTATGTGAGCCTTTTAGTTGAGTGACTTGCCCAGGTCACCTGATAGTTCAGTGTCCATCCTAATTCCTGCCTCATGCATGGTTACTATATTAGGATGCACGCAGGAAAAGCTTGCACTAAGTGTATCATATTGATACGATCGGTGCAATTGAGCGTACTCCAACCAAGCGGTTACTAGAGCTGGCAAGTATTATAAGATGACGAGTGCGAGTTATATCGATTACTTCAGGTGACCCGTTTAGTAGACGCTTAGGGTAATATAGCGGCATGAAAAGGTCTAACGAGGATAGCAGCGTAGAACGGGGCGCAGAAGCTGGTGCAAGGGCTTCCGAAGTTGAAAGTTGGAAAAGGTCTATTCAGGAGTGCCAAGATGATGAGGGAGCTATAACAGAGGTGCTGGTGCAGCTACTGTTGGGGTGGAAACGAGGTCAAATCTCCAAACCAATTGTAGACAACGTACTCAGCTTCCGGCCGATGCTAATATCCTTGAGAAAGGCTTCTATGAGAGTGAAGAGACTCATGGGGGATTGATACAACGGGGGACATATAGAATTTATCCGATAATCTATAATTCATTATAAACCTTTCATCATTTACTCCTTTAATTGGACTAATTCAGTTGACGAGTATTACTAGTAATATTACCAACATTACTGAGTAATAATGGATCATACCAAAACCCGTATAATTTGGTACTTAAGGCAGTCAGTTAACAAAGAAGAAGAGCGCTATTATTCACTTAATCATGATGATATCCATCTTTTCTTTTAATCCCTATGACACGGAGCACCAACGTTGGTAAGAAAGAGACACGGGATTGCTTCCCTTTTAGGCAATCGGGATTATCGGTTCTTATGGACTATAGGGACCATAAATAACTCCGGTGAACTAGCCGAGATATTGGCAGGTAGCTGGTTGGTCTATCAACTAACCGGATCGCCATGGCAAGTGGCACTGGTCGGGCTTAGTCGCACAATAGCAATGTGCACCCTCAGTCTCTACGCAGGAGCTCTCGGTGATAGGTTAGATAAACGACACATTATGATGGGTGCACATATCGTGGGCGCTTTGGCCATGGGTTTCGTCCTTCTAGAGTTAACCCTGGGATCAATTGAACCATGGCACATTTTCCTGGCATCAGCTCTAAAGGGAGGCACAAGGTCCTTTGACAATACCAGCCAAAGAGCACTCCTATTCCAAGTAGTTGGTCCTCGCCGCCTTGTTCAGGCTATTTCACTAGAGCACATAGGTTTCAGTGCTGGCCTAATTGTAGGGCCTCTATTGGTTGGAACACTAATTGAGATAACCAATAATGCTATAGCGGTATATGCCATGCTTTGCGCATTTTATGCCTTCAATGGTATGTGTGCTTATCTGCTTAAAGTGGACGGTAAATCTAAATCACAGCCTACTCGTCAGATTTTTCAAAGTATTAAAGATGGAATAACTCACGCATACAATTCACAGGCCATAAGGGCAACCCTGACCGCAACCATTATTATGAATGTATTATTTCAATACCAATTGTATATTCCGATAATAGCTGAGGAGCATCTTAAGGTCGGTCCTGGCCTTATGGGGCTTCTGGCCTCCGCAGACGGTATCGGGAAAGTTTCTGGTTCGTTTATCATGGGATTTTTGGGATATAAAATTAAGCGGCATGGAAGAATATTTTGGCTGGGTTCTTTAGGATTAGCAATATCTCTTCTCTCATTTTCTTTGTCTCCATGGTATATCTTATCCTTTGCAACACTATTGTGTCTGGGATTATTCCAAATAGGATTTTCCACGATGCAAAGTAGCATCATACTAATCGCTTCGCCAAGGGAACTTCATTCTCGAATAAGCGGTACCCAACAATTGGCCATAGGAACAGGTCAGCTAGGAGTTGTAGAAATGGGGTACCTGGCCCAACTCTTTAGTGTCACCGGAGCTTTAAGTATAAATGCACTAGCTGTCATGCTGCTTTTAATAGCAATCTGGGTTTTCATGCCTGGTCTCAAACAAGACTTGAGGTCAAGCAACTAATCCCTAGGAAGTGATTTCTAAATTACATGTAATTTACGCGTTCTTACTAGTAATACTGAGTAATACCGATGGGATGCAGTTTGGGATGCGTTTTGGGATGCAGTACCAGTGAACACCAGTGGACACGGGAGTATGGTATCAGGTATAAATCCAATCATCGGGCAACACCGGATAACGCCTGGGGACAGCCTAATTCTTTTATGGGGTGTAGGGGGTCGAAGGTTCAAATCCTTTCGCCCCGACCATTAGTTAGGAACGAAAACAGCCCCCAGGAAATAACCCGGGGGCTTTATTATGTAAACTATAGTCTATGCCTGACTAGAAGGGAGTCTCGAAATTTACAATGATAACTGAATGTACCAAACAAGATATCTCTTATATTCTCGATGTAATTAACGATGCTGCTTTAAAGTACAAAGGTGTCATTCCAGATGATTGTTGGCACGAACCTTACATGTTGGAACAAGAACTTATCAGCGAACTCTCCTCTGGCATCCGGATGTTCGGATATCAGAAGAATAACGTCCTGTCTGGGGTCATGGGAATTCAGGAATTGGAAGATGTTACTTTAATAAGGCATGCCTACACATTGTCTGATTATCAAAGAACTGGTGTAGGGAAATTATTATTACAACATTTATTTGAAATCAATAGGGCTTCTAGATTGCTTGTTGGCACATGGCGAGACGCGACTTGGGCGATTGATTTCTATGTCAAAAACGGATTTATCCTCCGCAACAGACATCAGTCTAATCAATTGCTTAAGAAACATTGGCAAGTCTCTTTAAAACAAATGGAAAATTCAGTTGTATTAGAAAAACAAAATATGGGCAAGTGTGCAGGCTAAAGACAAACATGTTGATTTAATTCAAATATCAAAGGTCACTGTCTCCTTGGCCAACATGCTCATATTGACCGATATCAAATAGCCGCTAGTTTCCACATAATCAAGCTGATCACTCCAAGAATCCAGTTGTAACGTAAAAATTTGCGGATTCAACTCTGCAGGGGTAATATTCGACGTGGCTCAATTTAGGATGGACCAGAAGTTACTCAAGTAATTACATTAATTCGTGAAAAGTTTAGTAAACAAACATCGCATGGATGGGAGATCTAACTTTGGCAAAGGATAACTCAATCTCTAATCGCGATGGCAGATTATTTATACTCACAGCCCTCTCCTTAGGACATGCTGCAGTACACTGGTTTCAACAACTCTGGCCGGTAATAATACCATCTGTAAAATCGAGCCTAGCTCTTAGCAACGTACAGATGGGTGTGCTTACATCAGTTAAGCAATTTGCAACTGGCCCTATAACCACCCTGCCTTCTGGGCTATTATCTGATAAATTTAGACGGAATATTCACCATATTTTAGCAATTGCATTTATAGCCTTTGGAGTCTCTCACGTTTTTGTAGCCCTATCACCAACATTTTTATGGATGGTGCCATCTGTAGCCTTACTAGGAATCGGAACAGCCCTTTGGCATCCCGCATCAATGGGCACGCTATCCAGGCGTTTCCCCGAAAAAAGAGGATCTGCTCTCGCTGCCCACGGTGTAGGCGCTAGTATAGGAGACACAGTGGCGCCATTAGCGATAGGCTTTTGTCTTCTCACAATTCGTTGGCAAACTTTATTAGAACTACATTTAATGCCAGCAATAATAATCAGCCTAATACTCTGGAAGTTGCTGGCGTCAATCTACACAAGCGAGAGTCAGTCCAAGACCAAATTGCAGTTAAGTGCTTATTGGAGTGACATCAAATCCCTAATTACACATCCTGTTGTGGTAGCCATAATTGCAGTAAATATTTTCACCAATATGGCTCGCCTATCAGTCACAACATTTCTTCCAATCTATATCCAAGAGACGCTCGGCTACTCTGCCCTTGGAGTAGGTTTTTTTTGGGGGCTACTTCACGCAATGGGAGCAATTTCTCAACCAATAATGGGATATCTGTCAGATAAGTTTGGCAGGAAAAGCGTTCTGCTGCCGGCGTTGATAGTCCATGGGATCTTATATCTGGGGATGGCATGGGCCGACACATTATTGGAACTCATAATAGTTATTGCTCTTCAGGGCTTATTTTTTTATGCATTATTGAACGTAACCACTGCAGCCATCATGGACGTCGCAAGTGACAGAATACAATCGTCCACTATGGGAATCACAGGCGTATTTAACCAACTAAGTCTTCCGGCACCGATATTTGCAGGGTTTCTTGTTACACGTTATGAAATCGGATCAGCATTCATGTTCTCAGGTATATTAACCCTCATCGCGGCAGGGGTTATTGGGGTCGCTAAAATACCTAAACTCGAGAGTCCTAATAACTAAGCCTTACGGGAGAATCACAGGTCTGATCAAGATTAAGAGATGAGCCATCGAATTCTCAAAATATCCGTATATAATCCTATCACTAGCCATATCCAACTATTCATCCTATAATTTGGCTAGAAACTAGTTCCCGGAGATAGTGTCTATGCCAATTACAAGAGTCGCTGGAAATAAATCTTTTAGTTACGTCGACAACATCGGTAAAATCGGACAGTCATCCACTGGTTTCTTTTACCCATACGGATTGGCTAGGGGACAAGACGATGTAGTGTACGTAGCATGCTGGGGCCATGAATTCATTCCTTGCGCCAGAATAACTAAAATCGAAATCTCCACCCAAAAGTGGCTGCTGGATATTGGACATCCAGATAATGGAAGACCTGAAGAAGAGTTCTCCTGGCCTGGACATCTTGCTTCAGATAAAGACGACAATTTGTACGTAACCGATCAAGCCAACGATAAGGTTGTCAGTTTCACAAAGGACGGCGATTTAATCGGACGTTGGGGATCCAGCGGATCCGGAGATGGACAGTTCTCTCGACCATCAGGCATTTCACTAGATGGAAATGGAAACTTCGTGGTGGTAGATACTGGGAACAATCGAATCCAACGATACACATCTTCAGGAGAATTTCTAGGACAGTTTGGTCAAACAGGGTCTGCAGACGGTGAATTCAACCGACCTTGGGGCACATTCGTGGACCAAGACGATAATATCTTTGTAGCTGACTGGGGAAATAATAGAGTTCAAAAGTTCGATTCTACTGGAAAATTTCTTGCTAACTTTGGAACTCATGGAACGAATGAAGGAGAACTAGATCACCCCGCGGCCGTCGCTGTGGATAAAGATGGTGATGTATACGTAGCTGACTGGGGTAATCACCGCGTCGTAGTCTACGAAACGGATGGGACTTTCCTGGTAAATATTGATGGAGATGCTACCAACCTCTCTAGATGGGCTGAGCTAGCCGTATCTGCTAACCCTGATTTACAGAAAGCATTAGAGCGCGTAGATCTGGAGCCTATGTCTAAATTCTGGCACCCTTCAGCAATTCACGTCGGCGACGACTACAAGATTATGATAGCTGAAGCTCAACACCAAAGAATCCAGATATATCAAAAAGATCCCGAACACCAGGAAGCACAGTTCACCCTCTAAGGTACGCTACACTGACTTAGTCCATAGCGTAGCGTTCTATTGATGTATCGCCCATTCGCAGTGAACGAGTGGCAGAGGAGTCCTTTGTTTTACCCAGATCTATGTGATCCTGGAGAGCAACTTCGTCCGACCATTTCTCGAGCAATACCACTTGATTAGGCCGCTCGGTACTTTGATATAGTTCATATTGTTCACATCCAGCCTCGTGTCGGACCTCCTCACAGCGAATTCTATATGCTTCTATCAAATCGTTGATTTTCCCAGGGGCAGCTTCCATAGATACAATTAACCTAAGCGACATTCTTCACTCCATTGGCATGGTATTTGGATGATTATATCACTCAATTAAAATGCTAAGTATTAACCAGTCGTTGCGCAGTGGTTCTTGTCTATAACACNTTTCGCCTGTATCCTCGACAAAACTTATTGTTATGCGAGGTTTATCAGATGTACGGAACNATATTCACANTAGATATNAAGNANGGNCAAGANACANNTTTCTTAGAAACCCTNAAGACAGCCACAGCGGGGCANACACCTGAGGGTATGAAGGCCTGGTTCGTGATGAAACCTGATAATGGAGATAAGTGGCTAGGTGTAGCAATATTTGAAAGCAAAGAAGCACATATCAATAACGCCAATGACCCAAAACAGGCTGAAATTTTTGGCAAAATAATGGGTCATCTTAAATCAGAGCCCACTTGGACCGATGGTTCATACGTTATTAGTAAAATCGCCTAAGAACCTTCAATGACTTGAGCATTTTCTAGTCCATGTAAATGCCTGCAAATAGCTAAACAGTTCGTTCCTATAATCCTAAATATTAGTATGTTGTTTAACAGTCTTTGCTAGTACTTCTCTACTCCAGTCCGTCCCCAAAAGAAAGGGGATATCCTAAACCTGAGATTAAGAGTTAATACCATCGTCATCTCGAATGCGCCGCCGTTCACGACCTTTAATAGCTTCTATCACTTCATCCACACCCATTCTCCCCACTGGGCCAGATGCATACATTGATCCAAAAACGGTCCCTCCTCGTAAAACCAAGAATTCCATCGGTTGTGGATGTCTACCATGTTCATTATTGCCCCACCACGGATCAAACTCAGCCAATTTTGACTCCGTTAATCCATAACCTATTTGGAACGTAATTCCCATGTCTCTAATCATAGCTTCTGTAGATTCTTTATCGTCCACAGTAGCAGCTAAAACTGCCGCACCTAGATGCTCAAGTTCTGCTAATCTTGCCTGGTAGCTGGCCAACTGCCGGCGACAAGGTGGTCACCAATGCCCTCTATAAAAGAGCAGAACTAAATACCTAGTATTAACGCTTTCAGGGAGGGTAATCGGATCATCATTTGCAATCTGAAGGGTGATCTTAGGCAATTTCGAGCCTTGAAGTATTTTGGAACTCATGTATTCGTTTTGAATCCTCATCCCTGGCGGAAAAACTTGTTCTTCATTCCATGCTTTCTAAAACAGTAGTCCTTAGAATCACTATATCACTTCGTATCAGGTCCATGAACATATTACAGACTATCTGAGCTATTAATCAAACTGTCAACCAATTCATGTGTTTTTTCAGGGGTAAGAGTACCTATCCACGTACGCTGAATGTAGCCATTAGAACGAATGAATAACGTTGTGGGCATGCCCAATATTTCATAGTCATCCATAACACGATCGTTGTCGGTAGTACCTGCTGGATAAGTTACGCCTACCTGGTTGAGTAGCGCACGTCCCTGCGTGTTTGAACCGAGGCCCGAGAATTTACCCACGTCTAACCCCAAAACAAGGATCTTTCCCTCATATTCGTCATGTATCTTCTGCAGTTCTGGCATTTCGGCTTTGCAAGGAGGGCATAACCCAGCCCAGAAGTTCAGTACAATTGGTATATCTTTGGCGATAATATCTTCGAATTGCACCTTGGACCCACCTAGTTCATCCTCTCCTTGATAAACCTCTAACGTAAAATCCATTGCCTTAACCCCAGGTTCGAATCTGTCATCCAACCCCCCTAAACAACCTCCCAAAACCATTAGTAGAGCAAGAAATGGCCCCAATAATTTAGCGGAATTGATCCACATAAGGTTACGCTTGTTCTGACCAATAGGCCCAACGCATGGCCTCACATTTTTCTAGTAAAACCCCTCTTATAACTTCTATGTGAGCGCAAGCAACCAAAGCAAAAGCTTGTTCCAAACTATAGTCTCCAACAAACCCTACGCTCCTGTGGTAATTGCCGCCCACCACAACACGAGATATGCCAGCCAAAACTATACCTCCAGCGCATAGGATACAAGGCTCGCCAGTGCTATATAGAGTGGATCCAGATAGCTGACTATTCTGTAGTTTTGGGTCTACTTTTCTTATCGCGTCCAACTCAGCATGTGCAGTTAGATCTAAGTCCGAATTGGCTCTGTTACGACCCCTGGATA
Source organism: Dehalococcoidia bacterium (assembly GCA_002712585.1). Classification (GTDB taxonomy): domain Bacteria; phylum Chloroflexota; class Dehalococcoidia; order Lucifugimonadales. The sequence continues at coordinate 17,905 of PAUC01000005.1, forward strand.
TGATATTCCCATCTTTAACTATTATGGATCCTACCGGTGGATTCCCTTCTTTTCTTCCCTCTAGAGCTTGCTCTATAGCTAGCAGCATATAATCTTCGTGAATAATGTCCCCCAATCCTAATGTTTCCTAGATTGTTCTGCGCGCCAAGCCCAGGTTATAGCTTCACATTCTTCTACCAACACCCCCCTTAGTACCTGGATCCCCGGGCGATCAACGAGTTGAAACGCTTTATTGACAGTGTAATCACCATATTGGCCCCAGTTGGGGTTATAGTTCCCTCCCATAACAACAACTGATATGCCTGCAAATACAATCGCACCTGCGCACATCAAACAAGGCTCATATGTGGTGTAAATGGTACAGCCTTCTAAACTCAATTTCCCAGAATTCTTTATGGCCACGGTTTCAGCATGAGCAGTAATATCCATCTCACTTATAGCCAAATTATGACCCTTAGCAATGACCGTACCATCTTTTACAACAACTGCCCCAACAGGGGAATTGCCTTGCTTAAGAGCTAGTGCAGCCTCACCTAGGGCAATATTCATATATTCTTCATGGCTCAACAAAGTAACACGTCCTTATCAATACTCGTTTGTTGGTTTATATCTGCGAATCTTTGAATCATCTTTCTATCCATATCACCAAACTTTCTACACTATAGTTAAATAAATCCATACGACTTTACCTCTCCGATTAACTGCTTCTTTACTTCTAAGGTCAAACTAGATATAGGCATCCTAGGATTGCCACATTCTACTTCATATCTCTCTTCACAAAGTACCTTGCAAAAAGATTGCATACCGTACTTAGAGGCAAGTCCCACTAAAATATTCCCCCTTCCTTGAAGTTCCTGTGCCCTTACCATATCACCAGACTTATACGCATCATAAATCCCCACCCAGATCTCTGGAAACACTATCAATGGACCATCGACGACTCCAGAGCCGCCAGCAGCAAGAGTAGGCAAGAAAAGGGACCCATGACCGGTAAAAGTATCTATGCCAAGCTCTGAGAATCGCCAAATATTACTAAAATTTGGGGCCGAATGTTTAACTCCAGCTATTTGTGGTACAGCCTCCTTGATCCGGCCTAGCATTGTAGCGTCAAATTCTACTCCAGTGTATTTAGGTTGGTTATAAACAAAAAAAGGCAAATCCCCAGCAGCGTCAGCTATAATCCTATAATGATCTATGATCGCCTGCTCGGACGGTTTATAAAAAAATGGTGGCACACAACATATCGCGGCAACTCCGGCGTCAGCAGCAGCCTTCGCCATACGGGCCGAACTATAGGTAGTTAAACTGCCGATATGTACCATAGCCGCCGCGCGCCCCTTACACATCTCAGCTGATATCTCGGCGGTTTTAATGATCTCATTCTCTGTCAATAAAACACTTTCACCAGTCCCTCCACTCACCCAAAAACCATCAACCCCCGCGCGAATGTTGGATTCCATAATCGCTCTAAACGACTTCTCGTTAAACCTACCATCTGAGTCAAAAGGCGTTATAGTTGCGGGTACTACACCACTAAAGCTATTCATTGTTAATCTCCTTTCCTGCTCTAATTAATAACTCTCCCAAAGACCCTACGGTCGCCTTTTGCCCTGGTAAAACTACAACAGACGAATCGAATTCGCATATCATGGCAGGTCCTTGAATCTCATCCCCTTGAAACAACCTAACTCTATCGTAATGTGGACATTCTAACCATCCATTTGACTGCTTGAAGAATACAGAACGCTTGCCTACCAATGCTCCAGTCAGATCTCCAGTTCCAAAGGGAAGATCTGCCGACCTAGGCTTAGGTATAATGCCAAATCCTCTGGCCTTTACATTTACTATTTCTACAACTGCGTTAGAATCACTGTGACCATAATTCCGTTCATGTATTGAATGAAAAGTCGCCACAATTTCCTCGAGATGATTGGCTGTATCGATCGAACCCTTGATGGGTACCTCTAATTCAAAGTTCTGCTTCACATATCTCATATCTAGGTGTTTCTCGATAATTTGATCCGTGATAGATATACCCTCTTTATTTAGGGTTTTTCGACACCTGTCTTCCTCTCTACTCAATGCTTCCCGTATAAAACCCAAATTATTCTGAGTAGCTTTCATAAATCTGGTAACAGTTGAATTCGTTTGAATATTACTTAAAATCAGGCCCATTGCAGAGAACAAACCTGGGTTAGGCGGAATTATCACCTGTGTTAACCCGAGTTCTTGGGCAAGATCCCCCGCATGTAGGGGCCCCGCTCCACCATGCGCTACCAATGTGAAATCCCCTGGGTCATAACCCCGACTTACTGATACGACCCTAAGTATTCTCACCATATTGGCATTAACGATATCCAGAATACCCTGTGCCGCAGCCTCTAGTGATATTCCCAATTTAGAACATATCTTTTCTTCTATAGCATGGCGTGAAAGTTCAGGGTCTAAATCCAATTCTCCGCCAAGAAAGAAGTCGGGGCTTATTCGCCCTAAAACAACATTAGCGTCAGTCACAGTGGGCTCGGTACCGCCCATATTATAAGCGGCTGGCCCAGGAAAGGCGCCAGCCGACTGAGGTCCAACCTTCAACAATCCTGCTGCGTCCACCCTGGCAATACTACCACCTCCTGCACTACACTCAACAAGATCTATCGATGGGGCCCTTACTGGTAGACCTGTAATCCGTACTCCATAATAACCTGTAGCCTCTTTCCCTAGTTCAAGCATGTTTGTGGTAGCAGGCTTACCATCACTTATTAGACTGGCTTTAGCGGTAGTACCTCCCATATCGAATGAAATCATGTTAAGCAGGCCTAATCTACCGCCCAAGTCAGCAGTGGCTAAAACTCCAGCGGCCGGCCCTGATTCAATAGTTAAATGCGGCTTGTCTATTTCGACTTTCGCACTAGCCATACCACCAGATGATTGCATTATGTAAAGTGCAGGGATTGGATCTATCTCCTTCTGCAAGTCGGATTGTAATTCATTCACATATTTATCAAACACCGGTCCAATATACCCAACGACAGCAGTAGTACTAGACCTCTCAAACTCTCTAAATTCTGGGGATAATTCTGACGATATAGCTAAGTAGACATCTGGTAAGCCATCCTGCAATATCGACTTGATTCTGTTTTCGTGGGTAGGATTGGTGTAAGAATTAATCAAACAAACAGCTACTGACTGAACCTCTTCTCGCTTGAATATATCGACACATTTCCACACTTCATCTTCAAGTAATGGCGTAATGATTTCACCAACGCTATTTATACGCTCAGTTACCTCCAATCTAAGGTAACGGGGAATTAATGGATCAGGCCGATCTACATCCCATTTATAAAAATGGGGGCGAGTTTGCCGTCCTATCTCTAACACGTCGCGAAACCCTGTAGTCGTAATCAAACCAACTTTCGCACCAGATCGTTCGAGTATAGCATTCGTGTTCACAGTGGTACCGTGAGCCACCATCCACAGGCCATTCAAACCATTACCTCTGCCTTTGTCCTTAAAATACCTTAGACCATTCATAACAGACTTAGAGGGGTCATAGGGAGTAGAGGGTGTCTTATAGCTTAGTATTACTCCTGACTTTTCATCCAAGAGAATATGGTCGGTAAAGGTACCTCCGACATCTACCCCAACCCTAAGACTAGACAAACTCTGTTCTCCTTCTCTTTTAGTTTTTGGATTTCCGCAGATTATTGGTAGCTTCCACGTCTACCACATTTAATGTCATGTCCAACACAACTCCGTAATCTCTTAAAGCCGCCTCTTCGGAAACTAACCCATTCATAACATCAAGTAAAACCTTCTCGGGATCTCTTTTATTTGGATCCCCATACCCACCTCCACCACCCGCAGATATGCTTACCACATCTCCTGGAATTACAGGGAGAAATGTAATTTCCCTGGGAATAGGCGTTGATCGGTTGGTATCTGGGTCTTTCGTTATTCTGGTCAATGTACCTGCTTTTCCACATTTCAGTCCAGGGCCTGGGATTTTATGCCTATTGGAATGAGTGCCAACATACGACGGTATTAACATACGCCAATCTTTTCTGATACCCACTCCACCTCTAAATTGACCAGGACCACCCGAATCCATCACATATTCTAATCTATCTGCTATCATCGGAAATTCCAATTCCATAGCTTCAACTGGGAGATTAGATGTGATATGGACCCCATTCACCCCATCTTTATTTGGTCTGGCTCCTCCTCCTCCTCCAACAGTTTCATAATATATAAAAGAATTGGGTGGTTGCGCACTAAACCCCATACCATGTGTCCCATGACCCCCCGCCTCTATTCCTGCCGTTATTGCACCAGATAAAGCGGCGAAAAGGGTATCGGGCAACTGGGATGCCACTTCATATCGAGCTCCTACTGGAGCAGGAGATTGACAATTAACCAACGAGCCTACAGGAGCCACTACTTTAATTACTCTTTCAAGTCCAGCATTGGGTTGCATATCGGGATCAAGTATAGACCGCATAACCCATAGAACAACCGTCATTGTTCCGTGAAGAGGTATGTTTACTCCAAACTTGGCCTGCGGACCGGTACCGGAGTAATCGACAGTTATAGATGGCGTGGGTTTGTGTTTCACCACAAGCTTAACGTTTATCGGTATAGGTTCGTCTGTTTCAACATCATCGTCCAGAGCATCACTGGCTCTATACTCTCCTTCAGCCAATGCCAATATTCCATGCCTCGCCTGCCGTTCCGACGCATTTATCAATTCGGACAAAGCAAATGTCATTTTCTTTGAGCCATATTGGTCAACGAGTTCGCTCAAACGTTGAGCCCCCAATTTGACCGACCCAATATGTGCTCGAATATCTCCATTCCTATTTTCGGAATCTCTCACATTTAGGAGCACCATGTTTAAAATATCTTGTTGCACCTCTCCTTCTCGAACAAGGCGCACCGGGGGAATTCTCAACCCTTCTTGATAGATTTCTGTCGCATCACCTAGTGCGGCCTGACCGGGAGCCTTCCCTCCGACATCGGGCCAATGGCCAGTGTTTCCAACGAACCCTATAAGATTCCCTTCGTTACATACTGGGGCCATAAATGTTACGTCAGCCAAATGGGACGGTCCCCCTGAATATGGATCGTTTACGATAAACACATCCCCTTGGTGTATATCGTCCTTGCCAAATCGTTCAAGAAGAGCCTTGCCAGTAAACAGAAACGAGCCCAGATGCATGGGAAGGCTCATATCGCTGATGACAACAACTTGACCATGTGAATCAAGCACAACTGAAGAACAATCTTGTCGTTCCTTAATATTGGTAGAATAAGCAGATTTGATTAACCCAACAAGAATCTCATCAGCTATGGAAGCGAGTGCGTTCCCAATGATCTCGACGGTGATTGGATTAAGTTTTGGTTCCATAAATTTGTCCCAGTCTCTTGTACCTAGTATTAATTTCTAAACCGCCGCTAAGGATAAAATGGCTGAGCCTTACTGTCAAAGGGCTCTCCGGTTTTTTCGCTGATATCATAAACCTCCCCTTTTTGTGGGCTTGTCGTCACATCATTTCCACACATATACTCTTGGTATGGGGACCCAAAACAATTTTGAAACAAATTCGGAGGAAATTCGCCTTTTCCCTCTGGGTTTAGTCCTGTTACCAAGCGCCCCACTTTCTCTACGAATATTCGAGAAACGATATAAGCTTATGATATCTGAGTGTCTCGACTATGGTTACAATTTCGGGGTATTGCTTATAAAAACTGGTGCTGAAGTAGGTGGTGGTGCAAAACCGCACTCCGTAGGAACTCTGGCTCGTATTGTTGACTGGAATAGACAAAATAACGGCAATTACCACATCTACGCCCAAGGGACAAAGCGCTTTCGTCTAGAACAAATCACACAAGAAAAACCATATATGATGGGGAAAATATCCTATATATATGATGTGCAAGAGAACATTGATGGACAATTATTGAGTAACTGCCGAGAGCTTATGCGGGAATTAGATTCACTGGTATCTAATATCACTGGAGAATGGGAAAGTAGCCAAAATGTTATTACTAATCCCACAGATCTTTCGTACGCCATTGCTGCTTCTGTAGGACGTCCTCCATTAGTAGCCCAATATCTCCTACAGATCCCCACAACACAAGAACGATTGGAACGAAGCTTGCCAATACTCCAAGAACAGATCAATCTAATCAGGACAAAACTCGCTAAAAACCCCGGATTCCAAAGATATAATCTCAATTAGTCATAATCTCATCTCGGATTCTGGAACTTTCTGTAAACTATTACAGATCTGGATGTATTATATTGAAGATTATTTCCAACCCATCCAATAATCTCGGGCCTGATCTACTAAAATATGAATTACCATCGAGTACACACACCTTATTCATATCCACACCTGGAAGGCTATCCCATCCTCGTCTATACATTAAATCTGCCAGATGGTCTTTCCCCTGTTTGGTATCAAATCCACAGGGCATTACCAGCACGAAATCTGGTCTAGCCTGTTGAAATTCGTCCCATGTTATGGTTTTAGAGGGCTGGCCTCGTTCTCCTATGCAATCTACTCCTCCGGCTAAGTGCACCAATTCTGGTATCCAATGTCCCCCAACCATGAGAGGATCAAGCCATTCTATACATATGACTCTAGGCTTATAATCCAATTCGGAAACTGTTTTTTTCATCAGGGCTAGCCTCTTTTTCATCGAGACGACTAGCAGATTTGCTACATTTTCGACACCTGCAACTGTTCCGACTTCTATGATATTTGAGAGCATATCGTCAAAAGAATGTACATCAAGAGACAGTACCTTCGTATTATTGTTGACTATTCCTTCCAATTTCTGAACTTGATCAAACGATACCGCACAAACATCACATATCTTTTGGGTGAGTATAAGATCCGGATTGGCCTGTATAAGACCCTCTTGATCTACATGATATATAGGCTGTCCCGAGGCTAACCTAGCGCTAACCACTTGGTCGATCTCTAGACTGGTCAAACCATTAGTTATTATAAACGGTTTTACTAGGATAGGCTTTGTCAAAGCGTTTTCAGGGAAATCACATTGGTGAGTGACTCCATGCAACTGATCACCTAAACCAAGTGCATAAACTATCTCGGTAGCACTAGGAAGCAACGAAACTATTCTCATATTCACTCAACATATAACAATTACGGTGAACCTATATCAGCTAATCTGACGAACTAAAAGGAACACCATCATTGTGGTCTATTTAATGCTATCTTATAATTATATCGTGCTTCTAGCCATAGACGTTGGAAATACGAACATTCATTTAGGTGTGTTCGAAGACAACAACCTATTGTGTAACGTTAGGCTGTCAACCGATCTACACCGACTTCAGGACGAATATACAATCCTTTTGATGAGCGCCTTATCCATTAAGGGAATAGACCCCAAAGCTGTTCACGGGATATCTATATGTAGTGTCGTTCCACCTGTGACCACTGTAATAAACCAAGTATGTATCGAACAATTTAAAACGACACCTCTAATAGTTGGCACCGGTGTGAAAACTGGTGTACGAATTTTGACAGAAAACCCCAGATTCGTCGGAACCGATAGAATTGTCGATGCGGTAGCCGCCTATCGAATTTATGGTGGGCCTACAATAGTAGTAGACTTCGGTACAGCCACTTCTTTTGACGCAATATCGAGTAAGGGTGATTTTCTGGGAGGAGCAATTGCACCCGGAATAACTGTAGCTGCGGAGGCTCTACACCAATCTGCGGCTCAATTGCGCCGGGTAGAGATATCTCCGCCCCCATCAGCCATTGGCAAGAACACCATCTCAAGCATGCAATCAGGGCTCTACTTCGGATCCATAAGTATGGTAGAAGGTATGGTCGCAAGGTTTAAACAAGAAATGGGCATGAAGACCAACGTCATTGCCACCGGAGGATTTGCAGAATCAATGGCAAAGGGCACCCAAATATTTGACGCTGTAAATCAAGATTTAACCCTACATGGGCTTAGAATAGTATACGAACTGAACCAAGAACCGAAAGCCACCACATAATTATGACCATGATATTAAACAACAAAAGAATTTTACTGGGTGTCTCGGGAAGTATCGCTTCCTACAAATCACTCGATCTTACGAGCAAACTTGTGCAAAGTGGCGCTATCGTAGACGTAATAATGACTGAAGCCGCTTGCAAATTCATCACACCACTATCCTTTCAAAGCATTAGCAGAAGACCAGTCTTCACTAACCTATGGGATTCGAATCACAGCGATATTGGTCACATAGAGATGGCCAACTCCACAGACTTGGTAGTTATTGCTCCGGCCACTGCCAACGTGATAGCAAAGCTTGCCCACGGACTGGCAGATGACTTATTAACGACGACAATGTTGGCCACTAAAGCTAAAGTAATAGTCGCACCAGCCATGGACGGAAACATGTATTATCACCCGTCAGTCCAGGAGAATATCAACAAGTTAGTTAAGATGGGGATAATAATAGTCGGACCAAACGAAGGAAGATTGGCATCGGGGCTTGTATCCAAAGGTAGGCTTGCGGAACCTTATGAAATACTAGGACACATTCGAGCCGCGTTAGGAAAAGAAGGAGATCTCAAGGGTAAAAAGATCGTAGTAACCGCTGGGGGGACACAAGAACCCATAGACCCAGTCCGAATTATATCAAACCATTCATCCGGGAAAATGGGGTACGCCTTAGCTGAGGTCGCCAGGGATCGGGGAGCCGAGGTAATCCTGGTTACAGCAGCTACTGCTCTGCCAATCCCAGTATCCATGGAAATAGTCCCAGTTAAAACGGCTGCAGATATGCAGATTGCTGTAGAACAATCCTTAAAAAATGCTCATGCCCTGATAATGGCGGCCGCTATAGGCGACTTTAGGCCAAACATAGAATCTAATCAAAAGATAAAAAGTGATAAAGAACACTTGAATTTAAGTTTAACTAAGAATCCTGACATCCTTGGAACTCTTAAGGGGAGTTTCATTAAAGTCGGTTTCGCTGCTGAAACCCAATCGTTAGAAACTAATGCCAGAAAAAAAATGCTGGAAAAAGATCTTGATTTCATAGTTGCCAACAACGTTATCGAAATTGACAGTGGATTCGGATCTGATACAAACCGAGTAGTTATATTAGATAAAAAAGGGGACATTAGCGCATTACCAACATTACCGAAAGAAGAGGTTGCGGAACGAATCCTGGATCGAATAGTTGAAATAATTCAGTAAAACCACTTTAACTCCATCTTTTCCTCTTTGTCCCTTCCGCCTGATAGTTGTTACAATAATCCCATTACTCATCACATAGAGGTTTTTGGTCGATGCCACGTGGTTACGAGATGTCTCGCGCCTACAGTCCAGAAGAATTTGAAAGTCCGATCTATGAGTTTTGGTTGGAGAAGGGATTCTTTTCTCCAAAGCCTCTGCCTAATACAAAACCATTTGTAATCATTATGCCCCCACCAAATGTGACGGGGCAACTTCACCTAGGCCACGCTCTAACAGCCGGCATTCAAGACATACTGACCCGTTGGCGCCGCATGAAAGGAGATCCTACATTGTGGCTCCCTGGGAAGGATCACGCCGGCATTGCCACACAGGTAGTTGTTGAAAGGGAACTAGCCGAAAAGGGAATAACAAGACAAGAATTAGGCCGTGAGGAATTTGTAAAAAGGATCTGGACATGGGTGGACCGATACGGACAACGAATAGACCAACAGCATAAAAAAATTGGAGCATCATGTGACTGGTCTCGCCTAAAATTCACGTTGGATCCAGAACCTAGTCTTGCTGTCCAAACTACCTTCGTGAATCTACACAAAAAGGGTCTCATCTATCGTGGCGAAAGAATTATCAACTGGTGCGTGCGTTGTGCGACCGCTCTTTCAGATTTAGAGGTAGATTATGAAGATTCCACCGGCACCCTATTCTATGTTAACTACAGTTTAGTGAATAGTAACGATCACATAACAATAGCTACAACTAGACCCGAGACAATTATGGGCGACACGGGTGTCGCTATTCACCCGAACGATGAAAGATTTAATCATCTAGTTGGAGAAAAAGTTGTCTTGCCAATTGTAGGAAGACAGATACCAATTGTGGCGGATACTGCCATCAAACCGGATTTTGGTACCGGAGTTCTGAAGGTGACACCCGGGCACGACCATATTGACTTTGAGATCGGCCAAAGGAGCAATCTCCCAATAATAACTGTCATAGATACCAATGGAGTTATGAATAACAATGCCGGACCTTTTGAGGGCCAGGATAGATTCAAAGCTCGCAAGGCAGTGATCGACAATTTAAGAAACCAGGGTTTGTTATTCAGAGAAGAATCAATCTCCCACGCAGTAGGACATTGTCAACGGTGTCACACAATAGTAGAACCACTAATAAGCAAACAATGGTTCATAAAAATCAAACCCCTAGCAGATCCCGCCCGGGAGTCGATTTTATCTGGGAAAACAAGAATAGTACCTGAACATTTTTCAAAAGTGTATGACAATTGGATGAAAAACATCCGTGATTGGTGTATCAGCAGACAACTCTGGTGGGGACACAGAATACCGGTCTGGTACTGCGAGAATTGCAATAGTGAGACTGTCTCCCTAGACATGGTAGATTTATGCAAAACTTGCGGTTCAACGAATGTATTCCAAGACCCGGACGTTTTGGACACTTGGTTTAGTTCTGGTCTATGGCCACACTCTACTTTAGGCTGGCCTAATAAAAGCACGGATCTAGATTATTTTTATCCCACGAGTGTAATGGTAACAGGCTATGACATCCTATTCTTCTGGGTCGCAAGAATGATGATGTTAGGCATTGAGAACACTGGCACACCACCCTTCCATACAATCTATCTACATGGGCTCGTTAAGGACGCTGACGGAATCAAGATGAGTAAAACTAAAGGAAATGTCCTTGACCCAATAACCCTCATAGAAACCTACGGAACTGACGCTCTTCGTTTCGCTCTCACCACGGGTACAAGCCCGGGGAACGACATTAGACTGGGTGATAGCAAACTCGCTTCAGCTCGCAACTTTGCGAACAAATTATGGAACGTATCTCGGTTCGTTATAAATAACGCAACTGATTATAAACTTTATGGTCAAATCACGCCTTTCGATCTAAGTCATCGAGAAGATCGATGGATCCGAAGTAGGCTTAACGAAACCGTTAAAAGGGTAGAAGCCAACCTGGACAAATTCGAAATAGGAGAAGCCCAAAGAGAAATTTACGAGTTTGTATGGTCAGAGTTTTGCGATTGGTACGTTGAACTAGCAAAAGTACGTATCCGGACGGAAGAAAATCTCTTTTCTCCTATTCCTACCCTAATTTACGTACTAGAAAAAACCCTGAGATTATTACATCCTTTTATGCCGTTTATCACAGAAGAAATTTGGCAACGTCTAACACCGCTTATGCCTAGGGAAACGAGTTATCCCGAATCCATTATGATAGCCAACTATCCCATCCCAGAAAGAAGAGAATCAGATTCCGACGCTGAGGCCGAAATTCAACAACTTATCACTCTTATACGAGCTATTAGAAACATTAGAGCCGAACTCAAGATAGAAGCTCATAGGAAACTCGATGTCCTAATAGACCCAGGGAATTTCAGAGTCTTACTAAACGAAGAAGCACAGGCCATTAAATCCTTAGCGAATCTAAAAAACGTTGAACTACGAGAAGATATAGAAAAATTTCAAAAGGACGGTACGCTATCATTAGTTGCTGGGCAAATGGTTGCCGTAATACCTCTTGGGGACGTAATCGACGTAAATGCGGAGAAGAACCGTATTACAACAGAAATTGGGGAAACAAGGAATCAACTTCAACGAATAAACACTCTATTGAATAAGCCGGAATTTATTTCAAAAGCTCCAGGGAAAGTAGTAGATCGAGAGAAGGAACGTGCAACGGGACTAACCGATAGGCTAGAAGCTTTGAACAGAATTCTTTCTCAGCTATCCGAATAGACTTCCCTGACTTATTAGTAAAACGGACTCGTGCTTCCTCTTATGAGTAACATGCTTGCCAAAGCCTTTCTGGTATCACTCGCTACTCTTGCTGGATCCCAATATCTAAGTCTAAGTTTGAACAACCAATACAAAAATTCTTTATATTGTCCCAAATCGAATGATATCCTACGTAAGGGGTAATCCATCTCTTTTCGAAATTCTTTAACCAAATTACTCCTTGTCTTAGCATAGATGCGTAGGAATGGCTCGTCGCCGACATCGTCCAAGTCTGCACGACCACTACCCCTCATATCTTTACGAACTTCATCTTCTACAGTAAGTATTAGACATTCCTCTAAAACCACTCCATACCAATAATTAAGTACGGCACGGTACTTATTGAAACCCAAGATTTTTTGCGGCTCATTTACAGAATTCCTGAACGGCAATTCGCCTCTTAGCAGCAATCGTTCCATACTCTTAGCAGGTATCAAATCTTCAACTTCACAATATAACCTTTGTGCAAGGAGCATCCAATCAAAAGCTTCACCTTGGATCACATATCTATTAGTTTGGCCCATAAACTCCTCAGAAGGAGTGGTCCACATACCTATAGCTTCAAAGAAAACTTGGCCCCATGGTAAACCCATCATTAGTCTTCTACGTAAGAAAGATATGGTATCAATATCCACATTTACCATCGTATTCGTCTTATATCCAAATACGTCTACTGGAACAAAAATCTCACTATCCACGGAATCCTACAGCTCCCAAAGAACAGAATTGCGAAAACTAAGTAAGTCGCCACCGATGTACATCAGCACATATATTAGTTCGAAAAAATGTTAAACACCATGACACCGTTTATATTTTTTCCCACTGCCACAGTAACAGACTTCATTTCGACTCATTTTTTTGGCTGGAATAAATGCTTTCTCTGTTTTGCGATGCATTATATCCATAACACTAGTAGTAGATCTATCGATCTTACGGGAATCAGGGCTACTACTTGAGGAACGATGGTTCTTTCCATCAGAAGGTCTGTTAATGTGCGAAGTATAGATGCTATGAGCGACATCATAACGCATTCTGCTCAGTAACTCGTCATACATCCTACGTCCTTCTCTTTGATATGCTACAAGGGGGTTTCTCTGGGCAAAAGCCTGAAGACTAATACCCTGTCTTAACCTCTCTATGCTCGTAAGATGCTGCACCCAATGGAGATCTAAAGCCCTCAACAGAATCAAACGCTCTAACAACCGCATATCATCAGCATCTATCGTATCTTCCCTGAATTGATAATATTCTTCACAGTACATCAAAAGTCGTTCTTCGATTTCCGTCGAGCTTAAATTAGATATCTTGATTTCGGTATCCATATCCGGAGGCAATGGAAAGATTACCTTGAGTGATTCAAAAAAGGATTTCACATCCCAGTCGACACGATCCCGTCCAGTAATGTGAAATGATACTAATGTGCGAATCTCCTCAACGACCATTGATAGTACAAGCTCTTTAAGATCAGATCCCGCAAGGATTCTTTGTCTTTCTGCATAGATATGTTCTCTCTGGTTATTCAATACATTGTCATATTCCAATAGATGCTTTCTCATTTCAAAATGGTACCCTTCCACTCTCTCTTGAGAACTTTCTATCAATTTTGTAATCATTCCACTCTCTAACGGAGCGCTACTATCTATCCCTGTCCATTTGGACATTCGTTCCATAACATTTTTTGTCCTCTCGCCACCAAACCTCCTGATTACCTCGTCTTCCAAAGAGGCATAAAAACGTGTAAATCCTGGGTCCCCTTGACGTCCAGACCTTCCCCTCAATTGGTTATCGATGCGCCTGGATTCGTGATGTTCTGTCCCAATTACATAAAGTCCACCATTCCCAACTACATCATCATGAGCCTTTAACCAGGAATCCCCCTTTGTGTCTTTATCATCGTCGGGATTGCCGCCCAAGACTATATCTGTACCTCTACCAGCCATATTTGTAGCCACAGTAACAGCGCCAGGTCTACCAGCCGCACTTATAATTAATGATTCGGATTCATGATTCTTGGCGTTTAATACCTTGTGGACTATATTTAGCTCCTTAAGGTGTCGACTCAGTCTTTCTGAACTCTCGACCGAAGCGGTACCAGCCAAGACGGGCTTATCTTCAAAATGCAATGCCTTAATCTCATCGCAAACTGCCTGCCACTTTGCCTCTGCTGTAAGGTAAACATGATCTTGATTATCAATTCTTATGCCGGGCACATTCGTAGGAACAGTTATAACATCCAAGTTATATATCTTGATAAATTCTTCGGATTCGGTGACTGCCGTACCAGTCATACCCGCCAACTTTTTGTACATTCTGAAATAATTCTGGAGCGTTATGGTAGCGTAGGTCACACTCTCCTTTTGAATCCTTAAGCCTTCTTTCGCTTCAACCGCTTGATGTAGACCATCCGACCATCTCCTTCCGGGTTGTAATCGTCCAGTAAATTCATCAACTATGACAACCTCACCGTTCCTAACGACATATTCTTTATCCTTCTTATAGTTCACATTCGCTTTTACAGCGTTTTCTACATAGTGAACCAGATGAAAGTTTTCTGGAGCATATAAGTTGTCTACTTTCAATAATCTTTCTATTTTTGCTATGCCATCCTCCGTCAACGAGATAGCTTTCGTCCGGTCCTCTATAACATAATCCAGATCGAATTGAATATTTGGCGCTATCTGGGCCACAGTACTGTAAAGCTGTACGGGTTCCTGAGCAGGGCCGCTGATTATTAGTGGTGTCCTCGCCTCATCTATCAATATATTATCTACTTCGTCCACTATGGCGTAATTAAGTTCCCGTTGAACCATTTGCTCTAGATCTAAAACCATGTTATCGCGCAGATAGTCAAATCCGAATTCATTATTGGTACCATAAGTTATATCCGCCAGATATGCTTCTTTCCGAGGAACTGGCCTTAGGAATTGGTAACTCATATCACCTGATTCAAAGCTAGGATCATAAATAAATGCTGAATCGTGTTGAAGACATCCAACCGAAAGACCTAACATATGGTATATCGGCCCCATCCAAACTGGATCCCTACGAGAGAGATAGTCATTCACGGTCACAATATGCACACCCGATCCTTCCAAGGCATTCAGGTAAGCCGGAAGGGTAGCTACCAGAGTTTTACCCTCTCCCGTTTTCATCTCTGCTATATTGCCATTATTTAAGACCATACCCCCAATAAGCTGAACGTCATACTGTCTCTGTGCAAGAGTTCTTTTAGACGCCTCTCTAACAACAGCAAAAGCCTCATTCATTAGATCATTTAAGTTTATTCCCTGGACAAGGCGTTCTCTGAATTGGTTCGTCTTATTACATAAATCAGCGTCAGAGAGTTGTCCTAAACCATCTTCAAAACGATTTATTTCCTGGATCTGGTGTATAAATCGCTTTGCTACCTTGGTTTCAGTGGAGCCAAATAACTTGTCAAACAGTTTGACCAACTTTATCTCTCTTCAAAAAGGGCTCCCACTGACTGTCCTTGGTGAATCCTCCGAATAGCCTCTCCCAAGAGAGGGGCTACCGAAAGAACTTTTATTTTCCCATTAAGACGTTTTCCAGCAGATGGCACCGTATCAGTTATAACCAATTCTTGAATCGTGCTGTTCTCAATTCTCTCAGAAGCTAAACCCGAAAGTATAGGATGGGTAACACAAGAAAACACTTGTTTGGCGCCCCGATCAATCAAAGCATTTACAGCAGCAATAGTTGATCCGCCTGTATCGATTTCATCATCAAAAGTCAGCACATTCTTACCAGCTACATCCCCAATCACGTTTAAGCTCTCAGCTATAGATTTGTTACCATCACGGCGCTTTTCTACTATAGCAAGTGGAGCATCTAATCTCTCTGCTACATCTCTAGCTCGTTTACTTATTCCAATATCTATAGCAACAACCACTAAGTTGTCTAAACACTTTTCTCGAAAGTAATCAACTAGTAACGGGACAGCAGTTAATTCGTCTACGGGTATATTAAAAAANCCTTGTATCTGCCCNGCGTGTAGATCCACAGTTAACATNCTATCTGCCCCAGCAGCTGTTAGTAAATCTGCNACTAATCTAGCGGTGATAGGTACCCGNGGNTGATCCTTCTTATCCGTGCGTGAATAACCATAATACGGAACTAACGCAGTTACTCTACCAGCCGATGCACGCTTGGCAGCATCTATCATAATCAAAAGTTCCATTAAATTATCGTTTACCGGGGAACATATTGGTTGAACCACAAAGACGTCCCTTTCCCGTACATTTTCAAGGATGCGTACAAACGTATTGTCATTTGGGAACTTGAAGGCTTCAGACTTACCGATCGGGATCTTTAGGTAGTCACATATATCTTTTGCAAGCCCCGGATGAGCATTCCCGGACAAGACACAAAGTTCATCATTTAACGGATACATTACCTACCCCCAATTACCCGTGTTTACTTGTTCAACGTAATGTCCCCGACTTAATGGCATACCAATTACACTTGGAAAAGAAGACCGGGCCGGCCAGATTATAACATAGGTTTATAACGCTCAAAAGGCATCCCAACGATTCACTCGTTTGACAATAATTAACACTATATAGAAATGCCTTTTTTCTTTCTGTTATACTCTGTTGGGTTTTTAGGGCCCAATCTTTTTGGAAGTGGATTCATTTTGCCAGGATATGGGTTAATAGGCGCTCAGTGGGGGGACGAAGGTAAGGGCAAGGTAGTGGATTACCTCGCTGAACGAGCACAATGGGTTGTCCGCTATGCTGGTGGCAATAATGCGGGACATACCGTCATAAACGAACAAGGATCATTTTCTCTGCATCTAGTACCATCCGGCGTTTTTAGAAACCACGTTTCATGTGTAATAGGAAACGGAGTTGTAATAGATCCAGACGTATTTCTATCTGAAATAGAATCTCTGACCGCTAGGGGAATAGACACAACAAAGATATATTTGAGTGATAGAGCACACCTGATTATGCCATATCATGTTCTCCTAGATAAATTGGAGGAAAAGGATAGGGGAGATAATCCGATAGGTACCACGGAAAAAGGCGTAGGCCCCGCATATGTAGACAAAACTAATCGGTCGGGTATACGCGTGGGTGATCTTTATGATCCGTCAAATCTATTGTCTCGCCTGGCAACCGTCGTTGAACACAAAAACGCTCTGTTAACTAAGGTGTACCAAGCTAGTCCCGTAAATCTTGATGACATCTTCCAACGTTGTATGATCTGGGCTCAGAAATTAGATGCCTTTGTACAATCCACCGAATTA
Source organism: Dehalococcoidia bacterium (assembly GCA_002712585.1). Classification (GTDB taxonomy): domain Bacteria; phylum Chloroflexota; class Dehalococcoidia; order Lucifugimonadales. Next base: position 35,203 of record PAUC01000005.1, read on the forward strand.
TTGTTGCACGATGCATTGGAGAGAAACGAAACATTGATACTTGAGGGCGCTCAGGGAACTCTATTAGACTTGGACCACGGCACATACCCATACGTCACTTCATCTTCTTCCTCAATAGGAGGCGCACTGCCAGGACTGGGCTTTCCGCCCGGGCAAATAGCAGGAGTTATTGGAGTATTTAAAGCATACTGCACAAGGGTGGGATCTGGTCCATTTCCTACTGAGATGACTGATAACACAGCGGACCAATTACGAGAACGCGCCTGGGAATACGGCACAACTACAGGGCGAGCTCGCCGTATNGGATGGTTCGATGCAGTGGCAGCCAGGTATAGCCAAAGCATAAATGGATTCACATCGTTAGTATTAACCCGACTCGACGTACTTGATGGGTTCGACCCGATCAAAATTTGTGTTGGGTACGATGTAAACGGAACCACTACTAATCGTTTCCCAAGTAGCAGCGGGATTCTAGACAAATGCACTCCGGTATACGAAGAAATGAGTGGCTGGTCCACACCTACTGCAGGAATAACTAGCGCAAATCAGTTGCCTAAGGAAGCCGCCGCCTATATTAGCCGACTTGAGGAGTTAATAGGCAGTCAATTTCACATGATTTCTACCGGTCCTCATAGAGATGAAACGATCCAAATAAAGTCACTCATAGAGTGACAAGGAGCAAAATCATGCGAAAAGAAATAGGACGCCTCCTAACCGCAATGATCACGCCTTTCGATCAACAAGGAGAGATTGACTACACCCAGGCAAAAACTCTCGCACGAGCCTTACTAGCATCTGGAAGTGACGGGGTAATAGTCGCTGGCACTACCGGTGAGTCACCTACCTTGACCAGACAGGAACAGACCCGGCTATTCGTTGAAATTAAAAAGACTGTCATGGATGCGGGCTCAGTTATCGCGGGGACTGGTAGTAATAGCACATTAGAAGCCCTTAATTACACCAAGGATGCCGAAGAAGCTGGAGTTGATGGTGTGCTTCTAGTCGTCCCATACTACAATAAACCTACACAAGAAGGCTTATATCAACATTTCAAAGCAATCGCAGAGAACACCTCGTTGCCTTGCATACTGTACAACGTACCTAGTCGAACTATAACTTCTCTATCAGCCGAGACCACCATACGTTTGAGCGAAATTCCAAACATAGTAGGTATAAAAGAAGCAAGTGGGGATTTCGAGAAAATCGCTTCAATTATAGGAAGTGCAAGCTCAGGTTTTCGCGTTTGGAGCGGAAACGATGCGGATACATTCCATGTTTTATGCCTGGGTGGATATGGGGTGATAAGTGTTGCATCACATCTGGTGGGCATGCAAATCAAAACTATGATCAAAATGCTTGTTGACGGGAGTCTAGATGGAGCCGCTAAAGAACATATCAGGCTGCTGCCCATATTCAACGGAATTTTTGTCGTAGCAAATCCAATTCCCATAAAATACGGCGTCAATAAAGCTGGGTTCCAAGTTGGACATCCCAGATTACCATTGACCAAGCCTGATGGTGCCACATCGGACTTCTTAGATAATCTTTTTGACCAATACCATATCGATCTGTCCATCTAAGAACATCGAATCTTTTATAATCCCTAGAGTCAAAGCCGCTTTTGGCCACGCCATTAAATCATTTTTTAAGGACTCGTCGATTTAAAACCTCTTCTGCAATTTGTATCGCATTAAGAGCAGCTCCCTTACGCAAATTATCTGATACTACCCATAAAGCTAGTCCATTTTCTACCGAAAAATCTCTGCGGATTCTCCCCACATAAACGTCATCTGTCCCTTGTAGGTCCCATGGCACAGGGTAAGGCATTAATCCTGAACCGTCCATTACTTTTAACCCTGGCATATTATCCAGGAGCATATGAGCCTTTCTAACTCCCATAGGATCAGTGAACTCCAAATTTACAGATTCACTGTGGCATATAGTGACGGGCACACGGACACATGTGGCCGAAATTTTTATGTCAGGATCGTGGAGAATTTTTCGGGTTTCTTCAATTATTTTTGACTCTTCTTCACTGTATCCATAAGTATCAAAATCACCGATCTGCGGAATCACATTCGATGCTATCCGAAAAGGAAATACTGCTGGGATAGACGGTCCCTTCACTTTCATTTCTTCTCTCTGTATGCGCAGTTCGTCAAGCGCAGCTTTTCCCGCACCTGAGACCGATTGATACGTACTAACCAAAACCCTTTTTAAAGGATTCGCCCTGTGCAAAGGGTAAAGAGCCATCACCAATTGAGTAGTCGAACAGTTGGGAATAGCTATGATTCCTTCGTGCCATTCCACGTCTGAGCCATTTACTTCAGGTATCACCAAAGGAACCCCTGGTTTCATCCTAAATGCTGCACTATCATCGATCACAAGAGCACCCCTTTTTACCGCTTCCGGTGCTAGCTGGCTACTCACTTCTCCGCTTACTGATATAAACGCAAAGTCTATGCCATCGAATGATTCTGGAGTCGTCTCCTCTACACGTAATGAACACCCACGCACTTTAATATTCGTACCTGCTGATCGTTTAGAGGCCAGAAGTTTTAATCGATTTATTCGAAGTGGATGATGTTCTAAAATTCGTAGGAACTCTTGGCCCACAAGTCCAGTTGCCCCAACTACGGCTATGTCTACTCCTGTGACCACAAGACTATAATCCCAATATGTTTTCTAAGCCAAATACCAATCCTTCTATATCCGATACACTTCTAACAGCGGTCAACACTCCCGGCATATAACAATCCCTACTTAAGACATCGTGGCGGAGAGTCAGGGACTGTCCAGGAGCCCCAAAAACAACTTCATGATGTGCACTTCGCCCAGGCTGACGGAGGCTATGAACACCAACCCCCTTAATCCGCCCTCCAGTTGTTCCATCCAACTTAATAATATCTGCTTGGTTACTACAGAATTCTTTATGTTCTGTCATAGCATGTGCTAAAGCCAATGCGGTACCTGAAGGGGCATCAATCTTTGCCTCATGATGCGCCTCAATGATATCAGCATATTCGAAATGAGGAGCTATTTTTCTCACAAGACTTAAAAGAACAACCATACCTAAAGCAAAGTTTGGTGCTATCAAGATTCCCGACCTCGCCTCAGTCGCTAAATGAGATAGCTTCGCTAAATTTTCATCAGTGAGCCCTGTACTCCCAGAGACAACCCGAACGCCTTTACCCAGCGCTATCTCTCCACAAGACATACAACCTTCAGCGTTTGTAAAGTCAACCACAACATCGGGTTTGGAAGATATCAATGCAGATTCCAAGTCATTCGATAGTGGAATCATATTTTGCCCACTATGACGAAACTCNCCTGAATATCCNATNTCTACCGACGCTACAACCTCCATNTCAGGGGCTGCATAGATNGCCTTGATCACCTCACTCCCCATTTTACCTAGGGAACCATGAACTAAGACTCTAATTGGGTTCATTTCAAATCACCCTATCTGAAGCTACCAAAAGTGTAACTCCGAGGAAAGCAATAATCCAGGGACAAAACCATTCAAGTTTTTAGAGTTTGCACCAATCCTATAAAAGCCCCACCCTGAAACCTAAATATTATATCGTCTGTATGGTCCACTGGTACTCGACGGACTTCTATAGCCACCTGGGCCTCCTCTCCTATCGTCTCTCCGTCCGGAAGAAGGCCCTGAAGGCCCGGAAGGCCCTCTAGGGCTGCCACCCCTAGGACCAGAAGGACCAGAATTGCCAGGATTTCTATCCCGTCCACTATCCCGTCCACGACCGCCATATCCTCTTCCAGGACCACCGGGTCGGCCTTGCCCTCCTCCTCTATTTCCAGATCCATATCTAGGAGGACCTGATTGCCTGGGAGGACTTTCTTCTCCAAACAGGGATCGCCTAGATAGATTCACTCTACCCAGATTGTCAATTTCTTGGATCACTACTGTAGCTTCATCGCCTACATTGATATCTTTGTCCTGTGAAGCCATTTCCTCTTTTCTAAGCAATCCATCTTTGCCGGGTACTAACTCGACAAAAACGCCAAAGCTAGTTTCCCTTACAACTTTCCCGGTAAAAATATCTCCTACTTGCAGTTCGCGGGTTAGAGCATCGACACGTTGCCGTGCTTTCTCGATTGCGTCAGCATCTAATCCACCAATCATCACTACGCCTTTATCATCAATGTCAAGAGAAGTCCCAGTCTCTTCTTGAATAGCCCTGATCATTTTACCTCCAGGCCCTATAACTGCACCAATTTTTTCAGTTGGGATAATCATACGATGCATCTTAGGAGCATAAGCACTAAGATTCTCTCTTGGGATACTGATTACCTCATTCATTTTGTCCAAAATGTGGATTCTGGCTAATCTCGCCTGCTCTAAGGCTATTTTCAGGATGTCATATGTCAATCCCTCGATCTTTATATCCATCTGTAGCGCGTTGATCCCCTGAGCGGTCCCTGCAACCTTAAAATCCATATCTCCTAGGAAATCTTCCATCCCCTGAATATCTGTCAGCACAGCATGTTTACCATCATTCCCCATAATCAATCCCATAGCTACTCCGGCAACCGGTGCCTTAAGTGGAACTCCGGCGTCCATCAAGGCGAGCGAACTACCACAAACACTGGCCATAGAAGTGCTACCATTAGAGCTAAGTACTTCTGATACTACTCTGATCACGTAGGGGAATTCTTCTTCACTTGGCATAACTGATTCTATAGCTCGTTCAGCTAAAGCGCCGTGTCCAATCTCACGACGACCCGTAAACATCCTTCCGGTTTCACCCACTGAAAACGCAGGGAAGTTATAGTGATGCATATATCGTTTCGTATCACCAGGGCTTAAGGTATCGAGTTTCTGACTCATGCTAAGAGAAGCTAGGGTCGCAATACTCAAAACCTGGGTTTCTCCTCTTGTGAATAACCCTGTGCCGTGAGCCCTAGGTAATTCTCCAACTTCCACGGAAATTGGTCTAACTTCATCCAAAGCCCTACCATCTGGTCTTATCCCTTTCTCAAGGATACGATTGCGAACTTCATGTTTAAAAAGAGACTTAAAAGAAGCGGCTACAGCCTTTACGTCAAATTCTTCCAAAAGTGCTGCCNGAACCTCATCTTCTAAAGCTTTTACATTATCACTTCTTTCTGACCTTATCGGAGCCTGCTCCAAAACATCCGATAATCGCCCCCCCACAATGGAGTTTATTTTCTTATCAAGTTCATCTCTGCTCTGACCTGTGGGAACTTCCTGCTTTGGTTTCCCTATTGCATTCACCATTTCTTCAATCATCTCGATAATTTCATCGTTGACCTTTTGTGCTCTTTGAATTGCCTCCAAAACAATTTCTTCAGGCACTTCCTGAGACCCTGCCTCTACCATGACTATGGCACCCTTAACCCCAGCAACCGTTACATTCAGATCACTCTCTTCAATCTCTTGAAAGGTGGGGTTAACAATAAAGTCTCCATTGAGATATGCGATCCTACAGGCCCCAACAGGACCGTTGAAGGGAATATCTGAAATCGAAACAGCGGCCGAAGCTCCAATAATNCCTAAAATATCNTGAGGGTTTTCACGATCCGAAGAAAGTACATTTACAACAATTTGAATTTCATTGTGAAGTGCTTTTGGAAACTGTGGCCTCATTGGCCGATCAATTAGTCTAGCGCTCAAAATCGCTTCCGATGATGGTCTTCCTTCACGCCTGAAAAAGCTACCAGGAACTTTACCTATTGCATATAATTTTTCCTCAAATTCAACCGTTAGTGGCAAGAAGTCAATGTCTGTACGAGGAGTACGAGACATCACAGCGGTGACAAGAACTATAGTATCTCCTAATCGTATTTTAACAGCTCCACTAGCTTGTTGGGCCAGTTTGCCAATTTCGAAAGTTAGCTTCTTTCCACCTATTTCACGTTCCAATACATATACCATAACTAAGATCTTCCTCCTATATTAAAAAAGCTATAAACCACACAAATTGAGAGAATACTGTTGAATCTTAGCGTCTTAAGCCAAGGCTACTAATGAGCGTCTTATACCGGGTTACATCTTTGTTGGTTAAGTAGTTAAGTAGGTTTCTTCGTCTCCCCACTAACTTAAGCAGCCCTACACGAGTATGTGTGTCCTTCTTATGCGTGCGCAAATGATCTGTGAGCTCTCTAATGCGTTGAGTGAGAACAGCCACCTGTACTTCAACTGAGCCTGTATCTCCAGGTTGTTTCGAATAGTCCCGGATAATTCCGGTCTTCGTTTCCTTATTCACGAATCTTGGGTTTTGCCTCTTTATTGATCTTCGTGCAATATTATAACATACCAGGGTTTAACTAAACCAACACCAATAATATGGATGCGTAATTTTGCCATATCTATTCGTAATATCAACGCCTATCGGCAATTTGGAAGATATCACCATTCGTGCTATTCGTCATCTTGATGAAGTCGATTTGATAGCTGCAGAGGACACCAGGAAAACAGGAATACTATTGAAACATTATGGTATTTCAACCAAATTAATAAGCTTCCATGAATATAACAAGTGGCAACGAATTACCCGAATATTAGANCATATAGAGAACGGGGATGTAGCTTTAGTCAGTGATGCTGGTGTGCCGACATTGAGCGACCCGGGTTCAGAATTAGTACAACGTGTTATAGAAGCTGGGTTTAAAGTTATCCCTATCCCAGGGCCTTCAGCCGTTACAGCCGCACTCTCAGTATCAGGATTTAGAGGAGATAGCTTTAGTTTTACGGGTTTTTTACCAAGAACCAGATCTCAGCGGAAAAAGATCCTCAAAATGTTGGCGACTGAACAGCGAACCTTAATCGTATTTGAAGCTCCCCATCGCATGAGGGCCACTCTTAAAGATATTGACGAAACTTTTGGTGATAGATTAATAAGTATAAGTAGAGAACTTACTAAACTTCACGAAGAAACTTTTCAGGGATCTGCGTCTGAAGCTTTGAATTATTTTCAACAACCCAAAGGTGAGTTTACTTTAGTCATAGAAGGTAGCACGAAACAAGCGGATCCAGTAGGCGACGAAGCTATGATTGAAAAACTCAGCATTCTCAAATCTCAAGGAATAAGTGCTCGGGATGCAGCAGTGCAATTGAATTCGCTATTAGGTGTCCCTAAAAACCGTGTTTATCGACTTTGGTTAAGGCTAGATTGACTCTAATTTTCATAGTACTTCGTGGGTATACTAACTAGAGTTAGCATGCTAACATTCACAAACTTTGTCGAGTAAATTAATTCAATAATAAATGGCTGAACGAATATTTATAGGGGTGGCCTGGCCCTACGCAAATGGTCCTCTACATCTAGGCCACCTGGCCGGAAGCTATCTTCCAGCCGATATATTCGCCCGTTACCACAGAATAATCGGAAATCATGTACTAATGGTCTCGGGAAGTGATCAACACGGAACTCCTATTACTCTTCGTGCCGAAGATGAAGGAGTCGAGCCTAAAGAAATCGTTGAACGGTTTCACGCAAGTTTTCTGGATACTTGGGAAAAAATGGGAATCGACTTCGATCTATTCACAACAACCGGGACCCGTAATCATACAGAAACAGTACAGCAAGTATTCCTATCCCTGCTTGAACAGGGGTATATATATAAAGATACTATGCTCCTTCCGTATTCCGCCCAGGAGAAACGCTTTCTCCCAGATCGCTATGTTGAAGGTATTTGCCCTCATTGCGGACATAAAAAGGCCAGGGGAGACCAATGTGACCAATGCGGCAAGACGCTAAATCCTATAGATTTGATCGAACCACGAGGCAAGCGCGATGGAAGCAAACTAGAATTTCGCGAATCAGAACATTTTTTCTTAAAACTAACATCATTCGAACACTCATTGTTGGATTGGATTAAGAGACAGGAGCATTGGAGACCGAACGTCTTGAATTTTTCGAGGCGATTTATTGAAGACGGATTGAAAGACAGGGCGATAACTCGGGACATTGAATGGGGAATACCCATTCCATTGGATGGATATGACAATAAGAGGATTTACGTTTGGTTTGAAGCCGTTATTGGATACTGGTCGGCGGCGCAAGAATGGGCCAAGAACATCAAATCTCCTAGTTCATGGGAACAATTCTTAACTGATCCTGGAACAAAAAGTTTCTATTTCATGGGCAAAGACAATATCCCATTTCACACAATAATCTGGCCATCCATTCTTATGGGCGTGGGTTCTATGAATTTACCATATGATGTGCCGGCCAACGAATTCCTGAATTTAGAAGGAGCCAAACTATCTACCAGTGGTAATTGGGCCATATGGCTCCCAGACTACCTAGAAAATTTTGACCCTGACCCCCTCAGGTATGTACTTTCCGCCACTATGCCTGAGACAAGTGATACAAATTTTTCGTGGGACAACTTCGTGTCCAGAAATAACCGCGAACTTGTTGCCACATACGGCAATCTTGTCCATAGAGTTCTCACCTTAACTTATATGCATTTTAATGGAAAATTTCCTTCCCCCGGTAAGATGGAAAAAGACGACCATATGCTAATGGACATGCTACCCCAAAGTCTTAAACAGGCTGGAGAAAGACTCGAAGGTTGTAAATTCCGGGATGCACTTGGAGTTGCGATGAACCTGGCACAATCTGCTAACCGATACATTGACTTTATGGCTCCGTGGAAGACGATAAAGACTGACCCAATAAGAACCGCTACCACTCTATGGATTTGCATTAACGTCATATCATGCTTACGAACCCTCATGTATCCATTTCTCCCATTTAGTTCGCAGAATCTCCACGAACAACTTGGTAATCAAGGCACTATCCAGGACTGCGGATGGAAACTAGATACCATAACGCCAGGGCAATGTTTTCCATCACCACAACCTCTATTCAAGAAACTTGATGAGTCTATTGCCGACCACCAACGAAAACGACTAGAGGAACAATCTCCTTAGGAAGAGTATTGAGTAACGAAACAAACAATCAGATCTACAGTATCTATGAACCTATACTTCAGGATATGACGGAAGTGCAATCTCGGATTAAGGGTCTAGTCCAGGGACAAGATCAACATATGCACGATCTAATAGCCTATCTTTTCGAACGTGGAGGGAAAGGACTTAGACCAGCGTTAACACTGCTTGCATCTAAACTTAACTCAAGGAAATCAGACAAATCAATCTCCATGGCCATAGCAATAGAACTCCTACATATAGCTACACTTATTCATGACGATACCGTAGATAATTCAACCCTTAGGCACGGACAAGAAACCATCAGTAGCCACTGGGGTCAAAATATAGCAATACTTCTTGGGGACTACATATTTGCTACCTCAGCTCGTTTTGTATGCGATACGGAGAGTATAAGAGTAATAAAACGATTTTCTGAAACCATTATGGAACTCTCTAGTGGTCAAATAATGGAATTCTTTTCAAGTCACAGTATGGAACAGCATCGTAAAGAATATGAAGACAGAATTTACCGAAAAACCGCGTCCTTATTTAGGACCGCTTCAGAAGCTGGCGCAATACTTGGTGGAGCCGAAGAACAGCAAGTAGGTCAACTTAACAAATATGGCTATAACATCGGCATGGCATTTCAAATCGTGGATGACGTCCTTGATGTTCAAGCAACCTCAGCCCAGCTTGGCAAACCTGTTGGAAATGACCTTATACATGGGATCCTGACGCTTCCAACATTATTGCTGACGGAATTAGGTCCGAAAACTGATATATCCACGGAGTTGAAAGAACTATTTGCTAACCCCCAAAGAAAAGGTCCAATAGACAAAATATTAGGGATGGTTCAAGATTTTGACATAATAGAAAAATGCTATGCAGAGGCTGAACAATATTGTCAAAAAGCTAGGGAGAATTTAACTGGCTTACCAGAATCAAATGCCAAGGAATCGTTAGAATTGCTTTCTTACTATATAACAAAACGTGATAACTAGAATTAATTCTCGTAGACCACTCTACCTCTTATGACGGTCATTTCCACATTTACATCCGTGGGTGAATAATACCCTAACCCTGTTGGATCTCTACTCAATAGAACTAAATCAGCAAATTTACCCCTTTCTATAGATCCCAACTGTCCTTCTTGAAAACAGCTATACGCTGCACCATACGTATAGGCCTTTATTCCTTGTGATATAGGAATAGCCTGTTCTTTCCCTACAGGGTTTCCACTTTTTGAGACTCGTGTAGCGCAGGTATAAATATCTAGAATCGGATCCGGCATTATCATGGGAGCATCTGATCCGATAGCCCAGGGAATTTTCCAATTCTCCAAGCTTCCAGTAGGATAAATATTACTAACTATATTTGAGCCAAGTGTACTACGATACCTATCTCCGAAGTGCCAAACAAATCCTGGATTCGTAACAACAATGGCTCCACTTTTATCCACTAAAGGAATCACTGTTGGATCCCCTTCCGAACAATGCTCTATCCTATGCCTTGCTCCGGATTTTATCTTGCTTGCCAAACAAATAGCCGTCGCCGCACACTCGATGGCTTCTTGTTCAACCGCATGTACTGCTACTTGCCACCCTTTTAATTGAAGCCTGGTTATTGTGTCCGTAAGGCTCTTTTGATCCGGTATCAAACTACCCGTGGTAAGTGATAGCATTATTTTAGCCGGTCCAACAGAAAGCCCCGTTTCAAGATGGTTCGTAGCAATTGGAAGGCAGCTAAATTCATCACAATAGTCGTATCCAACCATCATAGTAACCTGTGGATCAAGAAGCCCTAACGTTTTTAGTCGTTTAAACAAGTTCCATCGTTCTAGATCGTTTCCAATCCCAGCATCCTGTATCGCCGTTATCCCCTTGGAAATCAACCATTGGTTAGCCAAAATAATTCCTTTTTCAAGCTCGAGTTGATCCCTATATGGAATCATTGATTTCCCAATGTATTCACCCATATCTAAGAACAATCCGCTGGGGAATCCCGATTCTTCTTCTCTACCAATTACCCCTTTTGGGGGGTCTACGGAATATTCCGAGAAGCCCAATTTATTCATAGCCATCGTATTCATCACCGTAGCATGGCCAGACACGTGATCTAAACGTACCGGATGATTTGGCACGGCTTGGTCCAAATCCACTCGATTGGGATGTCTCTTTTCCAGAAGCAATTCATGATCGTATCCCCAACCCTTCACCCAACCTCCCTGTGGGGTTTTACGAGCTTCTAATTCAAGTAATTCTTTTATATCCGTAATTGTCGGAGCTCTTTCTGGCCCACAGTATAGCTTTGTTAGATTGGCACTTAGCCTCAATATATGGAGATGGGCATCGTGAAACCCAGGTATCATGACCATGTCTTGGCAGTCGACTATTTTTGTATCACACCCAGTCACATCACGGGTTTCCGCATCAGTTCCAACTAAATAAATTTTGCTATCCTTAACTGCTATTGAATTAGCCCGACCCGAATGGATAAAGCTTACGTTTCGGAAGACGATATCAGCCTTGTAGTTAAGGCTCATGCCATTTGTCCTCTAAAGGGACGTCTAGATCTTAGCAGCCAGGTGCTGCTCATCAGCATGATAAGAACTTCGAACGAGTGGGCCAGCAGCAACATGTTTAAAGCCCATGTCCATACCTATTCGTTTCAGCTCATCGAATTCACTGGGCTTATAGAATTTACTTATTGGCCAGTGTTTTTTTGAAGGCCTTAAATATTGACCTATTGTTAATAAATCACAACCATGCGTCCTCAAATCTTCCATTGTTTCAACAATTTCTTCAAAGTCCTCTCCTAGACCAATCATAATACCTGACTTAGTCGGTATGTCTATGTCAAGTTCCTTGGATAGCGCCAAGAGTTCTAACGATCTCTTATAGTCTCCCTTAGGTCTCACTTTCTTAAAAATTCTCTTACTAGTTTCTAGATTATGATTCAAGACATCTGGCTTAGCTTTAATAAGCTTTTTGAGTGCCCATGCGTTACCAGCAAAATCCGGTATCAAAACCTCTACCTTGCAGTCAGGAGAATACGCTCTAATACGATTTATACACAAAGAGAAAATAAATGCACCGCCATCGCCTAGATCGTCTCGATTAACCGATGTAATAACACAATAGTTCAATCCCATACGCTCGACTGTTCTAGCTAAACGTTCGGGTTCCCCGACGTCTACTCCTCCAGGCCGTCCAGTTGTTACAGCACAGTAGTGACAACGTCTAGTGCATGTATCGCCGAGAATCATGAAAGTTGCGCTTTTACGCTCCCAACAGTCTCCTATATTTGGGCAGCGGGCTTCCTCGCAAACCGTGTTAAGTTTGGCTCCCCGCATCAGAACCTTTAACTCCCGGTAGATCGTGCCTCCTGGCATAGGGACCTTCAACCAACTTGGGAGTCTAGGTCTAAGTTCCGTTGTCATAAAATCTGCCTTCGCCTATCTTGNCCAATACCATANCACAAATTCTCTGACTAGAGAAAAGTTAGNCATATTAGATAAATTCCGTTCTNGNGCGGCCCATCCTACACCTTTCTGCAGTAATAATGGAATCGATGCAAAAGGCCGCTATATCGAGACGTTGGTTTGCATTAACAACCTTATAGTCGAACCTTTTGATAGCGGCTAACTCTCCCTGTGCAGCTTCAATTCTAGTTCTTATATCCATTATTGTTTCACTTTTCCTAAATCTAAGCCTTCTCTCCAATTCTTCCAGCGAAGGAGGAGCTAAAAATATAGTCACGGCCGTTGGTATTATACGCCTAACGGAATCAGCGCCCTGGATATCGATTTTGAGCAAAACGTCCTGTCCTCTATCCAATGCGTCTTTAACTTGTTGCTTAGGAACCCCGTACCAATTACCGTAGACATTGGCAATTTCAAGAAACTGGTTCTGTTCACGCATATTGGCAAATTCATCATGATCTAAAAATATGTAGTCGACCCCATTTGTTTCTGTTCTTCGGCGAGGTCTTGTCGTAGCTGTGATGGTAAAATGCCAATTTCTGTCCAAATTCTTCATGTAGCCAAACACAGCATCTTTGCCCACTCCGGATGGTCCTGAGACCACAACCACCAAAGGCTGTCCAAAATCTACAAAAGAACCAGATCCCAGCATAATCCCCTTTAATCCTTACTTAAAACTGCTAAATGTTCCCAAAACTCTGGATAGGATACAACAGCGGCATCATCTCCTTCAATTGTGATTTTATCCGAAGAGAGAAGACCTGCTATCCCTAAACACATAGCTAACCTATGGTCGCCCCCACTAAATACTTGACCGCCCGATAATTTCCCCGACCCAGTTATCGTAAACCCATCATTCCTTTCCTCTATTAGGACTCCTAATCTCGATAATTGCTTCACGGTAGTTTCTATCCTATCTGATTCCTTTTTTCTAAGTTCCTGAGCGTCCTTAACAATCGTAATCCCTTTGGCAAAAGATGCCGCCAATGCCAAAATTGGAAGCTCATCCAAAACTCTGGGTATAATATCTCCATCGATTTCTACGCCATCAAGTGAGCTGGATCTCGCAATCAAATCCGCAACTGGCTCTCCACCCTCGCATCGTTCGTTAGTGATCAACACATTGGCACCCATTCGTTCTAAAACCTCAAGTATCCCGGTTCGCCCCGAATTCACACCTACATTATTTAAACGAATTTCAGCATTTGGGTGACATATAGCACCAACTAACCAGAATGCCGCGCTACTGATATCTCCTGGTATGGTTATGTCCACGGCATTTAGGTTCCCTGGATAAACTATTAGATCCATACCATCTTGTCGTACCGAAATACCCATGCTATCAAACATTCGTTCCGTATGATCCCTTGATAAACCGGGCTGGTGTAACACCGTAGGTCCCTCAGCCTTAAGTCCAGCCAACAGAATAGAAGACTTTACCTGTGCACTAGCGATAGGCAATGTGTATTCAATACCGTGTAAACGCCCACCTTTAATAACTAATGGCGGCAAATTGCCATCATTGCCTGCCATAACAGTCGCACCCATCTTTTCCAATGGTTTAGCAATTCTCCCCATAGGTCTAGACCGGAGAGACTCGTCTCCTGTCAGTACAGAAAGGATAGGTTGACCTGCCAACAAACCTGCCATTAAACGCATTGTAGTTCCGCTATTACCACAATCTAGAATATCTCGACTTTCATCAAAGCAACCATTTCTTCCTTCGATAAAAACTTGATCAACACCAGGAATCGTTTCAATATTGGTTCCCAACAACCGTAAACATCGAATAGTTGACCTAACATCAGCGCCAGTGGAAAGTCCGGATAGGCGAGCCTTACCTATAGCTATAGCATTAAATATGAGTGCCCTGTGAGATATAGATTTATCTCCAGGTATTGTGATCATTCCTTCGAGGGTTCGCGGACTTCGTATTTGCTGTGCCAAATTCAGACATCATCCTTCTTAGACTGCTTTCCATCCGATTTAAACAACTTATTAGCAATTCGTTCCCCGAACATCATTTGACTAAAGTTGGGAACTGAGGGAACGTCCTTTCTTGGCAAGGATTCTGGAAAACTCAACCCACTTAACCATAGTCCTCTCTTTTCTAAAGCTGTTTCAAACAACTCATCGAGTCTATTGGAATCCCGTGAATCTATAAGCTCTTTTATATGTTCTAGTTCTCGCACATATTGAGTTAACCAATGCACAATGGAGTCTCCATTTGTTAGGCAGACATCTCTATGCATTATGGGGTCGCCTGACGCTAAACGGGTGGCATCCCTAAAGCCTGTAGATGCTAATTTGCTGATATCTCCCCACTGAGGGCTATTACCAGTCGTGTTGACCAAAGAAGCTGCAACAATAAATGGGAGATGGCTCACTGCAGCCACAAAACTATCGTGTTCGGCTGCGTCGATAAAAAATGGAGTACTTCCTAATTCTTTTATTATCTTAAGAAGTGCATCTACCGCTTGAGTACTTGACCCTGTTTTGGGAACCACACAATAGGGTTTCCCTTGAAAAATCCCAGGTTCTGCGTTGGCCGGACCGTGTGACTCCTTTCCCGCCATAGGATGTCCACCAATAAAATCCACTCCATCTGGCAAAAACATGTCTGCCCAACGCATGACCTCGAGTTTTGTTCCACCAGTATCCGTAACTAAACATCCTTTCTTTAGCTCACCCCCAACAGTTTCCAGAACATCCTTTATGGCCATAACAGGTGTGCATATAAAGAGTATATCTGAGTCTCTGGCGACCTCTGCCATAGTGCGTGCAACTTTGTCCAAAGCACCCATTTTCCTCGCCTGCTTGGAAAAGGAGGGCTCCAAATCCACTCCAGTAATTTCTATATCTTTTAGGATAGAGCGCTTAATCGCGATGCCAAGAGATGTCCCAATTAACCCAGTACCAATGATTCCTATTTTATTCATCAACTACCCCTTATACATCAAAGAAGCTATCAACACCTACCAATATATGGGGAAGTGGTTTAATTGAAATCCCCAGCTGGCCGTCCAGCCAGTGACACCGTGCCAGAGTTCCCATTTCTTCGCTGATATTTCTGCCGCGGCAGGTTGTTCAGGATCTTTTGCAAAGACGAAATACTTCGTTCATCTGAATTAGTTATGTCTACTACTAGGCCATCAACCCCAGAGTCCCTTAAGATCTCTATCTCTTTAGCCGAAATATTCTTCGGAATTTCAACAATCAAGAATTTTTCAAACATAACCCTTATAGACACAATGTCAGCTAGATGGGACAGAGTTAGAAGGGAATCCGCATTCGAGAGGGAAACAAAAACTGCATCTACAGGTAGTAAATCCAAGGCTCTTAACGCTTGTTCTGCAATGCCTCCATCAACGTCAAGTATATATCCAGCCTCTCCTTCATATAAAGCATTTACATCGGTCTTTGCCAATGTGTGTATGAAAAAATCGCACCCTATCTTTACCAGACGAGACGACTCTTCCTTACTCAATACCTCAGTTCGAATTCCCAAAGGCTTTCCAGCTAATGCTTCAACAGTTTTAACCAAACCAGATACTGGCTTATCTACGTGCAATAGGACAGCGTCAAGTCCTGGTTGGTTAGCTAACTTGAGATTTTTAGCACTCTGACTTGAAATTAGACCAACCAGGGCCATAGTAGACCTCGGCTCTTCGCTTATTGAAGAACCAAATCCTATTGGACCCGGTGAGGATCTAGTCCTTTTTTCCAAGGCTTTTAAGAATTTACTCATTTAGATATTCCGGGAAATTCTATATAATCACTGTCTGATTCAGAAGGGAGATTGACGAGAACATTTTGCAGTGGACTGACATGTATGTCAATCAACACATGTAAAGTAAGTTCAGCAATCCACATGCCCAATTAACCATCTCGTCTTCCAAATCTCGTCCACAATGAGGGCATTCATAATCACCATAGCGTATCCTAGTACCACAAGCGCCACAAATCATCTGTACAGTTAGATAGTTTACAATCAGATCTATATTATTTTTATCATTTTTCAATTTGTCTGAATTTTGCAACGTGGCCTTAAAGTAAAATTACTGATTATAAAGCTACGATCCTAACAACCACGTGAGTATCTAAAGAGATATCACCGACGACGGATTTACTCCGATTCTACGGGAGATGAATCTCGCTGAGACCTGATAAGCCGTACTTCTTCTCTAAGTATATCAGACCCAATACCCGTTTCATCAGCAAGTAGTAGGTCTTTATCTGCAGCTTCATCATTCCCAACTATTGCATGAACAACAGCTCGGTTTGCGTAGACTATTCCAAAGCTGGGGTCTAGAAGCACAGCTTTATTATAATCACCTAAAGCCTCTTCATATTTGCCTGCAGTAGCATAGCTAAACCCTCGCGCATTGAAATATCTGGGGTCCTCAGGGTTAATATTAATAGCTCGCGAAAAATCATCGCGGGCCTGATCAACACTATTGAGGTTTCCAAAAGCTGAGCCTCTCTCGTAAAAAGCCTCATCCTCTTCTGGAATCATTCTTAACACTTGATTAAAGTCCGCTATAGCCAATTTATATTCCCCAAGTCTGTTGTATGTTATTCCTCTCAACAAGAAAACTTCCGGAGAGTCTGGATTAAGCCGATATGCGGCTTCATAGGCTTTAACCGCACTAGCAAAAAATGTCCTCTCAAACCTGACATTCCCTAATTCAATCAATTCTTCAAATGTTGACGGGGTCGGGCTTGGCGTAGGAGTATTGGTAACGGGCTCTACGTTTTCGCTACCACAAGCAACGGTTATCAAAAAAACTCCCGCTATACAAAATCTGATTAGGAAGGAGTACACCGAATCTTTAAACTTCTTGGTTAACTTTGTGGTAGGCAAGGTAACCTTATCAAATTCAAACGGTACCCCCTGAAAATAATCGACGAAACTTGCATCACTTTGTTCTCATTCTCGTGGTTACCCATTTTTGTTTAGTAAGAGAGTCCAATATTAGGCCATACTAAGTAAAACCTGTCAAATCACGGAAGCTGAAAAGTCTGGTTAAATAGCCCTACCGAACGATATCAAGTATAAGAACTTGACCCTAATGTAACAAAATTTGGCCATGTAATTTCCAATTAATTAGAAAAGCCTCAAATGTGGATTGAATAATTCGAGCGTTTTCCGTATGCTGGGTACCACCTCCGAGTGATGATTTCTTACATCTAGCTTCTCATTTTACAGAGATTAGATGCATGAGAAACCACAACCAGTAAAAAAAGTAGAGGTTAAAATGATAGGCAAATTTACAATCGACATCTTATACTGCGTACCCTGAGGCCACCACGGCACGGCTGCCTGGATGGTCAGCGAATTTTTCCAAGCCTATGGTGGAGATGCCGCCATTAGTCTTACCCCGAGTGACGGCGGACGTTTTGAAGTGCGCTTCAACGGTAAAAAAATCTGGGACAAGGCTGAGGCAGGAGGTATATATCCTAGTTTGACGAACGTAAGAGAGATTAAGGCTACAATAAACCAAGCTCTGTAGATCTAATCTGGAAAGCACATCTGGCAGAAAACGGAATTAGTGTCCGTCGAACTATCGGTTTGTAAACGGGTTTGTGGCCTTGACTAGAAATTCCCTAGCCCATGTACACAGACGATGGACGCTTTGATAATCAGATAGATCTTTCTTTTATACGAAGGTTAATTGTTGGGAGAGATTCAAATCATGAGTGAGTTCCTAATAAGAGGGAAATACCTTGTTACACCACACGTGAATTCAGATAGTGTTTCCGTATTATCTGACCATGGACTTCATCAAAAGAACGGAAGGATTGTCAAGGTTGCTCCTTTTCATGAACTGAGATCACGATTCCCCCACCTAGAAGTGATAGGGTCTGAAAGGCAAGTTATTCTTCCCGGACTCGTAAATTCACACTACCATCAAGGATTTTCGTTTCTTCAATTAGGGCAACCGGATCGTACAACAGATACTTATCGCTTTCAGGGGGCCTGGGACGTTGACCCCTATTTGGAACACCTCTACGGCGCCATGCAAATGATAGAGACAGGAACTACGACTGTTCAGGTCATTTACGACCCCGGGAGAGGAAGGGATCCATTAGACGAACTATCCACTAGTAAAGTTATAAAAGCTTATTTGGATTCCGGAATGCGAGTCTGTTATGCCCCTGAAATAGTTAACCAAAATACAATCATTGCAGGTCCAAATGGCGGTGAAAGAGAATTCGCTGCAAGTCTGCCTACTGATCTAAAAAGACGGTTTACGCGTTTCTTCGATAAGGAGCATCTTCCAGTAGAAGAGTTAATTTCTCGCAACGAGGACGTGTTTAGTAAATATTCTGATTCGAATACAAGACTACGTATAAATGTCGCCCCCGGAAACGTCCACAGATGTTCAGACGATTTACTAATTAAACTCAGAGACCTTGCTCTCAAACATAAAACCACCATGCACATACATTTACAAGAATGGTACAACCAGTTACTGTATGGATTATGGGCTTGGGGTAAATCACCACTCCAACATCTTAATGACCTGGATTTCTTGGGACCAAATCTAGACTGCGTCCATAGTGTTTGGGTCAATGACAAAGACATAGAGACAATGGCACGACGTGGCGTATCTGTCTCTACTAATCCGACGTCAAATTTCCGTCTTCAAGCAGGGATTACGCCTATCTATAAATTCCTTGATAAGAATATCACAATGGCTCTGGGCACGGATGAAGTCGGACTAAACGACGACAAAGATATGATACAGGAGATGAAGTTACTCCATAAAGTACATAGACTTCCCGGTGTTAGAATCCCTCCACTTACAGCTAGTCAGGTATTCAAGATGAGTACAATCAATTCCGCAAAAGTAGTGGGTTGGGATGATGCAATAGGAACGTTGGAAACAGGCATGAATTGCGACGTGATACTAATGAACTTAGATCACGTAGAATATCCGTTTCTTGATCCCAATGTCCCCACTCTAGACGCGATATTATATCGAGGTCGTGGAATAGACATCGATACAGTAATAGTAGAAGGGGAAATTGTGATGAATGACAGAAGGTTTACGAAATTTGACAAAAACGCCCTCTATAGAGAACTAGGTGGAATAGCAAAACTCCCTCTCGATCCCATCAAATCGGATTTGAATGACCTTAGACAAGAAATAACCCCGTATCTAGGAACTTTTTATAACGAAAACTCGACGCCCACGTTCAATTCTGAGTATATTTTTAATGGCGAAAAAAATAGCTAACTTAACTTATGATTATCACACCATGGTTCGTCAAACAGACTTGCAAGTAATAGGCTAGGCATGAATTATAGAGACTGTACAATTTGCGAAAAGCCTAATCAGGAAAGCAACACATTCTGTATATATTGCGGGGCTGAATTACCAGAACTAGGGACTAAATCTACATCTGACGATACCGAACGCATCAAGGCAGATAACGGACTATCCTCTAAAGATTCAATTAATGCCATTCAAATAGAGGTATATAAACTCCGGAAAGAAGTAGACGAACTTCGTAAGAACCTTCACATATTTACAACTGGCGACAGTAACTTTATAAAATCCAGATCTGCAACAAGATCCACAATATCCAGACAAGCATCCAACACACCACATGACCAAACCCGGTCAACTACCAGAAAAATCCTCGACTGGGAACAGATACCAGGTAACTGGTTTGCAAGGATTGGAGGATTGGCTATTCTTATTGGGATAGCGTTCTTTCTAGCGTTAGCATTCGACAATCATTGGATCGAGGCCACTGGCCAAATCGTGATAGGCATAAGCGTCGGCCTATTGTTTTTGGTATCGGGCGAATATTGGCAAAACCAATATAGGACCTGGGCTCAAAGTGTTAGTGGGACCGGTATTGCCATACTCTACGCTTCCATATATGCCGCCTTCGGTATCCACGAATTAATTGATGCCTACTTAGCATTCGCTTTACTAATCGTTATAACGTTAGCAACAGCTGGACTTTCCCTCCGCTATCATGCCTTACCCCTCGCAGTGTTAGCTGTAATAGGAGGTCTAGTCACACCGCTTTTCCTGAACAGAGATCTTCCCGAACTTCACCTTATGCTAGCCTACATACTTATTCTTGATTTGGGTGTACTGATCTTAGCCACTCTCAGGAATTGGCGTTGGCTCACACTAGTAGCTGCTATAGGTTCGTATGGTTTGATAGGAACTTACATAGATCATGATAATGGATTATCCATTCCCCTTCTGCAAACAGGACTAAGTCTGATATTTTTGATCTTCGTTGGAGCAACCACACTATTTCATCTGATTTGGCGTAAGGTTCCGGAATACACAGACCTTGGCTTGATCACCCTAAACGCGGCTATATACTTTGCTCTGACAGTCGGTTTGCTTGAAGAAAATTATTTCGCTTGGCTGCCTCTAATTTCTCTCAGTCTAGTAGCCCTATATGGCTTAATAGCATATGCATCCATTAGACGTGGTGGAGTTTCTAACCGAACAACAATCTTCCTATTACTATCTGCCTTGACCTTTCTAGCCATAACCATCCCGATCCAGTTTGACGGAAAGTGGGTCACCATCGCACTAGCTGTGAAGGCAGCCTCCCTGATCTATGCTGGTTTCTATTTAAATTACAAACAGGTCCGAATATTTGGGTTGGCTTTACTACCAATAGTAGCGTTCAGATTGATAGCTTATGAGACGTTTACAGAACCAGAAACATTTACGTTACTGGTTAATTCACGGGTTCTTACTTTCATGGTGTCCATCGTGTGCATTTATCTGAGTAGTTATTTTTACCTGCGATATGGATCAGATAGTAAAACATGGGAGGATACCGTTCTCCCTATTCTATCCGCAACTGCTAGCTTCTTTTCACTGTGGATCATCAGTGCCGAAGCAATTCGATATTTTGATAACACGTCTTTTGCGGAGAATACAAGGGAAAATGCCAAACTCTTATCGCTCAGTCTATTATGGGCTATATATGCAGTAATTGGACTAACCATAGGCGGTTTAATCCATTCCAAACGGATACGATTGGGAGCGTTGACGATCCTCACGATAGCAGTACTCAAGTTGTTCTTAATTGATTCGTTGCAACTTGACAGAGAGTACAGTGTAGTTGCATTTATATCCCTTGGGTTGTTGCTCATAACTATTGGATTTTTTTATCAAAAGCACCAGGCGGCCATAAAGGAGTTTTTCCTTGGTCGAGATTAACCATCGTTTATCTGTTTTTATATCTTTGTTGGTTATCTCAATACTCTTTGCCCTACTCATTGTATTAACGCCTATAAAAAATGTTCATGCTAATTTCGAACTGAAGGACTGGGAGTTTTCAAAACCCATTCTTTCCCCTCCCAACCTCACCACCAGTGGATTCTTGGGTTTTGAACCCGATGAGCATATCTACACAAATAGCGCAAATAATTTGACAGATCTCCGAATCATAAAGGAGTTCAGTCAGGCAGAGGTTCCCTACGAACTCTTGATAGAACGTAGCTTAGAAAGCTACGAATTACTTCAAGCAGATATGAGAGATATAACAAATGTAGAAGGAAGCCACACTTCTTTTATGATAAAAGTTAGTCCACGCAATAGTCTCCACAATCAATTGGAGATTGTAACTTCATCAGATAACTTCGTTAGAAAAGTAAAAATTGAAACAATTAACGAATTGCTGACCTGGAGTACTGCTGAAGATAACGCACAGATATATGATATTGCTGTTTCGACAGGTGTGCCAAATCACCGAAACACTAAATTAACGTATCCCACAAGCTCATCGGATTTCCTTCGTATTACAATATTTAATGACAAAGAGTCCCCACTAAAAATCCAAGGGGCAATCCTCTCACTGTCGCAGAAAACTCCCGCAAAATATAAAACGTATCCGTCATTAATGTCATCTCAGGAAAAAGCTAGGAAGTCAGATTCCAGTCAGATCATTATTGATTTAAAGTCTGAAGGGATACCTACAAGCAGACTAAACATTTTTACATTAGAAACAAACTTCAACAGGAGGGTTAATCTAGAATCCAGTTCTGATGCCACAACATGGACCTTGGTCGATCAAGATCATGAATTCTTCGTTTACGACACTGCAAAAATTCAGCGACAACAGCTCGATTTATTATATCCAGAAGTTACTAGCCGCTACCTACGACTAACATTCCTCAACGGTGATTCTCCCCCTGTCAACATTAAAGCAATCGATATTCAAGGACTGCGGCGACTGTTAATATTCGAAGGTAGCGCAGACGCCCGCTATAATGTCTACTATGGCAACTTATTCGAAAAAGTGAAGCCTAAGTACTACTTGGAGCAAATTATAACCCATGTCGACATCGAGAACATAAATCTAGCTAATCTAGGAAAGGTGCAAGTCAACCTAAGTTTCGAACAAAAGTCTATAGAGCCGTTCTCGGGTCGCTATCCGTGGCTTTTACCATCCGCGGTAACAATATTGATAATAATCCTTGGCCTGGTTCTAATTCGTATTTTGCGCCTAACCATGAAGGAAAATAATTCTGCCTAAATATCCCTTAAAGACCGATTCAACCAGGGATTTAAAGGTCATGACAACACTACACTTAACTCGTATCCGCTTTGAGACGTCTAGCAGTATTAAAATCCTTGCTTGCATACAAATGCTTACCCAACGACTGATAAACAGTTCCTCTGTGATCGTATGCCACGGCCAAGGTTGAATTAAATCGTATCGAAACATCAAAGTTTATCAATGCATGTTGAAGTTTGCCGAGTACTTTGTAAGCAACTCCCTTGTTATAGTATGCCACGGCAAGTTTTCGTTGCAGCTTAATGGCATGCTCATAATCTAATAAAGCGTTCTCAATCTCTCCCGACTCCTGATAGGCTACCCCCCTATTATTGTAAGCAAGGGTATAAATGGGTAAAAGTTCTATCGCGGCTGTGTAGTGTGTTATCGCCTCTTTATGTCGTCCTGATTTCTGCTCACGAATTCCCTTCTTGTAATGATCTATAGCTTCACCTACATATCCGGAATCCAAGCGAGTCTCGAATCTCATACCACACTTACGACAAATTAAGGAATCCTTTCCAACAGTTATTCCGCACGACGGACAGTCGACAAATTTAGACCTATTCCAACTGAACAATTTCAAGGCAGTCTCCTTATCCCTTTAAGTCCGATTAATCTGGATATTTAGTGAAAAGCATATTCAATGTGAAAAACTATCGCCCCATGATATCATCAATCACAAGAACCGCCTAAGCTAGGATCTTTAAGGAGATCATAGGCCAGTAAATATTAGGACAATTGACATGCCTGAATATATTCCTAGTCCACTGGAATGGGTTGCTAGACAAGTTAAGGAATACGAAGAAAGTAATGGAACCGTATCCACAACGTTTAGTACAAAGTCATCCCCAGACCCATCCTTAAGAGAACTCCCAGTCATCATCATGACCAATATTGGAAGAAAAACAGGTGGGGTTCGAAAAACACCCCTGATGAGAGTGGTTGATAGCAAGAACTACGTACTTGTAGGGTCGCTAGGCGGCTCTCCCAAACACCCTCTTTGGTATCACAATCTAAAGGTTAACCCAACTATAAAAATCCGAGATGGATCTAATGTTTATTGTATGAAAGCATATGAAGTGTTGGATCCAATCGAAAAACAACGCCTGTGGAAGTTGGCCGTAAAAGCATTTCCGCCCTATGACGACTGTCAAAAGAGGACGAACAGAATCATACCTGTGTTTTTGGCTACACCTTTGCAATGAACAAGCCTTTCACCAAGTGCAAAACCACTGTTATATTAGTTTAGTAGACAGTTCAGTTGAAGCCACACCTATACTTCTTATAAAATATCCCCTACAAAGTTTGGTTACATTAAATGAACAAATCTCTTAAACTCAGTGGAACAGAAGACATCACAGGAAATACATGGACTATTTTAAAGTGGGTACAGAAAGCCCTTTATGATGTATTTGCCACCCATGGCTATCGGTTTATAGACACCCCTATGCTTGAGCCTACTGATCTGTTCGTGAGAAAAGGTGGGGGGGAAATAATCACCCAAATGTACTCCTTTAGCACCCCCGATGGTCGACAGATTAGCATACGCCCAGAATTTACATCATCTATAGTACGACAGTATATCGAGTCCAAAACCCTCCCTCCAGTACCATCCAGATTGCAGTATAGTGGGCCTGTTTTTAGGTACGATATCGAGACCAGGGATAACCGTCAATTTCATCAGTCAGGGGTTGAATTAATCGGCTCCGACCATCTACGTTCAGACAGCGAAGTTCTATCTCTCAGTTGTCTTGGGCTATCAACCTTGGGACTGAAAAAGACCCGATTGGTTATTACAGACTTACATATTTTCGGTCAAATATTGGAGCATTGTGGATTATCTGATCGCGAAAAACTATTTGTTATGAACCACATACGTATTTTACAAAAGGGGGATGAAGCCCTCCTACACGTTAAAGAAAAAGCGAGAACATTTAGCTTGCCCCAACCTGATAGTCCACCAAATATTGACCTAGTAGATGTAAGTTCAATGAGTAAAACTAAAGCCCGTCAGCTTATTGCTGAGATGCTGAAAAAGGACGACATGGGCTTTTTAGGACGACGCACTGCCGATCAAATAACAGAAAGACTCCTTCGTAAGGGATCAGGCAACTACGACTCATCTAAAATGAATATTGCTATTGAGATTGTGGGGGCACTCGCTATGATTGCCGGAGACCCACAGGACTGCTTAAGAGCGGCTAAGGAAATCATTAAGAAATATGAATTAAGCTCCATTTCATTGGAAAACCTCGAACAGGCATTAAATCTATTAAGTTCGGGGAATATAGGAGACACTTCCGTAGTGGTAGATTTTGGCTTGGCCCGTGGAATATCTTACTATACTGGCATTATCTTTGAGCTAACGGATGCAACAGGGACAACTTCTTTTGGTGGTGGTGGCCGATACGACGGGTTAGCTACCTCACTTGGTAGCAAACGGAAACTGCCTGCCTTAGGTTTCGCTTATAACTTAGAACATTTGATTGAGTACATTAAAGAAACCATGCAACCTACCCATATCCGTGGCGACACTACCAGAAATACATTAGTTTTACCTATGAATTCTGCAGCCTATGAAAAAGCCTTAGAGGTAGCAAAAGATCTCCGGGCAAACCAAAATAACGTAGAGGTAGATGTGTGCATGAGAGACCTAAAAGAGAGCATGGCATACGCTTTATCAAACAACATAGACGTCATCGTTACGGTTGGAGAAAGTGGCGTTGAGAAGGAATATAATGTTGTCTGATCGTGACGCTGATCTTCAAATAATACTACCCAGCAATGGCAACCTTCACCAACCGACAAAGGACTTTTTGCAGTCTTGTAATCTTGGAGTCGAACGGTCTAGTAGTAGAACGTATACCGGTTCTATACCAAACCTAATCAATACCAAGGTTCTCTTCCAGAGAGCTTCAGATATAACATCAAAGATCGAGGAAGGAAGGGCCGAACTTGGGATAACAGGCTTAGACAGATTCCTAGAATATCAACGATATGGAGGCGACTCCACAATTGCTCTTGACGACCTAGGTTTTGGGCACTGCAAGCTGGTGCTCGCGGTACCGACATCTTGGTTAGATATAACAACAATAGAAGATCTAGCTGATTTAGCTCTCGAATTCCGCGAAGATGGGAAGCAGCTTAAGGTTGCTACAAAATATCCTAGACTCGTCCGCAAATATTTATTGGAACATGGTATAGAATACTTTTCCTTGGTTACTACATCTGGCACTTTGGAGGCAGCTCCTGTAGCAGGTTACGCTGATCTTATCGGCGACTTAATGGCGACAGGAGAAACCCTTCGAGAGAATAAATTGAAGCCAGTGCCAGGGGGAACGATATTATCCTCTCAGGCCTGTCTAATTGCCAACACAAAACTTCTAAACAGCAAGCCAAATGCCCTAGCTAAAGTCAAAGTTATTCTGGAGCAGATGGAAGGATACCTACGATCTAAGCAATACCATACGATTTCGGCGAATGTAGAGGGTGTGTCAGAAGAGTCGACCATAACAAAAATATTTGAACGCCATGACATTGCATGGTTACAAGGCCAAACGATATCTAAGATGTATAATGTGAGTGGAAACAGTTCCTATTCCATAACTATCGTTGTCGACCAAAAAGTTCTACTTGACGTTATAGATCAGCTGAGAAAACTAGGGGCCACAAACATAACAACATCCGATGTCAAAAACATGTACAAGGATAAGTGCTCCTCTTTTGAGACATTACGTAGTCAACTCAAGAATTGATAATCCCAATTCGTGGTCAGATGTCGCTGTAAATAAAGCTCATAAAACCGTGGAGCAACCTGATGAACATTAAGATAATTAACGGCCTAGCCAAAGCGAAAGAAGAGTTCAGCATGAGATCACAAACCCTTCACGGGGAAGATAGGCATAATAACTCGACTGATATAAGTTCACCTCATCAATCGGTTAAACAAATAGTAGAAGACGTTAGAAACTTTGGAGACAAAGCCCTCTATAAATACAGAAACTCGCTTGATGGCTTAAGTTCACAACCTCTTGAAATAGATAACAGTTCCATAACTAAAGCCTATAATGAAATCGATCCGGAACTAGTTAAGGCTTTAAAGCTATCCGCTAATCGAATAGAAGAATACCATAAGGCGACCCTTCCTAAATCGTGGTTTGACGATTCAATGGGTCTGGGGGAGAAAGCAATCCCTTTAAAGAGGGCTGGCGTATACACTCCTGGAGGGACTGCATCTTATCCCTCCTCTGTTCTAATGACCGCAATACCCGCGCGTGTAGCAGGCGTGAAAGAAATCATAGTCTGCACTCCATCTACTTCACCAGAAGTGTTAGCAGCGGCCGCTATAGCAAAGGTTGATCGGGTTTTCAACGTCGGGGGAGCTCAGGCAATAGCAGCTATGACCTATGGCACAGAGTCCATTCCTCAGGTGGATATAGTGTGTGGCCCCGGAAACATATACGTTACACTAGCAAAAAAAATGGTGTTCGGAGATGTCGCTGTTGATGGGCTTTATGGGCCTACAGAAATGGTACTAATAGCGGACGACACCGCGAATCCAATTCATTGCTCGGCCGACCTTCTTGCACAAGCCGAACACGACCCATTGGCATCTCCAATACTTGTTACAAATTCAATGAATTTGATCGAAAAAGTAAAAGTGCAACTGCTAAAACAGATAGAGACCCTAGAACGCAGAGATACTATTTCGGCATCTCTAGACCACAAGGGTAGATTAGTACTAGTGGATGACATAGAAGAGGCAATAGAGTTAGCAAATTTCATATCACCCGAACACGTTTGCCTCTCGATACATGACCCCTGGTCTTGGACAGATAAAATACGTAATGCCGGAGGACTTTTTTTGGGAAGATACTCTCCCGAGGTCGTAGGAGATTATATCGCTGGCCCAAGCCATGTGATGCCAACAGGCGGAACTGCTCGTTTTTCGTCAGCTCTAGGGGTCCATCAATTCATCAGAACAATGCCTATTATTAACCTCAAGCCCGATGGGTTTGAGAAAATGGTCAAAGCTGTATCCATTATTGCAAGGTCTGAAGGACTTACCGCCCATGCCAACGCAATGGAAATGAGATTGCTATCCGAAGAAGCAAGTGAATAAAGCGAGTGAAACATATATTAGTTTTTATAACACTGATATATACTACAAACCACAAAATCCTACGAGAAAGTCATGACTAGTTTAGAATCCCGTAAGTCTGTTCTAGAAAGAACCACTCGAGAAACAAGTATATCCCTCTCTGTGAACCTGGACGGACAGGGACAGTCCACGATATCTACTGGCAATGGGATGCTTGATCATCTCATATCTCAAATAAGTCGACACGGTTTAATAGATATAACTCTAAACGCAAAGGGTGATGTGGACGTCGGTTGGCATCATTTGGTAGAGGATACCGCTATTTGTATGGGAAGAGCTTTTCGAGAGGCCATGGGCGACGGAAAGGGCATACATCGTATGGGTCATGCCTTTGTACCGCTAGATGAAAGTCTTGCGCTAGTGGCTGTCGATTTAAGTGGGAGGGGCTACGCTGAGATCGATTGCGGTCTACAAAACCAAATGGTGGAAACACTGCCTGGAGAAATGGTGTCTCATTTTTTGGAATCGTTTGCCCTAGAAGCTAAAATAAACCTACACGCCAAGATATTAACTGGCCAAAATGCCCACCACAAGGCAGAGAGTACCTTTAAAGCCCTGGCAAAGGCTTTACGATCCGCTCTGGAACAAGATATACGTTCGCCAAACACGATACCAAGTACTAAAGGAACCATAGATAACCAAAATGTATGACTTCCATACCCACACATTCCTAAGTGACGGAGTTCTATCACCGATAGAACTTATCTCAAGAGCACACACTCAGGGCTATAAGGTAATAGCTATCACTGACCACGTTGGCTACGGAAATTTAGACTATGTTGTAAAAACACTAGTTAAAGACTGTCGCGCTGCGAGTAATCGCTGGGACATACTAGCCATTCCCGGCGTAGAAATAACTCATGTTCCTAAAGACGATATTGACTTAGTTGCCCGCGAGGCAAAATCTATGGGAGCAAAACTGGTGAACGTACATGGGGAAACTGTGGCCGAACCAGTAGAACCTGGCACAAATTGGGCAGCTTTAAATTCTACGTTCGTAGATCTGCTTGCCCATCCTGGAATTCTATCCCTGGAAGAAGCTCAGAAGGCTAGTGAGAATAATATTTTTCTAGAAATTTCCGCAAGAAAAGGACATAGCCTTGCAAACGGTCACGTGGCAAAAACTGCACTAGCTCAGAACGCTTTAATGTTATTAGATTCCGATGCTCACGAATCAGCCGATCTGTTAAATCCAGACATTTCTTACAAGGTAGCAATAGGGGCTGGCCTAGACAAAAAGGAAGTCCACACCTTGTTACAGGTAAATCCCACCAAGTTATTGAGTAAACTTGGCCTTACTTTACCGTCCTCCCTTACTGCCAAAGGTCAGCGAGACTAATCTCCGGCCCCAACTATATTGTGTCACTGGCAACTTATCTTACGGGAATTCTTCCATAAACATATATATGACAATCCAAGTTTAGGTTTAAATATGAGTATAATTGCTTAGAATTCCAACGGATCTCGTAAAGCTCAAGTTCTTAACCCACAGTTTCGAAACCATATTCCAAAACGATCAATTACCGTCTAATCACAACCCCTCTGGCACTAAGGAATTGCTTGGCTTTTTCTATAGAATATGTTCCAAAATGGAATATGCTTGCAGCTAATACTGCATCTGCCTTTCCCATCTCAAAAGCCTGGTATAAATGATCTAAATTACCCGCCCCACCACTAGCTATAACTGGAATTGAAACTTGTTCTGATATCGTGCGTATTAGTTCAATGTCATAACCCTGCTGGTGTCCATCTTTATCCATGCTTGTGAGCAAAATTTCTCCTGCACCTAGCTCTTCCACCTTGATCGCCCATTTTACTACATCAATGTTGGTGGAATTACGGCCTCCATGTGTATATACCTCCCAGGCAGAGTTTTCGTCCAAAGCTAGGTCATTTAGCACTCCAGCTTTTCCCGCTGAGCCTACAGCCTTGGCGTCAATAGCAACTACCATACATTGATTACCAAATCGCCCAGCCCCTTCCTTGACTAAACATGGGTTTAGTACTGCCGCAGTATTCACTGATACCTTATCCGCACCAGCCCTGAGTATTTTACGAATATCATCAACCGTTCGTATCCCGCCCCCAACGGTGAGTGGAATAAATACCTTTGCAGAAACTTTTTCGACTACACTAATCATAGTCTCTCTTGAACCTGAGCTTGCGGTTATATCTAAGAAAACCAGTTCGTCAGCACCTTCACGATCGTAAGCTGCGGCCAGCTCCGCGGGATCTCCAGCATCTCTCAATTGCACAAAGCTTATTCCTTTGACTACACGACCAGCATCAACATCCAAACAAGGGATTATACGTTTAGCAAGCATGATAGCCTACCTATATCTACCAGGGAACGTCCATTATCGACGCCCCCCAATCGATCGTGAAAAGGAATTTCGAATGTGAAACCATTTCTGATGATGATATTCTCCATATCGTTGGATTTAAGTGTATGTTTGGTATTAATTCTCAGCTTTGAAACATAAATTACCGGTCTTGATCCGCGATCCTAATAGCTTCTTCCAAGCATATGTTTCCCTTGTAAAGCGCGCTTCCTAAGATCACACCTTCAGCTCCAATGTTTGCCAACTTCTCGACATCATCCAGCGAAGAAACTCCTCCAGAAGCCAAAATCTGCTTGCTGGTGTCAGAAATAAGTTTCTGGATTCCCTCAAAATTTGGTGATGTCATGGTTCCGTCTCGCAAAATATCAGTGTAAAGAAACCTGTGAACTCCAATACTAGCCATATGTGTCGCCAAGGTCGATACGCTGACGGAAGTCTCTTTTATCCACCCCTTGATAGCAATTTGTTCTCCTTTTGCGTCTAATGCTACTACAATGCGCTGACTTCCCCATATATTACAAAGGTGTTGGACCATATCAGGATTTTCGATTGCCGCTGTCCCGATCACAACCCGATCTATTCCAAAGCTCAACAAAATCTGGGCAGTCTTTAGGTCTCTAATTCCACCCCCCACTTGAAGTGGCACATTTATACTGGACTTAATAGACTTGATTATATCTAAGTTTATCTGTAATCCAGTACGAGACCCATCTAAATCAACAATGTGTATTCGACGTGCTCCCGCGTTTTCCCATCGCAGGGCGACATCTATGGGATCATCGGAAAAAACGGTTTGCCGATTAAAATCCCCCTGATAGAGACGTACACATAATCCATTTTTGATATCAATAGCTGGAATTATTTCCATTATCGTCTAGATATACAGTCCTTATTTTATAGCGTTTTGAACAAAATTTTTGTAAATCTGCAACCCAACCGACCCACTTTTTTCAGGATGGAATTGGGTGGCAAAAACATTATCTCTAACCAATATGCTGCAGAAATCAATTCCATAACTTGTCGTACCTAAAACCACATTTGGATCTGCAGGCACGGAATAGTAACTATGAGCAAAGTAGAAATATGCAGACGAACTAATTCCCCTCATTATATTATGTTCTTTGTTTATTACCACTTGATTCCAGCCCATATGTGGAACCTTATACTCGGATGGCAATCGTTCTACTCTTCCTCTAATGACACCAAGACAATCAACTCCTCCTTCATCTGTTATTTCCATAAGTAACTGGAGCCCTAAACATATGCCCATAAATGGCCGTCCTGAGGCAATAAATTCACGTATAGCTCCCACCAATCTTTGTTCCTCCAGTGCTTTCATGGCAGCGTTACCAGATCCTACGCCAGGCAATATTAAAGCATCGGCTGATAAAATTTGGTCCGCTTTTCCGGAAACGGTAGGATCAATCTGTGCAAATCTTAAAGCTTGTATCACACTGCGCAAATTTCCAGACTCATAATCCACAACTGTAATCTTCATATTTTACGAACCCAATCTTTTATATCGCACAAGAAGTCCCTTGTATTTAACTATGATTAAGTGTACATAGATTATACCCTGAGGCAATCCAGCAAATCATACTCCTGATATAAAATTAATGAATATAGTTTTAGTTAAACCAGAGATACCACAAAATACTGGTAACATTATCAGATTATGCGCCAATACCGGCGCACATTTACACCTTGTTGGACCGTTGGGGTTTAGTTTAGACCGAGCACATGTTCGAAGGGCATCGTTGGACTACGGAGATCTAGCTAAAATTACAATGCACGAGTCGATTGAGTCGGTTTTCAGAATAGCTGATATAAATTCCATATATGTTACACTCCCTAACGGACCAACTACCTATACCAGNCCAGTGTATAGACCCAATACCACAGTAATTTTTGGCCCAGAAAGTGCGGGATTGCCTAGTCAAATAGTTTCAAGAATTAATTGTGCCAACCGTATCAGCATCCCAATGATGCCTTCTAACCGCAGCTTAAATCTCTCGAATGCGGTATCAATCATTGTTTATGAGATATGGCGACAACTTGGATTTAGACAATAAAGCAAATTGACAGCCGCAATTGGAAATCTGCTAACAGCATAAGAAACACCGAAAATACAAAAACTTACAGTGATTCAAGGACGGTGATAAATCTTATAATCTCTGTTGTTTTTGAAGAATTCGAAGGCCTATAATTGTCGTCTTATATAGAGACGTTTTACATTTACAAGGATAATCCAACGTGAGAACCAACCCGTTAATACCGGGTCACATAAAACTCCTACTGCATAGACCGTGGCTCGTGATCTGTACAATATTGGTGATCACCATACTGTTAGCCATACCAACAATCTACATGGCATCAGATGAAATTGCCTCACAAGACCCTGGAGGGGAAGTTTTTGACCTCCAAGCTGACATTGATAACCGTTTCTCCGCTCCCACCCATCAGACAGCCTTCCTAGCCGAGGCAAAGGACGGTGACATCCTTACTAAAAATTCACTATTAGAATTATANAAAAACTCTCAGGAANTACTTAAAAAAGACCAAGCGGGNGATCTTACTCCAGAGGGATTGCCATCCCAACCATATTTGTATTCCTTTGTTGATCCGGACACAAGCATTCCAACAATCGGTATGGCTGGCAATATAGCATTCGCAGTTCAAACCGTGCTAATCAGTGATCCAGATCTTCAGACTTCCCTAGAGCATGCAACAAATGATGAGGTAAAAATAGCCGTTCATAAAATCCTATCCAATCCTGATTTTTCGAATATGAAAGCCTTTTTAGCAGAAGAATCGTTCAGAGAAAAGCGGATGATCTCAGGCCGAGAAATAGACTACTGGGTATCTCCAGCAACAATATTTACGGTCCTTGCCGACAACGAGGCTTTGGGAGGGGGAACCCTATCTATTGGAGTAGGAACAGATGAAATCACTCTGGGAAAAGAGCGATTCAACCGTAATGTCCAATCTACTCTACGTGGCACTGAATCATATTATCGGCTTTGGGGAATCGCTATAGATGTGAATTTAGAAGCGGCCGATGAAGGCCAAACAGCTGGCATGTACATTATGTTAACCGTGATAGCAGCAAGCTTAATCGTATGGATAAGTCTGCGATCTTATTGGGCTATGGTTTTAACAAGTGCAGGATTGGGAATATTAATGATTTGGCTTAAGGGGATTTCCGCTCTCATTGGACTTAAGGGAGGCCTAATCATAGATTTGATAGTACCGATTGCTATGATATCTTTGGGAGTTGACTTTGCTGTTCATTCCATTCGAAGATACCAAGAGGAGAAATCTTCTCAATTAGACGCCAAAATGGCTCTAGCTGTAGGTTTGTCTGGGGTATTGGGTGCCCTTGTTCTGGCAATGTTATCTGACAGCATAGCCTTTCTTGCAAATATATCGTCGGGTATAGAAGCAGTGATCCAATTCGGTATAGGCGCCGCTATAGCAGTGTCATCAGCTTTCGTGATCCTAGGAATCATCGTACCCATGACCTTGATGAAAATTGAAGGCCTCTATCCAAGACCCATAATTCATAGTCCCAGAATCCAAATTTTATTCAAGTTGTGTGCTGGAATTGCAACGGCATCTGCATTCGCTATATCAATAATATTCCTTGTAGCTGTAAGTAAGCTAACCGGAATCATATTATTATCTGTAAGTATATTTATTTTCATAGTGATCCCCATTATTTTAATGCATATCCGGAAGCCTGATAGGGTAACCTGGGTACCGAGTCGAAGTTCGTTTAACCGATTGAGCGCCACCGCATTCGTGGAAACTCTTACTACAGCACTCGCAAAGAGGGCAGGACCAATACTTCTGTGTACCATAGTTTTTACAACCGTCTGCGTTTGGTTTGCACTAAAACTAGAACCAACTTTCGACGTAAAGGATTTCTTTGATTACAGGTCGGATCTAGTCGTAAGCTTAGACAAACTTGATGAACACATGGGCACTAAAGCGGGAGAACCAGGATTAGCATATATCAAAGGTGATCTAACAAATCCTGATACATTACTTGCGATTAACAGATTCATAGAGGGGCTATCAGAGGTGCCCGAAATAGCTACCTACGGTGATAATCAGGTTCTTACCGGATTACACTTGATAGATCTGGTCAAAAACGTAGCTTCCAATAGATCTCTTGTAGAGACCATAACTCAAACATCAGGTGTAGTCTTTACGGATCCAAACGTTGACGGAATACCGAATACAAAAGAACAGATAAACGCCATTTTTGATTTTGTGACTGTACATGGCGTTCCATTGGACCATAAAACTTTACGCTATACCCCAGAGCATATTGGTCAGATTTTATATCATGATAAGGTTGACTCAAAGAATAGTGTCACAATTTTGGAAGTCCCCATAGCAGGCAGTCGAGAACAATCTACGGTAACTTCCGCATACCATAATTTGGACAAGCGCCTCGATGTTTTGGAAGGTAGCGCAGACATATATCTCGCGGGCTTGACCGGTTCTCCATTCACGCGAGATGCCCAGCTACGGGCCACAACCAATACGCTACAACGATCTATGCCCATAGCTGCAGCCGGGGCATTTCTACTACTACTTGTAACTATGAAATCCCTACGATATGCATTGGTAACAATTGTGCCGATAGGTTTGGTCGTCGCATGGCTGTATGGTCTAATGTACATCGGAGGTTTTGCCCTAAACTTTGTGACAGCAACCATTGGAGCTCTTTCAATTGGTGTCGGCATAGATTATTCCATCCATATGACTGAGCGATTTAGGGAAGAACTTAGGAGAAGTCCTGACAAATTAACGGCCTTGCGACAGGCATCACGCGGAACTGGGGTAGCCTTAGTAGCATCAGCAACATCAAGCATAGTCGGCTTCGCCATAATTGGGTTCGCACCAATGCCAATGTTCTCTTCATACGGACAACTCACCGCATTAATGATTTTTCTAGCGCTGACAGCATCACTCATAGTATTACCACCGCTCTTATTTTTCGTGACTCCTACAAACGAATAAATCTTACTGATGGCCAAGGTTATCAAAACATATAATCTAGATAAGATACCATCTCTCCACCTGTGAATCCGCGCAAGGGATTACCCCTACAGGAGCGAACTACATACGCCCTGTTTAACCTTCTCCACGCCTAAGCAACAACAATCCAGCACACTATTCATCTTTATAAGCCCCCTGTTGACCATTTCCCGTTGAAAAATTCAGTGTGTTATCTATATAACATCTGTTAAAATTCCATGAAACCATTAAATTGCGTATTGTTATATGTGATTATAGGTTTAATAATAAAGTCTGGTTAGAAACCAATTTTATCAAAGGTAAGTTGCCATGAAATTTAAGACCATCATTTCCGTTATTATGATAATGACTGTAGTTCTATTTTCCGCTTGCGATGAGGGACGAGCTGGTACCGACGATATGACTGAATCAAAATGGACGGCAAAGGAACCAAAACAGGAACGTGTGGGGGCAAACACAGACCTAATAACCCTAAGTGCTATAGCAGATCTAGGGTTCGAAGAGGTTGTAGCAATTATATACGATTATACTTCCCCCTATTACAACATAGACGAATGGAACGAGCCCTGGACTGGGAATATCACAGTTGACGGAAAAGACCATATCTTAAATGTGTTGGTATTTTCAGCCCATCCCATACCAGATGGAACAANGAATAAGGCTATAGACATGAACCAGGANNACGGATACTNNACTAAGTTCATCAAGAACGTTTCGATCGGATGCCCAGAAGAAGCTCCAGAAGTCTGTGACTACGTGCTAGCAGGACTAGAAACCCAGTAATACCGCTCACATAAGCACACTATAACGGGTCATGGTTCAATCTAGACGAAGCCATCCCATAACTGACATGGACATAATAGTATCGTGACAGATAAACTTCCCGGACTCAAGCTGACCGATAAAAGGCCCGCCCCATAACTATCATTACAGCCCTCTATCAAGTTGGATGATTTTTCTCATCCGGGTATCAGGCTTGCCTAACAGGACACAAAACTGTATCGTCTCTAAGCATCATGGAAAACTTTAACCCACGCCTTTTCTTCATTTTTCGAGTAACAGAATCCTTCGATATGCCAAAATACACCATGGTGATTGCACTCCTCCTTATTGATCTTGGGATACTATTCTTCTTAATAAGTTCATTTCAAGATGGAAAACTCGCAAGTCCTACAGCATTGATTCCAGCCATCATTGGATTACCTATCCTCATTATGTCAGTCTTAGCTAAAAAGATGCCCGAGAGAAGATCGCTGTTTATGCATATATCGGTCGCATTGGCTATAGTCTGTATATTAGGAGGAGTAATGGGTGTTCAATCATTAATGAAAGGGGATCTAGGTCTTTCGACCATAGAACAACTTATCTTGCTCATATTGGGTATTGATTACACCATAAATTCCAGCAAATCATTCATATATGCTCGAAAGCAAAGATCTAGACACAACACTGATAAACCATGATAGATCTGCTTATTAAGGACGGATTGATTATTGATGGAACAGGTAGCCCTGGATTCCACGCTGCCGTTGGAATAGAGGGAGACACAATATCAATACTTCGGGGCGACGTGTCGGATATAGAAGCGAAACAAGTGATTGATGCAACGGGGAAGATAGTCTGTCCAGGGTTTATCGATGTTCATGCTCATTCCGCACTGATGATTCTTCACGATCCACAGCATCTACCAAAAGTACATCAAGGTGTAACAACAGAACTTATAGGTGTAGATGGAAACTCATATGCCCCATTCACGAGTCAACAAGACTTAAAAGACTTTATAGTGTTGAATGCCGGTCTAGACGGAGCTCCACCAATAACTCCTTCATGGTCAACTGTATCTGAATACTTAGACGAATATGACAAGAAGGTATCAGTAAATATTGCGTATGTAGTGGGCAATTCCCCAATACGAATTAGTGCTATGGGCTGGGGGAACAGAAAACCTACAACGTTGGAATCTGACAGAATGAGAGGACTTCTCAGGGAATCTATGGAGGAAGGGGCAGTAGGCATATCTACAGGCCTAGACTATCCACCAGGTAGTTATGCAGACACCGATGAACTAGTGGATTTATCCAAAGAAGTGGCTAGACTCGGGGGAATTTATCATACCCATGTGCGTTATGCTCTCGGAGATCGGTTCCTTGATCCATACCGCGAGGCTATAGATATAGGCAGACGTAGTGGAATACCAGTACACCTTACCCATATGCACCCGAAGAAGGCCTATCCTGAAAGCAGCCTTCGTCTGATTGACCAGGTAGAAGACGCACGAAAGGAGGGATTAGACGTTACTTTCGACTGCATACCCTATCCTCATGGTGGGACTCGGCTAGTAGCCCTGTTACCTCAATGGACACATGATGGAGGGCTCGCAACCATCTACGATGTCCTACGATCTAAAGAAGGCCGAGAGAAATTACGTAAGGAATTCAGCCAAGGTTATCGGGAAAGCTGGGATCACGTGTGGTTAACCTACTTTAAGCACCAGCGAAACAAGATATATGAAGGGCGTTCCGTAGAAGAGGTTGCAGAAATGGCTGGGAAACCCATTATGGATACTATATGTGACCTCCTCTTAGACGAAAATCTGCAAATTTCATTCCACTCATCTGGACTCGATCCTGAACTATTACCAGTATTTTTTACATATCCACCCATGATGGTTGGTAGCGATGCCATGTTATTGGGAGATTACCCGCCAGCACTAGCCTACGGATCTTTCCCTACAGTTATATCAAAGTTCTGCCGAGACGATAGAAGATTCTCCCTAACCGAAGCGATACGTAAAATGACGTCATATCCGGCTCAACTGCTGGGATTAAAGTATAGAGGAACTCTTAGAGATCGCATGAAAGCGGATATAGTAATTTTCGATTACAACGAAATCGATGCGCCTGCCACTCGAGATAATCCTAAGCAATTCTGCAAGGGTATTGATTATGTTATTGTTAACGGCAAAATCGTAGTTGATCATGGTAAGCATACAGGGTTTCTACCAGGGCGTGCGCTAAAGCGCGTATAAAAAACCAAAACTTGTAGAGTATGCCCACCACTCGAGACCCAAACGATCGATAGAACACTCCGATAAATATAATGAGCAAGTAGAATGAATTAT
>PAUC01000006.1 GCA_002712585.1 Dehalococcoidia bacterium
TTAATCAGGAAATTATTAGACTCTCCGAAATCATCAATAAATTCCAAAAGGTGCTCTCTGTACAAAGTATCATAGAAAAAGACTTTGAAGCATATGAACAAGCAATAAAAGAAAATGAACATATGAACAAAGTGCGAGCAAAAGTTGATGGAGAAAAAACGAATGTTCAAAGATTAAAAACACTGATAGCCCAAGAAAAAGTCAGATTGGAAGAACGAATCAACGCTATTAACTTACGACAGATCCAATACCTGACTCCTAAGATTGAAGAAGCCCTGTCAACCGAAAAACTTCTTATATCAGCCGAAACAAATAGGAAAGAATTAAGAGGTGAAGAAAATCTTCTCAATCAAGAGCGAATTGCAAAAGATCAACTAACAACCTCACTGGGTGAAATAAAAGCTTCCTTAGATCAAATTCAACTTGACGGGAAGGAAATACGATCCAAATACAATATGTTGACAAGATCANCAGAAAACGCTGTCTGTCCNGTCTGTCAGTCTACCTTAAAAGAAATTTCCCGAACCAACCTCGAGGAGAATTTTNNAATTGAGCTTGAAGAAAAACGAAAGCTATACGATTTAAAGCAAGNCCAATTAGAAAANACCGAGTCAGACAGACAATCTCTTGAAAAACTTGTTCTGTCCAAAGAAATAGCATTAAAGGGCAAACTACAAATGCTAGAACAAAAGATTAATACCCTGGGAAGGGATTTAAGNGATTCTAATCAGGCAAAATTGGAGGCCGNAGAATCGAAAAAAGAATTACTTAAGTTCCGTCATGCTCTTGAAAACCAGGACTACGCCGTAGGAGAACACTCTGAACTTACCCATCTTGAGCAAACCTTGACTACTCTGGGATATTCTCCAGAAAAACATAATGAAGCTGCAGAAACAATACACCAACTTCAGGGCATCCACGAAAAGCATCAAATGCTCCAGGAGGCGAAAAAAAACATTTCTTCTGACCAAGCAGCCCTAGCCCATGCGAACAAACTATCGTTATCTAGACGCGAGGAGTTAGACTCAATGCAAATAATAATCGATGAAAGCGAGGCTCATACTAATGATCTAACCGCATTAAANAACTCTCTAAAAAGTTCTTACGATATTCTGAGCAAAATGAGGAGCAAACATGAGGAGCTTTTTGGAAGAAAAACCAGCTTAGAAACCCAACTCAAGAAACTTGAAAGCATCGAACAACAAATATCGGAGAAAGATGCGGAAATAATCGCTCTACGCACCAACCTAGATTTATATAGAGAACTCAACGTTGCGTTTGGGAGACAAGGAGTACAAGCTCTTCTAATCGAATCTGTCCTACCACAGATAGAAGATGAAGCGAATCGACTACTATCTCGAATGACCGACGGAATTATGACACTTAAACTAGAAACCCAACGAGAATTAAAATCACGCAAGGGNGATTTTGCTGAAACACTAGATATCACCATAAGTGANCACCTAGGNCCACGTAATTACGAACTATTTAGTGGAGGCGAAGCTTTTAGGATTAATATAGCGCTCAGAATAGCTCTGTCTAAGGTCTTAGCCCGTCGTAGCGGAGCGCCATTGAGTACACTGTTTATAGACGAGGGATTTGGAACCCAAGATGCATCTGGGCGAGAACGAATTTTAGACGTATTACGAGCGATAGAAAATGACTTCCAACAGATTATAGTCATCACACATTTGGAAGAACTAAAAGAAGCATTTCCTGTCCGAATACAAGTGGAAAAGGTAAATGGAATTTCGACTTGCTATATCACGTAGGACGATTACAAAGAAGCAAATGGGAATTCATAGGTTTTTATAATTCTATAGGTTTCAAGTCCGTGGATGGGATGAGAGATGGTTCGGTTAAATCTTGTACCTCTTCCAAAGTCCAATATGGCGCCAATTCTTTAACCAACAATCCTCGGGACGTCACTTGAATCACTGCGAGATCGGTAATCACCAAATTTACACACTCTTTACCTGTCAGTGGAAATGAACACTCTCTGACCAATTTTGGATTATTTTCTTTATCGGTATGCTCCATAGCTACTATTACTTGCTTGGCCCCAACAGCCAAATCCATAGAACCGCCTATATTCCCAACCCCTCTTTTAGGTAGCATCCAATTCGCTAGGTCTCCCTTTTCCGACACTTGCATGCCACCCATAACTGAGACATCAATATGACCGCCCCTAATCATTGCGAAAGCTTCATCAGAACTAAAAAAGGCCATGCCAGGNATATTTNCCAANAATTGGCCCCCTGCATTTACCAGATCAACGTCAGGGTTCAACTNGTCTGCTAATGGCCCATAATTAAGTAGTCCGTTCTCTGCTTGAAATATTATGGACCCGGAATTGGATACAAAATCTGATACCAGGGTGGGAATCCCTATTCCAAGGTTAACATATGATTTGTTGGCCAATTCTTTAGCCACACGCATAGCGATAATATCCCTAGTCAAGCGCGGTTTAATCATCATACAACTCATTAATTGGAACAAAAGGGGAAAAATCAGTATCTCTTACAACTATACGATCCACAAAAACTCCAGGAGTTATAATTTCGTCTGGGTCTAACTCCCCTGCCTCAACTATCTCATCTACCTCAACAATAGTCACCTTAGCAGCTTGAGCCATCACAGAATTAAAATTTCTCGACGTCCCTTTGTAGACTAAATTACCCTTGGTATCAGATTTATGTGCACGTATGAAGGCGAAATCACCCACTAACGCTCGCTCTAAGATAAACTCTTTGTTTTCAATGATTCTGCTTTCTTTGCCCTGTTCTACCACCGTACCGATTCCCGTAGCAGTAAAAAATGCGCCAACNCCAAAGGCACCAGCNCTCAGGCGTTCNGCCAAAGTACCCTGTGGGACTAGTTCCAAGTCTACTTTACCGTCTGATAACGCCTTTTCAAATGCAGAGGGTCTCGAAGGAGATGGGGAAACCGGAAAGGAAGCTATTACCCTTTTTACTTGACCAGACTCTATCAAAATACTGTGATCAATAGCTTGAAGGCCTGAAAACGGGGGTTGTCCAAAAGAAGAAACTCGCGCTATCCCGGCCGTATTACTCACTAAGGTTAGATCTCTCGCCCCTTGGGCTCTAAGAGACACCATAAGAAAATGCGACATTCCACCCAATCCCCCAAACCCATCCATCAGAATAACTGCTCCATCAAAAATATCCGCCAAGGCGTGGTCCACATTTCGGAATATCTTGCTCTGTGACACCACAGAGTTTTTTCTAAAATCCATTTCAACCACATCGTTTGGAATAACCAGTGGTGGTTCAGTGATATCCTGTATCTCAATTGGAGACCAACCCGGAGCTGTTTCTCGCAATATCAACCTCTTGTCTTTCACCTCAATTACAGCAACATCTGTGATAATTAAAGAAACCTTTCCGCAAGCAGTGATTGGATAGGAACAATTCTTGAGAATTTTCGGACTTCCCTGCCTATCAGTATGTTCCATCAGAACAATCAATCTTTTCGTCCCATGTGCTATATCGATCGCACCGCCAGGACTACCTATTCCCTTGGAAGGCAACAACCAGTTGGAAAAATCTCCTGCTTCAGACACTTGCATGGCTCCCAGTATGGCTACATCTAACTTCCCACTTCGAACAATCCCAAAAGCATCTATATGACTGATTGCCACGCCCCCTGGGAAAAGAGTGACAGGAACTCCAGAAGCATTAACTAAATCTGCCTCAAATGTTTCCTCATCTGATTCAGGCCCAAAACCGAGTAACCCATTTTCTGAATGTAATGTTA
Source organism: Dehalococcoidia bacterium (assembly GCA_002712585.1). Taxonomy (GTDB): domain Bacteria; phylum Chloroflexota; class Dehalococcoidia; order Lucifugimonadales. The sequence goes on from PAUC01000006.1 coordinate 3,778, forward strand.
TGTCCATACAATCTGTTAGATAGTTTGAAACTAATGTTGGGATACCAAACCCCAAGTTAACCACTTGTCCTGACTTTAATTCACAAGCAGCTCTTAAAGCCATCAATTCCCGGGTAAGTCGCTCTTTCATGATCTATCAGCGCTGGAGACAACAATTCGATCGACATATATCCCAGGAGTCACGACCAATTCTGGATTGACGCCACCAACATCAACCAGCTCTCTCACTTGCACAATCGTAGTAGTCGCAGCAGCAGCCATCGTTGGATTGTAGTTACGCTGAGTTCTCCTATAAACCAGATTGCCCAATCGGTCAGCTTTGTCCGCAGCAATTAAAGCGTACTGACCTTTCAATGGATACTCAAAAACATGTTTAACGCCACATATTACACGTATTTCTTTCCCATGAGAGAACTCTGTACCAGAAAACATCGGCAAAAAAACTCCACCCAGACCAGCGGCTCCAGCTCGCATCCGTTCTGCCAATACACCTTGAGGAATGACCTCTATTTCCACATCACCATTCTTGTAGGATTCCACTACTGGAACATTCTGGTTTGGTTTTCCTGGGAATGTAGTAATTAGCTTCTTTATCTGTCCCGTCTCAACCAAGTTTGCTATATCGTAGTTCCCCGCTACTGGTAGATAACACGTATTTGTAATAACTGTCAGATTGGTCGCACCATGCTCTATCAATGCTTTCAAGAGAATCTGGGGTAATCCGGGCCCGCCAAAACCTCCAATCATAACTACAGAACCGTCGGACATATCAGAAAGTGCGTCCAAAGCTTGTGGATAGATTTTAGGGGCCATGAATTCTCCAAAAGAATGCGATCTTTAAATCTCAAAAGCTATCCCTGGTAAAGAAAAAAGGGGAACGGATCCGAATCCATCCCCCTTTTTTGATCTTACTTGTTTATGTGTCTAGTAATCCATGGGCGGCATTGGTGGAGCCGCGGATGCACTTTCTGGGATCTCCGTTATCATGGATTCGGTGGTAAGGACCATAGATGCTACGCTGGCTGCATTTTGCAATGCCGAGCGTGTAACCTTTACCGGGTCCACTATACCTTTTTCAAACATTGGACCATACTCTCCCTTTTCGGCATCAAATCCGTAATCATCGGACTGCTTTCGAATCGCTTCTAGAACGACCGACCCTTCCTGGTCAGCATTGAAAGATATCAACCTGACAGGAACCTCAAGAGATTTCTTAATTATGTTTGCACCAACCAGTTCATCAGACCCTAGGTTTTTGGCCTCGGCTAAGGCTCGTTGAGCCCTCACCAATGCCACACCACCACCCGGGACTATCCCTTCTTCTACTGCTGCACGAGTTGCTGAAAGAGCATCTTCCACCCGAGCTTTTTTCTCCTTTAGCTCTACTTCAGTAGCAGCTCCTACTCTAATTACCGCTACACCACCGGCCAGCTTGGCCATGCGCTCCTGAAGTTTTTCTCTATCAAACTCCGAGGTGGTATCCTCAATCTGAGCGCGTATCTGGTTGATACGGTTCTTTATGGCCTCTTCGGAACCTTTGCCTTCTACTACTGTTGTTTCCTCTTTGCTTGAGCTAACTCTACGGGCCTGCCCCATATCTGCTACGGTGGCAGAGTCCAGTTTTCGTCCGGTCTCTTCACTTATGACTGTACCCCCGGTAAGAATGGCAATATCTTCGAGCATTGCTTTACGACGATCTCCAAATCCAGGGGCCTTTACTGCCAAACAATTAAGAGTGCCACGTAATTTGTTGACTACCAATGTAGCCAAAGCTTCACCGTCAACATCCTCGGCCACTATTACCACTTCCTTCTTTCCCATTTGCATGAGCTTTTCCAGAACCGGAACCATATCGGAAACAGCCGAAATCTTTTTGTCGGTTATGATAATGTACGGGTCATCCAAGCTGGCTTCCATTCGCTCCGAGTTGGTTACGAAGTATGGTGAGATATATCCTCTGTCAACCTGCATGCCTTCCACGTACTCAATTTCATCGTCAATACCTTTAGACTCTTCGACGGTTATAACCCCGTCTTTCCCTACCCTTTCCATGGCATCAGCTATCGTTTCACCAATGGCGTCTTCGTGGGCGGAGAGCGCAGCTACCTGCGCAATTTGCTCACGGCTATCCACCGGCCTAGCCATTTTATGTAATTCCCCTACTACCAAACTCACAGCTGCATCTATCCCACGTTTCAGTGCCATAGGGTTGGCGCCTGCCGCGATATTCTTGAACCCCTCGGTGATGACAGCCTGAGCTAATACCACAGATGTCGTGGTTCCATCTCCCGCAGCATCGTTTGTCTTGCTCGCGGTCTCCTTCAAAAGTTGTGCTCCCATATTCTCAAATGGATCAGGAAGCTCTATTTCTTTGGCAATCGTTACACCATCACTACAGACCTGAGGGGGACCAAATTTCTTATCAAGAATAACATTCCGTCCTCGAGGTCCAAGTGTTACCTTAACAGTATCGGCTAGTCTGTCGATACCTGTCTTCAAACATTTACGTGCATCCTCTGAGAAAACTAATTGCTTACCGGGCATTTAATTTTGCCTCCTTTTAATAGCAAAACTTATTTGCTAATTCTTTTTATGTTAATTTAGCTAGAACGTCGCTCTCGCGTAGAATTAAATATTCTTCACCGTCGACTTTATATTCCGTACCTGCGTATTTTGAATATATTATCTTGTCTCCAACTGCAACTTCCAAAGCTATACGCTTTCCATCATCATTCAGGCGACCTGGCCCAGCAGCTATAACTTCGCCTTCTTGAGGCTTTTCTTTCGCAGTATCTGGAAGGATTATACCCGAAGACGTGGTCGCCTCCTGTTCCAAAGGCTTAACCACCAATCTCTCACCTAAAGGTGCTAAACTTGCCAACTTCTCCTCCTTAAGTCTGCAGTGAAAAACTGCAGTGGATTTTCATTTCGAGCACCGACTGTTTGGCAGACACAGCAATAGACTGCCAAAACGGCACGTATGATAAACTAGGGGTGAATTACTGTCAATGAAATTTAGCAGTCAGGCGGAACATCTGCTAAATATTTCCCCAGGGTTTTAAACCATGTCAAAAAGAACGGTATTGATTGAAAAGAAAGGGGCCGTAGTATTCCTTGTATTAAATCGCCCAGAACAGTCCAATATGGTAGACGAAGAATTAGCCTGGGCAATAAAAGATAGTTGCCGTTCTATTAACGAAGATTCTACGATCCGTGTAATGATACTTACCGGGACAGGAACCTGTTTCTCGGCTGGCAGACAGACATTTTATGAAAAGATACATCGTTATCCAGACGACTGGTTAAACAAAATTCGAACGGCCGAAAGCATAGCTAAAGTCAACATACCAACCATAGCTGCTATTAACGGCGATGCCCTGGATCACGGCCTAGAACTAGCACTTGCTTGTGACTTAAGGGTGGCAGACGGAAATGCTCGATTGGGATTCAGGGACCTGTCGAGGGGTTTGTTCCCTTGGGATGGAGGCACACAACGTCTCTCAAGAATCGTAGGAAGATCAAGAGCTCTGGACCTCTTATTGACATCTAGAATATTGACTGCTAAAAAGGCTTTGGCCAGTGGACTTATAAACTATGTTACCAGACGAGGCGATGCCCTAAATCAGGCTGTAAACTTAGCTTCCAAAATTTCGGAATTAGCTCCTGTAGCCATGCGATATACGAAAGAAGCGATACACAGAGGGTTGGATATGCCGTTAGATCAAGGTTTAAGATTAGAGGCAGATCTGGGTTTACTACTCCATGGGACAGCAGATAGATCTGAAGGTATAGATTCTTTCCTTAGCAAGCGAAATCCATACTTTCTGGGACAATGATTATGCATTCCTTCGAAACATTGGATTTCTCGGTTGACAACAACGTAGCCATCATAAGGCTAAACCGGCCAAGAGCCCGAAACGCTTTTAACACTAAAATGCGTGACGACCTTTTCCAAGTTATCGAAGCTATAAAGGACGACTATGCCATAACTGGATCCATTATTTACGGATCTGGTAAGGATTTTTGCGCAGGAGCCGACCTAACTGAATTTGGAACGACGCCTTCACAATCAATTGCTAGAACCATTCGTTGGGAACGTGATCTCTGGTCACTTTTTCTGAACAATCCCAAACCTATGATAGCAGCGGTTCACGGCAATTGTATTGGTTCCGGATTTGAGATGGCTCTGCTTTGTGACATCATTATAGCCTCCCGTAATGCTCGATTTTCTATGCCAGAAACCAGATTAGGTCTAATAGCCGCAGCAGGAGGGACACAGGTCTTGCCTAGGTCTATAGGTCGATCAAACACCATGAATATCTTCTCATCTCCCGATCCGATCACCTCACAACAGGCCCACTCAATGGGAATAGTAAGTAAGGTAGTAGCAAAGAAGAGATTAATGGACTCAGCTAGAACTCAGGCCACTTATCTATCCACCTTAAGGCCAGAATTAATCGCAGCCTGTAAATTTGCTGTGAATACTGGATGTTCTTTACCCCTAGACCAAGGATTACTATCAGAAACTCGAAGCGCAATGCGGTTGATGAAGACAGAGTAAATTGACATTATAAATAAATGTGGTAAACATCGGACATATTATCCAATGAACACAAACGAATTTCTTGAAATATCTTCCAGCATAGTACCAAAAAGAACGGCTATTACTTTCGATGATAACCAGATTAGCTTTCAAGAACTTCAGGTGGCCGCAGATCGTCTGGCCAACGTCTTAGTAACATTAGGCATAAAAGCTGGCGACAGAGTCGCCATGATTGATGTGAATAGCCCTCAAGTCCTAATAACATATTTCGCCTGTGCAAAGTTGGATGCGATCTTTGTACCGTTAAATTATCGAGCAAAAGAAGATGAACTGCATCACATGCTTAGAATTGCCAAGCCATCGATTATATTTGTAGGAAACCGATATGCTAGTCTGATACGCAAGGTTTCCAAATATGAAGGGTGTTCTCTAACAGTCATAGGAATTGATATCCCGGATAAAGAAGGCTGGTTTTCTTATGAATGCCTAATGAAACACTCTTGCCAAGAACATACTTTTACCCCAACCAGTCAAGGTAAAGACACAACAATTCTATTATTCACCTCAGGGACAACCGGTTTTCCAAAAGCTGTTATGCTAAGCCACGATAGTTTCAGTTCATACATGTTATCCAGTGTTGATCCGGCTGATCCAGATATCGAAGAAAATAATCTCCTCTGCGTACCACTCTACCATATAGCTGGATTGCAGGCGTCATTAGCTGGAATATACGCGGGTCGCAACTTGGTGATGATGCGCCAATTTGAGCCCCTCGAATGGATGAAGTTAGTTGAAAAGAATCGCGTGCAGAGATCTGGAATTGTTCCCACAATGCTCAAACAAATCCTGGATCACCCGCGATTCTGTGAATTCGATCTGTCTAGCTTGAAAATTATTAGTTACGGTGCAGCTCCCATGCCAACAATAGTAATCAAAACCGCAATAAAAAGATTTCCGAGTGTGTTGTTTATAAATGCTTTCGGACAGACCGAGACTGCCTCTACTATAACAATGCTTTCACCAGAAGATCACATATTGGAAGGATCCGAACAAGAAATTGAGAAGAAGCTGATCCGACTCCAATCAGTAGGGAAACCGTTGCCAGATATAGAAGTGAAAATATTAGATGTAAATGGAAAGGAAGTGAGCTGGGGGGTTACCGGAGAAGTAGCATGTAGGGGCCCACGCCTGATGTCAGGATACTGGGATGATAAAGAAGCAACCCGATCAGCATTTCAAGACGGATGGCTATTTACAGGAGATTTAGGTTACAAAGATCAGGATGGATACATCTACTTGTCTGGTAGATCCAAAGATTTCATTAAGCGCGGTGGGGAAATGATTTCCCCAGAGGAGATAGAACGTATTTTAAAAGATCATCCTGAAGTTGACGATGCAGCGGTGATAGGAGTCCCCGATGAGGAATGGGGTGAAAGGGTCAGAGCTTTGATAGTTCTCAAACCCGGCAAATCTATCTCTAAGAACAGTCTAATTGGAGATGTTCACGGTAAACTAGCCAGTTTCAAAACACCTGAGTCAATCATTTTCGTTGGCTGCCTTCCACAGAATCACTTAGGCAAAATACTAAAACGAGAACTCCGCGAAAAATACAGCTATCCAATAGAAGCTAAATAACTGTTGAAAAGCTTTGTTGACACCTCAGAAAGCAGCTGAGTACACTTAGAAGCGTTCAATCCTTGCCATTCAATACGACTAATTATTGTTAAGAAAAGTAATCAAAGAACAACATTATCTTACCATGTCATTCGAGTCCAACCGAACACAAACTAAAAAAACCCGTTCTGCCATCATACTGTTATCAGGAGTCCCCGGAACCGGCAAGACAACATTGGGTAACGCATTGCAAAATCGTTTGGGTTTAAGTCACAGGCTAAGTACAGGCTTCCTCAGAGCTTCAATAGACAGTCTTATTCCAGAAAGTAACGCTAGGTTACTTAGAAGAGAAGCTTTCGCAGCATATGAAGAAACATCCCATTCTAACTCTCCAACTGGGCAAGAAATATTGGAAGGCTGCGCGCGACAAGCCAATATATTGAAGCCTGTTTTTAAGTCGTGTGTAGCACGAGCCCGAACGGAAGGAATAGGATTGATCATGGAGGGAAGTCATTTCATACCAGGTATCATAGATCCAAATGAATTTGGTGCAGACCTTTTGTGCGTACTCGACGTACCAGACAGAGAACAGCTCAAAGAGAGAGCTCTAAGTCCAAACCATAGACATAGGAAATGGTCTACTTTTGATCTGAATAGACTAAGTATCCTTCAAGATCAACTGGTTTATATGGCTAACAAGAATGGGCTTCCCATCATCATAAACACCGATGTTGAACAATCTATCAATCACATAATAGCCCTGCTAAACAAAAAGACGAGCATGTGATTGCGTGGTAAAAGGTGCCAACAGTCATCATCCAGCCCTACTAAACCGGTACAACCAGAGAATACAACAAGAATTGTTTTTGTCCACGCAAAAACATTGCAGGGAGTTGCGAGGCCCATTTCTTTATCATCTGGGTTCCGCGGATCAAAACTGGAATCCCCTATACGGTCCAAATCACTCGGGGAAAGCCCTAAGATCAGCTCTCTGTCTATACGCATTTCATTCGCTAAATGACTGCTGGGAACAGGCGCTGCCAGCGGCCATAGCAATAGAATTACTCCATAATTTTTCTTTGATTCACGACGACATCCAAGACCACGATACTGAACGAAGACATAGAAAAACTCTTTGGACAATTACTGGGCAACCAAAAGCACTACTCGCAGGTAGCGCAATGCATTCTGTTGCCTACCTTAACCTGTTGGATTTAAAGAATCGTGACATTAACGCAGAAAAAGTTCTCATGACCTCCCAGCTTCTATTTAAAACGTCGCTTGATATGATAAAAGGGCAAGTCCTAGACTTACAGTTTGAACAGTCCGTACAAATCGATAGATACCAATATTTGGAGATGATAGATTTCAAGACGAGTTCGCTGATATCATGCAGTCTCACAGTAGGTGCTTTGCTAGGCACCGATCGGAAACCCACAATCAAAGCTTTCTCACAATATGGATTACATCTCGGTAGAGTGTTCCAACTACGTGACGACATATTAGGCATATGGGGACAATCCAGCGTTACTGGAAAATCCGCCTCTAACGATATTCTGCGAAAAAAGAAGTCATTTCCTATAATATACGCTATCGAGGAGTGCACACCTGAAGACAGGAAAGTGCTATTAAGAATTTACAACAAGGAAACTCTTGGAAAACAAGATCTTGATATAGTTATGGAAATCCTTGAAAGAAACCGTTCTAAAAACAAAACAGAGGAATTTATAAAACTCGAAGCCCTATCAGCGATTAAACAATTAAACCTTATGCATATAGATCATTGGGCATTAAAAGAAGGCAAAGATTTAGTTGAATTTCTTGTGAACCGGGAATACTAACAATGATGCAACACATGAAAGAATGGCGTGTAGCGGTTACAGGAGCATCAGGTTACATAGGAAGTCAACTTCTCAACCATCTAGAAAACATGGATTCCATAGGCCGGATAGTGGGAATTGACTCTAAGCCTTTACCATTACCTATACATAACATTCGCGTTTACAGACAAGATCTAACCAAGCCTTTGGGGAACATTCTACAATCTAATAGGATAAACTCTGTCGTACATTTGGCCTTCGATTTCAGAGAGTTCCGAGACGAACAAGATTCCAAACTGGTTGAATTGAACAACATTTCCAGTCTAAACAATGTCCTTGAAGCTTGCTCGTCGTCAAACATTAAGAATCTTATATACCTAAGCAGCCATACAGTATATGGAGCAACAATAGATAATCCGGGACACATCACAGAAAAATTTGAGCCAAGACCTTTAGTTGGGTTTCAATATGGTGCAGTTAAATTAGCTTCAGAAAATCTCATTCAGGAATTTAGGATAAAGCGCCCTGACATAAACGTCACCATACTGAGGTGTTGTATGGTGTTAGGGACCCATGGAAATAACTACGTTGCAGACTCATTCCAAAAACCGCTATTGATCAAGATAACGGGCTACGATCCTCCAATGCAATTTATCCACGAATCAGACCTAATTAGACTATTGGGCCGCTTGTCCATTACACCAACCCCTGGGACATTCAATGTGGCAGGCAAGGGAACCATAAGATATAGCAAGTTTTTAAAGTTAATGAAAGCTAAGTACATCATCTTACCGGCGTTCCTAGCATATCCTATAGTAGAATTCAGTTGGAAGCTCGGATTGCAAAGAAGTTCTCCGTCTATTGGATTAAACTTAATACGATATCCCACAGTTCTCAGTACAAAGAAACTTAAACAGACGACAAAGTTCGAATTCCATTACTCTTCAGAAGAAGCTGTCCTTGCTCACATTAATTCGCACATAAACTAGCCCTTGTTTTTAAACAATTGAAATCCACCAGATCCAATAAATTAACCCTTCCCAATCGGACTTATTTCGCGTAAAATAATTGTCTAGTGCTTCACACGACAATATTTTTCATCCATGCGCGACCTGTGTATATATAAAAATCAATGGGTTCACGTATAACTGGTCAGAAACGGAGATTCCACGGGCTCTTTGAACAACTTTCCGCAATGGCAAAAACTGGAGTAACGGTTGACAACCACTAACAAAGATCTAAAAGCAGTAGCAAGCAAAGAATATAAATATGGCTGGACCACAGACGTTGAATCCGAAACTCCTGAAAAAGGCCTTAACGAAGATATAGTTCGATGGATTTCTGAAAAGAAGAACGAGCCAGCTTTTCTTTTGAATTGGCGATTAAAAGCTTTTTCATATTGGAAAAAGCTGGTATCCGAAGATAAAACACCTAAATGGGCAAACGTTAAGTTTCCAGAGATAGATTATCAAAACTTATATTACTACTCAGCCCCGAAATCCAAAAAACAATTGGACAGTCTCGACCAAGTAGATCCAGAAATTCTAGCAGCCTACGAAAAACTCGGGATACCACTGGAAGAACAGAAACACTTAGCGGGAGTAGCAGTAGATGCCATATTCGATAGTGTTTCCATAACAACTACATTCAAAAAAGAACTAAGCAAACACGGGATAATTTTCTGCTCTTTTTCCGAAGCTGTACAAGATCACCCAGAACTAATTAAAAAATATCTCGGCTCTGTCGTCCCTTATACTGATAACTTTTTTGCGGCTCTAAATGCGGCTGTTTTTTCAGACGGATCTTTTTGTTTCATACCCAAAGGAATCCGGTGCCCACTAGAATTAACTACCTACTTCAGAATCAACGCCGCAGAAACAGGACAATTTGAAAGAACTTTGATAGTAGCAGAAGATAACAGCTACGTGAGTTACCTCGAAGGCTGTAGCGCCCCAATGAGAGATGAAAACCAACTCCACGCTGCCGTGGTCGAACTAGTCGCAATGGAAAACGCAGAGATTAAGTACTCAACGATACAAAACTGGTATCCCGGCGATGAAAAGGGTAAAGGGGGTATATACAATTTTGTCACTAAGCGAGGAATATGTAGAGGCAACAATTCGAAAATATCTTGGACTCAGGTGGAAACCGGATCTGCAATTACATGGAAATACCCAAGCGTTATGCTAATTGGTGATGATTCTGTGGGAGAATTCTATTCAGTCGCCTTAACAAAGGGATATCAACAGGCAGATACCGGAACAAAAATGATACATTTAGGTAGAAATACCCGCAGCAAAATAATTTCTAAGGGCATCTCTGCAGGACATGGCCAAAACACCTACCGCGGGCTAGTAAGGGTAATGCCAAAGGCATATAAAGCCCGCAATTTCACACAGTGTGATTCGCTTCTTATAGGAGACAAGTGCGGTGCTCATACCGCCCCATATGTGGAAGTCAGAAATAACACAGCACAATTGGAACACGAAGCCTACACTTCCAAAGTAGACGAGGAAGCTATGTTCTACTGCAATCAACGAGGAATATCTAACGAAGATGCTCAGTCCTTAATAATCAACGGGTTTTGCAAAGAAGTATTTCAAAAACTCCCATTTGAGTTCGCAGTCGAAGCCAACAGATTAATAGAGCTAAACTTAGAAGGTACTGTAGGTTAGTTTTGTCTCTACTTCATATTGATAACCTTCATGCAAGCGTTGATGGCAAAAATATCCTGAAAGGGGTAAATTTATCCATAAGGCGCGGAGAAGTGCACGCTATAATGGGCCCCAATGGTTCAGGGAAGAGTACCCTAGCCTATCTACTGGCAGGCAAGCCAGGTTACAAAGCCACCCAAGGAAGCGTACTTTTCGAGGGGCATGATCTGTTGACTCTCTCACCTGAAAAACGAGCGCGCATGGGGATGTTTCTTTCGTTTCAACATCCAGTAGAAATCCCGGGAGTTAGGCTTGATCAATTCATAAGGGCAGGATTTAATTCACTACGTCAACATAGGGGAGAACCCGAATTGGATCCACTGAAATTTGATCGGGTAATAAAAAAGAATGCGGGAATGGTAGGACTCCACCAATCTATGACCAAACGATTCGTTAACATGGACTTCTCAGGTGGGGAAAAAAAGAAAAGCGAACTATTGCAAATGTCTATTATGGAACCCCTATTATCCATATTGGATGAACCGGATTCTGGGTTAGATGTCGACGCCCTTAGAGACGTAGCAAACTGCATTAAACAACTACATACCTTCGAGAATGCGGTGCTACTCGTCACTCACTATCAACGAATTTTGAACTACGTGGTGCCTGATCAAGTTCACATACTGGTAGATGGTCGTATCGTTCGTACCGGCAACAAGGATCTAGCTCATGACGTCGAAGCCGATGGCTACGATAAATACGAATAGACCCACACCTAGAATGAATAATTGGCAAATCTCAAGAAGAAAACCCTTTAACCAATGACCCAAATATCATGTAGCAGCAATGATTCGTACCGTTCGCGCTTTGAGAATCTAATTTCGAAATCTAGTCAAGGTCAGCCTAACTGGCTCAAGTCACTTAGAGAACAAAGCATGAATCGGTTCGAAACCTTGGGATTCCCAACTGAACGCAAAGGAAACGAAGAATGGAAATACACTGACATCAAGAACATAGCAACAAGTGATTTTCTCGTACCGTACGAAACAACCCTGCCCAGTTCAGCTAAAAAACGTTTGAGACAACAAGGCTTTGACAAACAAGACTTCCATCAATTGGTTTTCTTAGATGGATTCTACTCAGCAGAACTTTCCTCAGAGGCCTTGCAAATCAAAGGATGTATCATCGGCCCCCTCTCACAGGCGTGGAGATCACACGCAGTTAGCAGCTCACTTGGAACCCTTGCCAATTCCGAAGACCACGCCTTTACCGCCCTGAACACGGCCTTCACTAGAGACGGCGCATTTATACATATTCCTGCAAATACAAAAATCGAAAAGCCAATTAACATTATATTCCTAACATTAGAATGGCAGGACAAAATTGCTACTCACCCGCGCACGTTAGTCAATGTAGGAAAAAATTCGAGTGCAATTATAGTGGAAACGCACTGTAGTACCGAAGAAACTAAATACCTCTCTAACGCAGTTTCGGAAATATTCCTAGAAGATGGATCTCACTTAGACCATTATAGGCTCCAGATACATAGTAAAGATGCGTATCACATAGGTACAACTCAAGTTCGCCTGAACCAAACCTCCAAATTTAAATCAGTCTCGGCTGATCTTGGGGGCAAATTGATTCGGAATAATCTAAATATAGATGTTGCCGGAGAAAATGCTTCCTGCATACTGAATGGCCTCTACATAACAAATGGAACCCAACATGTTGATAATCACGTAACCATAGATCATTCTCAGCCTTATACGAACAGCAGGGAACACTTCAAAGGAATTCTAGGGGATAAATCTAAGACAGCCTTCCAGGGTAGCATCATCATTCGAGCGAATTCCCAAAAAGTTGATTCTCATCAAGAGAATAAGAACCTTCTTCTATCTAGCGATGCCGAAGCCAATACAAAACCCGCCTTCTGGATTTACGCGGATGATGTAAAATGTGGTCACGGTGCCTCTAGCGGCGAACTAGATAAAGATGCCTTATTCTATTTACTAAGTAGGGGCATCCCAGAAAAAGAGGCCCAGTCCATGCTAATCAAAGGATTTATTACTGAAATCATAGAGTCGGTAGACTGTCATACGTATAAATCTCACTTAGAGGATCTAGTCAAAGACAAACTATCCAAGATGTGCGAGTAGAAACAAAAGAGAAATGTTAAACCCTAAAGAAATAAGAAAAGACTTTCCTATCCTTAACGTCAACGTTCACGGAAAGCAACTCGTGTATTTGGATAACGCAGCTACGTCACAAAAACCAAACCAGGTAATAGATACGCTTACAGCATATTATCGCAATTATAATTCCAACGTACATAGAGGCGTCCACACTTTAAGTATTAAAGCCACAGAACAGTACGAATCAGCCAGAGAAAAAATAGCAAAATTTATAAATGCACCATCAGATAGTTTGATATATACCAAGGGAACGACTGATGGTATAAACCTAGTAGCCCATAGCTGGGGATTGGAAAACATAGAATCTGGAGACGAGATCCTGCTTACGGAAATGGAACATCATAGTAACCTTGTCCCTTGGCAGATCCTAGCCGAAAAAAATGGAGCTACGCTAAAATTCATACCTGTAACCGAATCAGGAGCACTCGATTTATCGCAACTAAATATTTTACTCACATCCAAAACTAAATTAGTTGCGATTACCCAAATGTCCAACGTTTTGGGAACCATCAACCCGGTTAAAGAAATCTGTAGACAAGCACACGCTCTAGGAGCATATATGTTAATAGATGCGGCACAGAGTGTGCCGCATATGCCAGTTGACGTTGAGGATATCGGTTGTGATTTCCTGGCGTTCTCTAGCCACAAGATGCTAGGCCCTACAGGAATCGGTTGCCTATACATAAAGAAAGCCATACTCGAAACCATGAACCCTGTGAATCACGGAGGAGATATGGTCAAAGAAGTAACGCTAAATCAAGCAACCTGGAACGACTTGCCGATACGCTTTGAGGCAGGGACTCCGAATATTGCTGATGCCATCGCTCTAGGAACAGCCATTGATTATCTCACCGAACTAGGAATGGACCAAGTTCAGGCGTACGAAGAACACCTAACTACATATGCTCTAGACGTCCTAAAAGGATTGTCCGAAGATTTCATTTTCTACGGGATACCAGATCCAACCAAACGGGGAGCAATTATATCCTTTTACTCTCCTGAAATTCACCCACATGATATAGGTACTGTTCTCGACCGCCAGGGAATTGCTATAAGAGCCGGTCACCACTGTGCCATGCCTTTGGTAAACGGGAGACTAGGCTTACCTGCTACGGCCCGAGCTAGCTTTTATATATACAACACTGAGGAAGAAGTAGATATGTTGGTAGACTCCCTGAAAAAAACCCTACAATACTTCAATAGGTAGACATACTCCTAAAGCAAAAAGATGTCATCATCAAATCCAAGTTTCAACGAATTAGACGATATTTATCAAGATATAATCCTTGATCATTACCGTCGCCCTAGGAATAAGGTAAATATACCTGATCCAGATTTATTCTCTCGAGGATTTAACCCCTTTTGCGGCGATGAAGTCACATTGATGATAACGCTTGCTACTGAAAACCAGATTAAAGCCATAGGCTTCACTGGACAAGGCTGTTCCATAAGCCAGGCTTCTGCTTCCATATTAACTGAATTGATAAAGGGGAAATCCTTAAAAGAAATCATGGAAATATCTGATGTTTTTCGGAATCTCGTCAAAGGGCTAGCAGTAAGCGACGAAGATCTTGATAAGCTTGGAGAACTTGAAGCCTTAAAAGGTGTGTCTAAATTTCCAGTACGAATCAAATGCGCGCTCTTACCCTGGTCTACCCTAGAAGACGCGATATCCAAAAATAAAGATTTGTAACCTCTAAATATCTCTCATCCATCTATCCATACTTTAGACCAAAAGCTATATTCTGATAAAGCAGGGTTTGGGTAAAATCCACGAACCTCATCATTCGTCACCCATCTGTCAACATTATCTCCTAATCCAAGCATATATGCTTGATCAACAATGTGTCGTTGGATTTTAAATATAGATTCTGCCCTTGCCTGAGAATCAAACAATTCCATATGTTGTTTCTCAATAAGTAGATCCAATTCATCATCTCCGTGGCCTAGCAAATTCCATTCACCTCCGCTGTGAAGAATTGGGAAAAGAAATCCATTAGGTCCACTATTTGGCGGCATGGGCCCTACCAACATCTGAAACTCTCCATCCACCCAAACCTGTTGAGCGTAGTCGATCGGATTAACAATATCCAAGATAGGATCGAATCCCGTATTTCGAAGGTCCTCCTGAATGCGTAAAGCCTGATCCAAATAAATATCTCCAAAGTCAGCAACAGTAATAACAAATGAAGCTGGTACGCTGCTAACAGGGTCTCTCAACAATGTCTCAATTTCCTCTCGGTCCATCAACCAAGATGATTCTATAACTGGGATACCTGGAGAGACAAAAGATTGTCCATCCCATATATCGTCAACATAGACCCAAGGATTCAGTGAAGCCAAGATTTGCCGCCGCATCACAATCGAAGCGAAGGGTTCTAATCCAGTATTAAAAGCAATAAATATGCCCTTACCGGACTGTTTCGAATATATAGTCCTAGGAGTAGCAGAATATGATTGAAGAATTTCCCAGCCATCATTAGATATATTTAATACATCTATTTCATCCGCAAGTAATGCCGCCACCTGTGTTTCAAAATCATCTATAATCTGGAATACTATTTCCTCGACAAACGGCAATTCACCTTCAAAGTAATTTTTGTTCCTCTCCAACATTGTACCAACTCCGGGACTAGAGCTCTTCCATATCCATGCTCCGCTCCCAACAACTGGGCCTTGAAATCGACCTGTCTCATCGTTAATAGACTCATGAGGAATGATCTTAGAATGCCCATTGGCTAAAGCCAACAAGAAGTCCGCGTCCGGATAATTAAGATCTACAAGAAATTCCCCATCACTCTCAACTCTAATTTCCTTGACAGATTTTAGTAATGGCGCATTAGGCCAACCCTCTGTGCTTTGTCTTGTATAACTGAAAAGCAAATCATTAGCATCCAATCTACGTCCTCCTACAGGAAATACATTTTGCCATCTCACATCATCTCTCAGTTTGAATCTAAAGGTCCATGGATCCAATAGCTCCCATTCAGTGCATAGTTCACACTCAACAAGCAGGTTAGGTTGATCAAGGCCCGGATCACTTTTCAAACGCATAAGTCGGCTGTAAGCAATACCAGCCCCACGCGCAGCCAATGTCTCAGAAATGTCCTGTTGCACATCCAAATGCGCCGTGTCAGCTTCTACAACTACTGTTAATCGCCCACCAATTTCGCCATATGGTGCTGTCGGAGAAGATGTGGTTGGTGTAACTGCTGCGGTTACCTCTCTCCGGGCCTCGGTCGACGTCGAAATAGGCTGTGGTTCTATTGAGGTAATTGGCACACTCGATGGAGAACATCCAACCATAACCATAAAAACTGCAGACAAATAGGCTTGTGCTATCAAATATCTCATCCCCAAAACCATAGCTTCCAGTTAACAAAAAAGATAGTATAATTTACACTATACAAGCACCTAGGGCTTCTAATGCAACGTCTGGTAGATTCACATACTCATCTCGATCACTTCCCAACTCAAGAAATTGACTCCATAGTTACTAGAGCAATAGAAAATAGGGTCGGGCTCATAATTAGTGCCGGAACAACCCTGAAATCTTCAGAACATTGCGTAAATCTTTCAAAGATTATCCCAATGGTTTTTGCAGGTGTCGGAATCCATCCTATGGACTTAACAGAAAAAATCGGCAACAAGACATATAAAGCCCTCGAAGCTTTAGCTTCAGAAAACCCGAAGGTCGCTTGCATAAGCGAGATTGGGCTAGATTTTTTGCCTACCTCGCCAGCTTACGATATCCAGATGCAAAGTTTTAAACGCCAAATAAACTTAGCACGGGATTTAGACAAACCTATTATAGTTCACTCCCGCGAAGCTCATCCAGAAGTGTTGAAGACGTTAATGCAAGAAAACGCTCAATCAATAGGGGGCGTCCTACATTACTATCAAGGAGACCTATACACTGCCCAAACTTATATTAACATGGGCTTCTCTATATCAATGGCCAAGCCACTCCTACGTATTAGCGAATTACAGAATGTTGCAAAAACAATTCCTCTAGAATCCATAGTGCTTGAGACAGATTCTGCCCCACAGCCATGGAAAAAGTATCGCCACCGTTGGACCGAGCCATTCCATGTAATCCAGGTCGCTGAGAAGCTTGCTGAGTTAAAAAATTTGTCGGTCGAAACAGTTATAGAAAAAACTACACAAAACATCCTAAAAGTAATCAGGCTTGATGAAACAAGTTTGGTTAGATGTTAGCGTTAATCACATTACTTTCTGATCAATAATCCCATATACGGAAACTAAAGACATAGTAGAAAAAAGGAGTAGGATTTTGATTACTATCTCACAGCTCTTTGTATCGAAGATAATCGCTCATGCTCAAGAAAGCGATCCAATCGAATGCTGCGGAGTTTTAGCAGGCCCAAACAATGTCTTTGAGAAACTTACCCAAATGACAAACGTAGATAATAGTCCGTTTAGATTCAGTTGGAACCAAAAGGAATTACTAAACGTCTATCTAGAGATGGAAGATAACAACTGGACAAATCGAGCCGTATATCATTCCCACACTCATAGCGAGGCATATCCATCAGACACTGACATAAGAATGGCAGGATGGCCAGAAGCACATTACATCATAGTTTCTCTAATGAACAAGACCAATCCCATATTACGCTCGTTTCGAATAGTTGACGGATTGGTAGAAGAAGAAACAATAGAGGTTATATGACGCGTAATACGGCCTATAATCATGCTCTTGTACACACTGTGCAGATACCTCTGTGATCTTTGAGTTTTCTGATATAAAATAACAGACCAACATAGATAAACCCTCTTTCAAACAAGTGTTCAAGTGTTCAAATTAATATCAATCATTCCCATTGCCATTACTGGCATAATTTTGGGAGCTCTCAGTTGCACCAATTATGAATCTGTAACAGTTACTGAAGAGGCATTCTCGTCCTTGATAAGTTCCCATGAACTACAGTCCATTTTGGACGAGACAACACCAATGAATGGAAATATTACAGATTACAAAGAGGTCTTGAGAAACGATCCTGATGAACTATCATCTGTAGATAGTTGGTTCATGAACCAACTATCTACAGATGACGGATATACGCTTATCCAAATAATCGTCACCGATTATACAGACGATGGAGAATCTAAGGATCAATATGACGGAATTGTCGATAGTGCAGATGAAGCCATAGCCCAGTTTGCCAATATGGACATAGGTTCGGCTATCTCATTGCAATCTTTACAAAATATAAAGGTTGCGAATCCTATAGGAGACGCACAAGTACGCCAAGATTTCCGTGCAGTTAAGCAAGGGATAGGTATTGTTTTCCGAAAAGGAGATAAATTGGTACGAATAACAGATCGCAGTATGCTACCAAATTCGACTTTTCAACAACTAGAGGAAATTGGAACCCTCCTCGAGAATAGACTGTAGAAATACATAAGATTTAACAGTCTTCTCATTTCAATAATAAGGAATCCACACTTTTAGTACTAAACAATAACGTCAGGTATAATAGGGTCATGAAAGAAATATTCCAGGGAGCTATAGCTGAACTTTCTGAATCAAGTCCCTGTGTACTCGCAACTGTTGTCCGGACTAAGGGGTCAACACCCCAGAAAACTGGCGCCAAACTTCTAATCCGATCTGACGGTACCTCAATTGGTACTCTAGGCGGGGGCTGCGTCGAGGGTGATATCTGGTTTGCAGCCAAAGAAATCATAAGAAGATCTGATACTTCTCAGTTCAAAGAATATTATCTCAACGAGGATATAGCAGCAAAGGACGGCCTGGTATGCGGCGGTACCATGTATTTTTTTCTACACCCATTACAATCCGAAAACTTACCTTCACTAAAGGAAACTCTAAACGCATTTGAGGGAGGTCCCATCTTGGGGATTGCGACCATAATAAACTCCCGAGAACCCTCAGATTTAGGAAAGCAAATCCTACTAAGAGAAGACGGTTCTAAATCCGGGACTCTTGGTAGTAAAGACCTAGATTCGTTGGTCATCCAACTAATACCAGATTTATCCAACTTTGGAGATAACAAATACATATCAGAAAAAGATGGACTCGATATATTTATTGAGGGATACACTACCCCACCAACTTTGATTATTTTGGGTGGGGGACACGTGGGAAAAGCAATTTACAATTCAGCCATTCCCCTAGGCATGGACGTATATATAGCCGACGACAGGGTGGACTATGCTAATTTCAATAGGTTCCCACTCGCCAAAGGAGTAGTGGTATCTGAATTTAGTAACGCATTGAACAGTATTCCCATGAACAAGAATTCCTACATCGTGATCGCGACGCGAGGCCACCGTCAAGATGACTCTGCTTTAGAATCCGCGATTCAGACTCCCGCACGGTATGTAGGCCTCATGGGTAGCGTCAGAAAGACACTATTGATATTCAAAAACCTCATATCGAAGGGCTACTCAAAACAAACATTAGAGAAAATTTGCGCTCCAATAGGATTAAACATAGGAGCCATAACTCCAGAAGAAATCGCCATAAGCATAATGTCAGAAATTATTATGATACGACGTGGGGGAACTGGAAATCCAATGAAGATGAAAGAAAGTCTGATTGAAAGGATCCAATCTCAGGCAAAGGAACAAAATTGCGAAAAATCGCGGCACTTCTCTTAGCCGCAGGATTATCAACCCGAATGGGAACAACTTCTAAAGCCCTACTCCCCTGGGGTAGTACCACGCTTATAAACTATCAAGTCGAAAGTCTACGGAATGCTGGGGTAGAATTAATTATAGTAGTGACAGGTTTCCAACACGAAAAACTTAAAACCCGAATAATCTCGATGTCCAACGTCGAGATTATCTATAACCCTTTATATCGTACTGGGAAGGCTTCATCCATTAAATCAGGTCTATCGCTAGTAGACCCCAATTCTATCGACGATATTTTAGTATGCAGCGTAGATCAACCACGGGATCACACCATAATTAGATCGATCCTGGACCAACATATACAAACACACTCCTTGGTTACGATTCCTACATTTCAGGGTAAAGGTGGACATCCAACGGTATTTTCATGCAGATTATTCAGAGAAATGAATGCAATTACGGACGCTACATTAGGACTAAAGTCTCTTATATACAATCAACCAGTTAACCTATTCGAAGTATCAACCAACGAAATCTTGATCGATCTAAACACCCGAGCTGACTACGAAAAAGCATACGGAAGTGCCTCCCATTAGACAAAAGTCTAGTTTTTCTAGACTCCAAGACCTATCCTAGCAAGACCTAGGCTAGATACGGGCGACAACATTGCGCTGTCCATGTTAGACATTGTTAAATCAAATTTCCCAAGGAGAAGACATGAAGGCTCTAGAAAATATCAAGGTTTTAGATCTCACACGGGCACTAGCTGGACCATATTGCACACTAATGCTTGGAGATTATGGTGCAGACGTGATAAAGGTAGAAGTACCTTCAAAAGGCGACGACACTAGAACATGGGGCCCTCCTTTTATCAAAGACCAAAGTTCTTATTTCCTGTCTGTAAATCGCAATAAACGTAGTATCACCCTTAACCTAAAGAACCAGGCCGCTAAAGATATTTTCATGAAACTAGTATCAGAATCCGACGTCTTGGTGGAAAATTTTACACCAGGAGTTGCTCAACGATTAGGTATAGATTACGAAACATTAAAAGAATTGAATCCTGGGATCATTTATTGTTCCATATCAGGATTCGGGCAAACTGGCCCATACAGTAGGAAGCCTGCTTACGATCAAATGATGCAAGGAATAGGAGGTATCATGAGTGTTACAGGGGAACCCGATGGCCCTCCCATGAAAATGGGCGTTGCACTTACAGATATAGGAGCAGGTATGCTGGGAGCCTATGCAGTAATGATCGGGCTATTCCATCGCTCAAGAACTGGACATGGACAATACATAGATATTTCAATGTTGGATCTACAAGTAGCCTGGCTCACATACCAGGCCGGTACTTATTTTGCAACTGGTCAACCACCACAAAGAGTAGGTGCAGCCCATCCCAATTTAGTGCCTTATCAAGCTTTTAAATGCTCGGACGGTAAATATATAAACATTGCCATAGGCAATGAACGATTCTGGGAGAGATTTTGCAAAGCGTTAGGTAGAGACGACCTTATAACTCATGAAGATTATCACTTGAATATGAACCGAGTGAACCATCGAGAATCCTTAGTCGCTCTATTAGAAAACGAGTTACTAAACAAAACGTCTATCGAATGGATAACCAATTTTGAAGATCATGGTATACCATGTGGCCCAGTTAATGATTTAGCAGCGGTATTTTCGGACCCACAGGTAGCAGAAAGAAAAATGGTGGAAACAATTCAACACCCTACGGCGGGGCCAATCAAACAAACCGGCATACCTATTAAATTCTCGAAAACCCCGGGCCAGATAAGTTTGCCCCCTCCCCTTTTGGGTGAACACACCGAAAAAATACTGTCTGATTTGGGTTATTCCGTAACCCAAATCAGACGATTTAGAGAAACCAACGTCATTTAGCCTTCTTGCCTCTCAATATGTCTTTAGTTATCATATGGGCCAATTATCGGCTTGAGGAATGATAAAGTATGGATCTAGGTTTGAAGGGACGAGTAGCAATCATAGGCGGTTCAAGTAAAGGGATGGGAAAAGCTACTGCAATTGCTCTAGCCAAGGAAGGGGCGCTCGTTACAATAAGTTCGCGAACGGAAGCCGACCTCCGAAAGGTGGAGATGGAAATAGCTAGATTAGCATCACAACAACATGTTCTAGCAATTCCTGGAGATCTATCTGACCCAGCTCACATAAAAAAGGTAGTAAGGGATACATATAACAGATTCGAACGTGTAGATATTCTAATCAATAATCTCGGCGGCCCCCCTCCTGGAAAACCATCCGAAATCACGGATTCAGCTTGGGAGCAAGCACTAAACCAGAATTTTTTAAGTGCAGTAAGGATGTCAAGAGAGGTTATACCTTATATGAAACTACAGCGATGGGGACGTATCGTTAACTTACTCTCGAACGCTGTAAGGCAACCCGTTTTAGATCTCGTATTATCTACCTCAAGCAGATTGGCAGTAGTCGGTTTCGCTAAGATGCTCTCTAATGAATTAGCCCCCTTTAACATAACAGTTAATAACGCCCTACCAGGAAGTATCATGACAGATAGAATGACATCCCTGTATAAGAAAATGGCTGAGTCAAGAGGAGAGAGCACAGACGCTATGATCACTGAGGCAACCAAGAAGATTCCGATGCAACGCCTAGGACAACCCGAGGAAATGGCAGACTTGATAACATTTTTAACATCCGTGAGAGCAAGTTTTATCACAGGTCAAAGTATAAGTTTAGACGGAGGGGCTCTAGCCTCAACTCTTTGATCTTTATACAACCTAGTCAGAGGTATTTATAATTGATTAAGTTNCCCTGGGNAAAAAATAAAGAGGACAAANCACCTGAATCCGGAGCCACNGNTAATGACAGGNGAACTATTTCCGAGTCTATAAAATCGGAGGCCGAAACCATNGCCAACGACTTAGANGANGCCCTGCGCAAAAAGGAAATCAAACTCACNTGCAAGCTATGCGGCGGAACATCGTTCAAATACCAGNAANTATATGGAGTNTATCAGTGTTTGAGNCCNGGATGCGGCTCCTTTCTGGGAAGAGGATATAGCTCTGGCNCNAAATACCCTAGAAACACTAACAGAAAAACCTGATAAACCCTATACCAACGAATCTAGCTAAATACTAGAGGGTTACCGCCCCGTCCGAAGCTGAAGAAACTAGTTTGGCATATTTTGATAAGGCACCAGGCGGGTAATCAATCTTTTTGGGCTTCCAAGCACTTTGTCTCCTCTGCAACTCCGTCTGTTCTATTTCTATATCGAGTCGTCGATTCTCTACATCCACAACCACCACATCACCCTCCTCTATAAGTGCTATTGGTCCACCTACCGCTGCCTCAGGAGCTACATGACCCACCATAAGACCATGGGTTGCCCCCGAGAAGCGACCATCTGTGACCAAAGCTACCGCTTCTCCTAAGCCTTGGCCTACTAACGCGGCCGTCACGCCTAACATCTCTCTCATGCCAGGCCCCCCCTTAGGCCCTTCATATCGAATGATCACTACATCACCGGCGAGTATCTCTTGATTTTCTATAGCACCAAAGGCATCTTCTTCTTTATCAAACACTCTGGCTGGACCCCTTTGAAACAAGTGTTTCTTACCAGCAACTTTAACTACACTACCATCAGGAGCAAGATTTCCCTTAAGTATAGCTAATCCTCCAGTTTTGCTAAAAGGTTCCTTTATAGACGCAACAATTCGTTGATCAGCTACGTCTTCAAAATCCTCTAGGTTTTCCCCCAAGGTTTTTCCTGTAATCGTAAGTGTATCTCCACAAAGGTAGCCCCCAGATAAAAGCCGTTTTAACACCAACGAGACTCCCCCAACACGATCTAAGTCCGCCATCACATACCTTCCTCCTGGTTTCATATCCGCTATGTAGGGCGTTTTTAGACTAATTTCGTCAAATTCATCAATCTCCAAACTCACCTTCGCCTCTCTAGCTATAGCAAGGAAATGTAAAACGGCATTAGTCGAGCCTCCCATAGCACAAACTACAGTTATAGCGTTTTTTATAGATTCTTTTGTAATTATGTCCCGTGGCCTTATACCTAGTCTAAGCAAGTTCATGACAGACGATCCAGCCCGATGAGCCCAAACTTCCTTTCTACCATCGACCGCTGGAATTGATGCATCTCCTGGAACTGCCATTCCTAGCGCCTCAATAGCAGCCGACATAGTATTTGCAGTAAAAAGCCCTGCACATGACCCTGCGCCAGGACACGCAGCCCCTTCTATTTTATGAAGATCAGCTAAAGAAATGTTTCCTTTAGAATACGCCCCCACAGCTTCAAAAACGTCCTGTATATTAATCGCTTTCCCTTTATAGGACCCGGGTAGAATTGTGCCTCCATAAACGAATATGGACGGAATATTTAATCGGGCAGCAGCCATGATTGTGCCAGGCATGTTCTTATCGCAACCTGCTACAGTAACTAAGCCGTCAAATCCTTCTGCAAATGCNACCAACTCTATGCTATCAGCTATAACTTCCCGACTTATNAAGGAGGCTTTCATACCTTGNGTNCCCATTGATACAGCATCACTTACGGTAATAGTTCCAAATGTAAACGGAGTGCCAGATTCGCTTCTTACACCTTGTTTCACAGCGTCTGCAATTCTGGTGAGATGTACGTTACACGGAGTAACATCACTGGCCAAATTTGCTATTCCAACAAAAGGCTGAGTGAGATCTTTATCTCCTAGGCCTGTAGCCCTAAGCATGGCCCTAGAGGGCGCTCTATCAGGGCCATCTATTATCTCACTACTTTTAATTCTCATATTTGAGGTGGCTCGAGATATCATTGCACTCTCCTTACGATTTACAATATTATAGGATGGCTTCCACCTCAGTAACAACTTCTTAAGTCTAGAAGAACCCAAACCCCTAAGATATAATGACACAAATTCCTTCAGGAGAACTTCGTGCTCAAACCTAAAGTATTTGTCACTCGTAGAATCTTTCCTGAGGCTCTCGATATGATAGCATCCAAAACCCGTATGGACCTATGGAAAGATGAGTTGCCACCACCAAAAGAGATCCTGTTGGAAAAGATGAAAGATTGCCATGGGATACTTTCACTTCTAACGGATGAACTAGACACAGAGTTCTTCAAAACCGCAGAACATCTACGTGTTGTCAGCCAAATTGCTGTAGGTTATGACAATATAGACATAGTAGAGGCTACTCGCCGTCTTATACCTGTTGGTCACACCCCTCATGTGCTTAACGCTGCTACGGCCGATATGGCCTTTTTGTTAATGATGGCAGCAGGCAGGAGATTGATAGAAAGTCGAATGTTTGTTAAAGAAGGCGGATGGAAGACATGGCATCCTATGCACTTTTTGGGGCCAAATGTTTATGGGGCAACTTTGGGTATCGTTGGAATGGGTCGCATAGGGCTGGAAATGGCCAGAAGAGCACGCGGATTTGACATGGAAGTGCTCTATACTGATCCGAATAGGAGAAGTCGGGAAGACGAGCGGGAATTTAACTTAAAGTACCAAAACCTAGACGAATTATTATCTAAA
>PAUC01000007.1 GCA_002712585.1 Dehalococcoidia bacterium
AGTACATCAGGCAGTTAATGAAACAGGAGCTAACGTTTCACTAATATTTGTACCCGCTCCTTTTGCGCAAGATGCGATGTTGGAGGCTGTAGATGCGGGTATTGAATTGATCATTTGTATAGCTGAAGGTGTCCCCATTTTAGACTCTGCCAGAACATTAAATTTTGTCAGCAAGAAGGGTGCGAGATTGTTGGGACCCAATTGCCCAGGGATTATATCTCCGGGCGAAAGATGTAAGGTTGGTATCATGCCGGGTTATATACATTTGCCAGGTACGGTTGGTGTGGTATCAAGAAGTGGAACACTTTCGTATGAAGCCGTTAGCCAATTAACAGCTTTGGGTATAGGGCAAAGTACCTGTGTTGGAATAGGGGGCGATCCTCTAATTGGAACTGATTTCGTAGATGTCCTAAAATTATTCAACCAAGATCCTGAAACAGAATTGATAGTATTGATTGGAGAAATCGGAGGAAATATGGAACAGGAGGCTGCGAGATATATCAAGGAACAGGTCACGAAACCTGTCGCAGCTTTTATCGCTGGAGCTACTGCCCCTACAGGTAAACGCATGGGGCATGCAGGAGCTATAATTACCGGATCCGATGGGACAGCCGCCGAAAAGGAATCGGCGTTAGAAAATGCTGGTGTTGTGATAATTCCTTCACCTGGAAAAATCGGGATTACGGTAAAGAATATTATTGATTCTTTATGACTCAAATAGTAAAATTTTGGACGTTTGGGATGATGAAATTTTGTTATAGGGGCACACTTTATGGTATCTCCACAAAACCCTGCTNTACATGATGACTCCGTATTTGCGATGGCTCAAAGACAGTTTCACGNGGCCTCTGATAGGTTGGGGCTTGACCCAGGCATCCGTGATATATTGGGATCTTGTAAGAGAGAGTTCACTGTAAATTTTCCCGTAAAGATGGATGACGGCAGTATATCTGTGTTTACGGGTCATAGGGTTCAACATAACATTAACAGAGGACCGGCCAAAGGCGGAATTCGGTTCCATGAAAACGTTACGCTTGATGAAGTTAAAGCTCTAGCAATGTGGATGACTTGGAAATGTGCTGTAACGAACATACCGTATGGGGGTGGCAAGGGGGGAGTTACCGTTAATCCTAAACTGATGTCAATTGGGGAGAAAGAAAGATTAACTAGGAGATATGCCACTGAGATTGCTCCCTTAATTGGTACCGACTCCGATATTCCAGCACCGGATGTCAACACAGACGGTCAGGTAATGGCATGGATAATGGATACCATTAGTATGCATAGTGGTTACATCCAGCCAGGGATAGTTACTGGGAAGCCTGTCAGTATTGGTGGGACTTTAGGGAGGACCGAGGCTACTGGTAGAGGTGTGATGATAACGGCTAGAGAGGCGGCTAAAGAACTTTCTCTTGATCTTCGGGGGGCAAGTGTTGTAGTCCAAGGTTACGGTAACGTTGGGTTTTGGGGAGCTGAACTTTTGCACAAGGAGCTAGGTTGTAAAATTGTGGGTGCGAGCGATAGCACCAGTGCTGTTTATTGTCCATCGGGTTTGGACCCTACTAAGTTAAACGAGTACAAGATCTCCACAGGTTCGTTGTCTGGATTTCAAGAAACAGAAGCAGTAACTCAAGCTGAACTCTTAGAGTTGCCTTGTGATATATTGGTGCCTGCAGCCCTCGAACAGCAAATTACTAAGCATAATGCAAATGATGTTAAAGCCAAGATCGTAGTAGAGGGGGCTAATGGCCCGACGACTCCTGAGGCAGATGAGATACTGGGGGATAAAGGGATCAAAATAATACCGGATATTCTAGCTAATGCGGGCGGGGTAGTAGTTTCCTACTTCGAATGGGTACAAGATACACAGCATCTCTTCTGGGATAAGGAAGAGGTAGACCGACGTCTAGAAGACATTCTTGTAAAGAGTTTTGCTCAGGTGAGTGATATGTCTAAAAGGTATAATTGCGACATGAGATTGGGAGCCTTGATGACTGCTATTAACCGTGTTGCTGAAGCAACGAAGTTAAGAGGTATCTACCCGTAAATGTAAGGTCTTACCAGCCTTTGGATTTCTATAGAAACCTCTGTGATGGACTGGGATCCATCTACAATAGCCCAGTGGCTCGGGCTTCGTCCTGCTAATTCCAGGTATCCTTTTCTTACACGATCCAAAAATGTCGCTCCACTTGCTTCTATTGCATCCCTATTGCCGGCACCTCTTCTAGAATCCAATGTATGAACAGGTATATCCAGCAGAATATTAATGATGGGATATAGGCCCCGGCATGCCTCATCGCAAAGGTTAACCAACTTGTCTAAGGAAAGCCCGCGCCCGTATCCTTGATATGCCAGTGTGGATCCTACGAATCTGTCGCATATGACATGGGAACCGTTAATCAATGCAGGCCTTATAATTTTTTCGACATGCTCTGCCCTGTCAGCGTTAAAAAGCAATGATTCAGTAAGAGCTGTGATGCCTCTATTGGATTTTATGAATTGAGATATGGAAAGGCCAAGGGGTGTGCCACCGGGTTCTTGGGTCAGAATAGAATCGACTCCATTACTGCTCAAGAACTCGTAAAGCAATGCAGCCTGAGTAGTCTTTCCGGATCCATCGATGCCTTCAAGGGCAATAAAAGATGTCATCATGAATATTATCGCTGTAGAAGTCTAATGTGGCGATTTGGTTCTACTCCGCTGCTCAATGATCCCAGGTTATATTTTTGGGCCAGTAGATGTTGTAGTCTTCTAACGTAAGCTGGTTGCGAAGAGAGATCCAGGTATTCGGCAGTTCCCTCTAAGAGTTTGCGGGATGCTGTGTGGGCCTCTGTTAAGGCATTATCTAATTCGTTTTGGTGAGAATTCATATTTCTATCAACTTTAACCATACTTCTAAGGAACTGATACACCTGGCTGCTAGAGTTCTTTCTTATGACGTGTACTGGAATTCTAAAGTTTTCAGCTGTCTTAACGACTTTGGCTCCTCGTTTATAATGGGTTTTGCTAGTGAGCATTAGATCAGCTGTTCGCAGATCATTAGTAATATCGATATTAATACCTGTAGATATTGACCCCTGTTCCAATTTGTCTCGGCCAATCCCGAAAAGAAATACTTTTCGAGTTGAGTATTCTTTTTCTGGGTCAGATAAAGCTTTACCATCCTCAACATCTGTAGATTTCTGTGACGCCAAGAAGTTGAAGCCATCTTCATGGTTTGCATGATTGTCATATGTGTCCCATGCATTTGACGACTGTTTGTGAGATTTACTCACCTTGCCACCATCACCTAAAGTTCTCACCTCTGGGACTAAGGGCATTCCTCTTAACCAAGAATCTACGACGCTGGCAACGTCCTTGTGAACAGCCACACAATACCTATCCTGTATTTCTACGACGACATCGAATGTAGGAAGGGCTTTTCGTTCTAGAACCGTTTTCTGGGTTCCTCTGAATCTTGCTTCATCATCGCCAAGGGTTACGGTCTGTATGCCACCCACTAGGTCCGATAAGGTAGGATTCATTATGAGATTATCCAAGGAGTTACCATGGGCAGTAGCTATTAGTTGCACGCCCCTTTCCGCTATGGTACGAGCAGCGATTGCTTCCTGTTCTGTTCCCATTTCATCAATGATTATTACTTGTGGCATATGGTTTTCCACGGCTTCAATCATCACATCATGTTGACGACTAGGTGTAGCTACTTGCATTCGACGTGCGTGTCCTATTGCTGGATGAGGAATGTCTCCGTCACCAGCGATTTCATTTGATGTGTCCACTACAATAACTCTCCTTTTAGCAGAGTCTGCCAATATACGGCTTACCTCCCGAAGCATAGTGGTTTTACCCACGCCTGGGCGGCCCAGAAGGAGTATGTTTTTATTGGAAATCACTATATCTTCAATTATATCTATTGTCCCAAATATGGCCCGACCTACCCGGCATGTTAGTCCTAGGACCCGTCCCTTACGATTTCTAATTGCTGAAATCCTGTGTAGCGTGCGTTCTATCCCCGCTCGGTTATCATCTCCGAACTCTCCTATTCTTTCAATAACGTAATTAAGATCTTCTTCGGTGATTTCCTTTTCACTTAAAATCATGTCGAATGCTGGAAATCTNGCTTCGGGTGGCCNACCCACGTCTAAAATAACTTCTAAGAGATCATCNAANGATTTAGTGCGCTCNATNAGNGGGTTCAGGGTATCGACCGGTAGGCACNTGAGNAATAGTTCTAGATCGTTATCTATCATTTTNATGGCTTCAAATTTTCNTAGANATTAAANCCAAAGTAGAGGTTTNGNTGGATATAAGATNCTTTTACAATTGTTNGTNGATACATAANNTAAGNCCCTCTATTTTATCAAAGAAATAAAGAATTTATGGAATCTGACATCGTTGGTTAGCTCTGGATGAAATGCGGTTGCGAGCATATTGTCCTGTTTTACTGCAACCGGAGTTCCATCATTAAGTTTGGCAATGACCTCTACGTTCTCTCCGATATAGGTAAAAGAAGGTGCACGTATAAAGATTGCGTGTATTGGATTGCCCTCTATGACAGAGACAGGTATATTGGCTTCGAAACTATCTAACTGTCGCCCATAGGCATTTCGTTTTACAGTGATATTCATAAGATTAAGGGGCTCTGGGCGGTCGTCTGTCAGGGTTTGCGCCATCATTATCATCCCGGCGCACGTGCCCCATATTGGCCGTCCCGACTGCGCGTATCGTTTTATCGGGTCGGTTAATTCGTAAATATCGAAGAGTTTACGAAAGGTTGTACTTTCGCCACCTGGAATGATCAGCCCGTCGACGTCTTCCAGATCTTTTGGGAGACGAACCTCTCGTGTCTGGACGTTTAGTGTTTTGAGAATCGCAAGGTGTTCCGAAAAGTCACCCTGCACAGCCATAACGCCTATGATCACTTGTTTGAAATCCTGCCGGTCTATATCCAGAAGTGGTTACCATCCACGAGTTGCTAGCAACTCATTATCTGGCAGCTCTCTTGTGGAAATGCCAGACATAGCCGGCCCTAAGCCTTTGGAAACATCTGCCACGATCTTGGGATTTTTATATTGAAGTACTGCTTTAACAATAGCTTTTGCCATAGCTGATGGATTCTGGGCTTTGAAGATTCCAGAGCCTACGAAAACCCCATCAGATCCTAGATGCATCATTAATGCTGCATCGGCCGGAGTAGCGACACCGCCTGCCGAGAAATTTACTACTGGTAACCGCCCCAGTTCTTTGACAGATTGTACAAGGTCTAATGGAGCTCCGAGGTTTTTGGCTTCGGTAGCTAGCTCATCGGAACTCATATTTTGAATTTTCCGGATCTGGCCCAACACGGTTCGGTTGTGTCTAACTGCTTCTACCACGTCGCCCGTTCCTGCTTCTCCCTTTGTCCGAATCATCGCTGCGCCTTCGGATATCCTTCTAAGCGCCTCACCTAAGTTGCGACACCCACATACAAATGGGACGTTAAAATCATGTTTCCATACGTGGTGCTCTTCGTCTGCAGGCGTGAGGACTTCGGATTCATCGATGTAATCTACGCCCAGAGCTTCTAGGATCTGAGCTTCAACAAAATGTCCTATACGACATTTTGCCATTACAGGGATAGTTACTGCCTGTTGTATCTCTATAATCTTGGTTGGATCTGACATTCTAGCCACTCCGCCGTCTGCTCTAATATCAGAAGGTACTCTCTCGAGCGCCATTACGGCACACGCACCAGCATCTTCGGCAATTTTTGCCTGCTCGGCGGTGACTACATCCATGATTACGCCGCCTTTCAACATTTGAGCTAAGCCTGTCTTTACTTTCCAGGTTGCCTTTGCCATTTACATCAAGCTCCTTCGAATCTAGGTGGAATTATACGATAGGAACACTCTATTATCAATTTGATTGTGGGGATTCATTAGGTTAATCGACCAGAGATTGCACTTTATTTCAGTCTCTGATAAAGTCACCCTCGTTAGATGGTTTATGGGTGATACCTTTAATCTAGTCCAGTGAGGCTGACAAGGGAATTGAAGAATAAACAATATTTCGTTAAGTTATGCCCCCTTGCTACACAGGAAAGGGGGTCTTTTTTGTGTCAATTAGAGATGTGCAACAAGAAAAAATCCTCATAAACGCGGATGATTTTAGGAGAGTGCTATCACGTATTGCTCATCAAATCATAGAGTCCCAAAAAGGGATAAAGAACCTCATCCTAGCAGGTATACCGACCAGGGGAGCGATACTTGCCCAAAGACTAGCCGAAAATATCAAGTTATTTGAAGGAGAAGAGGTTCTTGTAGCTACTTTGGATATTACGGCTTTTAGGGACGATTTGGATCGTGGAAGAGATTTGACTTCTCATATAACCAAATCTGTAATTGATGTGGAGGGAATGAATGTAGTATTGGTCGACGACGTCCTATTTACGGGTCGTAGCGCTCGCGCGGCTCTAGACGCTCTAACTTATAGCGGTAGACCAAATAAAGTCCAATTTGCGGTTTTGATAGATCGGGGTCATCGGGAGTTGCCCATAAGGGCTGATTACGTTGGCAAGAATATGCCAACATCTCTTTCAGAAAGGGTGCAGGTACGAGTTAATGAGATTGACGGACGGGACGAGGTTATTTTAACGAGAGTTGAGACGAGATAATGTATAGCAATTCCCTAACCGAAATGGGAGATTTGGAGATTGGGGAAATTATGGATATCTTGGCCCTAGCAGCCGAATTTAAGGCTAACATCAGAAGTCACAGAGGGGTGGCATCTGGTTTATTAATGGCAAGCCTTTTTCTGGAACCTAGCACTCGGACTAGAGGTTCTTTTGAAGCGGCTATGAAACGGTTAGGTGGAGATACTATTACTACCACGGACTTTAAAACCTCCTCAATGGAAAAAGGAGAAACATTTGATGATTCTATAAGGATATGGGGGAATTACTGTGACCTAATAGTGCTTCGCCATGAGGAGTCCGGAGCTCCCAGGGCGGCTGCTAATATCTCCTCTGTCCCAATTATAAATGCGGGAGATGGAATAAACGAACATCCCACACAAGCGCTATGTGACTTGTTAACTCTGAAGGAAGAATTTGGAATTCTTGAAGGATTAAACATAGCTATATGTGGCGATTTGAGGAATGGACGCACGGTTCATTCCTTGGCCTATGGGCTCCTACTTTTAGGAAACTCCGTTACATTTGTGCCGGGAACTGGATTAGATTTAACGGAGGGAACAAAGAAATATCTTCGAGAGCATTTCGGCAGTGTTATTACTGAATTGCCACCATCGCAAGTGGGATATGGTGATCTTTATGAAGGAGATTGTGAGGCGAAGGCCTACATGTTTCACAAGCCGCGTTCGGGTCTTGAATTTGATCATAAGGAAAAAATCATATATACGGAGGTGAGACCAGATGCTCTTTATTTCACTAGATGCCAAGCAGAAAGGGGTTCATCTGCCAACCAAGCTGGATATCCCAAAGTTAACCTGAATAATTTGGAGACAGAGTTTTTCTCTAGAGCTATAGTTATGCATCCGTTACCAAGGCTTGATGAAGTATCTGTCTTGCTCGACGACCATCCAAGGAGCAGGTATTTCAAACAAGCTGCTAATGGAGTTCCTATAAGAATGGCGTTGATCTGCTTAATGTTAGGATTAAAACCGTGGTCAAGCGCGGCAACACTGTGACAGCACCAGCATTCTTGCTACTAGAGGATGGGTCGATTTTTTCCGGCAATGCCTTTGGATTCAGCACACAAGAAATTGGCGAAGTTGTTTTTAATACTACAATGACAGGATATCAGGAAGTATTAACGGATCCTTCTTATAGTGGGCAGATAGTGGTACTCACTTATCCACTGGTTGGGAACTATGGGATAAACGATCAGCACAGTGAATCTAGTAAGGTGCAAGTATCAGGGTTTGTTGTGAGGGAACAATGTGAAACCCCAAGTAACGGAACAAGTACTGAAACTTTACATGAATTCTTAGTGTCTCAACAAATACCAGGGATTTATGGAGTTGATACCAGAGCAATAACCAAGAGATTGAGGTCACAGGGTGTGATGATGGGCATTCTTACTCATGGACCTGTAGACGCTGCAAAACAGGCTCTGAGCCGTGCAACTCGTTATGATGACGTTGACTTTATAAAGGTGGTAACGACCAATAAGGAGTATCGGTGGAGGAATCTTGCTGGCGATAAGGTGGCTAGATATCGTGTGTTGGTTTATGACTATGGNTTGAAGTAC
Source organism: Dehalococcoidia bacterium (assembly GCA_002712585.1). GTDB lineage: Bacteria > Chloroflexota > Dehalococcoidia > Lucifugimonadales. Next base: position 8,250 of record PAUC01000007.1, read on the forward strand.
AACATATTACGATTATTAGAATCTCGTGGATGTGAGGTTTTAGTAGTTCCAGCTGAAACACCNGCTAAGGAAATACTCAACGCGAACATCGANGGTATCCTTCTATCTCCAGGCCCTGGAGATCCTCTTTTATTAGATTACCTAGTAGAAAATACAAAAACACTTCTTGGGCAGATACCTATAATGGGTATCTGCTTGGGTCACCAAATAGCGGCAAGAGCTTTAGGTGCGAAGACGTTCAAATTAAAATTTGGGCACAGGGGTGGAAATCATCCCGTGAAAGATCTTGATACCGGACGTATTTTTATTACCTCTCAAAATCATGGCTATGCTATAGACGCATCTACACTAGATTATGGATGCAAGGTAAGTCACGTTAATCTTAATGATAATACTGTAGAAGGACTAATACACAGTCAGATTCCTTTAATATCGATACAATATCATTCAGAGGCTTCACCTGGTCCACGTGATAACGAATATATGTTTGATCGCTTTCTCGGGTTAATGGAAGCGAAAAAATTGTGAAAGGAGGAATGTAAGCACCTTGAAGGAATGGTCGAAAAAAGGCCACAATAAACCAACTCCCATTGGAAGTTTAACCTGTGGTTATGAATCCCAACTAATAGAGAGGATTAATGTTTGGTCAATTTCTTCTTGAACAAGGTGTAGAGATTGAATTGCCGGTTGGAATTAAGACTGTTTTGGGCTTTTTGGATGAAGAGATCCCAANATTTAAACACAAAGAATATTGCTATGATATCGGTTCATGCAAGAGTGATCTTAAAACAGAGTGGCAATTCACCGTAAAGGCTCGAATGTTGGAACAGGCTGGGACCGCAATGCTGTTAGTTGCTATATTGGTTTTGGAAAAAAGTGATGATATGACCACATTGGTTAAGATTCCACCCGTGATAGAAGGCCGTAAGAAACAGGCAGGACCATCGGAGAATCAGATTGAATTGTTTTCAGGTTTTGTCTTTCAAATGCTGAATGGCTTTAGATCTTATGGATTTAGTTCCATGCCAGAATCGCTTCCTGTAGCCTAGGGTAGACCTGTAAAGGGGTAGGCCTTTATCAGACTATTCCCGGTCCGGGTAACTTATACTTAGAGCCTGTAGCCTTGGATTTGTTTTCTATCTCACGTAAGGGGAACGGTATGGCTGATAAGCAGAAAATACTTGTTATTGGATCGGGACCTATAGTCATAGGACAGGCGGCTGAATTTGACTACGCTGGAACCCAGGCTTGCAAGGCGTTGAGAGAAGAGGGTTTAGAGACAGTATTAGTAAATTCTAATCCGGCTACCATAATGACTGATCTGGATGTGGCTGATTCGGTATATATAGAACCTTTGACGGTTGGGGTCTTAGAACGAATAATAAAGAAAGAAATGCCGGATGCTATTCTCCCGACTCTTGGTGGTCAAACAGGGTTAAATTTGGCCGTGGAACTTTTTGATAATGGGATACTTGCGAAATACAATGTTGACTTATTAGGTACCCCTATTGAAGCGATAAAAACGGCAGAGGACCGAGCTGGATTCAACCGTTTGTTAGGCGAGATCGGAGAGCCGTTGTCATCCAGTTTGACTGCTGAATCTTGGGATGATGCTTTATATGGAATGAAACAGCTTGGTCTCCCATTAGTTATAAGACCAGCGTACACCCTTGGAGGAACTGGCGGGGGCCTTGCTAGGACCGAAGAAGAGTTCGAGCGCATAGCGAAAGAAGGCTTATCAGCAAGCCCCATAAGCCAAATATTAGTTGAACGATCGTTAGAGGGTTGGAGAGAGCTAGAATACGAGGTTATGAGGGATGCGGCTGATAATTGTATAACAGTGTGTAATATGGAAAACTTGGACCCTATGGGCGTCCATACTGGGGACAGTATAGTGGTTGCACCTAGCCAAACTCTCACAGATAAAGAATATCAAATGCTTAGATCGTCTAGCCTGAGGATTATTCGAGCTTTAGGTATACAGGGAGGCTGTAATGTTCAATTTGCGTTACGTCCCCACCCGATCGTGTCTAGTAGTTTTCATAGTGATTGGATCCCTGAGCATCCTTATTATGTTATAGAGGTGAACCCTAGGGTTAGTAGAAGTTCAGCGCTAGCTAGTAAGGCCACTGGTTACCCAATCGCGAGGGTCGCAGCAAAGCTTGCAATTGGCAAACGATTGGATGAGATTCCTAATGCCGTTACTAAGAAGACATCGGCCGCATTCGAACCTGCTCTTGATTATTGTGTGGTTAAAATTCCGCGTTGGCCGTTTGATAAATTTCCTGATGGTGACCGAAATCTATCCACGCAAATGAAGGCCACCGGCGAAGTAATGGCTATAGAGCGATCTTTTGAGGCAGCTTTGCAAAAAGCGGTGCGGTCCGTCGAATTTGAGAAGAGAAATCTGTTGTGGGAAAACCCGGATTGGATAAACGATAAGAAATTTGTCGCTTGGGAATTTATAAAAGGCGCTACAGATTTCAGGCTCTGGGCCCTTATGGCAGCTCTTAGGAGGAATGTTTCTCCGGAAGAATTGAGTCGAATTAGTGGTATAGATATATGGTTTTTATCGGCTTTGAAGCGAATCGTTGAGATGGAGAGGTCTTTACTTAATCGAAATCTTACACCCGAGTTATTGAGGGAAAGTAAACGAAAAGGATTTACAGATGAACAGATTGGGACTTTATCTGATTATCTGCCCGCTAAGGTTAGAGAGATGAGAAAAAAATGGGGGATTGTACCAGTTTATAAAATGGTAGATACATGTGCCGCAGAATTTGAGGCCGCTACACCCTATTATTACAGCACATATGAGTCTGAGAATGAGGCGTTGCCCTTGGAGGGAAATAAGACTGTTGTAATTGGTAGTGGACCTATTCGCATAGGACAGGGCATAGAGTTTGACTATTGTAGCGTTCATGCNGCTTGGGCATTAAGAGATGAGAATACACAGAGTATTATGGTTAATTCNAACCCGGAAACGGTGTCAACAGATTTTGATACGAGTGATCGACTATACTTTGAACCTTTAGATCAAGAAGCTCTTTTAGACGTTATAGAAAATGAGGAGATCAACAATGTAATTCCTCCTACCATTGTTCAATTCGGTGGGCAGACAGCTTTAGATCTTTCACAGGATATTCACGGGGTTGGTTATCCCATATTGGGATCTAGTGCGGAGTCTATAGATATTGCGTCCGATCGAGGACGGTTCGAGGAGTTTTTATCACGGCTTGACATTCCTCAACCTCCAGGTGCATCAGTCACGTCACGGAAAGAAGCTCTAATGGTGGCTGAAAATATTACATATCCTGTTGTTGTTCGTCCAAGTTATGTCCTAGGTGGAAGGGCAATGGAACTCATTTATAGCTCAAACGAATTGGAAAAATACTTAAGCAAAGAAGCTAAGTTCACATCCGAAAGATCGATTCTAGTTGATCATTACATGGAGGGTAAAGAATGTGAGGTTGATGCTATTTGTGACGGTGATAGTGTCCTTATTCCAGGAATTATGGAGCATATCGAGCGTGCTGGCGTACATAGCGGTGACTCAATATCTATATACCCAGGGATCAATCTTACCGAAAGAGAAGTTAGTACGATAGTTGATTACACAACACGGATAGGCTTGGCATTAGGGGTAAAGGGCCTAATGAATGTTCAATTTGTTATAGTGGGCGGACCACCTTATAGGAGTCCCAACCAGCTTAGAGAAGAGATATCGGAAACTACAGTATATGTGCTAGAGGTTAATTTACGGTCTAGTCGCACGGTCCCATTTTTATCAAAGGTAACTGGTATTCCTATGGTTAACCTAGCTACGCGCGTGGTTTTAGGCAAGAAACTGAAAGATCTAGGATATGGTGTTGGGCTTTGGCCAAAAAGGAAATTGGTAGCCGTTAAAGCGCCAGTTTTTTCCATGTCAAAATTGATAGGAGTCGATTGGTATTTAGGACCAGAAATGAAATCTACTGGGGAAGTGATGGGAATTGATTATGAGTTTAATTCAGCTTTAATTAAAGCCTTAATGGCATCTAATATGACCTTAGTTCCAAACGCAGTTGTTCTTGTGAGTGTTGCTGATAGAGATAAGCATGATGCGGGGAAATTGGTGGGGAAATTGTTGGAGGCGGGCTGTTCTATTTATGCTACTGAAGGAACGGCTTCTATGATACGTGATATGGGAGCAAAAGTTACCTTAGTCACCAAGAAATTAGGTCAAGGATATCCCAATGTCGTTGATGTGATACGAGAAGGCACTGTCAGTGCGGTAATAAATACTGTTTCCGATTCGGCTAAAACCCTGAGAGATGGTTTCTATATCAGACGTGCCGCTGCAGAGAAAAGGATACCGTGTTATACCTCTTTGGATACGGCTAATGTTGCTGCTGAAAGTTTGCTNATCAGTTCGGAANCATTCAATGTNGAATCTNTTGATAANTATCTTAATNCNGAATAGTANANTCAGCNTTTGTTTTTATNNCCCANACNTTGAATCCNTGACACANGATCANNATGNATATTGTTTTTTGCAGTATTTGGTTCGCNTGTGATAGTTTAAAGTTAAATGTTAACTACGATAGATATAGTTATACCAGTCCTAGATGAAGAGACTGCACTTCCGATATGTATCGAGAAGTTGACGGATTTTTGTAAGAACAATCTGAAAGAATATTCAACGCAAATTGTAATTGCTGATAATGGGTCTACGGACTTAACTCAAAAAGTTGCAAACCAATTGAGTGAGCAATACAACAACGTTTCTTATCTACATATTCCAGTCCGAGGTAGAGGTCTCGCTTTGCGAACTTCTTGGCTAAATAGTAAGGCAGACCTGGTTGGTTATATGGATGTAGATCTTTCCACTCGGTTAGACGCTTTGCCTAAAGTAGTTGGTGCTATCGTAGATGGGGGATATGATATAGGGATAGGGGGTAGACTTAGTCCTAGTTCCGAGACGAATCGTTCCTATAAGAGAGAGATAATTTCGCGGATCTATAACTCTATTATCAAACTACTGTTTTTTGTGCCATTCAATGATGCACAGTGTGGGTTCAAATTCTTAACGAGGAAAGCGGCCCAAACAATTGTGCCTTATATAAAAAATAACCATTGGTTTTTCGATACTGAGCTCTTGGTAATAGCATGTAAGAGAGGATATAAGGTTATGGAGACCCCCGTAACATGGGTAGAAGATAAAGACACTCGTGTCAAGATCTTCAAAACCGTTCTTGAAGATCTGTCTGGTCTGTTGAGATTAAGATTAGGAGGAATACCAAAAGTTTGATATAGGGGGGAATCCCTACTCTATACTAAATATTTGTCGAATGTGACTTTTACTGCCTCTTTAGAATCATGTCTAAGCTTCGATATTTCTGACAGTCTATATCCTACTATCCAAAGGATTTTGCCTTTACACTCAAAAAGAGGCACCAAGGTACGTCTTGCTCGTGGTATTTTGTTATCGACAAAAAAGTCTTGTAGTTTTTTTTCATTGCTCATTCCCAAAGGTTGGAAACGATCCCCCGGCTGCCAGGTCTTAATAAATACTGGTCCTTCCAATACACTTGGATCCATGTAAGCAATGAATGGATTAGTGTCGAATTTGGGGGGGCGTCGGACAAGCTCTGTAGTTATTGTCCAACCGTTTAGTGTAGTTTGGCCATAAATATTGACTATTGTTCGGTTGTTAAATATGGGTCTTGTCTCAGGTCGTAACAGGTTTGTGGTGAGAACGAGATATTCGCGTTCAGTTATACAAGTTAAACCTCTCGGTAGGCTCGTTTGAGCACCAGTGGGTTTGTTAATTGAGTCGACGATACAGAGTACGTGTTTCTGTTCCAGTTTTCTTAGTGTTCCCGTTAGGGATTTGTAAATCATGCGAACTAGAATATGTTGAATAGCGATATCTAATTTTATAAATCCTGTTGTATCTATATGGACACTATTAGGATGGCTTGTAACGACTTTATCCCAAGCTTTTATAGCTTGGTTCCTGATGTATTCGTTTGTTTTAGAGGATATATGACCCAATCGTATAAGTGAGTTCCTGATTGCAGGATTAATAGTTTCTAGTAATGGGATCAACCTGTTCCTGATTTTATTTCTTGTAAACTGATTCATGGTATTACTAGAGTCTTCCCGATAAGGTATGTTCAGCTTCGCGCAATAACTCCGACAGTCTGTTTTGCTCACTGCAAGTAATGGACGGAAAACCTGCAACTTTTCATTATGCCTAGGACTGCCCCATTTGCTAAATTCTTGCATGCCTTGCAATCCATCAATCCCAGAACCCCTAATCATGTGCATTAATATGGTTTCTATTTGATCATCTGCTGTGTGTCCTACGGCTACCGCCTGGGCCCCTACTTTGCAAGCTACTCTTCTCAAAAATTGGTATCTCACTTCTCGCGAAGCTTCTTCGAACGATGATATGGAATGGAGCCTTTGGTATTCAAACGAATCTGCTTGCTCTATTGTAGCTGGGAGATTCAACTTTTTGGCCATAGTTTCTACAAAAGTAGCATCATCGTGAGCTTCCTTGCCCCTGAAATCATGGTCTAAATGGGCGACGTGTAGGTCTAGACCCAAATCTTTTCGATGAGATGCCAAAGCATGTAAAAGAGNTGTCGAATCTGGACCTCCCGATACGGCTACAAGNAGTTTACGTAATTTGCACTGGGATGGTATTCTTCCCAACGCGTTCAGAAGGGCTACCTCAAGGTAAGAAGTTCTATGGTTTTTATTCATACCAGCTCATTATTAGAGAAGTGAGCCGTATTGTTTGACGATATTAACCGCCAGTGCCCATCTCTAGATTCTAATATGGTAAATGAACCGAGGTCTACCTGAAACTGATGAAACCTAGAGAGTGGTATGCTCAGTATATAGCATAAGAATGAGATAATTGCGAAGTTATGGCTCACTACCATTATTGCTTGATTATCTACTGACAAAACGTGTTCCTTCAGTAGATAATCAAGGGCCAAGGATACCCGAGCTTGAAGTTGACCTAATGATTCTCCGTTGGGCATGGTCACGAGGGAAGGNTCTCTNCTCCANTGGCAAATNATATTNGGAAACTGTTTGNATGCNTGTGGAGATGTCATGCCCTCCAAATCNCCAAGATTCAATTCCTTGAGGGCATNTTGTGGACTCATGGGTATCGACAAAAAGGTTGAGATTGTTTTGGCTGTTTCAGTGGCCCTGCCCAGTGGGCTATGGTATATGTGTGACAAGGGAAAGCGGGCTGCTGCGTGAGCCATATGCGTGGCTTGTTTTTGGCCGATTTCATCTAGTGGAATGTCTGAGCTTCCCTGAAATTTACCTTTAATATTCCATGAAGTTTGGCCGTGGCGAGCTAGTATGATTTTCAACGATTGTTTGGTCCAGTAACACCAGCGATTATTTTTGCTTGAACCTTTTTTATTTTGACGCCAGACATCTCTATTATGGAAAGACGTAGGGTTTGATAGTCTAAGTGATCTCCTTCTTCTGGGATACGTCCTAGTTGTTCAAGTATAAAACCTGCAAGAGTCTGATAGTTTCCGTCAGGAAAAGTCGTAGAAAGGAGATCAGTAGCGTCTGATACGCTGATAGCCGGGTCCATTAAAAACGTTCCCTCGTCAACCGTGACAAACGGTTCCTCGCTAGGATCTCCATCTTCTACAACTGGTCCAACTATTACCTCTAACAGTTGCTTCAGGGTTATTAAACCTGCGATACCTCCGTATTCGTCTACTACCATCACCAGAGATATGCCTTGTGTTCGTAGTTCAGAGAACAATCTTCCTATTCCCTTTGATTCAGGTACAAAATTAACAGATCTTAGTAGGTTGGTTACACTGTCCTCATGCTTTAAGCGGTCTTTTGATAACGCTTGCACGACGTCTTTGACCGACAAAAGCCCTATGACGTTATCGACGCTATATTGGAAAACAGGGAATCGGGTATGGGGGTTTTTGTCGTATATTTTTAAGAATTCCGATAGTGTAGTGCCCTTTTCAATCCAGATTAGCTCGGGTCGTGGTGTCATGATTTCCGAAACTCTTAGGTCCCCGAAGTGGAAGATTTTGTCGAGCATATTAGCTTCTTCGACATCAACTACACCTTCCTCCTTTCCTAACGAAATCAGAGATCTAATTTCTTGTTCTGATACCAATCTGTGAGTTGACGACTCTCCTCCGATTGCAGAAAATATCCGCATTAAATATTGCAAAACCTTTGTAAATGGAAACAGAATTATCTCAACAAAATGCAAAGGTTTTACAACAAAAAATGCAACTTTCTCTGAGTTGCGTGCGGCGAAACCTTTTGGTATCAATTCGCTAAATAACAAGAGGAGAATGGTTACTGCAATGGTCGATATCAAGACCGACATGCTTG
>PAUC01000008.1 GCA_002712585.1 Dehalococcoidia bacterium
AGTCCTTTATCTGCTCTAGCTCACCTGTCGTAGCCGCTCGTACATTAAGAAGTTCATCGGAAATCTTTATACCTAAAATTCTATCCACACATCCAATATCGTAGTCTTGACCAAGCAGTCCGTTGCTATCATTCGCATTCATTCCCTCGGAAGCTCTATATTCCTTTGTTCCCTCAGTACCATTTCCGTCAGTTCTAGTTATTGTAGGGATTGTTTTAGACATATCGGGATAAATTAATGACTCATCCCATACGGTTTCCTCTGATTGCTTTGCTTGATCATTAGAATCGGACTGGTCCGGCGTATCATCAGCACCACACGCGACCATAAGTAACAAAAGGAATGGTAATGACGATCTGATAAATTGTGACAACATCTTAACTATAACGAGAAATCATTTACTGGAGGCTAGTCGGTTAGTATGCTTTCTACTCTATAGGTAGTCAACTTTTATTTAACCCATACACATATCAACATAGACTTGACGAAATGATCGCACCCACCCCAAACTATGTAACTATCAACATTATCCGTGAGAGGACTGACAGATGAAATTTCGGAAGTTAGGAAACGTAACCGTGAGCTCAATCGGTATGGGTAGCGCGGGTACTTTTGATATACAAGGAGATCCGGAGATAGAAATACGTCGCAAAATCATCGACCAGTGTTTAATTGAAGGGGTAACGTTGTTGGACACTTCTCCCATGTATGGACGAGCCGAAGAAGTCCTAGGTATAACCATTGCAGGAAGAAGAGAAAAGTTCCATCTAGCTACAAAGGTCTGGTGTTCCGGTGCAGAAACCGGAAAATTACAGATAGCTAGGTCCTTTGACCTACTCAAAACAGACCACATAGAACTTATTCAGATCCACAATCTCGTAGACTGGAAAACACATCTAGTCTACCTGGAAGAACTAAAAGAACGAGGAGATATAGACCTCATCGGAATAACATACGGATACCCTGATATGCTACCCGAAATGATGAGGATAATGAAAACCGGCCGTATAGACACCATACAGGTCTCATATAATATAAATGACAGACACGTCGAACGAGAGGTCTTACCATTAGCCAACGAGCTGGGTATAGGCGTTCTATGCATGCGACCGACTGGTAAAGGGTCCTTAGCAACGGGTCTCAAGACAGAGCCCAACGTCAAACCTCTACAGGAGTATGGGATAGAGACCTGGGGTCAGGCGGCCTTGGCCTGGCTACTTGCTAATCCAACGGTAACTGCCCCGATACCTGCCACCACGAAACCTACTAGGATAACTGAGAACGCAGTCCCAGCGAGCTTAGATCCTTTGCCTACAGAACTCAAGAAATACATCGAAAAAGAAACCCTTAGATGTTCATAAGGATCTAAATCGAAGCCTTGATTCATAGGACCAGCAGGTGACCCTCGCTCAGTATCTAACCCTTTAAGTTAAAAAGTTAATCGCTCTCCCTATCCTTGGGGGGCAAAATCAGCTGCTTTCATTATTTGGTCTCTGGCATTTGCTATCAGAGGTTGTACCCGAGGGAGATATTCACCAGTCCAACGTGGGTCGGCCTCAACGCGCCCTTTAGCTTCTTCCATGTGAGCCAGACTCTTATAAGCCCAAATGTGAATTATCTGAGTTATAGGGCCTATGATCGTATAATACCAGCCCGCCAACTCTATTCCATTCTCCTTTCGCAAAGGTAAAGCAACTTCACGAACGGCTTCCATGTATTCTTGCACTTTACCCATCTTTAAATCATAGGTGCGTACATCATATATCATATATCCTCCTAAACGATGTTAACGTGATAACCACTCTATTGAATAACGAACCTATCAATATGCTGCTAAAGTGTCAAGGACGCTGTCATTATGATGTATTGTTCGCGACTACTTACCAGGCTAGCTATTATGTCATGGTAATGACTCCATTAGGCTTACTAGCCATGGGTTACACTTAAACGCACGCCTCAAGACACAACCAAGCTAACTGAGCAGTAAGAATCATTTGATCAAATTTAAAAGAACTTTTATAATGCCACCACAAGGTCAAACACGAGGAACACCTATGATAAACGGGTATAAAGTCATCGACGCTGACGCACACATGCAAGAACCTGCAGACCTTTGGGATAAATATGTAGAGAAAGAATTCTATGACCGGCGTCCTAAAGTTACAAACGTGGAGTATCAACTTTTCTTTAAATATGAATCCGGCGAACTTTATCCAAAAGCCTTGCCGGAATTCCTAAACCAGCTAATAAACGACGAATCAAAAAGAAAAGTTCTATGGGATAATCCGGTACGACTGTTCGGAGAGAGGATCGTAAACTAACAAACCTTTTTTGAATAATCGGAGATAATTATGAAAAACGGATTCAGGGTAATTGATGGCGATGGCCATATGCAGGAACCACTAGATATCTGGGATAATTATGTAGAAAAAGATTACTATAACCGGAGACCTTTGGTCAGTGGCCATGTAGGACGTTATCTATTCAACTATCACCCATGTGAAGCGTTTCCGGAAGGCCGAGTTTCTCCTAGACCAGAAAGCGTATTCGCAGATTGTCCAGATCGTTATGGAAACGCCTGGAAAACTTGGTGGAGTCTCCCAGCCCGTTTAGTGGAGATAGAGAAAGAAGGCCTGGACATCCAAGTAGGATTCCACACAAACGGAACAGCTGCTTTATCTTCGAACATAAAGGATCCAAACCTTCAAAACGCGTTATGCCGGGGCTACAACAATTGGGCTCGTGACTATTGTAGGGAATCCAACGGCAAGGTGAAGTTTATTGGACTGGTGTCGGTTATTGACGTAAAACTGGCCATTACTGAAACAGAAAGACTATCCGAAATCCCTGAATGCGCAGCCATTAATCTTCCAGACCCAGGGTCCTCACAAAAGTGGTCAGATTCTCAATTCAATCCATTCTGGGAAACCTTATCCAGATTGAACATGGCAGCATCGTTTCACGGTGGCGGATCTCAAACACGTTGGCTTCGGGGATATACCGAAACTCCTGGATTAGCTTCAGTAAGCCATGCCATAGCATTTCCATTAGACGGCATGCTATCTATGGGCACTCTAATCTTTGGAAACGTACTAGAAAACTTCCCAGAGCTTAGGTGTTCATTTCTTGAAGCAAATGCTGGCTGGGCTCCTTGGTGGTTAGCCCGCATGGACGACCATGCAATCGGAAGACAGGGCAGATTTCAATACGAAAAGAAAGTCCAAATGGATCCGAGCGACTATTTTAAACGCCAATGTTTTATCGCTTGTGATGCTGATGAACGGACTTTACCATTTGTTGCGAACGAACTTCCTGACAATCTGATTTTCAATACAGATTGGCCCCACCCAGACGCTCCTATCCCTGGAGCAGTAGACATGTTTCTGGATCAAGATTTTTCTGATGAAATAAAAAAGGTCATCTTATGGGATAACTCTGTTAGTCTTTATGGAGACCGAATTTTAAACTAGCTTTACTGTGAACCTTAAGGTTCCATGGGGAGATCATATGCCTCTTTACGAATATGGTTGCTACAATTGCGACAAGATCTCGGAAAAACTCGTTAGGTTGACCAAACCAGCGAGTGAGACGACGTGTGACCATTGCAACAGTACAGACGTAGTAAAGCTGGTATCAAAAGTGAATTTTAAAGTGCAAACAAAAGCTAAATATGACGACGATTTTCTAGGAAAAGCACTCCCGGCGATGAGAAAGAAGAAAGAAACAGCACAGTTCTTTGCAGAAGGTCCAAAGGGCATGTCTGATGACGCAAAAATGAGCGAGCTAGGGGAAAAGATTGGGGGCCAAGTAGATAAAATGATTGAGAGAAGCCTTCCCAAAAAATAGTAATCCTCACAATATAATCTAGCTTCAGTATATTAATTACTTGCCGATTATTCGTACCTCAGAGCATCAGAAGGTGCAATCTCAGAGGCCTGGCGGGCAGCTAACAAAGTCGTCAGAATGGAAAATATATAGGCTAACGCAACTATTATAGATATCTGCACAAACGGAATAGAAAACTCTATGCCATCAAATCCTTCTCTTATTGACACAATAATATTGTAAGAAGTCACGCCCCCAAGTATAAGTCCTATAAAAATGCCCAAAAGTGCTACAAATGACGACTCAATTACAAAGCTCCATTGGACCATCCATTTGCGATAGCCAATGGCCCGCAGTGTACCTATCTGTTGCCGTCGTTCAACAACCGCTCTCATGCTAATTACACCCAGAGCCGCTATCCCTACTATTAGGCCAAGTCCCATAAATGCGGTGAAGAGTCGATTGAAAGCTCGGCTTTGCGCTGCCTCATTTCTTACTTTCTCCTGAAGATTCACAGTTTCCATACCATTTCGGATAAAAGTCGTTTCAAGGTTCTTAGTTACGCTGTCTAAATCTATTCCATCAACTGCACGAAATCTATATATGGTTGATGGAATAGTGAAACCAAAACTCTCTTCAAGTTTAGATTTCGAAGTCACCAAAACATTTTCGCTATCATTACCGTAATCCAATATGCCAATGATGGTATAGGTCCACTCTTTGTTAGATACAGGATCCAAAACTTGTACATCTATTGGATTTATGGATTTTTCTTTAAAAGAAATTCCTTCAATCTTAAATCCTGGTCGTCCACCACCAGGTCCTCCATCATCCGGAACAGCTCCAGCTCCAATAACTGCCAAATTTGGATCTTGAATTAAGGCTGACCAAACATCGTCTTCCGTTGTCCCATAACCCTTAGCTATGACTCTGATTTTATGCTCTGTATTGCCTAAAAACCCATGATCTGACGCCTGAAGAACAAACCGATCCCATCTCTGATTTTCTGCATTAGATTGCCTCATCTCTACAGGCGATCTGACATAGCTGCCAATCGCATCAAATTCTGACTCGGAGATCAAATCAGCCTCAGAAATTGCATGGCCTATATCCATGCCACCATTCGCGGAAGCGATAGTACCTTCAATATCCCAATGCCCAGTTACCTCGTCACTATCCTCTAATGCACTACCAAACGCTTCCCCAAGGATGGACATAATCACAAGGGTAAAGACCACCAGGGAAAACATGGCCAATGTTAAACCAGTTCTAAACTTTGCGCTTAACGGATATGCAACAGCAATCAATATCACTGGCCTCAATCTGCCTATTTTATTAGAAACAATAGACACCATTCTTAGAAGGAGATCTGCGTTATGCATGATAGTCCACACAGCGGCTGCGACCATGGCAACACCGGAAATGAAAAACATCTCTATCTCTGCTTCTAATTCCCCCGTAATAGGTTCTACGAGATCAAACGGTGTTATCCAGAATACCAGCCCCAGAATCCCAATAAACGAAAATGCTAATCTATCAACTAATTGGGTTGGCGGATGAGCCCTGTATCGCATAGCAGGCCAAATCATAAACATTCCCACTAACAAAACTATAGATCCAATTACACCACTGAATAGTTCATGTCCATTAGTCGCATGGATAATTAAACTGATTCCAACTGTTGCAACCAATATTCCAAAAATGGATGTGATTTGAGGTGCATATTGGCAAACCTGTCGTAAAACTAGACCCAAACCTATAATCATAAGGGAAAATCCGATTGAAAACGGGGCGGTTTGGGACCAGATTAAGACTCCGAATAGCATCAATACTGTCCCGAATAAAAACATCAACCATCCTTGTTTAAAGAATGGCCATATGAGTCTTGAAATAGCCCACAATATGTCTGAAACCCAGATAGGAAAAACTATTATCCAAAGAAGAAATCCGCAAAAATTTAAGAATCCATTAACAAACCGTGCATGGGACACATGCCTAACTGATCTGAGCATATATGTAGCAGGTCTTATAAGTGAGTACCAAACTCTGATAGATCTTACTTGTAATGTCTCGGACAAATCCGAATTAGTAGATTCTGGAAGATCGCGGACAGCTTCAATAATGTTCATGCGGCTAACTCTATAAGCTGAAAAGCCAACAGTAGCAAACGTTATTACCATAGATAAACAATAAGCTACAACGGCGCTACTAAGTTCCACATGATAACTCAAGCTAAATCCGTCATCCCCACTTCCGAAAATACTGCCGGCCGCTTTGACAATGACAAAAGTAAGGAGGAAGCCAACGACAGTACCCACAGCTGCAGCAATCAGATTATAAGTAGTACCCTCAAACACGAATATCTGGATCAGATGGGTTCTTTGAGCTCCTATAGCTCTAAAAATACCCATTTCAGTCCTACGTGCAGCTGCCAACATGACGAAAATAAGAAAGATCAACAAGCTGCCCACCATGACAGAAAATAGTCCCATAACTAGGAAAAAGGTCGTCACTGTACTACCAATCAAGTTTGCTAAATCCAATAACGTCTTTTTTACACCATCCACCTTCATATCTGATAAGTCCCGTAGCAAGACATCTAACCTTCGTTCCTCTTCATATAAGTTTCGCGTGTTAAGGCCTAAAGCAATTTCATTCATAACGTTTTCGTCAGAAACTATTCTGATAAGTTCACTTGAGGTTTCAGATTCTTCCAACTCAACAATCAAATTTCTGAGGTCTGTCTGCAGTTCAATATCAATCTGCTTCTCATTCAGTTTGCTAGTTATCACATTAAGAATAGGTCCAGTGTTCAACAAAATGCGAAGTTTATTCGCTACTGAGGGATCTGCAAAAAGCATTCTTAGCTCCCGAATGGTTTCCTGACTGCCTTCTGCCCCCTGGGTAGCATCACCTGTATTCGACACTGCGATAGAATTGATTTTGCCAGATTCTTGAAACAGTATCTGTGTTGCTATTAAAGGCATCACAATTGTAGGTTCAATTCCCGCAAAACCTCCAAGTTCTATTGTGGCATGTATGATCAGATCCACCGGAACATCGTTAACAAATAATCTCAAAGTATTCCCGTCTATAGCATCGAGTTCACTGGATAGAGCCTCGTTTATAAGAATTTCTCCAGGGGCCAAATCTCTAAGAAACACTCTTTCTTTGTCCTGACGAATAAAATCATTAAACCCGTCCATATGGTATGGAGAAATACCTACCACATTAGTACGGCCAGAAAATAGGGAGTTATCAGGATTAGTTACACCAGCAATCTCCACAACCTGTGGCATTAATCCGTCAATGTTCTCACTAGACTCAACATCATTTTTAAGTCCCTGAAATCGAGCCATGGGGAAATAAGCTGGAACCGGGGAACCAAAAGATTCCGAACCATCTGAAAGCGTGATCACTTCATCGATGTTCCCCAACCCGTCGATCGCCACGTTCCTTATGGAGTGGTGAATAGAATCTCCAGTACCAAATGCGGCAGCAATGATAACAGCACTCAACATTGATCCTATAACGATTAAAGCAGTCTGAGAGGGTCTACGTGGAATATTCCGTAAGCCCAATTTTAGAAGCACTGGATTACGAATAGCCGTAAAGATTATGCTAACCATAATCGCAATGAAAACCCCAAGCAGTGCGAACATGAGGGTTTTTATTTCAATACCAAAAATTTCTTCCATTGTTTGGAATCACCAATTAGTTTGTATTAGAATCGATGTCCTTTACCTTCGGTCTTATTCTCGTCGCTGCCCACAATGACGCCATCTCTCATTCGTATTATTCTATCTGCCATCATGCCAACATCAGGAGAATGCGTTACCATCATAAAAGTCTGTCTATTGGTTTCGTTCAACCTGATAACCAAATCCATGATCTCCTTAGATGACTCAGTATCAAGATCCCCTGTTGGTTCATCGGCCCATACAATGGCAGGCTGGTTTATCAAAGCCCGAGCTATGGTAACCCTTTGCCGTTGACCACCAGACAGTTCGGCTGGTATATGGTTCATTCGGTCTTGAAGTCCAACCATTTCAAGCATTTCCTGAGCTAATCCACGTGCCTTGCGAGAACTTACGCCTGAAAGCAGTAATGGCAATTCAACATTCTCCACCGATGTCAATACTGGTAAGAGATTGTAATGTTGGAATACAAATCCCATCCGGCGAGCCCTATAATCCGTGCGAAGATCATCAGATAACGCATGCAGTTTTTGACCTTCTATATAAATCTCACCACTATCCAAATTATCGAGCCCTGAAAGGCAGTTCAACAAAGTAGTTTTGCCGCAACCACTGGGACCCATTACGGCGACTATTTCGCCTCTAGCTACCTCTAAATCTATTCCCTTTAGCGCTTCAACTCGTAGTTTTCCGTTACTATAAGTTTTTGTTACCCCTGTAACCGCTATGATTGGATCTTCCAAAACAATCTCCTTTTTACATTCGTGCCAATTCGGACGCTTAAACTTTTGGCTAATTTTCTACTTTTTATATGGATTAAATCGCATTATCAGACCACTGAAAACCTATCACAGAAAAAAGCTCGCCCGAATTATACTGTCTATTTTTCAATTTTCAACATATGCAAAAACAATCCACACCCTGTTTAATTTAATGACTCACAATGCTAGTTGGGCCTCCGATTAGATCCACTCGTTTTTTCGCCAACAAAGCCTGAATGCTACTACCGACTGTCATAGTTGATCATTCCACGTAGTTGGAGTTACACTCCGTTACATTCAATCCTGGTATCACTAACTACGAGAAGATCACTTGTAGATTTGTTCCACTATGTCTAGTTTGGAAATGGAGACCCGATATGACTAGTTGTTTCGACATTAATTATGACGTTGTTGTTGTTGGAGGTGGAAATGCAGCTTTGAGTGCAGCTTTATCTGCTAAACAGTCCGGCGCAAAAGTTCTGGTTATTGAGAAAGCCCCCCCCATAGAGCGTGGTGGTAATTGCCCATTTACAGGAGGGGGCTTTAGATTTGTCCACAACGGAACTTCCGATTTAAGACATATCGTATTAGATCATTCGATTCTCAAGGGAAATGAAAATCCTTACACTCCAGAACAGTATCGGTCAGACATGCTTACTAAAACTAGAGGATTAACCGATCGTGCATTACTAACCACTTTGATAGACCAATCTCTCCCAACAATTTCATGGCTCAGTGAGCTTGGTATAACATTTGAGAGAGGATCAAATGCACAACGAGTAGGGGCAGGCGCTATGGGGTCTGGACCAGGACTTGTAAAGATGTATTACGATATCGCCCGCCGTCAGGGTATAGACATAGTTTACGAAACTAAAATGGTCGAACTTATACAAAACCCTATGGGTGCCGTAAACGGAGTCATAGTTCGAGATAAGGATGGCACTCAACAAATAAATGCTAAGGGTATTGTCTTGGCATGTGGAGGATTCGAAGCCAGTTCAGAGATGCGTTATAGTTATCTAGGACCCCACTGGAAAAGCGCAAGGGTTCGTGGTTCACAATTCAATACTGGTGATGGCCATAGGGCTGGCATGGCAATCGGAGCAGCAACAACGGGCCAATGGAATGGTTATCACGGTACTCCAATAGATTTCGATGCCCCATTGTCTGGCTCTGTCACCACTGTTCACCAACTGCCTCGTAGATCTTACAACTTAGGCATAATGTTGAATCTAAATGGCGATCGTTTCACAGATGAGGGTGAACAGATGGGATCAGATAATTTTGTACACATAGCCGATAAGATATTACAGCAACCAGATAACCTAGCTTTCCAAATATTTGATCAAAAAGTTATTCAGTTAATCGACACACAATATCTAACTTCGACGCCGATAATATCCAATTCTATAGATTCTCTTGGTGCCAAATTAACTATGAATTCTATAGAATTGAGAAATACAATCCGTGAATTTAATTCTAGTGTTCAAGAAGGGAACTTTAATTCGACCATTTTAGATGGGAAATGCACTAATAACATTAGTCCTAAAAAGACCAATTGGGCCCTTAAAATAGACACTCCACCCTTTTATGCCTATAAGGTTACAGGAGGAATTACCTATACTTTTGGAGGACTAAAAATTGACACAAAAGCCCAGGTTCTAAACACAAATGCAAGAGCGATACATGGATTATTTGCCACTGGAGAAATAGTGGGAGGGTTCTTTTATCATGATAGCCTCCGTGCTTCTGGGCTAATGCACGGAGCTGTATTTGGTCGTATAGCAGGAATAAACGCTGCCAGACTAGCTGGCTATAAATAGACTTTATTCCCCTTACCATCTCCTGACACTAACGATATAGCTAAGACGACCAACTGCAAAATTGCAGCGACCAAATAAACCGCTCTCAACCCACTGACAAACGCTATGGCTATGCCGGGATCTGCCCCCTTTACGATCTCTTTAACATTAGCCTCGAATCCAGCGGCATTCATAAACCACGTAATAATTATAGTAGCTGTAGCCACCCCGGTAACAGTTGAAGCTGTTCTTAGCAGTTGTATGAACCCTGTTGAGATCCCCACCCTAGATTTAGGCACCACTCCGAGAATAGCGTTAGAGTTAGCGGGAGTAAAAAAACCCATACCAAAGCTTTGCAATAAAAGCGCAGGCAAAATTAGCCACAGGGATGTGTCTTGGCCTATAAAAACTAACATGAAAAGACCTACTGCTGACATCAGAGATCCTAATACAGCAAAGATTCTCCAATCAACTACATCTGACAATCTCCCACTTAAAGGTCCAAAAATGACAAGACCCAACGCTAAGGTCGTCATACATAATCCGACATGATTAGGCTCGAAAAATAACACATCTTGAAGATAAAATGGCATCAAAAACAGTGTCGTAGATGAACAAACAAACGTTAAGCTTCTGCATACAACTCCCAAAGTAAACAAGCGATTTTTGAACAGATTAATATCAAACATTGGACTACTAGTCCGAGTCTCCCAAAAAACAAAAAAACTCAATGTCGCAACGCTTAATAAGAAAACCGACGCTTTCAAAATGATTGGCCAGTTGAACGGATCGGCCGTCGCGAACAAAAATAAAACCAAAAAGGCACCAGACAGAAAAGTCCCGGGAAAGTCAAAGTCACCTTGTGAGTCGTTTTTTTTAAACCTAGAATCCAATTTGTCGTTCAAGACCAGCATGCCGAAAATGAAGACTAAAAGGCCTAAGAACACGTTTGCCAAGAAAACAGCTCTCCATCCAATGGTTCCGACTAAAACGCCCCCGAACAGGGGCCCTATAATAAGACCGATACCCACCATTGTCATCTGGATGCCTAAAGCTTTCCCACGCTCATTGGACTGAAAAATTGATGTCATGATAGCCATACTATTTCCATGGACCAAGCCCAGCCCAATGCCCTGGAGAACTCTAAAACCTAGCAACGAAGAAAAATCGGGCGATACATAGGCTAACCCAGATCCAAGAACGAAAATCGCTATACCTGATAAATAAACTTTCTTCCGACCAATCATGTCTGATAGACGACCCATTGGCATCAGAAGGACACTGATCGCCAACATATAGCCCGTAACTAACCACTGAACATGCCCTAGATTAGTATCTAGATCATTTGCGATATTTGGAAGAGCGACACCCACTTCACCAGTGTCTGCTACTGTGACTAACGTGCCCAGAGAGATCGCTACAGTCGCCCACCATCTATAGTTACCCTTCAGAGAACGTATTTTACTTATAAAATGCATATGAGAATTCGGTATGAACTAACTATTTGAGTATAACTCCTTGTCCTTCTACTAAACCGCTGGTTTAATACAAGAGATGAAAACTTACTTCGAATGTATAGATTGCAAAACAGAAATACCGGCATCTGTTATGGTAAACCGCTGTAGTAGTTGTAACAATCCCCTCTTTGTTTCGACCAAAACTCCAGATTCTGTAGATAATATTATAAATTTAGGGCAAGGAAATACTCCTGTAATTAGACTAAAAAGAATCGGGCTTGAATTTGGTGTCT
Source organism: Dehalococcoidia bacterium (assembly GCA_002712585.1). Lineage (GTDB taxonomy): Bacteria > Chloroflexota > Dehalococcoidia > Lucifugimonadales. Next base: position 11,837 of record PAUC01000008.1, read on the forward strand.
CCGATCTTTGGGCTAAGTTAGAATATTTGAACCCTACAGGATCTTTTAAAGATCGGGGTTCTGCCACTCTCATTTCTGCGCTACATACTATGAAAATTAAGAGTCTCGCCGAAGATTCCTCTGGGAACGCAGGCGCATCAATTGCTGCGTACAGCGCGAAAGCCGGTATCAATGCTCATATTTTTGTTCCTGCTTCTGCTCCATCCGTTAAGGTCTTACAGATAGCCTTTTACAATGCTGAAGTACATCGGATCGAAGGAGGACGAGAACAAGCGGCAATATCGTGCTCCAGATTCTGCACAAACCACGACATTATCTATGCCTCACATAACCTTAGCCCATTTTTTATAGAAGGAACAAAACAGTTTGCGTACGAACTTATCCAAGATATGGACCCTATCCCGGATCACATACTATTCCCAACAGGAAATGGATCATTGCTATTGGGCACTTGGCGAGGGTTTTCGGATATGGGATTACATTGTCCTAAACTATATGCAGTACAATCCGAATTATGTGCACCTATTGTATCCCAGTTTTCAGGGAAGGAATTGGCCCGTCATAGCCCCAAAACACAGACTATAGCGGGAGGCATTGCTGTGGAAAATCCCCCCAGACTAAATCAATGTATAAAGGCGATTAAGACGACCAAAGGCCAGGCTATAGCTGTAAGCGAAAACAATATATCCACAATGCAAAGTAAATTAGCCAGGCTAGAAGGTTTGCTGATAGAGCCAACGTCCGCAGCCGCGCTTGCAGGTATACCTAAACTGCTTGATCAAGGATACATAAGTCCCAGTGACCGTATTTTAATCCCATTGACTGGCTCTGGATTCAAAGACACATTAGCGGATAACACCAGCTAGAGAGTGTTATCAATACCTAACTCTTGGCAAATATCTGAGAACCAGTTGATCACTTCTTTATGAAGAGGAATACCCTGTTTCTTGCGAATCTGATAAGTTTCCCATTCTAATTGTCCAGGAAATAAGACCCTCTCATGCCCTGGAGCCGTTGGTGTTCCCTTCAAAGTACTCAAAAATTCGTCCATTAAATTCTTGAACCTATCAACTTCAACAAATGCTTCAACCTGATAAGCTGCCACATAGTGGGCGAACGTACCTCGGCTCCTGGCCAGACCTGGACCGGAGAGAGTTAGGATAGCCGACAAGATATCTACTATGGCAGCTAATCCATAGCCCTTGTGAGAGCCCATTGATCTCGTGCTACCCAATGGCAAAAGTTTGTGCTCCATGAATGGAGGGGCAGGTATAGGTTTCATAATAGGATTCCCAGCATCATCTGCCAGCCATCCGGGTAGTAGGTCTATGCCCAGACGACGAGCAATGTGAACCCTGTTATCTGGAATAACACTGGTAGCAGCATCAAAAACAAAGTCTGGCTGATCTCCAGCTGGGGCGGCCACAGCAATAGGATTAGTGCCGAATCGTGGTATGGAAGCAAAGGTTGGCACAACCGTAGGCGGACTACTTGTCATTGCTACCCCAATCATATCGTGAGGTAGCGCCATCATAGGATAATAAGCAGCCATACCCATGTGACGTACGTTACCCACCGTCACCATCCCGACTCCAGTAGAGCGAGCTTTTTCTATAGCTATATCCATAGCTTTAGGACAAATAACTATACCGTGTCCTCGGTCAGCATCTATATTTGCGGTAGTTGCCGTTTCATTGACTATCTTCCACTCTGGGCGCACATTTGTGCTCCCATCCCTCAATCGTTGAACATAACTCCGTAGCAAATTGGATACGCCATGGGTTTCAACTCCTCTGAGATCGGCGGTAACTAACACATCGGTGGCAATAATGGCATCCTCAAAAGGCAACCCTACCTCTTGGAATATGTCTCTAACAACAACCCGGAGTTTGTCTTCACTAACGATATCAAAATCATCACCTTTTTTGCTGAACCGTTCTAGCATTGTGTTCCTCCAGGTACACAGTTCCCAAGTTCATCCCAATAGGGAATCAATGCAACAGCAAACTTCGAAAAGTCGGATCACATTCCCCAACGGAGATAAAACATTGTACACAACTTAAAGCATAATAGTCCCGTATAGTTAAACTGAACCAAACTATCGTTACCTTCATCACATAACCAATAATCTCCAACTATTGAGACTGCTGGTTGCAATATTGACTTTGAACAAGAATGAAGACACAATCCGTCTGGAAAGCTTGGTGTAGGAATAACGAAAGAGAAAATCTGATGAAAAAAACAGAGATCCCGTTCCTAACGGCAACTGACTTAAGCCATAAGATAAGGGATAAGGAGATTTCACCAACCGAAGTTGTTATAGCCTATATCGAACGGATTGAAAATATCAACCCAACATTAAATTCCTACATCACAATCTGTTCTAAGCAGGCACTAGATAAAGCCAAAGAGCTAGAAGCCTCTCTTATGCGAGGTGATTATAAGGGTCCATTTCATGGAATTCCTGTCGCAGTTAAAGACCAATGGTGGACCAAGGGCATACGTACAACAGGCGGATCTAGGACCCTTAGTAGTTATGTCCCTGAAAAAGATGCCACTGTGATGGAATACATGAATAAGGCTGGTGGAATTCTTTTAGGGAAAACAAATATGACCGAATTCGCAATGGGAGCAACATTCGACTTCCCGTTTGGAATACCAAGAAACCCTTGGGATATTCAATACGGTGTCGGAGGGTCTAGTGCCGGTTCAGGATCAGCGGTAGCAGCGCACCTCACAGCTACCGCCCTGGGAGAAGATACAACGGGATCAATTAGGACTCCATCATGTTGGAATGGCATTGTAGGTCTTAGGCCGACTTGGGGCCTCGTCAGCCGATACGGAATGATGGGTCACTGTTGGTCTTTCGACGCTATAGGTCCTATGAGCAAAACCGTTGAAGATTGTGCGTTAACTCTTCAAGCAATTGCAGGTTACGACCCCAAAGACCCGTATACCTCTAGGCGACCTGTACCGAACTATATGGAATCTATCAAGAGAGACATAAGCGGACTCCGAATTGGCGTGATCCAAGAAACAATGAGTAATGGAGAATTGGACCCGGAAGTAAAGTGTCTCGTGTCAAAAGCAATCAAAGACATCGAATCATTAGGCGTAGTCGTAGACCAGATATCTCTTCCACTAATAACACACGCAGGAGCAATATCAGCCCCAATCAGCTTTACCGAATGCTCAGCCATACACAAAGATAATATCAGTAACAACTTAGGATTAATGGACCACACTATAGAGTTAAATATGCTCACTGGAAGGCTCATACCAGCCCAGACATACTACAAAGCTCAACGGTTACGCGAATTATGGAGAAAGCAGGCACTAGAGGCACTGGAGACTTACGATATATTATTACAGCCAACATGTGCTACTTTCGCTCCCAAGATAGGTCCTAGACCCAGCCCAGGAACCCGAACGTCTGAAAAAAATGCTCTTTATGGAAATAAAAGCTTAAGAACACCATGGAGTCTTCTCGGAAATCCAGCTTTATCCCTGCCCTGCGGGTTTGGAGTGCAAGGCCTACCCACCAGTATCCAGGTAATAGGGAGACATTTTGAAGAGGAAACTATATTTGCATTGGGGCACGCATTCGAAAAACTAAATAACTGGAACAAGTACAGTCCAACTGATCTAAACGAACGTGGACGGATTGGTTAACACCCTGCACCATTTCCAAACTATCATAACGAAAATCTGACTCCACCCCTAAAGTTTAGCTATCGATGTTTACCAAAAATTCTAGACCCCAGTCTTTTTATCTTAGCTAACCATCCATCACCACGGTTCTTGTTTAGTCGAACGTCAGTACAGGTCACGCATGTACAGGTAGGAGGGTGATCGTAATACCAATTCTGTCTATCGGAAGGCATATACATTCCCTCGATTAATATGATGGTCGGGGCGAAAGGATTTGAACCTTCGACCTCTTGGTCCCAAACCAAGCGCGCTACCCCTGCGCTACGCCCCGAATCTTATCCTCAGGATGGTGCCCCTGGGGCGACTCGAACGCCCGCACCTGGCTCCGGAGGCCAGCGCTCTATCCGCTGAGCTACAGGGGCCAAGCCAGAGGATAGCATGCTCCCAGCAACCTCACAACTATTCATTCAGATTGAACTGGCGAAAATCCTCATGTAGCATTGACGAAAAGCGACAAGGGGGAACAAGGATATGAAAAATTGGATAGGGGTTATCCTCGCAGCTGGTAAAGGCAAGAGAATGAATTCTGGAATTTCAAAGCCCCTTCATGAAATATGCGGTAAACCTCTCATAAAATATACTGTAGATACCCTCAAAAAGTCCGGTATATCAAACATCATAGTGATTGTTTCTCCAACCAATCTTGATCCAATTAAGCGGCTTTTCGGTACTAGCGTACGATACGTAATACAAGAGCAGCCATTAGGAACTGGGCACGCTCTATTGCAGTGTTCAAACCTTGTAGTACATAGTTCGACGAATTTAATGGTAACAGGATGTGACTCGCCTCTTCTTAAACATCAAACATTAACAGCCCTATCAAGAATCCACCTTGAGAAATCAGCCTATATGTCCATTCTAACGGCGAAAATAACTGGCCCAACAGATCTGGGCATTATTAAAAGAGATGATTATGGTAGTGTATCCAGGATTGTCGAAACTCATAAATCCAAAAACACAGATTCGCCTAAAGAAGTCAATTCAGGAACCTACTGCTTCGACTCCGACTGGATCACCTCTGCCTTAACGAATCTGAGACAAAGCAATGTAGGGGAATACTATCTCACCGATTCAGTGGAATATGCATACAAAAATAAGAACACGTTAGCATCCATAATCACAGAATATCCTGAGGAATCTTTCGGCATAAATAACAGGATACAATTGGCACATATGGAACGCATAGTCCGTCAACGAATACGAGAAAAGTGGATGCTGAAAGGCGTAACGATGTTGGATCCGAATTCAACATTCATTGATAGCGAATCGCAAATAGGGAAAGATTCAATAATGTATCCAAACACTTATATAAGTGGAAAGAGTAAAATCGGAAGTAATTGTACGGTAGGTCCAAGCTCATTTATCAAAGACTCTACAATCGGAGATTCCTCTACAATAATTTCCTCATTCGTTCAAGGTTCTATTCTAGAAGATCACGTGACGGTCGGGCCTTTCAGCCATCTACGACCAGGATCTTATATAGAAAGGAAAGTGCATATAGGAAATTTTGGAGAAATTAAGGACAGTAGGCTTGGAGAGGGAGTTAAGATGGGCCATTTCGGTTATGTCGGAGACACTACGGTTGGGGCCCAATCAAATCTAGGTGCTGGACTTGTTACATGCAATTTTGACGGCCAAAAGAAGCATAAAACTCAGATAGGAAAGAAAGTTTTCATAGGTTCGGACAGCATATTAGTAGCACCGGTATCTATAGGTGATAATGCGGCAACAGGAGCTGGATCAGTTATCACTAAAAACGTTCCTGCTTATAGACTGGCTATTGGGATCCCTGCTAAAATCAAGGGGAAGCCCACTGAATAATTTCAAATCAATGGCTAGAAGGTAAAAACAATTTGGACGAAGGTGGTTTAGGCTTAGGTATAATACTTGCCATCTCAACTCTAGGGTTCGCATACGCGAGCCTGAACGAAACGGCTAAGAATACATGTAGTAAAGAGAAGTCGGGCTCCCAACCCTCTTCACACTTGTTAACGTTATTCTTGGTGAGCCTCATCGTAGCTTCTGCTACAGCTATTTCCATTTCGCTTTCAGATTCCCCTCGTTTATTCTTTATAATTATCTGTTTATTTATCCCATTGTGTTTGAGACTAATATTTTTAGTAACTACCTGGGTCGCGGTGAATTTCCCAAGATATACTTCTGGTATATTGAGTCCCGTTTCAATAATAGAATCGCTTCTCCAACAGGCCTATAGGCGGATCTCTCCTGGAAGAACTGATGGAAATCGATCAGATCATAATGGAAAAGGTTTAAATGACCTAGGTCAAGGCGAAACTGAAACAATAATCTCACCAGAAGAAGAGGCTGATCTGGATGAGCGTGAGCGATCAATGATTAGGTCTATTTTGCGACTCGACGAGTACAATGCCCGGGACATTATGATTCCTCGAATGGATATCAAAGCTATAGATATGACTGAGGGTGTCCAATTGGCAGCTAATGTAATGCTTGAGTCTGGTCACAGCAGGTTGCCAATATATGAGGAAACTATTGACCATATAACAGGTGTGTTACATGCAAGGGATCTCTTACCCCTACTCAATTCGAAAAAGAAGCTCCCCAGCCTGAAACAAATTGCAAGAGCTCCATTTTTCGTGCCAGAATCTAAGCGACTAGACGAACTTTTGACTGAATTCCAGAAACGTCGAGTACACATGGCATTCGTTGTCGACGAACATGGCGGTACAGAGGGACTAGTTACACTAGAGGACCTTTTGGAAGAAATAGTCGGAGAGATTGAGGACGAGTTTTCGACGGTGTTTGAACCCCAAATACAAACCAACAAAAAAGGTGAATTGATAATAGACGCACGAGTATCTCTACACGAAGTTGCAGAGTTAATATCTTTCGACTCCAATCTCTCCGATGTTGATACAATAGGTGGGATAGTTTACACCCAGTTGGGCCGGGTCCCTCAAACAGGAGACGAGGTGGAGTATGCAGGCATTACAATCAAGGTCCTTTCCACCATAGGGCGAAGATTAGGAAAGCTAAAGGTCGTATACACCCCTACAGAATAATCCATTAGTGTAAAATTCCTGTGACTTAAATCTATCAGATAAGGAGAGGTGGCCGAGTGGTTGAAGGCGCCGCTCTCGAAAAGCGGTATACGGCAAACCCGTATCGCGGGTTCGAATCCCGCCCTCTCCGCCACAACGTAGCATAAGTATGGTACAGTCTATCTTAGGCATATAAGCTATCATACACCCTTATCGACTTGCTTCTGCTGCCAACGGTGATCTACGAATCCAACGTAAAATTTTTCAGGATGTTCCACAGCCCAAATCTGCTTCCGTATGACCCAATTTGCGGGATCTATGGAACATCCCTTTTTCCATTCTTCCAAAGCAGCTTTTACTAGGCCTCGTTTATAAAGGTCTACTCCTACACGAAAATACCGGTCTGCTGTCGTTTTGCGTTTGGATTTAGATATTCCAGGTCCATCCTGTATAAAACCGTCATGTGTCGGTCTTCTTTCGGCCCACCCTAACAATACATTCTTAAAACTATCTTCCCTTATATCAAAGCCGCCATATTTTCTATATTCTACAACTCCATTTTCATCCATAAGAATACAGTTAGGCACAGCCATAAAGTTGAACAAACTACCCAAGTGGTTTTGTTCATCTAGTAAGGTCGCATACGTGGCTATTGCCCCATCTATATATGGCCTCACCTTAGTAACTCCTTGAGCATCCACAGACACGCTAACAACTTCTATTCCCTTGTCTTTATATGCTAGATAAAATTCTTGCCATACAGGCAATTGTTCGCGACAACTTCACCAAGACGCCCAAATAAAGAGTGCGACACGCTTCCCTAGAAACTCCCTGCTGTTAACTACCCGTCCCTCAAGATCGGGTAGGGAAAACTCAGGTATTGTGGAACCAATCATAATATCAGATTCCAATGTATCCCTTTTCCTCCTTCTAGTACTACTGACTTAGGCATTATAACCACATATCCGAACACAATACGATTGATCTCGTAAGGAATTCCTACTTCGATGACTTGCATTTGGTGGAAATTATAATTCTTTATAATATTAGATGCTCTTTAATACTGCATATCTTTTTATCTTTACCTATTATTTATTGCATATCCTATTTCTATTAGCTATAATTAGACTGTGTATATAACTATTTCTTACTGCAAGTGTAGAAGAGGCACAACAAGATGGGCTGCTCTCAGGCGACCCTACTTCAAGAAGTTTTTGTGCCATAGATGTTTGCAGCTTAGGAGAGACGCCCAGATTGACCGCCAAAACACCACAAATAGTTTCAGACACCATTAGAAATATACTTCTGGAATACAAGGTNAGTGGAAACATAGGACCGACCAGAGCCAAACTTCTCANNGAAGTTAATCAGCAATCGGGNTTTCCAGTTAAAATTAGAACACTATACAANCTGTTAGATNACGACCGGANGAAANTAAAAGCTATTNCTCANTTGCCCATGATCATTGCTCACCCTTTGAATNAGGAGATTGAGCCTTGGGGTGGCTCATATAAGGATGATACTGGGCAACTTATTGAATTTGAATGGAACGATCCCGGTTCCAATGTTTTATTATTCAAGCTGTGTAGAGAAAACTTCACGATTATTCAAGCCCAATGGGCACTCCGTCTTCGCTATCACTTCTCTCCCCTAGAGGACGCACCACCCAAAGACGAGTTCGGACAATACATAAGCCACAGCTTTCTTTGGTTCTCCATAAAGTACGCTAGCCGAGAAATGATTAACAAAATATACCCACAATGGATTAACCTATTTCGAGGTTCAGAATCAACGAACCTTTCCAATACTTTGGAATTAGACATAGCTCTGACGTTCAGGCCTTGGGAATCTAGAGAAAACCTAGAGGATTATAGGCTTCACATATTATCACTAGCTAAATAGTGGATCCTAATCTAGTGTAGCAGGCAAAATAAGCAGGAACATAATGGACAGTTATTTAAAACTATGATCTTCTGCTGCTTAACCAAAAGTGGGCCCAATGATATAGAATGGAACCGTAAAGGATTTATAGTTGAAGTACACAAAATACATACTCAACCGGTATGTAAGCATAATGGTTATGCTCTTAACCATTCTTTATTGTGGTGTTTCTCTTTTCCTGGCAAACGGTGTTACTAAAGCAGATCGCGAACCACTGGAACATATCCCAGAAGAATACAATTTAGAATACGAAGATGTAACCTTCCAAGACAAACAAGACGAACTAACCCTACGCGGATGGCACATACAAGGGAATCAGGAAATGCCCACTATTATTTTTGTCCATGGGTTAGGAAACAACAGAGCAGGTGACGAAGCTCTTGATCTAGCCTCTCGGCTCGCGCATATAGGATATAATTCTCTATTATTTGACTTGCGCGGCCACGGAACGTCCGATGATGGAACGATCTCCGGGGGCTTTTTTGAACAAAACGACCTTATGGGCGCATTTGATTTCTTAACGGGAACCGGGATTCCAAAAAGGAATATCGGAGTAATAGGTTTTTCTATGGGAGCAGCCACAGCGATTCTTGCCCTATCCAAAGAGCCAAGTATAACCGCGTTAGTAGTTGATTCTACTTATTCTGATATCTCAGATCTTATTACCCAAGAAGTATCACGAAAAACCGCACTCCCCGATTGGCTTGTACCTATATTTATCCCGGGAACAAAATTGGCGGCAGACTTAATTTATCAGATAAAAATCGGAGAATTAGTCCCAGGCGACGCCGTTAAAAAAATAGCTTACCCAATATTGGTAATTCATGGCCAATCCGATGACCGTATTCCGGTACGACACGGTATCCAAGTTCACCAATCAGCACATCCTGACAGTAAACTTTGGCTAGTACCAGAAGTGCTACACATGGATTCATTCCTAACATATCCTGACGAATATACTATCGAAGTAGTAAACTATCTCGATCAGCGTTTTGTTTCTCAATAACTCGGATTGCGGGACCATGAAAATAGACTAGGGATTATTAATGAGAGATAATGCACTTTGAGGTTATTCGTGGCGTAATTAGATGCTTAGATATACGGTTACTATTTAATTGATCTGAGCAACGATAGGAAGAAGCTTGTTTGTACAACAACCTACATGAAAAGAGACTTAAAACCGTCTAGGTCCACGATTATTCTTAGAGCCACCAAAGGGCTGTTCTCTTTTCCTCATCCCGTGAACGAAATGGCAGCCCGCTGGGTTGCAAGCATGGTAATGGTCTTATCAATAACCATCATCCTTACAGACCTCTACTGGTTAGGTTTCTTTTTAACATACGGTTTCCTTGCTCGGGTTTTAACAGGCCCAAAGCTGAGTCCAATGGGATTAATTGCCACACGGATTTTAGTCCCCAGATTCGGTAATATCCAGAAGTTGGTCGCTGGCCCGCCTAAGAGATTCGCTCAATCAATCGGTCTGTTTCTATCGATAATATTTCTCATACTAATATATATATTGGGATTAACTGGTCCTGCAAAAGTAATACTCGCAACTATCGGCTTATTCGCAGGGTTAGAATGTGTTTTGGGGTTTTGTGCCGGTTGCGTTATTTTCGGCTATCTCATAAAATGTGGCCTCATTCCTGAAGCCACGTGTAAACGATGCGCAGACTTCAGATTTAACCTCTAAATTACAGACGATAAACCTACCCATTAGCAATCCTTAATCTATTGTAGTCCAAGTTTTAGATCCCACGTAAATCTGTTTTTATTTATTAAGTTTTAATCAGGAATAGTAACGCCAATGTGGAAATCTATATCTAATTTGGTGACATCCAAACAGGGCAGAATAATATGCATTCTAGCTTGGATAATTGTGCCAATCTCCCTATTCGTTTTTTCCCCCTCCCTAACTGATGTATCAAGTAGTCGACAGGAAGACTTCCTACCAGTCGGAGCAGAATCTACAGTGGCCATAAAAATATCTGAGGAGCATTTTCCGAATAATGGCATACCAGGGATCCTCGTATACAAACGCGATGCGGGCTTGACTAGTCAAGACCTCGAAGCAATTCATGTTGATTTCAGGTGGCTTGAATCACAAGTAGATCAAGGATTATTGGGTAACGTTAATTCAATTTTTAACAATCCCGGGGCAAAGGATTCTTTAATGTCTTCGGATAAATCCACGCTGATGACTTATTTTACGATTACCGCTGGCGAAGAAACTATATCCGGCGTGGACGTGGAACAAATACAAGAAGTGGTAAGAAAAATCAGGGACGATTTAGTGAAATCTCGAACTGATGGGATGCAGGTATGGCTGACAGGGCCAGCTGGCACACTCGAGGACGCCGTATCAGTATTTCAATCTATAGATATGCGCATCACGATTGTCACAGTTTTGTTAGTGTTGACAATTCTCTTAATAATATACAGAGCCCCTCTATTAGCAATACTTCCATTGGTTTCTGCTGGTTTGTCATATTCTGCTGTAACCGGAATCGTATCTATTCTAGCCGAACGTACCGGTATGGTCGTGACGGCACAAGCAACTTCAATCATGGTCGTACTAATATTTGGAGCTGGTACAGATTACATGCTGTTCATTTCGTCAAGATTCAAGGAACAACTTAATTTAGGAATGAATGCCAAAGATAGTATTACAGAAACTATGACCAAAATAAGCCCAGCAATTCTTTCATCTGCTTTAACCACGATTCTCGCCATGTTGGCACTTGGACTCGCCACCTTACGATCATTCCAGGTTTTGGGCCCTATCCTAGCTTTAGGAATGTTTTTCGCGATAATATCTGGCCTTACACTCATTCCTGCAATTCTCAGTTTACTCGGCAAAATAGCTTTTTGGCCCAGAAATACCACCTCAAACTCGCAAGGTAAGACAACTACTGGTTTCTGGGATAGAGTAGCCGACTTGGTTGACAGAAGGCCCTTATTCATAGTGGTAACTTCTGTGGTTGNNCTATTGTTTATGTCTACAGGGGCTCTAACTATGCAACCATCTTTCAATCTTCTTGATAGTCTCCCTGATAACACGGAATCTGTTCAGGGCTATTTAACTATTGAAGAATCATTTCCATCAGGATCAATATCCCCCACGAGTGTCTTTGTAGTACTAGAAGAAACAGCCATAGACCATTTAGGTGTCATAGAATCAATAACTGGAACCCTCTCCTCTATCCCTGGCATAAGCTCGGTCGCCAGCCCCTCAAGGCCTTTTGGGAGCCAGCTAGAAATGGATGTCGAGGAATATATGGATCATCTACGTTATATGTCATCAAGAGATCCAAACCCAACTACACAGATGGCTGAAGGGACAGACATAAGTTCAACTTCCGGTGAACTCTCAAATGAAACCTATTTGTTCGAATCCTACTTAGCAGCCGGTCGGTTAATGTCAAACACTGGGAAAGTCGTACGCTTAGAGGTAGTCTTCCAAGATAATCCCGGTTCCTTGGAAAGTTTAGACAAGATAAAATATATGAGGAACTCCCTCGATCAGTTCAATTCATATCCCATAAAAGAGATCGTTGTGGGAGGTGACACAGCGATTCAATACGATACCAAAGCTGCTAACAATAGGGATATAAAAATCATAGCTCCAATCGTCCTAATAATTATATTTGTAATCTTGGTGATATTGCTCAAAGCAATTATCGCTCCTTTATACCTCCTTGCAAGTGTAGTGCTCAGCTTCTTTGGAAGTCTGGGAATCTCTGTAATTTTCTTCCAATTTATATTAGGACACTCCGGTGTAGGGAGTGGCGTGCCTATATTTATGTTTCTTTTCTTGGTTGCTCTCGGAGTCGACTACAATATCTACATAATTTCTAGGGTTAAGGAAGAAGCTGAAACCCATGGGATTAGGGATGGAACCAAGAGAGCCATAATAGCTACGGGAGGAGTTATAACGTCGGCGGGAATAATCCTTGCCGGAACATTCACTGCGTTAACAATTTTGCCACTAAGAGATTTATTTCAAACGGGATTTGTTGTTGCTTTGGGAGTAGTAATCGACACATTCTTTATAAGAGGCTTCATGGTCCCGTCTTTCGTAATGCTTTTTGGACGCTGGAATTGGTGGCCTTTTCTTTCTGATAAAACTAGTGATTAGATCCCATAACAATTTTATGTAAGATAAATATTGGGGCATTGCTCGTACAAATATCATTTTAACCAGACCCATATCTTACGAAATGGTGGATCACGTAGCCGGTGACACAATAGTTATTGATATTGACCACCCTATTCTATATCCTCGTGTAGGTCGCCATAGTCATATTCCCACTCTACTGCGACCAAGTTGCAGTCCTAGGAAAGTGAGATCACTTGTCATTTATTTTCAAAAGTCTGGTTTTTCTAATTAAATTCCCATTGAGAATTCTAACAGTACCCTTGAAGGTGATAGGCATGATACAGGCNATGATTCTATTATCATTTCTTTTGATTATCTTTGGGCTGGTCACTATTACACTATACTTCTTGTTGAAATAATGAACGGTAGATTTATTAAGAAAGATGTAAATCAGATCGACACTTACATAGAGACATGCAGAACCGGCTTAAGCATTCCACGATGGTGGACAACGTTTAAAGAATTACTCCTCAAATTAGAAATATTCTCAATGGAATCCGTCTTTGAACATGCCCGTATCCGCGATGCATACATAGAGTCCTCAGGCCTTATTTTCATATTCAACCAGTCTTTGCACAACCCCTGGAGCCAATTAACGCAAGAAACAGCAGACCAACTGCTAAAATTTCGCATTGAACGAAACCAACAGGGTATTAAGGTTATCATTACAAACGGTCTCGCGTTCCACGTCTACACGATAAAACATCTGGAATCAGAATACCTGAAGGATATGGAGGCTTCGGATGGACTAAATTTGGATAGTAAATTAGCATCAATACGAGGCTATAAACCTCTACTAGAAGAATTTATCGATAGAACCATAAATATCTAGAAGCAACATCGGAGTCATTTCATTAACAATAGTATCGCTCACGAAGTGGTTGGCTTAAGGCCCTTAAGCCAAAGCAACCTATTCTACAGATCACTTTTCAGAATCTCCGTTGACATGCATTACAAAAACACTCCATACTCTATTGAACACAATCTGATAGCTGGAGAGGTGCCAGAGTGGACGAATGGGCACGCCTGGAAAGCGTGTAGGCTGGGGAACTGGTCTCGCGGGTTCGAATCCCGCCCTCTCCGCCATTCCAAGTGCCCCCTGGTTAAATTTTCTTTTGGACTACTACCTACTTTTTAACTAATGACGATATGATAAAAACTAGAACCCTACACCCAAACACACTCCCGAAAATTGTCGAATATATTCCAAGAACGGTGAGATAATTGAATCTGCATGAGTCTTTACAAGGCTCGCTTAAATATAGCCAATCCAAATGCCAAGCAGAGATAAAGATCAATCAATATCAAATACATTATTCTTAGGAAGAAAACCTGTTATGCCCAACAATTGGGGTAGCTATAGATACAGAGCTGTCATAGTTTTGTTCCGTAAGTAATGAATTTGATTTAAAGATTAGTATAAACTATCTGAAGGTTTACTAAAGGACTAACCAACAATGCCACCCAAAACTAAATCTAAAAAGAATTCCAAATCATCGAGCCCGATTACGGGTACTCACCTAGTGGTCGTAGAATCCCCAGCAAAAGCAAAAACTATTGCAAAGCTATTGGGAAAGAACTACAAAATCGCTGCATCTATGGGGCACGTTAGAGATCTTCCCAAAGGAAAATTGGGAATCAACGTCGAAAAGTCTTTTTCTCCGTCTTATTCAGTTATGAAAGGAAAAGCATCGATTATAAAAGAACTAAAAGCTCTCGGGGAAAATGCTTCTTCAATTTATCTAGCAACTGACCCTGATCGGGAAGGCGAGGCGATTTCCTGGCACGTTGTTAATGCAACAGGCTGGGACAAGCAGAAAAAGAACATTCGCCGAGTCGTCTTCCATGAAATCACTGAGACAGCCATAAAAGAAGCATTGAAACATTCTCGAGATCTGGACCTTGATTTAGTGGATGCACAACAAACCCGCCGAATTCTGGATCGTTTGGTTGGATACGAACTGAGTCCTCTCCTCTGGAGAAAAGTTCAAAGGGGACTGTCAGCTGGAAGGGTACAATCAGTGGCTCTTCGTATCATGGTTGACAGGGAGAGGGAAATAGAAGCCTTTGTCCCAATTGAATATTGGTCTTTCACAGCTTTACTTAAAGCAGAAATGAAATCTTTCGAAGCTTCTCTGCATTCTATTAAGGGTAATAAAACCAAATTGGTTATTTCAAACGAAGCTGAAGCCAAAGCCATCGATGAAGAATTGAAAGGAGCGGACTACACGGTGGCTAAAGTAAAAACAGACGAAAAAACCCGAGCTCCATCTCCACCGTTCACTACTAGCACTTTGCAACAGGATGCAGCTAGACGATTTCGGTTTTCTGCAAAAAAAACCATGATGCTTGCCCAACAACTTTACGAAGGAATGGATATAGGATCAAAAGAGACGGTTGGGCTGATTACATATATGCGAACTGACTCCGTTAGTCTTTCGACTTACGCTATTGATGAAGCCAGGACGTTCATTTCAAAACAGTACGGAAAGGATTATCTACCAGACCGGCCACGAACATACAAAACCAAAAGCAAGGGAGCCCAAGAAGCACACGAAGCAATCCGGCCAACCTCGGTTTTCCGTTCACCTGATTCCATGGAAAGCCATTTGAATCGGGATCAACTCCGACTTTATCGTTTGATATGGAAACGCATGGTCGCATGTCAAATGAAAAACAGTATTTATTTTAGGACAACCATAGACATAGAATCCAGCTCGTCCAACAGTGGAAATATTTATATATTTCAAGCTCACGGAACCCAACCCAAATTCTCTGGCTTTTTATCAGTCTATTCCGACACAACTGATGATGGTGAAGATGATGAAAATAGCAAACTCCCAAAGTTAAACTCTAACGACAAACTCGAATATATCAATCTCAATCACAATCAAAAATTCACCCAGCCACCTCCCAGATTCACAGAAGGCAGTTTAATAAAAACCCTGGAGGAAGAAGGCATAGGACGACCCAGCACATATGCTCCTATTCTCTCAACACTTGTGGACCGGAGTTATGTAGTCAAAAACGACAACAAGCTCAGCCCAACATTATTAGGCATAGAGGTGGCTAACCTACTAATCAAGTTTTTCCCGACAGTCATGGATATAGCGTTCACGGCTAAAATGGAGGATGAATTAGACTTTATAGCCAATGGAAAACGTAAAATGGAACCTGTACTCGAAGCGTTCTATTTTCCTTTCAAAAAGCATATCGAGAATGCGCATGAAAACATGCCACGAATAAAGATCGAGGAGCCGACTGACGAGATTTGTGAACTTTGTGAAAGCCCAATGGTTATTAAATCAGGGCGATTCGGCAGATTCATGGCATGTTCAGCCTTCCCCGAATGCCGCCAAACCAAGCCTATAGTAAAGGGTACTGGTGTAGAATGTCCTTTATGTGCAAATGAACTAGTTGAACGACGATCACGAACCAAGGGTCGCCTCTTTTATGGTTGTTCTTCTTATCCTAATTGTGATTTCTCCGTTGTTAATAAGCCAATTTCAGGACCTTGCCCAGAATGCGGCGGACTTATGGTATCAAAAGGTCGTCAAAAGATTGCATGTTCGAAATGTGCTTGGCAGGGAGAACCTACAGCTGAACTAATATCATCAATATAGGTCTAAAGATGGAAGAAGTCTTACGGCTCTTAACTGAATACGGGGACTACATAATTGGCACCAAAGGTCGCTCCAAGAATACCGTCCGTGTCTATATGGACGATTTGAGATCATTCGTTCAATTCCTATGTCGAGAAAACCTAGATTTTCGACATATAGGCCGCTCGGACTTGAGGCTATATCTTTCTTGGTTAGCTACGACTGCAGGGTACAAAAAGTCAGGATACGCGAGAGTAAGCGTGTCAAGAAAATTTATTGTCCTTCGTTCTTTCTACAAATTCCTTGTCTATAAGGGAATTGTATCGAACAATCCAGTTTCAAACGGCCGTAGATTTAGCATGAAAATCGAGAAACACCTACCAATATTCATGGGCTATGAAGAGGTCGCTCGCCTCTTAAATGCACCTGATACAAGTACAGTCCTTGGACTACGGGATTCGGCCATACTAGAAGTCCTATATTCTTCTGGTATACGTTTGGNTGANCTTGCTAGTTTAAACCTAAACCAGGTTAACNTTAAGTCTAAAGAAATAAGGGTTTACGGAAAGGGGTCTAAAGAAAGACTTGTCTTAATCGGTAAAGCAGCTATAAACGGCCTGAATAACTATCTCTTATACGGAAGACCAGAGCTTGAGCAAGCTTTGGAGTCCGCTTTATTCCTTAACCGTTATGGGACTCGACTATCCCGCCGAAGTTTTGAAAACATCGTCCGCCACTACGCCATAAAAGCATCTATAAGACCAGGGGTCCACACTCACACCTTGCGTCACACCTTCGCTACGCATATGCTGGAGGGCGGAGCAGACTTGCGTATAGTACAACAACTACTTGGCCATAGTAGTCCTGCTACAACTCAAATTTATACCCATGTCACTCAAACTCAAGCAAAGGCAATTTACATGAAAGCCCATCCAATGGCAAAGAATGAAGTGAGGTTGACCAAACAAAAATGATAACATTTCTTGTAGTTAACGGACCAAATCTCAATATGTTAGGCATAAGGGACCCTGAACAATATGGCTCAATGACGTTGGATCAGATCCAGAATAAAATGATTGCAAGGGCTAAAGAATTAGAAGTAAATTTACTATTTATCCAATCCAATAATGAAAGTAAATTAGTGGATTTTGTCCAGCAGAACGGATCAAATGCACATGGAATCATTATCAATCCAGCAGGTTTAACCAGAATAGGGTTCCCCTTATTAGACGCGTGTATAGACGCTAAATTGCCAATGGTGGAAGTCCACCTAAGTAACCCAGATAAAAGAGAGATTTGGAGGCAAGGTTCGATATTTTCCGTCATATGCAACGGATCAATCTGTGGTCTTGGTTGGATGGGATATATCGCAGCAATAGAATATCTGTCAGCTAACCTATCAGGAGAAGTCTAAATGGAATTCAAACTCGAAGGAATTAGAAGAATCCTGGAAACCAAAGGGCTCGACGCCCTTTTGATCACGAACGCTCAGAACCGACAATACATTTCCAATTTCGTCGGAACTGCCGGAACTCTACTAATTACACAGAGGGAAGCATTATTGGCTACCGATTTTAGGTACGTGGAACAAGCCTCAAAACAAACCTCCGGATTTGAGATAATCAGGAGTAACGGATGGGATTGGTTACCACAAGCTGCAAGCAAACTAAGCCTCAAAACAATAGGATTTGAGAGCACAGATCTCTCCGTACATTCATTTGAAAAAGTTAAAGATTCTCTTCTTCAAATTAAATCCAATCCGGGACCTCTCCTAGTACCAACGGTTGATATCGTAGAAACATTAAGAACCATAAAAGCGGGCGAAGAAATTTCTGCACTCCAACGGTCTATCGATATCTCTGACCAGGCAATGGATTCCGTATGTCCGACAATTCATGCTGGCTTGACGGAACGTGAGGTAGCGTGGAGGATGGAAAAAGCTATGCGTGAATATGGAGCCGACTCAAAAAGCTTTGACACCATAGTAGCTAGAGGTCCAAATAGCGCTATGCCCCACCACCGAGCAAGTGACGATATAATACAGCTCGGCGACCCGGTAGTAATTGACATGGGGGCATTACGTGACGGTTACTGTAGTGATATTACAAGGACAATCTTTGTGGGAGACCCAGACGATAAATTTAAGCAAATCTATGACCTAGTCCTTAGCGCACAGCTCACCGCCATCGAGACGATGCAACCAGGCATGACAGGTCAAACTGGAGATAGTCTAGCCCGCACAGTCTTAACTGAAGCAGGCTATGGAGATTATTTCGGCCACAGTCTGGGACATGGGATTGGTTTGGATGTACATGAATTACCCCGACTTAGCCCAAATTCTCAAGATGTTATTAGTGAAAACATGGTATTTAGTGTAGAGCCAGGAATTTATATTTCAGGATGGGGAGGGGTCAGAATAGAGGATTTAGTCATTTTAACCAAAGACGGAGCTAAACAACTCAGTAAGGCAAAAAAATAGAGGAGGCGAGAAGATGCCAACAATAGGATTTTCCGATCTTCGTAAAGGAGCCGTCATGAAAATAGACGGGCAACCCTACGAAGTATTAGATTACCAAAAGCACAAAATGCAACAACGGGCCCCGGTTACTCGCATTAAAATGCGCAATCTCTTCTCCGGAGCGGTTACAGAAAAAACATTTCAAGCTTATCACACAACATTTACAACCGTAGATATAGAAACTAGAGAGTCACAGTATCTATATAACGACGGCGCTTTCTATCATTTTATGGATCTAGACGGATATGAACAATTCGAATTATCTGAAGAAAAGATGGGAGACAGCTTAAATTTTTTAAAAGACCAAGCCATTGTCGAGATATCGTTTTTCAAAGGAGCGCTTTTAAGTGTTAAAATGCCTACTTTTGTCAACTTAATCGTATCCGACAGCCCACCTGGATTAAAGGGTGACACAGCGCAAGGAGGGACCAAGCCGGCGACTCTTGAAACTGGCTTTGAGTTGAATGTTCCCCTATTCATCAAGGAAGGTGACACTATAAAAGTAGACACGCGTACAGGAACTTACGCAGAACGAGCCAATCTTTAGTTGAAATCCCTGACTGTATCGCAAGCTAGCACGTACATTAAACAACTAATTACTCAAGACGAGTTATTAGGCGACATCTGGATTACAGGTGAGATATCCAATCTACGTATCTCTACCGCCGGTCATGCCTACTTTACACTAAAAGATCCACATTCCCAGATTAAATGCGTAATGTTTGCCAGGAGCACTGGCCTAAATATATTGGAAAATGGGCGTAGCGTCACATCTCATGGAAGGATGTCATTTTATGAGACGAGCGGAAGTTTAGATCTTCTCGTAAACATTATCATTAGCGAAGGCTCAGGACCATTAGCTATGGAGTTCGAAAAATTAAAATATAATTTAGACAACGAAGGACTATTCGAACAATCTAGAAAACGACATCTCCCCAGATTCCCCAGAACTATAGGGTTGATTACAAGATCATTGCCAATACATGATAATGTACATCGTATGAGTAAATCAGTTGTATATATTAAAACAAACATTGATTCTGGTATGGAACGTAAAAAAACTGATTTTAAGAAAGGTGATATAGCATATTTTCCAACTGG